>CAZLSV010000005.1:38336-49620 GCA_964562235.1 uncultured Desulfatibacillum sp.
CTTCACGGTCCAGCTCTCGTTTCTGTCGATCGTGATCGCCGCGGTCATCGGGCTGATCGCCGGGGTCATCTCCGCCACCCGGCAGTACTCCCTGTTCGACAATTTAAGCATGGTGGGAGCGCTTTTCGGCATTTCCATGCCCATTTTCTGGCTGGGGCTTCTGCTGATGCTGGTCTTCTCGGTCCATCTGCGCTGGCTGCCGGCCGGAGGCAGCGGCGAACTGCGGCACCTGATCCTGCCGGCCGTGGCACTCGGGGCGGCCTCCGCGGCCGTGATCGCCCGCATGACCCGCGCCTCGATGCTGGAGATCATACGCCAGGACTACATCCGCACCGCCCGGGCCAACGGGCTCAAGGAGTGGGTCGTCATCTACCGGCACGCCCTCAAGAACGCCATGATCCCGGTGATCACGGTCTTCGGCCTGGAGTTCGGCTACATGCTGGGCGGCGCGGTTCTGACCGAGACGGTTTTCTCCCTGCCCGGCGTGGGGCGGCTGATGGTGGAAGGGATTTTTCAGCGGGATTACGCGGTGGTTCAAAGCTCGATGCTCCTGGTGGCCTCCACCTTCGTGCTGGTGAACCTTTTGACCGACATCGCCTATGCGCTTTTCGACCCTAAGATCCGCTATGAGTGATGACTCCGTAAATAGGCCAATCTCTGCCTTGGGCTTCATCTCGTCGGCGCTGCGGCATACAGGAAGTACGCCTCGCGCCACGAGACTCGCACGCCTTGACCTTGGCCTCTTTACGAAGTCATCGAAAGGGAGAGTTGCGAGCCGACATGAGTGAGGCGGTTCAAAATACATCGCAGGCCGCCGAGGTCTGGCGCCGGCTCAAGCGCAACAAAGCCGCCATCGTGGGCGGGGTCATCGTTCTCGTTTTTGTGCTGACGGCGCTGCTCGCCCCGGTGCTCGCCCCCTACCCGCCGAACGACGGCGACCTCGCCTTGCGGCTCAAGGGGCCGAGCAGCGAGCACTGGCTCGGCACCGATGCCCTGGGGCGCGACATCCTGAGCCGGGTGATCTACGGCGCCCGGGTTTCGCTGCAGATCCAGCTGGCGGCCGTGCTGATCGCGCTCGTGCTCGGCACGCTGCTCGGGATGTTCGGCGGCTACTACGGCGGGGTCACCGACAACGTCATCATGCGCCTGATGGACATCCTTCTGGCCTTCCCCGGCATATTCCTTGCCATCGCGATCATTGCCGTTTTAGGCCCGGGGCTGTTGAACCTCATGCTGGCGGCCGGGATCTACTCGGTTCCGCAGTTCGCCCGCATCGTGCGCGGCTCGATCCTCAGCCTGAAGGAGAAGGAGTTCATCGAGGCGGCCCGGGCCGCGGGCGAGAGCGACGCCAGCATCCTGTTCCGCTACCTGCTGCCCAACTCGATGGCGCCGATCATTATCCAGACCACGCTGCGGATGGCGACCGTGCTGCTCACCGCCTCGGGCTTGAGCTTTCTCGGCCTCGGGGTCCAGCCGCCGCACGCCGAGTGGGGGGCGATGCTCTCCACCGCGCGGCCTTACCTGATCACGGCACCGCACAATGCGACCTTCCCGGGGCTGGCGATCATGCTGGTGGTCATGGGTTTCAATCTCTTCGGGGACGGTCTGCGGGACTCGCTCGACCCGCGGCTCAAGGATTGACGGCCATGGCCCTGCTCAGTGTGGAGAACCTCAGGACCCACTTTTTTTCGGCCGGCAAGGTGATCCGCGCCCTGGACGGCATCACCTTCCAAATCCAGGAGGGCGAAGTCTTCGGAATCGTCGGTGAAACCGGCTCGGGCAAGTCGGTCACGGCGCTGTCGATCCTGAGGCTGATCCCCTTTCCGCCCGGCAAGATCGTCGACGGCGCCATCCGCTACAAGCAGACCGATCTTCTGGCGCTCTCCAACGAACAGATGCGCCGCACCCGGGGCAAGGAGATCTCCATGATCTTCCAGGAGCCGATGACCTCGCTCAACCCGGTCTTTCGCATCGGTGAGCAGATGCGTGAGGTCATCATGCTCCACCAGGGGCTCGCGAAGCCCGCGGCGCTCGCCGCGGCGGTCGCCATGCTCGAGCGGGTGCGCATCCCAGACGCCCGCAAAGTGGCCGGCCAATACCCCCACCAGCTCTCCGGCGGGATGCGGCAGCGGGTCATGATCGCGATGGAGCTCTCCTGCCGGCCGGCGCTGCTCATTGCCGACGAGCCCACCACGGCCCTCGATGTCACCATCCAGGCCCAGATCCTGAGACTGCTCAAGGAGATGCAGCGGGAGACCGGCACCTCGATTTTGCTGATCACCCACGATCTGGGGGTCGTGGCCCAGATGTGCGACCGTGTCGCCGTCATGTACGCGGGCTCCATCGTGGAGCAGGCCGGCGTGGTCGAGATCTTTGAGAACCCCCGGCACCCTTACACCCAGGGCCTGTGGGGCGCGATCCCGCTGGTCGAGCGGGAGAAGGAGGCGCTGGCGGTGATCCCCGGCACGGTGCCGGACCTCTCCCGGCTGCCGGAAGGCTGCAAGTTCCACCCGCGCTGCCCTCACCGGTTCGAGCCCTGCGACGGGAAACGGCCGCCGATGCTGGAGGTTTCACCCGGGCACCACGCCGCCTGCTACCTTTACGGCGGGAGGCCTTTCCCATGACGGCGGCTCTGCTGGAGGTAAAACAGCTCAAAAAACGCTTTGAGGTGTCGCGGGGACTGGGCCGGGAAAAAGTTTTCGTGCGGGCCGTGGACGGAGTGGATTTCACGATCACCCGCGGCGAAACGCTTGGGCTCGTGGGCGAGTCCGGCTGCGGCAAGACCACGGTCGGCCGTTTGATCATCCGGCTCATCGAGCCGACCGAAGGTGAAATTCTGTTCGGAGGCGAGAACCTGGCGCACCTCGACAAGAAGAAACTCCAAACGCTGCGCCGATTCTTTCAGATTATTTTCCAGGACCCGTTTGCGTCGCTGAACCCGCGCATGACGGTAAGCGAGATCGTCGGCCGGCCCATGGAGATCCACGGCCTGACCCGTCGCTCCGAACGCGACGAAAAAGTGGGCGAGCTGCTCGCGGCCGTGGGGCTGCGGCGGGAGCAGCTGAGCCGCTATCCCCACGAGTTTTCCGGCGGCCAACGCCAGCGCATCGGCATCGCGCGGGCGCTCTCAACCCAGCCGCAGCTGATCGTGGCCGATGAGCCCACCTCCGCCCTGGATGTGTCGGTGCAGGCACAGATCCTCAACCTGATGAAGGATCTGCAGCGGCGCTTCGGATTGACCTACCTGTTCATCTCTCACAACATCAGCGTGATCCGGCACATCAGCGATCGCGTCGCCGTGATGTACCTGGGCAAGATCGTCGAGCTGGCCGGAAAACGCGCCTTGTTCGCGAAACCGGCCCACCCCTACACCCAGGCGCTGCTCGCCGCCGTGCCCTCGCTGGACCCGCGGCAGAAAGGCGAGGAGGTGATCCTGGAGGGCGATGTGCCCAGCCCCGTGAACCCTCCTTCCGGCTGCCGCTTCCACACCCGCTGCCGGCATGCCATGCCGAAGTGTTCGAAGGAGGAACCCGTATTCCGGCAATTGGAACAAGACCGGTGGGTGGCCTGCCATTTGTACCATTGAACCCGCCATGAGGTGCTATCCATGCAACCAATCGATTCTCAGGACAAACCCATGTTCACTCTGATCACGGGCGGGGCCGTATACGCGCCGGAAAAACTGGGCCGGCGGGACATCCTGATCGCGGGCCGGGTCATTGCCCGGATCGCGGAGCGGATCGAGCTTCCGGCCGAATTCAAACCGCTCGTCATCCGTGCCAAAGGCCGTACGATCGTGCCCGGGCTGGTGGATCTGCACGTGCATCTTCTGGGCGGCGGCGGGGAGGCCGGCCCCTGGACGCGCACCCCGGAGATCACCCTGTCCAAGATCACCCGCGCCGGCGTGACCACGGTCGTGGGGCTTCTGGGGACCGACGACGTCTCGCGCCGGCCCGAGACCCTGCTGGCCAAGGCCATGCAGCTCGAGCAGGAGGGGGTGTCGGCCTACATCTACAGCGGCTCCTACCAGCTGCCGCTCGCCACCCTCACGGGGAGCCTGAGGAAGGACATCGCGCTCATCCCCAAGGTCGTGGGCGTGGGCGAGGTGGCCGTCTCCGACCACCGCTCCTCGCAGCCGAGCTTCGAGGAGCTCTGCCGCATCGCGGCCGAAGCGCGGGTCGGCGGCATGCTCGGCGGCAAGGCCGGGCTTGTGCACCTGCACATGGGCGCCGGTCCCCGGCGCCTGGATGCGGTGATCCGGATGGTGAAGGAGACGGAGATTCCCGTCGGGCAGTTCCTGCCGACCCACCTGAACCGCACGCGTGCGCTCATGGAGCATGCCATCGAGTTCGCCCACATGGGGGGCAACATCGACATCACGGCCACCGGCAAGGACCTGCACTTCCACCCCACCAGCGTCGAGGCCGTCCGGATGGCGCTGGACGCCGGTGTCCCGGTCGAGCAGATCACCCTCAGCTCGGATTCCAACGGGTCCATGCCGATCTTCGACGCCAAGGGCAACGTGGTGAAACTCGGCGTGGGCGACATCCAGTGCCTGTTCGAGGACTGGCAGCTGCTCGTAAAGGCCGGGCTGTCGATGGAGGAGAGCCTGAAAATCGTGTCCGTCAACCCGGCCAGGCGCGTCGGCCTTTTCGGAAGCAAGGGCAGCCTGGAAGCCGGCAAGGATGCGGACCTGCTGATCCTGGGACCGGACCTCGAAATCAACTCGGTTCTCGCCAAGGGCCGGCTGATGATCCACCAGCAGCAGATCAAGGTCAAAGGGACGTTTGAGGAATGAACGCGAAAAAAAACGCGCCGCTGATCGGCATCACCTGCTCACGGGTGACCGGAGGGGCCTGGGGAGTGTATTCGCTGGGCCATTTCATGGACTACACTTTTTCCGACTACAGCCAGGCGATCCTGGATGCCGGCGGCGCACCGGTCATCATCCCGGCGGCCCAGGACCGTAGAAGCCTGGAGGCCATTCTGGGCTCGGTGCAGGGGCTTATCCTGAGCGGGGGGCCCGACGTCCACCCCGGCCGCTACGGCGAAGAGCCTCTCGCCGGCCTGGGCGAAGTCGATGAGGCCCTCGACCGGATGGAGCTCATGGCCGCCGGTCTTGCCATCGAGAAAAACCTCCCGCTTCTCGGGATCTGCCGTGGCATCCAGGTGCTGAACGTCGCCCTCGGCGGAACCCTCTACCAGGACATCCCCTCCCAGGTGCCGGAGAGCATCTGCCACACGCCCAAGACCGACAAGGCCGTGAACACCCACACGGTCCGCATCGAGGCCGGCGGCCGCCTGCACAAGATTGTCGGCAAGCGCGAGATCTGTGTCAACGGCAAGCACCACCAGGCGCTCAAGGACCCCGCCCCGGGTCTATTAGTCACCGCACGGGCCAAAGACGGAATCGTCGAAGCCGTGGAGCTTCCCGGTCAACGCTTCGCGATGGGAGTTCAGTGGCACCCGGAAGGGACCTGGCGCGAGGACCCCTGTTCACGGAAAATTTTTTCCGCGCTGGTTCAGGCCGCAAAAGTGCAGAGCTGATCCTCAGGGTTTTTTGTCGCTGCTCGAATGCGGGCGGTACAGCCGCCGGAGGTAGGCGGCGGCCGAATCGTCCCAGGAGAAACGGGCGGCGGCGGCCTTGCGGCGGATGGCCTGCCATCGCTTCGGCTGCGCCTGCCGCAGCTCCAGCGCCTGCCGGCAGACGGCGACGAAGCGTTCGGCCTGTTCGGCGACCGTGGCGCCTTCGAAGCAAAAGCCGTTCACTTCGTGCGCGACCGTGTCCTTCAGCCCGCCCACCCGGTGGACCACGCACGGTTGGCCCGCGCGCATCGCCAGCATCTGACTGATCCCGCAGGGCTCAAACGAGCTGGGCATGATGAAGAGATCCCCGCCGGCGTACAAGGCGCGGGCCGCTTCATCGGAATAGCCGTTCAGGAAAATGAAATTGCCGAACCGCGCGCCGGTTTCCAAAAGGAATTGCTCATAGGCGGCATCCCCGGTTCCCAGCAGAATGAACAGCCCCCGGGGGCCGAGGGCCTCCAGCAGGGCGTGCAGGGCCGGCCGGCCGTTCGCAGCGGGTGCTTTCAGCAGATAGAGCTTCTGCTCGACCACGCGGGTGACGGCGGTCAGCACCGTGGCGGGTCGATCCGGCCGGGCGGCGCGATCGGCCAGCCGGCTGTGGGCCAGGAAATGCGCGGAGGCCAGCACGGGCGCACGCCCCGTCCAGCCGAGGACCGTCTCTTTCAGAAGGCGGCAAAGGTCCTGAAAACCCAGCGCGGCCGGGCTCCGTCCGCTCGGGTAGCGGCAGCCGTTCAGAATTCCGCACAGCCGGCCCTGCGCGCGCGCCGCCTGCAGATCGGCTTCGAGCCCCTCTCCGCCGAAGAAACGCGGCGGGTCGCTCGGTTTGAGAATCTCCTCGGCATAGGTGGGCGAAACCGTCTGCACGGCATCCGCCAGGCGGATGCCCGCCGCCATTGGGTTCACGCAGTTCGGCCAGCGCGGGTCCGAGATTTCGTGGCGCGTCGGCGTCAGGTGGGGATACCAGGCGGCCAGAGAGGAGGGGCTGCCTTCAAACGGCCGGATGCCCTGAAGCGCCAGGTTGTGGATGGAAAAGACACAGCGCGTATCGCCCAGAAAGCGGCTGTCGCGGTCATACCGGCGAAGGATCAACAGAAACGCCGCATGCCAGTCGTGCAGGTGCAGGAGGTCCACTGCGCCGAAAGCGCCCTCCCGGCAGGCCTTGGCCACGGCCGCTCCGAAAAAAGCAAAACGGGTGGCATCCGTTGCAAACGGTGCTTCGGGGGGGTCGATGGAATAGATGTCGTTCGCCCCCGAGCCCTCCGAACGCTGCGCGAAGATCGGGTGATCGATGACGTAGTGGCCCACTCCCTCGCCGGAACCGGCCGCCGGCTTCACCGCATGCAGGGTGGCGTGATGATCGGCGCCGCGAAACCGGCACGAAAGGCTGCCCCCCGCCGAGGATTCATTCCGGCGGTGAAGAAACCCATAGGACGGCGTCACCACGGAAACCGAACAGCCTTTTCGGGCCAACGCGGGCGGGGCTTCGGCGACGACATCCCCCAGGCCGCCCACCTTGCCGCCGGCCAGCGCACCGTTCTCAGCGCATACCATCAGGACGTGCATGGTCGGCCCGGCGCTATTTCTTTTTGGGTGCCGCGGGGGTCTTGGGCGCTTCCTTGACCTCGACCTTCGATGCCTGCATGGTGTAGAAGACCGTCACCTTGGAACCCACCTTGAGGTCGCCCGAAATGCCGGTGGCCTTGTCGCGGGCGATTTCCCATTTCTCGCTGCCTTTTTGTACCACGATCGCGTCGTCGCGCACTTCCAGGACCGGCCCCGTCACCTGATATTGCGCCGAACCGGCCAGCGCGGCCGTGGACAGGAAAAAAACGGCGCACAAAACCAGAATGTTCTTTTTCATGATCCAGCCTCCTTATTTTGGAAAGACTTTGCTGACCTCGGCCTTGAACGCCGCCAGCAGCGTCAGGGCCGGCCCCCGGCGGACTCTCGTCGAGAAAGCGGCCTCAAGGTTCTCGTAATACCACCTCTGTTTTTCCCGCGGCCGGTTGAATCGCCGCCAAAATGCTTCCCCGTCGCTCTCAAGCCCCTCGCGGATCGCGCGGATGTTGTCCAACTTGTCGGCCAGGGCGACCAGCAGGACGTCCTCGCTCGCCGGGCCGCCGAGGTACCGGATGGTGTGCTCCTTGCGCTCCTCCCAGGCGGCCTTCTTGTCGGGCTCCGACAGCCCCTGGACCAGCGCCGCCACTTCGGGGCCGAAACGGGAGCGGATCTCTTCAGCGGAGACAGAGGTGTCCTCGAGCACGTCGTGGAGCAGCGCGGCAATGACCGTGTGCTCGGGGCACTCGAGCCGGATCAACCCGGCGGCCACGGCCAGCGGGTGAACGACATAGGGGATTTCCGTGCCCTTGCGGACCTGGTTGTGGTGGGCCCTTGCGGCCAGCTCGATGGCATCGTAGAGCCTCGGGCTGTATCGTTTGGCGAGCTGCGGCATGTGGATTGATTCTCCTGAAAGAGTCCAGGAGCCGCTTGGGTGCATCCGGAAGACTAACTGAGCGGTAAAGCTATAACATCCTGCGGCGTGAAGCAAGCTCCTGCGCAGGAAGCCCAACACGAAGGCGGCTATTCCTAATACTGCAATCGATGTCACAAAAATATTTTTCTTTTTTTAATGAAGATCTTTCATTATTTTATTGACTTCGAGTGACAGAGTGTGTACGGCTAATTTGTATAATGTATACAATCTATCCCCAATCAGGGTTTTCTAAGGGCTCTTTAATGAAAAGAATTCAAGTCGGTTATCTTGCCCAGGAAGCAGCCAGGCGAATTCGAGACGGGATCCGCAAAGGAGCGTTAAAAAAAGGAGACAGGATCTTTGAAAAACCCATGTGCCAAGCCATGGGCATCAGCCGTACACCGCTTAGAGAAGCCTTGCGGATTCTGAGCTCCGAAGGCCTCATCGAATTGATCCCCAATAGAGGTGCATACGTTGCGCAGCCGTCCATAAAGGATATCGGTGAGATGTTCTACGTGATGGGCATCCTTGAAGCTGCCTGCGCGAGAGCCTGCGCCGAAAAGATTGACGAAGCCGGGATGAAGAGACTGGACGAACTGTACCGGAAGCTTGAAGAGCACTGCCAGGCGGAAGACAGGGAAAAATACATGGCGGTCAATCACAGGTTCCATTCTTTGGTCCAGGAGCTGTCTGGCAATAAAGTGTTGAGCGAGGTGATCAACGGCCTCCGGCAGAAAATTTTGCTCTACAGATATCGTCAGATATATCAACCCAATCGGCTCAAAGAATCCATGCAGGAACATCGCGATCTCCAGCAAGCGTTTCGGGAAAGAGATCCCGAGGCAGCCGGGAGACTCATGCAGGAGCATATGACAAGGCAATTTAATGCGTTGGAAAGCGTTTACCCGGAGGAGTCAGACGCTTCCGCTTCCGAAACATCGCCGCTCAAAGGAACGAGGCAAGCATCACGGAATTGACCCGAACAGATTGACTATGGAGGGAAAATCATGGGCTTGGCAGAGCTATCTCTTGTTGCGCTAGCGGTCGCGGTGGTCATCGGTATTGTCAGAAACGTGAATGTCGGGCCTCTGAGCCTGGCCATTTCGCTGGTGATCGGCTACTACATCGGCGGCGTCAAAATCAGGGATTTAATTGCCGGATATCCCGTGAACGTATTTCTCATGCTGGCCGGCATTACGTATCTGTTTGCCATTGCAAATATCAACGGCACGCTGATGAAGCTGACGAACTACGCCGTAAAAGGAGTTCGCGGCAACGTCGCGATGCTCCCGATCATCTTGTTCATCCTGGCGTTTGCGCTGTCGTCTCTCGGGCCCGGCGCCATTACGATCTGCGCGTTGATGGCAGCGCCATGCATGCTGTTGGCCTCGCAGACGAAAATACCGGCTTTCTTGATGGCAGTGATGGTGGCCAACGGCACCCAAGCCGGCAACATGTCGCCGATAGCCGTCGCCGGGGTCATCGTGAAGGGTTTGGCGGAAAAAATGAATCTTCCGGACTGGAGTTTTATCCTCTGGATGAACAGTCTGGTCTATTTTTTTGCGATCGGGATCGGCGCTTATCTACTCTTCGGCGGCCTGAAGCTGTGGAAGCGCGGGGGTGCGGCTGGCGCTCCGGTCGTTATGAAGGTTGATGTAGAGCCCTTCAATCGCCAGCAATACCTAACCCTGGCGGGGATTGCCATTTTGGTCATCGGGGTGATTTTCTTCAAGGTGGACATAGGTTTTTTTGGGTTTCTGATCGGGACGGTTTTGATCCTGCTGGGGGCGGCCGATGAGGATAAAGCGTTTAAGGCCATGCCCTGGAGCGCCATCATGATGGTCACCGGGGTGACCGTGCTGATCAATCTCATGAGCAAGATCGGCGGCATGGCTCTGTTTGCGGAGATCATGGCAAAACAGTCCTCGCCTTTTACCGTTACCCTGGTCGCCGGTTTCTGGTCCGGACTGATCTCTGCCTATGCCAGCACGATTGGCGTAATTCTTCCGGCATTTGTGCCGATGGCCCCGGACCTCCTGGCCAAAATCGGGGGAACCGATCTGCTGGGGCTGCTTTCCAGCATCATCCTCTGCGGGCATGTGACCGATGTGAGCCCACTTTCCACCCTGGGGGCCATTTTCATAGCCAACGCCACGGAAGACCAGGACCGGAAAAAGTTGTTTAGGAATATGCTCATTTGGGGCTTGGCCATGACACCGATCGGCGCGGTCGTCTGCTGGTTTTTGTTCACCGTCCTGGGTATTCCATGACGCCGGGCCTCATTCCGCCCCTGGAAACAGTTACATCGGCACGGGCACCCGCCGGCAGGGTTGGGCGGGGGATAAAAAAACCGAACGGAACACTGTCCGTTAAATGGTACTGAATGAAAGGAGCCTGCCGTATGGCCAGAGCGCTGGAAAATATCAGGGTCGTTGACTTGAGCCATGTCCTCGCGGCACCGACGTGCACCATGTTTCTGGCAGACCTCGGGGCCGAGGTGATTCACGTTGAACCGCTGCACGGAGATGATGCCCGCGAGTTCGGGCCTTTCGCCGGCAGCGGCGGGAAAAACAACTCCGGTTATTTCATCAGCCTCAACCGCAACAAGAAAAGCCTCGCGTTGGACCTTAAGCAGGACAAAGGGAAAAAAATCCTGACGGACCTGATCAGGATCTCGGATGTGGTGGTCGAAAATTTCAGGCCCACGACGATGAGAAAGCTGGGCTTCGGGTGGGAAGAACTGCAGCGGATCAACCCCAAGATCATTTATGCGTCCATCAGCGGATTCGGTCAGGACTCGCTGCCGGGATATGACGCCCGCCCCTCCTACGACATGGTGGCCCAGGGGTACAGCGGGCTCATGAGCATCACGGGTCCGGAAGGGGGGCCGCCGTGTCGTGTCGGCTCTTCCGTGGGGGACATTTTCTCCGGACATCAGGCGACCATCGCGATAATGGCAGCTCTGTTGCACCGTGAAAAAACCGGCAGAGGGCAACATTTCGACGGGGCCATGATCGACGGTCTTTTCACGGTGCTGGAGAATGCCGTCGTGCGCTACACGATCAGCGGAGAGGTTCCCGGCCCGCTCGGCAGCGCCCACCCGTCAATTGTTCCCTTCCAGTCCTTCCCGACCAAGGACGATGCCCATATGATCATTGCGCTGGGCAACGACAACTTGTGGAAAAGCTTCTGCAAGCTGATCGGCCGGGAGGACCTGAGCGAGCA
>CAZLSV010000005.1:49630-61134 GCA_964562235.1 uncultured Desulfatibacillum sp.
CGCCACCAATCCGCTGAGGACCCAACACCGGAAGGACCTGGAACAGATTTTAATCCCCGAGTTCAGGAAGAAGACCCGAAGTGAATGGCTGGACCTGCTGGGAAAGGCCGGGTTACCGCACTCACCCGCCAACAACATAAAAGAGATCTGTGAAGACCCTCACATCGCCTATCGCAAAATGCTGGTGGAAATCGACCAGCCGCGGGTGGGCAAAATGAAGATTGTCGGCTCTCCCATTCGCCTCTCCGAAACCCCGGGTGAGGTCTATGCGCCGGCCCCGCTTTTGGGCCAACACTCCGAGGAGATCCTGGAAAAACTTCTGAGCTATAAAAAGGAAGAGATCGAATCCCTAAGAACGGAAGGTGTCATCAACCGCTCGGTTTGACCCTTCAATCCGAGACCGAACGGCGGTCGGCATTCACGCCAGCCCCATTCCGGTGCGGATTTGCGCTTCATCAGGAAAAGTCGAGGTGCAAAACACCTCGACTTTTCTTGTGAATTGGTTTAAAAAACCAAATTTATACAAAAACCTGATGTCCGCAGGAGACGCGATTGTGTTGGAATGGATAATTTATCCTCCGCTCGGGGTGGTCGTCGGAATAATTGCAGGCCTCCTCGGGATCGGCGGCGGGGTCGTCGTCGTGCCGATCCTCGTCTTCGTTTTCACGGCTCAGGGTTTTTCCGCTCAGCACATGATGCAGATAGCGCTGGCGACCTCCCTCGGCAGCATCGTGTTTACCTCGGTATCCAGCTTTATGACCCATCATAGGCACGGTGCCGTCCGCTGGGACATCGTCAAGGGGATTACTTTTGGGATACTGATCGGGACCTTTTCGGGAACATGGTTTGCCGCCCAGCTTTCGACAAAGGCGCTCAAAATTTCCTTTGCCTGCTTTTTGTACTATGTTGCCGCCACGATGCTCAGCAATTTCAAGCCGAAGCCGAGCCGGCAGCTGCCTCGGCTGCTCGGCATGAACGGGGTGGGAGTTGTTATCGGCGCGGTCTCAAGCCTCGTAGGGATTGGAGGCGGCGCACTGTCCATTCCTTTTATGATGTGGTGTAATGTCCCGGTTCATCATGCCATCGGCACCTCGGCGGCGATCGGCTTTCCAATTGCAGTGGCTGGAACTCTCGGTTACATTATCAACGGGCTGCCGATTGCAGACCTCCCAACGCCACATATAGGCTATCTCTATCTACCGGCGCTTTTGGGCATAGCCCTCTTCAGCTTTTTCACGGCGCCGTTCGGAGCCAAATTGGCTCACAAGACACCTGTGGTCGCCCTAAAGCGGATTTATGCTGTTTTCCTGGTTATCTTTGCAACCCGGATCCTCTGGGGTGCGCTGTAATCGCCGGAGACCGGAGCTCGTGGTGAGGTGCCGTCGCCCCATATTTTCAAGTTGTGCAGAATGGTTATCTTGATTTATACTAACCCAAATCGAAAATGGACCCTCTGAGCACACAAATCCTCATCATCCTAGCGCTGATCGTCGCCAACGGCCTTTTCAGCATGGCGGAGATCGCCATCATATCCGCCCGTAAGGTGCGGCTTCATCAGCGCGCCGAAGAGGGCAACCCAAGGGCTAAGATCGCCCTGGCGCTGGCCAATTCCCCCAGCCAGTTTTTGTCGACGGTCCAGATCGGCATCACCCTGGTGGGGATTCTCACCGGCGCTTTCGGCGGGGCGACCATCGTCGACCAGCTGACCCTCGTGCTCAACCAAATCGCCTGGATCGCCCCTCACGGCGGGGCCGTCAGCCTGTTCGGCGTAGTCCTGGCCATCACGTTTCTGACCCTGATCATCGGCGAGCTGGTCCCCAAGCAGATCGGCCTGCAGCATGCCGAGAGCATTTCGGCGGCCTTTGCGCCGGCCATGCGGAACCTGGCCTGGGTGGCCTCTCCCCTGGTCCACCTGCTCAGCCTTTCGACTCAGCTGGTGCTGCGGATTTTCGGCATCAAGCCCTCCACCGAAGCCTCCATCACCGAAGAAGAGATCAAGATGATGATCGAGCAGGGGACGCAGGAGGGGGTGTTCGAGCCCACCGAGCAGGAGATGGTCGAGCGCGTGTTCCGCCTGGGCGACCGCACCGTGAACGCCCTCATGACGCCGCGGCCGGACGTCGTCTGGCTCGACCTCAACGACCCCCCCGAGGTAACCCAGCAAAAAATCACCTCCAGCAGCCACACCCACTACCCGGTGGCGGAGGACCAGATCGACACCATCATCGGGATGGTCAACTCCAAGGACCTGCTCTCCCAGAACCTGAGCTGTCGGCCCATCGACCTGCGCTCGGTGCTGCGGCCGGCCTTGTTCATCCCCGAGAGCATGTCGGCCCTGGATGTGCTCGAACGATTCAAGAAAAAGCGCACCCACGTCGCCCTCGTCATCGACGAGCACGGCGGGTTCCAGGGCCTGGTCACCACCAGCGACGTCCTGGAGGCCATCGTCGGGGACATCCCGACCCCGGGCGAGGATGAGGAAGGCGAAATTACCCGGCGCGAGGACGGCTCATGGCTGGTGGACGGGAAGGTGCTGGCCGACGATCTGAAAGAGTTCCTCGAAAGGGACGAGCTGCCCTTCGAGGATGAAAATCTCTACCAGACCCTGGGCGGGCTGGTGATGGCCTTTTTGGACCGCATCCCCCGGTCGGGGGATCACTTCGACTGGAGCGGTTTCCGGTTCGAGGTCGTGGACATGGACGGCCACCGCGTGGACAAGGTCCTGATCCGACCCCTGACGCCGGAAACCCCGGCCCAACCTGAGAATTGAGCTTCGCCGAGGGGCGGCGCTTGTAAAGCCTATCGGGTTGAACTATAAGGGCGTCTGTCCAGTCCACCCGGTTAATTGCGGAGGGTGAATTCCTTATCCTCCGGTTTTAAAGCATGTTCCTAAATGTGAGCGGAGCAGCAACCTGCAGGCGGTCTCAGGACGGTGGTCCAGTTCGAGGTCGGCCTGCCAAAAACCGAAAGGAGAGTTTCGATGGCACGAAAGATCGTTTGGTTGAGCATGGCGGCAGCCGCCCTCGTAACCGTTCTGACGTTGACCCCGGGCTTTGCGCAGGACAAAGTCTACATCAACGGCTTCGATGCCGACTACCCGCCGTTCTCGTTCGTCGGCAAGGACGGCAAACCCGCCGGGTTCGACATCGACGCCCTGGACTGGATCGCCAACGAGATGAAATTCAAGGTCAAGCACCAGCCCACGGACTGGGCCGCCATCGTCCCGACCCTGCAGTCCAAGAAGATCGACGTGATCGCCTCGGGCATGAGCATCACCCCCGAGCGCCAGGCCGCGGTCAATTTCACTGAGCCCTACTGGACGGTCCAGCAGCGGCTGGTGGTGAAAAGCGATTCCACGCTCACGGACAAGCAGTGCCTGGAGCCCGGCCGCAAGATCGCCCTGCTGCGGGGCAGCGCCGAGTCCAAGTGGATGACCGAAAACCTGCTGAAGAAGGGCTCCAGCTTCGAGCTGAAGGCCTACGACACGACCCCGCTCGCCATCGAGGACGTGGCCAACGGGCGCGCGGACTGCGCCGCCGTTTCGAACACAGCGCTCAAGAACGCCCAGGACAAGGGCCTGAAGGTCAAGAGCATCGGCAGCTACGGCCAGCCCGACACCAACTACGGCTATGCCGTGCGCAAGGACGAAACCGAGTACCTCGCCAAGCTGAACGAGGGTTGGAAGAAGCTCAAGGCATCGCCCAAATTCCAGGAGCTCGTGAAAAAATGGGAACTCCGGTAAATTGTCGGCGGTAGGGCGGGCCGAAAGTATTTTCAAGGTTCAACATGGGCGGGAAGGCTGAGCAGCGGGTTCAGCCTTCCTCTCGTTTCGGGCGCATATGCACAGCGGTTTAGCAGCCATCATAGAAGGCCTGCCCTATGTACTCGGGGGGATCTGGGTTACCCTCACGGTGGTCGGCGGGGCGCTCGCCATGGGCCTGGCCCTGGGGCTTTTCCTCGCGGTGGCCCAGGTCTACGGCCGCACCTGGCTTCAGCGGGTGGTGGGCGTCTACGTCTGGTTTTTCCGGGGCATCCCGCTGCTGGTTTTGCTGTTTCTGATCTACTTCGGCATTCTCGCGGTGCTGGAAATAGACCTGTCCCCGTTCACCATCGCGATCGGCGTCCTCGGGCTGATCAGCTCGGCCTACCAGTCCCAGATCCTGCGCGGGGCGATCCTTTCGGTGCCGGAGGGGCAGATGAAGGCCGCGCGCGCCATCGGCATGAGCGACCCCCGGGCGATCGCCTCCATCATCCTGCCCCAGGCGCTGCGGCTTGCGCTCCCCGGCTGGTCCAACGAGTTCACGGTCATCATGAAAGACTCCGCGGTCACCTATGCCCTGGGGGTGGCCGAGCTCATGGCCCGCACCAACCACACCGCCTCCCGCACCTACCAGCATTTCTGGCTCTACCTCATGGTAGGGTTCATTTACATGCTGCTGACCTGGCTGGGAACCAAGGCCCTGCACATCCTGGAGGAGCGGGTGGCCATGTCGGGCTACACGCGGTGAGGGGGCCGATCCGATGAGCCGACCGGAACCGATTCTCAGGCTGGAAAACATCCACAAGGCCTACGCCGGGCAGGAGGTGCTCAAGGGGGTCTCGCTCGAGCTTCATCGCGGGGACATCAAGGTGATCATCGGCCCCTCGGGCAGCGGCAAGAGCACGCTGCTGCACTGCATCAACTTCCTCGTGAGCTTCGAGCAGGGGCGGGTCTGGCTGCACGAGCGGGAGATCGACCCGGTTGACAAGCCCCGGCTCTACGCCTACCGGCAGAAAGTCGGGATGATCTTCCAGGATTTCAACCTCTTCGACCACCTGACGGCGCTCGACAACGTGCAGATCGGCCTGGTGCGGGTCCGGAAAATCCCCAAGCGCGAGGCCCGCGAGCGGGCCCTGTCCGAGCTGGAACGGGTCGGCTTGAGCGACCACGTCTTCAAGTATCCGGCGGAGCTTTCAGGGGGGCAGAAGCAGCGCGTGTCCATCGCCCGGGCCCTGGCCATGGACCCGGAAGTGATGCTGCTCGACGAGCCGACCTCGGCCCTTGACCCGGAGCTCATCGGCGAAGTCCACGCGGTGATCCGCGACCTGGCCGCCGGCGGGATGACCATGGCGCTCGTGACTCACGAGATCGGCTTTGCCGCGGCCCTGGCAAAAGAGATCCTCTTCATGGAAAACGGGGTCATCCTCGAGCAGGGGCCGCCCGCCACCATTCTCAACCACGCGACCCTCGATCGCACGCGCGAGTTCTGCGCCAAGATCGCGCGCCTGCACACGGCGGGGCGGGAGCCGGCCTAGCCGCCATGGACCTGTCCTTCTACACCCAGGAAGTCGCCCCGGCCCTGCTGCGCGGCCTGTGGGTCAGCCTGGGCCTGATCCTGCCCTCGGCGGTGTTCGGCCTGGCCATCGGGGTCTTCGCGGGGACCCTGCGGGTCTACGGCCGCCCCTTTTGGAAACGCGCGGCCGAGATCTATGGCCTGCTGTTCCGGGGGTTCCCGCTGCTGGTTCAGCTTTACCTGTGGTATTTCGGCCTGCCCCAGCTGGGCATCTACCTGAGCCCCTATGCCGCGGCGGTGATCGGCTTTTCGCTTTGCAGCGGGGCCTACCACGCGGAGTATGTCCGCGGGGCCCTGCGCTCCATCAAGCAGGGCCAGCTTCAGGCCGCGCGCTCGCTGGGCTTCAGCCGCAGCCGGGCGGTGGTGACCATCCTGCTGCCCCAGGCCATCCGCCGGGCGCTGCCGGGCTGCGGCAACGAGCTCATCTACCTCATCAAGTATTCCTCCCTGGCCTACATGGTGACCTGTATCGAGCTGACCGGTGAGGCCAAGATTCTCGCCTCGTTGTTCTTCAAATACCTGGAGGTGTTCTTCGTGGTCGGCGCGGTTTACCTGGCGCTGGTCTCGCTCGCCAGCTGGGGCCTGAGCCGGCTGGAGAACATGGTCAGCATCCCCGGGTTCGAATACGTTCGCCGTTAGACGGGCCGCTCGGTGGTCCGGCCGTCAAACCGGCCTACCCGTGTCCGGGTAAAGGCGGACCGCTATTGAAATCTGCGTTCAGAAGGCAGATAATAGGGGCATAGCAAAGAACCCCCTGCGGGTTGAGATACCCCTTGAAAGGCGCCCTCGACATGACCGACCGCCCTCCGGCCGCAACCGGGAGTCACCCTTTGAAAGCCCTGGCAATCGCCGCCATCCTGGCGGCCGGCGCCATCACCATGGTCTTCATGACCCGCAGCGAAGGGACCCCGCAGCGTGAAAAGCGGGAGGCGCTCGTGCCGGTGAAGGTGGCGGTGGCCGAGCAGCGGACGGTGCCGGTGCAACTGCAGGCGGTCGGCACGGTCGAGGCCTACGCCACGGTGTCCATCAAGTCCCGCATCGACGGCCAGCTGGTGGGAGTGCACTTCCGGGAAGGCCAGGACGTTAAAAATGGAGACCTGCTCTTCACGATCGACCCGAGGCCCTACCAGGTGGCCCTGCAGGAAGCCCAGGCCCGGCTCGAGCGCGATGTCGCACTGGCCGACAAAGCCGGCATGGATGCCCGGCGTTATGCCGAGCTCGCCGCCAAGAACTACGTGAGCAGCGACAAGTTCGAGCAGTTCCGAGCCAACGCCGAGGCGCTGCGGGCGACGGTGGCCGCCGACCGCGCCAGCGTGGAGCGCGCGCGGCTGCAGCTGGAATACTGCTACATCAAGGCCCCCATGGCCGGCCGGACCGGCCGGCTGCTTGTGGACGAGGGCTCCCAGGTCAAGGCCAACGACGATAAAATCAGCATGGTCGACATCGCCCAGGTCCTGCCCATCCATGTCGCGTTTGCCGTCCCGCAACAACATCTCCCGCAGATCAAGACCCACATGGCCCGGGGGCCGTTGTCGGTGGAGGCTTTCGTAACCGAGAACCGGCAGAAAATCGAGACCGGCACACTGAGCTTCCTCGACAACAAGGTCAACAGCCAGACGGGCACCGTCATGCTCAAGGGGACCTTCCCCAACGCCGGCAGACATCTCTGGCCCGGGCAGTTCGTGACGGCCGTGCTGACGCTGACCAGCCGCCCCGACGCCGTGGTCATCACCTCCCAGGCCGTCCAGGTGGGCCAGGACGGGCAGTTCGTTTACGTCGTCAAACCGGACATGACGGTGGAGATGCGCCCTGTCGCGCTGGGAGTGACGCTGGGGGGCGAGGTGGTCATCGAGAAAGGCCTGAGCGCCAACGAAAAAGTGGTCATTGAAGGCCAGCTGCGGCTGGTTCCCGGAACCAAGGTCCGGATTTCCGACTCATGAACATCTCAGAGATTTTCATCCGCCGCCCGGTCATGACGACCCTGGTCATGGTGTCGATCCTGATCTTCGGCGCCATGGCCTACACCCGGCTGCCGGTGAGCGACCTGCCCAATGTCGACTTTCCGACGATTTCGGTCACGGCCTCGCTGCCCGGCGCCAGCCCGGCCACCATGGCCACCGCGGTCGCCACGCCGCTGGAACGCGAGTTTTCGTCCATCGACGGCCTGGACTCCATGATCTCCACCAGCTCCATGGGCGGCACGCAGATCACGCTCCAGTTCAACCTCAACCGCAACATCGATGCCGCCGCCCAGGACGTCCAGGTGGCGATCTCCAGGGCGGCGCGCAATCTGCCCGGGGACATGCCCACCCCGCCGTATTTCCGCAAGGTCAACCCGGCCGACCAGCCGATCCTGCGCCTGGCCCTGACATCGCCCACGCTGCCGCTCTACACGCTCAACGAGTACGGGGAGACCATGCTGGCACAGCAGATCTCCATGGTGGGCGGGGTGGCCCAGGTGCAGATTTTCGGCTCGCAGAAATACGCCGTGCGCATCCAGCTCGACCCCCGGAAAATGGCCGCTCTCGGCATCGGGGTCGACCAGGCCGCCGAGGCGGTGCGGCGGGCCAACGTCAACCTGCCGACCGGAACTCTCTACGGCGCGAACCAGGCCTTCACCGTTCAGGCCAGCGGGCAGCTCCTGCACGCGGCGCCTTACCGCTCGGTCATCGTCAGCTACCGCGACGGCAGCCCGGTGCGGCTGGGGGATCTCGGCAGCGTTCTGGACGGTGTCGAAAACAACAAGACCGCGGCCTGGTATCTCGACCAGCGCTCGGTGTCGATGGCCGTCTACCGCCAGCCGGGCACCAACACCGTGGCGGTGGCGCGCGAGGTCAAAAAACTCCTGCCCACCTTCCAGGCCCAGCTGCCGGCCTCGGTGTCGCTGCACATCCTCTACGACCAGTCGGAGTCCATCGAGGAGTCGGTCACGGATGTGAAGTTCACCCTCCTGTTCACCCTGGCCCTGGTGGTGCTGGTGATCTTTCTTTTCCTGCGCCGCCTTTCGGACACTGTCATCCCCAGCCTGGCCATGCCGATGTCGCTCGTCGGCACCTTCTCGGTGATGTACCTGCTGGGCTACAGCATCGACAACCTCTCGCTCATGGCCCTGATCCTGGCTGTCGGTTTCGTGGTGGACGACGCCATCGTCATGCTGGAGAACATCGTGCGCCACCTGGAGATGGGCGAAGGGCCCGTCAAGGCGGCCCTCAACGGCTCCCGGGAGATCGGCTTTACCATCGTCTCCATGACGCTGTCCCTGGTGGCCGTCTTCATTCCCGTCCTTTTCATGGGGGGGATCCTGGGGCGCCTGTTCCAGGAGTTTGCCGTCACCATCGGGGTGGCCATTCTCATTTCGGGGGTGATTTCCCTGACGCTCACCCCCATGCTCTGCAGCCGGTTCCTGAGCCCCCAGCAGGAAGGCCGGGACCCGGGCCGTTTTTACGCGGCCACCGAGCGGTTCTACGAGTGGGTACTGGCGGCCTACGCGCGGAGCCTGCGCTGGGTATTAAGGAAACGCGGCCTGACGCTCGTTCTGCTGGCGGTGGTGGTGGCGGCGACCGGCTGGCTTTTCAAGGTGGTTCCCAAGGGGTTCATCCCGAGCGAGGACCGTTCGCAGATCTACGTGATGACCGAAGCCGCGGAGGGCATTTCCTGGGAGGCCATGCAGCGCCAGCAGCGGGCGCTGGCCGAGGTGCTGCGCCAGGACCCCAATGTCGAGGCCTTCATGTCCAGTGCCGGGGCCCGCGCGGGCAGCATCACCGGACAGAACACGGGGATTCTGGTGCTGCGGCTCAAGCCCCGCTCCGAGCGCGAGCACTCGGCCGACGAGATCATCCAGCAGCTGCGGCCGAAGATGGCCCAGGTGCCCGGAATACGGGCGTTCGCCCAAAACCCGCCGCCGATCCGGATCGGCGGGCGGCTGAGCAAGAGCCAATACCAGTACACGCTGCAGGGGGCCGATGTGAGCGAGCTCTACCGGGTGGCCCCCCAGCTGGCCGAAACCATCCAGGCGCTGCCCGGGTTCCAGGACGTCACCACCGACCTGCAGCTCAAGAACCCGCAGGTGGACGTGGAGATCGACCGGGACAAGGCGGCCTCGCTCGGCATCTCCGCCCAGCAGATCGAAGACGCCCTCTACACGGCCTACGGCGCGCGGCAGATTTCCACCATCTACGCATCCACCAACCAGTTTCCGGTCATCATGGAGTTCGAGCCCCAGCACCAGATGGACCCGGGCGCGCTGTCGCTGCTCTACGTGCGCTCGTCCACCGGGGCGCTCGTTCCGCTCAGCGGGATCGCCGGCATCCGGCAAGGGTACGGGCCGCTGACCGTGAACCACAGCGGGCAGCTGCCGTCGGTCACCATCTCCTTCAACGTCAAGCCGGGCTTTGCGCTGGGGGATGCTGTCTCGGACCTGAACCAGGCGGCGCGGCGCCTGCTGCCGCCGACCGTCACCGCCAACTTCCAGGGCACGGCCCAGGTGTTCGAGTCCTCCATTCGCGACCTGGGGGTCCTGCTCATCGTCGCCATCCTGGTGATCTACATCGTGTTGGGCATTCTCTACGAAAGCTTCATCCATCCCCTGACGATTCTCTCGGCCCTGCCGCTGGCCGGGGTCGGTGCGCTTGCGACCCTTCTTATTTTCGGCGCCGAGCTGAACATCTACTCTTTCGTCGGGCTGGTGCTGCTGGTGGGGCTGGTCAAGAAAAACGGGATCATCATGATCGACTTCGCGCTCGAGGCCCAGCGTGTCGAGCGCAAGACGCCCGAGGAGGCCATTTTCGAGGCCTGCGTGGTCCGTTTCCGGCCGATCATGATGACCACCATGGCCGCCCTGGTGGGCTCGCTTCCGATCGCCGTCGGCTGGGGAGCCGGGGGCGAATCGCGCCAGCCGCTGGGCCTGGCCGTCGTCGGAGGGCTGCTTTTCTCGCAGATGCTGACGCTCTTCGTAACGCCTGTTTTCTACCTCTACATGGACGCTTTGCAGAAAAAGCTCGGACGGCTCCGCCGCGTCAAGATCGAGCCCGCCCCCCAAACCGGCCACTCCGAGTAGCCTCTGCGCCATCGGCTGGCGGCCGATGGCCCTTGTCCACCGCTCGGCATGCGCCCCGCCCAACACCTCACGGCGTTTTCCCCTCACACCCGAGTTTCCAACAGGATTCCGGACCCCTTGCCCGGCGCGAAGTCGCAGGGGAGATGCCATTTCGACCGCCCGGGGAGTGCCCCGATTTGACGTCCTTCCGAACCGGTCGCATTATTTGCCATCATCGGCCTGCAACCGGTGGAGGCCTGTTCGACCGCCGGAGACTTTTGACGGGTATCATCACCCCTCGGGGGAGATCGCAATGAACGTTAGACTCTCTGCTGCGGTCCAAGGCGCCCCGGCGGCGTTCGCCGTCGTGTTTCTTTTTGCGTTGTTCTGTACACCGGGGGCCGCTGAGGTCGGAGCGGTTGACGTCGACGGGCAGGTTACCATTCTGAACAAGGACGGGCAGCCCCTGGCGCGGTTCGACCACGCCGTTGTCTTCGTCGAGGGGATAACCACCCCTCCTCCGCCGGAGCCCGCGATCATGGACCAGAAGAACAAAGAGTTCGTGCCGCGGCTGCTGCCGGTGGTCAAGGGGCAGGAAATCCGCTTCCTGAACTCCGACAAAGTCCAGCACAACGTCTTTTCGCCGCACGCGGAGGAGCCTTTCGACCTGGGGCTTTATCCAACCGGCGAATCCAAGTCCACCAGGCTCAACAGCCTCAGGCGCCACAAGGTCTACTGCAACCTGCACAAAAGCATGGTCGCCGATATCCTGGTGCTGCCCAGCCGGTATTTCAGTCTAACGGACGATAAAGGTCGTTACCGGATCCAGGACCTGCCACCGGGGGACTATGTGTTGAGGGTTTGGCACATCTTCGGCGGGGTCGACCAGAAGCCCATCCGCGTCGTCAGCGAGCCGCTGCGGATCGATTTCTCCATCCGCAGCGCCCAAAGCGCTCAGGACATTTTGGATCACCCGGATAAATCCGGTCGGAGCTACCCATCCACGGGCAGCGAAAGCTACTGACATGTCGGCTCGGCGGCTGGCCTTCAAATACAAGCTCGCGCTGAGCGTTTCGGCCATCATATTATGCCTGGTCGCGGGCGCTTTTCTGTTGACCGAAAAGATGGTGGAAAGA
>CAZLSV010000005.1:61144-61474 GCA_964562235.1 uncultured Desulfatibacillum sp.
GGATCTGATCGGCACCCGCAGATCGGTTGCCCGGCTCATGGAGGAACGACGGGCGCGCCTGGGAGAACTGGCGGTGGCCCTCGCCGGGGACACTCTGGTCCGCACCATCCTCACCGACAACGCCATCGACCGGGTGACCCGCGACGACATGGTCGATGCGGAGATACTGCCCGACTATCCTCAGGTACAGCTGCTGGCCGTTTTGGACATGGGCGGCTCGGTTAGAGCCATCAGCGAAAAGAGCGCGGTGCTGGAGCCCCTGCTCAGGGACTACGCCCCGGTCGCCCGCAGCCTCGACGGCCGCCCGGCGATCGGCTTCATGCGTCACGG
>CAZLSV010000005.1:61484-104360 GCA_964562235.1 uncultured Desulfatibacillum sp.
GGGTTCATTTCTGCAGATGGCGGCCATACCGGTGCGCATCGGACCGACCTATGCACGCGAGGTGATCGGCACGGTGGCGGTGGGGATGCCCTGGTCGATGGAGGACCTCAAAAGCATCCACGAACTGAGCCACGCGGAGATCGCCTTTTTCGATGCGGGCGGACCGTTTCTATCCAGCGGCCCGCCGTTCATCCCCGAACCCGGCAGCGATGAGCCCGCCGCGTGGCAGCGCCTGGCAGCGGTTGACAGCGGCCGCGCTGCCACGGTTCAGGCAGGGCCGGAGCGATTTATCGTCGTCAAGGTCGACGCCCCCGACGAGCTCTCCCCCCCTTATATGGTCGCGCGCTCCCTCGACCAGCAGTTGGCGTTCTTGAACCGGATGCGACGCTGGCTGATCGAGCTCGGGATCGGGGGGGTCCTCGCCGGATTCCTCGTGAGCTTCATCCTCGCCTTGGGGATATCCCGGCCGATCCAAACCCTGCAAGCCGCCTTCCGCAGAGTGGAGCGCGGCGATTTCAAGCAGCCGACCGTGATCGGAAGCCGGGATGAATTCGCGGAACTGGCGGCCGCTTTCAACCGCATGCAGGACGGGCTGGCGGATCGCGAAAAGATGAGGCAGGCCCTGCTGATGGCCGAGGAGGTGCAGCGCAGCCTGCTCCCGACAGGTCCGCCGCGGATGGAACGCCTGGACATCGCCGGCGCCAGCATCTATTGCAACGCCATCGGCGGCGATTACTACGATTTTTTCGAAGGGCCGCGGGGCTCCGGAACGATTCGGATCGCCCTGGGAGATGTCTGCGGGCACGGCACGGCGGCCGCGCTCCTGATGGCGAGCAGCCGTGCCTTGTTGCGCAGCCGCGCGCTGGAGCCCGGCCCCATCGAACAGGTGATCGGCGACGTCAACCGCGAGCTCTCCCGGGACATGCGGGAGACAGGACGTTTCATCACCCTGTTTTTCGTTGAAATCGACCCCCGGACCCGGCAGTTGCGCTGGGTGCGCGCGGGCCACGACCCGGCGATCCTCTATCACCCGGCGACCGACACCTTCGAAAACCTGGCCGGACCGGGAGCCGCACTGGGCATCGATGCCGATCAATCCTACACCGCCCGGTCGAAAAACGGCCTGGCCGACGGGCAGGTTCTGCTGATCGGCACCGACGGCATCTGGGAGGCGCGCAATGCGTCCGGCGAGATGTTCGGCAAGGATCGCCTCTACGGCCTGATGCGCCGCCACGCCGCGGATTCGGCTCAAGGGATCACGGACGCCGTGCTGGGTCAGCTCAAGCAGTTCAAGGGCGAATCCGACTTCGAAGACGACGTCACCCTGGTCGTCGTCAAACTGCTTTTTCGGTCAACTTGATTTCAAACGCGAAACCGGCCGCTTCGCTCGCCTGCCGGACGGCTTCGCGGAAGCGGCCGAAATCGAACTTGTAGGAATACTCTTTCCCGAACAGCCGGGATTGCTCCTCGATGGACCCGTTGCGCTCTGCGCCGCTGGTCTTATAGACTTCTTTCTTGAATCCGAAGCCGGTTCCCATGTCCTCGTCGCCGCCGCCGGAGACCCCGAAGCCGGACTCCTTGAGCATTTCGAAGAACCGCACCTGTTTCCCCGGGCCGTCGACCCGCATGCGGCATGAATAGGTCAGCTTCTTCTTCGACAAGAAGGATTTGCGCTCGGCAATGACCGCCTCCAGCTTGAGCGAGCCGTCCTTTTGCGTGACGAGCTCGGCCGGCAGGGTTTTTCCGATTTCATGCAATGTCTGCTGCAGATCCATTCCACCGTCTCCTATCTGGATTTTCCGACCGTCAAGCAGACCCCTTCCGCGGTCTTGGTGCCGGCCGGGATCGACTGCGCCAGGACCCTCCCGCTGCGCGACGGGTTCGAAAGCGTGTACTGGGTCGGCAGGAGTTTCCCTCCCGCCTTCAGGATTTCCCGGGCGGCATCGTGTTCGTTTTTATTGACCACATTCGGAACGACGTAGGCCGTGGCCGGCACCGCCGGAGCGGAAGGTTGGTACTTGTAGGTGTACACGATCGCGGTCGCACCCGGCTGAACGATCGTTCCGGGCTTGGGGTTCTGGTCGTGGATGCGGTCGTGGTCCTTCTGGTTCGCCGAATCCTTGGTCTGGGTTGCCGACATCTTGATGAACCCCGGCCGGCTGCTGTTGACCTGGTTCAGCGCTGCGAAGGCCTCCTTGTCGGTCATGCCCGTGAAGTTGGGCATCGGGTAGACCCAGCGGTAGACGCTCAGGGCGACGGCGCTGCCCGGCGCCAGGGCCGCGCCCGTCTTGGGGTTCTGGTCGAACACCTTGCCGTCGTCGGCCATGTTTTGAGTGTCCTTGGTGGCCACTGTGGTTTTCAGGTTGAGGGACTTGGTCTTGCTGATCATATCCAGGCTCTGGGTGGCGTGGCTGAGCGGCGTGCCGATCAGGTTGGGCATGTCGAACGACGAGCGCCCGACCATCAGCTGGACCGTCCCCCCGGGCGGCAGCGCGCGGTGCGGCAGCGGCTCGGAATTCTTGACCTTGCCGACCATGCCCCCGACGGTTTCCGGGTAATAGACCACCCGGGGCACATAGCCCGCTTTTTTGACCAGGTTGACGGCCTCCGACTCCGTTTTCAACAAGGTGTCGGGAACAAAGCCGCCGTCGGCGCCGATGGTCAGAACGATCGGCTTTTTCCACTTCCCCAAGATGATGTGGGTTTGCTCTCCCTTGGGGTCCTGATCGATGACCTTTCCGATCTGGGTCGACAACTGCGGCTTGCCCTCGACGATAGTGACTTGATAGCCGTTGGCCTTGAAGAGCTGCTCCGCTTCGCTTCGGCTTTTTCCGATCACGTTCGGGAACTTGTAAGAATAATACTTCCATTCGTCATCCAATCCGAAGACCGGGTAAGCCGCGCCGAGCACCAGCATCAGCCCGATCGCGCCGATAACACGTTTGATCATGATCTCCTCCCGTGCAAAGCCTTTTCAGTTGGCCCCATCGTCTGGTTGAACCCTCCAGTGGGCTACCCTTTGCGTGCAATGAACTTGACCTGCGCCACATGGCCCGGGAATAGATTGCCGTGGGTCGCCATGATTTTGCCGGACACCATGGTGCTGCTCGCCACTTTGTCGAAAATAATGTATCGAAGCGGCCCGGCGTTGCCGACGGCGTTGAAGATCGCGTCGTTGCCCAATTTAAAATGATCGCGCACCTGGATGCTGTTGACGTTGAACTCCCCGGAGTCCGGGATGGAGGCGCGGCCCTTGTAGCTCTCAGCCCCGGTGGGCTGGTAAACGATGTTGATCCAGCCCTTCTTGCCGTTTTCAAGATCGATCATCCACATGCCGGACAGGTTGACGGGGGTGCTGGAGGACTGGGCTTCCAAGTCGGCGACGGGAACGCCCGCGATCGGAGCCAGCGCCAGCACACAGAACACCAGGCAGAGCATCAACACGCGATTCTTCATCTCGATCCTCCCATTGCGAATGAATTGACAGTGATATCGGCCGGAATACGGGATGCTTGCGGAACGACCGGTACGGGTGGAAAATGGCAGGCGCGGCCGATCCGATTTGAGCCTTCCAT
The DNA here is from genome assembly GCA_964562235.1 of uncultured Desulfatibacillum sp. Classification (GTDB taxonomy): domain Bacteria; phylum Desulfobacterota; class Desulfobacteria; order Desulfobacterales; family SpSt-501; genus SpSt-501. Next base: position 65,060 of record CAZLSV010000005.1, read on the forward strand.
TGCGGCAATATCGGGCGTGTTAGGAAAAAACTTTAGCCCCGGTGCGGCCGACCCCGAAAAGGAGCCGGCATATTTTACGGCCGGTTTGTTAGCCCGGACATCAAATAGGGCAAATCGTGATGCGGCGCAGCTGGAGGAGGGGGCCGCCGCTGGTGGGTGGGGTTCTGGAATTTGCCTTATTTAATGGCTACAGAATAATGAAAGGAGGGACGTTCTATTCGATGCGCTGCGAGCGCAGAAGCTGCGGCAGGTAGCGCTGGGCGAGCAGATCGGAGCTGACCACACCGAGCACCCGGCCCTCCTCGACGACCGGCATGGCCGAAATGCGGTTCTGCTCGAGCTCGCGCACGATGTCCGGGATGCGCGAGGCCGGTGCGGCGAAGACCACCTGCCGGGTCATGATGGCCGCGAGGCTTCCCTCGCAGGCGCCTTCGGCCACGGCCCGGGTGACGTCCCAGGTGGTGAGGACCCCGGTGATCTTGTCATCCGAGCCGAGGACGGCAATGATGTTGCCGCGGCCCTGCACGATCAGGGCCGCGACCTCGGTGAGGGGGGTGTCGACCCGCACCGAGGGCATCGGCTCCATGATGTCCTTGGCGGTGCGCTCGCTCTCCCGGGCCGCCAGCCGGCGCACGCTGATGCGCTCGGCCGCCTGACAGGGCAGCAGTTCGGCGCGGGCGGCGAGCAGGTCGACAAGCTCGGTCATGTTGCGGCGGATGACCTTCTCCCGATAGGCCCGACCGGCCTCCAGGCGTTTTTCGGAGAGCCGGGAGAAATCCGCTGCATGGTCGCGCAGCCACTGATCGACGGCGTCGCGGTGGCCGAGCATGGCCTCGGGGATCTGCAGCTCCGGCGGCGTGGGGATGATCTGCTCCTGGGCCGCGAAAATGACCCCGCCCGAATTGACCAGGTAGTCGGTGGCGACCATGACCCCTTTTTGGCGGTAGACGACCTGCTCCATGCGCGTGCGCGCGGCCTTGCGGTTGGGGTCCGGTGAATAGGTGTTGGCCCCCTCCACGATCAGCGACCAGCGGCCCATGCGCTCGACGCTCATGGCGCATCTTTCGGACGGGAGCACCCCCAGGTAGTTGAAAATCGGCGCGGCCGGCACTAAACAGAAGGCGGATTCCCGCAGCAGGTTGTCGGCATCGGTGGAAAAGCGGGTCGGGTGGCGGCGCCCCTGCGGCTGGATGCGGTCACGGTACCAGCGGCCGGTGACCCTTCCGTGCTGCTTCCAGACGGAAAACAGCGCATCCACGTCCAGGCCGGCCGGATCGAAAAGGTAGCCGTCGAGATCGCTCGCGCCGATCACCCGGGCCGCCGGGAGCCTCTCCTTCAGGATGCGTCCCGCATGGGCGCCGACGGCGCCGAAGCCTTGGATAAGCACCGTGACTTCCTCGGGCCCGGGCGTTTTCAACTGGCTGAACTGGGGCAGCACGGCCAGCCGCGGCAGGATCTCGAGCAGCCGCTCCAGCGCGATGACCACACCCCCCGCCGCCGCGCCCAGCTCGTCGATGCGGTTGCCGCCCATCGCCGCCGGCTTGGAGACGGCGGCGTCCAGTCCGTTTTCGATGGCGATGGTCTGCATATCCGCGTCGTTGGAGCCGACATCGGGGCCCGGCACGTACAGGCTGCGGTAGCGCCGGATCAGACGCGCAAAGCCGCGGATGACCCCCGTGTGCGCCTCCGGGGAACCGCCCGGGTCGGCGATGATGCCGGCCTTTCCCCCGCCGAAGGGCAGGTCGGCGGCGGCGTTCTTGAGCGTCATGCCCCGGGCGAGGTTGTGGATGTCGGCCGGGGTGATGTCGGGCAGCATGCGGATGCCGCCCATGGACGGCGCCCCCATCGCCAGGTTGTCCACCACCAGGAACCCGCCGATCTCGAGGGCCGAGGCCTCGTCCCACATCAGGGCCACGAGCTTGGGCCCTAGCGTGTCGCAGACGATGCCCATGCGGCCGAGCAGGTGCTCGTCGCGGTATCCCAGCTCCAGGTGGCACCGCCCCTCCTTGCGTCGGGTGCGCTGGCGCAGGGTCGCTTCGGGAACGTGTTCTTGCAGGAAATCGTGCAACCGTTTGGGGATCATGGCCGGGATCTCCCTGGTTGAAGAGGGGCGAAGGCCCAAAGAAGAAGGCGTGCTGGCGAACTATAGGAGCAATTGCATGAAAAAGTCAAAGCGCCCGAGCTGATCAGCGGTGTTCCTCCGCCGCCGGCCGTCTGGACGACGGTGGGCCTGTTTAGGGCCGGCGTTGAACGCCCGGCTATTCCGGAAGCGGCGGAGGGGTTGCGAGCGAGGTCTTCCCCCGGCATCGGTCCACGCAGCCCTCGGCCGGTTGGTCGAGGCAGGCGTCCAGGCAGTTGATCTCGCCCATCCGGTGTTCCATTCGGAAGGAAAGCGACTGGACCTCGCTTGAGCAGCCTGCGTTCTGCTTGTCGATCTCCTTTAGCCTGTACCATGCCTTGAGCTCTGCGGCGACGGAGGCCACCGCCACGACATTGATTTTGGCAAGGCCGTAGTTGGGGATGATGACCCCGGCGAGCAGATCCAGGCCTTCGGCGAACTTCTCCTTGTCGGGGGCCTGCTCCTTGTCCCACGTGTACACGCTGTGAGCGGTGCTGAGCTCTCCCATGTGCTGCACCAGGTTCCCGTTGTATTTCCAAAGCGCGGCATCCCGCTGCCGGGCCTCGATGAACCCGAGGAGCTGCGATTTGCGGTTGACGTCAGGGGTCTCCAGCATGATTTTTCGGGCCTGGGCGGTCACCTCATCGATGTTTTTGGCCCTCAGCTCGAATATCTTTCCCAGCCCTGCGGTCCCGACCTCGGTGAACAGGTCCTCCTTTAAAATCGTCCAGCACTGCTCGTAGGCGCCGCTGATTTTTTTCTCCAGCGCTTCACGATCGGCAAAGGTTTTGACGGTTTCATCCATGCAGGCCCTCAGATGCCCCTGCAGTTTTTTGACCTCCTCGCGCAATTCGGCGATCCTGACCCTGGCACGTTCGCGCTCCTTGTCGGTGACGCTGGTAGGCGAAGCTTTCCTGAAATTGGCAAGACTCGTGTCGATCGATTTGACGATCTCCTTGTTGCGCCGTCTGGCCTCCTCCGCGTTGCGTATGGCGGCCGTCGCGATCTCCTCGGCCCTGGCGTTGCCCTTGGCTCTCGCCGCCGAAACGATCGCCTGGGACTGGGAGATGGTCGCTTCGCATTGGGCGATCCGGGCGACGGCCGCGGCCCGGTCGGCTTCAAGGTCCTTGATGGCGGCCGCCACAAACGGGCTTAAGACCTGGGGTGCCGCCTGGGCCAGGCCCAGGGAGGGGGCCGCCAGCAGGGCCGCAGAGAAGATGAGCCCGATCGCCGCCATCCGTGAGATCCGTGCCATCCTACTTCCCCTTCCCCTTTTCGATCATGAACTCCCACTTGATGATCTCGTCGCTGGCCGCCTGCGCCCGCGCGGGCTCCGGCCCCGATGCGAGGTAGATCTTCATGGTGCGGATCGCTTCCGGGTACTGCTTCAACTCCGCGTGGTTCAGGGCAGCGTTGTAATAGAGCTGGGAAACGTAGGGGGCCGCCTTGATCGCCTTGTCCAGCTCGACCGCCGCCTCCGCGAAGTTTGCCTCTTTTACCAGGAGCTCGCTTCGGATGGCGTATTTGCGGGCCTCATCCGGGAGCTGGCCCATGGCAGGGCTTTTCCTGGCGATGGCAAAGCAGGCCGAAAGGATCTCCTGCGCCGCGGCCTCGTCGGCGGCCTTCAAGGCCTGGGCAAGCTCGTTTAAGGATTCCCGGTACTGGCCCTGCGATTCAAGCAGCCGCGCCTTCTCGCGGTGCTCTTTCACGAAGGGCTTGAGAGCGAGGAAGAACGCCCGGCGGTCATGTGCCACAGGCGCCCGATGGGGTTGAATTTCGGCTTGCGGGATGGCGGCGTACATATCTACCGCTTCCGTGGTTTTAGCCTGTTTGGCGAGCGTGGTCGCTTCCACCAGGCGGACGACGCCCGAGTTTTTCACCTGGGCCAGGGTTGCCGCCGCCTTTTCGTATTGACCACGATCGGAATAGCAGCTGCCCAAGGCAAAGACAACCGAGTCATGGGAGGGGTTTACGCTTGCTGCAAGAGCGGCATCTTCGCACGCTTTGTCAGGATCGCCTTTGTAGCGGTTGGCCGAGCTGCGACAGGCAATATAGACGGCGGCGTCTTTTGTGATGACCGTGCCGCGCGTAACCGTTTTCCGGAGGTTCGCGCCGGCCCGCTCGATGGTCAGAAGCGCCTGGGTCCCGGCAGCGCCCATGGCATGCTGGGCAAACTTTTCCTGAGTCCAGCCCGAGGTCTGATTTCCGTCGATCTCTGAGATCTTGTCCCCGGCCTCGACACCGGCCGTTTTGGCCGGGGAGTTGTCGAAGACCTCGGTGACAACCGGGTAGCCGTTTTTAACCTGAAAGCCGAGGCCTAATCCACCTTTGATCGTGGCCAGATCGATAGCCTTGTCCGACCAGGAAATGGCATCGTCGTACCGGCCCATCCAGTAATAAGCCATCGAAACCCCATTGTTCGCGTCGGCATTTTGAGGGGTCCCCTCCGCGGCTTTCCTGTACATGGCGGCCGACTCGTTGAACGCGCCCTGCTCATTGTAAAACCGCCCCATCCACATGTAGTTGTTAGGGTTTCCGGGGGACAGCTCGGACGCCCGCTGCAGCGCCTTTATCGCCTCTGCGTACTGACGCTTGCCGGCAAGGCCGACGCCAAGGTAGTGGTGGGCGGAGGCATTGGTGGGTTGCATCGACAGGGACTGTTTTGCGGCGGCAATGCACTCATCAAACTGTTTGTTCCTCATTAAAGCGTCAGCAAGCCACGTGTATGCATTGGGGTCGGCGGGCAGCAACTCGACATACCTCTTGTACGCGGTCACGGCCGCATCGAACTGTCCCAGCGCCACATAGCAGCGGCCGACACCCATCCATGCGTTGAATTCCGGAATCGGAGATGAGCCCCCGTAGGACTTTTTGTAAGCTTCGATCGCATCGCGGTACTGATGGCTTTTCTCATATTCGCTGGCCAGTCGGAACTGGAGATCTCCATTGCCGGGGGAGGCCTTGACTCGCATTTCAAGGCTGGGGATATCAAACGCCTGGGCTTCCGGTTTGTGCTGCGGCCCCTGGGCGCAGCCGGAAAAAACCAAGACCGCCAGCATAAGCATGACACCGCAACGTCTCATGGGGTTATCCTTCCGTTTCGTTGATTGATCCTTTAAGGCCGCAGATCGGCCTGCATCTTTGACTTCATGCTGTTCAACTCGTTTTCGAGGTGCCCCTTTTTATCCGCCGCCTCTTTTTCCATCTGCTTCGACTGGCCGAGTTCCTGCTCCGCGTCCTGGAGCTGTTTCTGGGCCTGGGCCAGGAGATCGTCGACTTCGGGCTTTTCTTCAGCAGGGGCTGCGGCCGCCCGCGCCTCGAGCTCGTTTATCTGCTTTGCGGCCTCCTCCTTTTGGGTGGTGGCGGCCGCGACATTCTCCTTTGCTTCCGACAGCCGCAGATCGGCCTCGTGCAGGGACTGGAACTTTACGTTCATCTCCTCGAACATTTTCTGGGCGGCCTTGGTTTTAGCGGCAAGAAGCCCGGTGGCGGCTTTGGGCACCTTGCATTCGATGAAGGTGGGCTCGCCCGACATGACCCGCTGCGCCTGGTCGCCGTAGAACCGGCTGTCCACCTCATTCGTGCTCTGCCCGGCGAGGGTCGAAAAATAGTTCGAGCAAAGCAGCCGGTCCCATTCGAAGAAATGCGCGGTCGGAAATCCCCCCTGCCCGACAGGCTCCATTTCGAGCTTGGGGCTCCCGAAGCTGAAAGGCTCGAGTTTTCCGGCCCCGCCGACCGGCTGCATTTGAGAGAGCACCTTCTGGCCCTGCTGGAGCTTTTGCTCCTGTTCGACCTTCTTCCGGAGCTCTTCGTCCGACTGCGCCTTGGCCCAGCTTTGAAGAGCGGCCGTTTTGGCGTTTTCGGCGGCCTGCCGGGCCTTCTCGGCTTCGATCCGTTGCTGCTCCTGCTGCCGCTGCTGCTCGGCGCTTTGGCCCGATGTCGCTCCCGGCGGGGCAAAGAGGTTGTTGAAAAGTGGCTGCATGATCGCCTGCATCATCATGGCCTGGGGGCTGTGGCCGTAACGCGTCCCGGAGCCGCCGGACGGGGCCGATTTGGGGGCAACATAGGAGGAGCAGCCCCTGGCGTGGCCCTGGGTGCGGATCGAATCGCAGGACCTGCCGCACTCCGCGCAGACGCAGCCCGACTGCCCGAAAGCCGACGGGCCGACGGACGCTCCGACCGCCAGCGCTATGAGGAAAGCCACCAGCGCAACCAGTGACTTTTTCCGGTTGTGGCCTCGCGTCAGAAACCTACAAAGCATAAAGCCGATCCCCTTCCATGCCTTTTTGTGTTTGCCCCGGACCTGAGGTTCCCAATCAACCTTTACGCTCAGACCCTTTCCCAGGAGCTTCTCGTGGGGCACGGGGCAGTGTTGCTCTTTTTTTTGCGGCTTGAAGCGCGATCATCGGATGGCAGGTGCCTTTCGGGGATAGCTTCGTGTCAGCTCTTGCCCACGGAGGGCCGCGGCGGGATGATCGGCGCGGCGGCCGGTGCGGCAGCCCGGGGTTCGGCCTTGGCCGAGGTGGCAAAAGCGACCAGGATGGTGACGCGGCGATTGGAGAAATCCAGGGGTTTGGAGGCGTTTTTCAAGCGGCGGTCGGCATAACCGTTGACGCTCGCGATCTGCTTTTCGCGGATGCCGGCCTCCTCGAGCACCCGCCGCGCGGAATTGGCCCGGTCGGTGCTCAAATCCCAGTTGTTGTAGCCGGATCGCACGTAGGGCCGGCTGTCGGTGTGGCCTTCGATCACCACGTCGTTGGGGAACGTACCGATGCGGGAGGCGATCAGTTTGAGCAGTTGGACGGCATCCGATTTCAAGCGCGCGCTGCCGATGTCGAAGAAGAGCCCCTCCGACTGCTCGATGAGCTCGATGCGCAGACCTTCCTTGGTGATGGTGATCTGGATCTGGTCTTTGAATTTGGCCAAATCGGGGATGCCCGCAATGGTTTGGACCAGCTTGTCCCCCTCCTCCCGGAGCTTTTCCACCTCCGAGGGCTGCGGCAAACCGGCCGTCTCCTCGGACGGCTGGGCTTTTGACGGAGACGGCGGCCCTTTCAGGGGCGCGGAGTCGGAGAAGGGCCGCATCGTGTTGGTACCGCTGAGCACGCCGGAGGATGTCTGATGCATGGCGCCCGGGTCCCTGAAATAGTCGGCCACGGAAGCCCGTATGGTCACATTGTTGGCGACGATCCACAACACGATGAAAAGCGCCATCATGGCGGTGACGAAATCGGCGTAGGCCACCTTCCAGGCGCCGCCGTGATGGGTCTCGTGCCCGCCCCGCTTCTTGACCTTCTTGATGATTATTCTTTCGCTGTCGCTCAATTCTTGTCCTTCACATGGGCTTCCATTTCAGGGAACTCCGGCCGGACCTCGCCGGGAATGCTGCGCCGGGCGAACTCTACGCAGACCAGCGGGCTGAACCCGCGGGCGAAGGCCGAGATGGCGTTCTTGACGACCTCGAAGACCTGCATCTCTTTTTCGCTGGCGATTTCGAGGTTCGAGGCCAGTGGCTGGATGAAGCCGTAGCACAGGAGAATGCCGAGAAAGGTCCCCACCAGGGCCGCCGCGACTTTCTTGCCGATTTCCCCGGCAGGCCCGTCGATGGCCTGCATGGTGATGACGATGCCGAGGACCGCCGCGACGATCCCGAGGCCGGGCATGGTGTCTCCGATCTTCGACAGGATCACGCTCGGCTTGCGGAGGTCGTTGTGGTGCGTGTCCATGTCCCCCTCCATGAGGGCTTCGAGGTCATGGGAGGCGATCCCGCCGATGATGACCATGCGGAAGGTGTCGGTCATGAAGGAAATAAGGGTGCTTTGGGAGAGGATGTCGGCGTACTTTGAAAAAATGGCGCTCTCGGTCGGCGTCTCGATGTGTTTTTCCAGGGCGATCAGGCCCTCCTTCTGGGCCATGTAGAGCAGTTCGTACATGAGCTTCAGGACCGACAGGTAGGTCGCCTTGGTAACGGTTTCGCCTTTCAGGGCGCCGATGCTTTTGGCCAGGATCTGGTGCAGGACATTTTTCGGCGCCGAGGCGAGGAGCGCCCCCAGGCCCGCGCCGCCGATGATCATGAACTCGGCCGGCTGAATGAGGACCATGAACGGGCCGCCCGCCTCATAGAATCCACCGAACACCGAAACGATAACCACTGCGAACCCTATGATGACGAACACGAAGAACCTCTGGACGGTTGGATTAGCCCCCCGGAATAAGGGCTTGAAGCCCTTTTCCAATGACCTGCAATTTTAATATCGGTTGGATGGCCGGGGGACTTTAATACTTTTGCGCGGATGGGCGGTGAATAAATAAAGCGGAACGGCCGCTTAGCCTGCGGCAGCCGCGGTCGGCGGCCGCGGCCTCCGGAGATGGGCTGAAAAGGAGACGGACGGTCTATTAACTATTTTGAAAACAGTTTTAATCTTCTACTGTGCCGTCTAAGGATTATTTATGATTTCGACGGGATCTCCGCACTTGATGCGACCCTCGGCCAGCACCCGCGCAAACACCCCTTCCCGGGGCATGATGCAGTCGCCGGCCTTGTAATAGATGGCGCACCGGTTGTGGCACTCCTTGCCGATCTGGGTGATTTCGATCATCACCTGCTCGCCGAGGCGGGCGCGGGTGCCGATGGGAAGCGTTTTCCAGTCGACTCCGACGGTGGCGATGTTCTCGGCAAAATCGCCAAAACCCACGTCCAACCCCTGGGCGTTGGCCTGCTCGATGCTTTCAGACGCCAGCAGGCTCACCTGGCGGTGCCACGGCCCGGCATGGGCATCGCCTTCGAGGCCGTGGCCTATTGAAAGAAACGCCTCTTCGACCGGGGTCTTCGGGGTGCCTTTTTTTCTGCTCACCGCAATGGATACGATTCTCATAATGGTAGCTCGCTTTTCTGGAGACGCTTATGATGTCAATAATTAATAAATCCCTGCCGTCAGCTTTTCCCGATCATGAAGATGCCATACGTGGCCCTCAGGTTCGGCAGGAACCGGACGATGCTCCCGTGGCGATCCTGGGAATGGGTGTTGATGGCCGCCTCCATCAGGATCTTGAAGCCCACATCCTGGACGAATTTGCGAAAGTCCTTGAGCGTGATCACTCGGATGTTGGGGGTGTTGAACCACTGGAAGGGCAGTTGCCGCGACACCGGCGCAAAACCGGTGAAGAACACCTGGCGCCGGATGTCCCAGTGGCTGAAGTTGGGAAAACTGACGATTCCCTTGCGGCCGATGCGCAGCATGGCACGGATCAGAACCGCCGGTTCGTAGACCTGCTGCAGGGTCTGGCTCAGGATCACGTAATCGAAACGGCTCTCGGGGTAATCGTGCACCTCCTCGTTGATGTCCCCCTGCAGGACCGAGAGCCCCTTTTCGATGCAGGCGGCGACCTTCTCCTCGTTGCGCTCGATGCCCGCTCCGTGCACGCCCTTCTGGGCGATGAGGTGCTGCAGCAGGTCCCCCTCGCCGCAGCCCAGATCGACCACTCGGGAGCCCGGCTCGATCCATGAAGCGATGATCTGCAGATCATAGCGCATGCGGCTATCGGCTGGTTTCATGATGGATTCTTTCCAGGAAACCGTGGATCAGCGTTTTCAGTCGTTCGCTCGGAATCAGAAAGGCGTCGTGGCCCCAGTCGGCCTCGATTTCGCAGAAACTCACGTCGCGGCCGTTTTTTTTGAGCGCCTTGACGATCTCGCGGGCCTGGTAGGTCGGATAGAGCCAGTCCGAGGTGAACGATATCACAAGAAACCTGGCCTTGGCCTTGGAGAGCGCCCTGACGGCCAGGCCCTCGCCGTGCTGTTTGCCCAGGTCGTAGTAATCGGCTGCCTTAGTGATGTAAAGAAACGAGTTGGCGTCGAAGCGGTCGACGAACTTGCGGCCCTGATAGCGCAGGTAGCTCTCGACCTGGAAATCAGCGTCGAAATTGAAGCTGAAATCGCCCTTGTCCTGCAACCGGCGACCGAACTTCAGCCGCATGGACTCGTCGGAGAGATAGGTGATGTGGCCGATCATGCGGGCCACCGCCAGCCCCAACGCAGGCTTGGCTCCGTTGTAGTAGTCGCCGTGGTTCCAGTTGGGGTCGGCCATGATGGATTGGCGCGCGACCTCGTTGAAGGCGATGGCCAGGGCCGAATGCCGCATGGTGGTGGCCAGGGGAATGGCGGAAACGACCATCTCCGGGTAGCGGACGCACCACTCCAGCACCTGCATGCCGCCGATCGAACCCCCCACGACGCTCATCAGTCGTTCGATCCCCAGGTGCTCTATCAGCGCCTTCTGGGCGGCCACCATGTCGCCGATGGTGACCACCGGGAAATCGAGTCCATAGGCCCGGCCGGTCGCCGGGTTGATGGAACTGGGGCCGGTCGAGCCCAGGCAGCTGCCGATGATGTTGGCGCAGATCACGAAGAACTTGTCGGTGTCGATGCCCTTGCCCGGGCCTACCATGCAGTCCCACCAACCGGGCTTCTCGTCCCCGGCCGAGTAATACCCGGCCACGTGGGAGTCCCCGGAAAGGGCATGCAGGACGAGAATCGCATTGCGCCGATCCGGGGCCAGGGCGCCGTAGGTCTCATAGGCGATGGTCACCGGCCCGAGCCGCGCATCGCTCTCCAATTTCATCTCGGATGGCGGCTCGGCGAAGGTGAAGAATCGTTTCTCGACCAGGCCCACCGAAACCAGGTCCTTGTCGTGTTGAATGTATTCGCTCATCACAGGCCCATATACCCGTTATCGCGGGACTTTTCAAACAATAATGGCGCTGGCGGGCAACGCAAGAGGAGTGCCGGCGGAAACGGATGCCGCGGCCGGCCGGGTCTTCAGAGGTTGACGTGGGATGTGAACACGGTGCAGCTGCGGCAGATGGCCATCTTGCTTTCCCAGCTGCCCTGATCGTCGCCGCTGCAGTGGCTCCCGTTGACAAGCCAGCACAGGTCGCCGCTGTTGAATTCGGCGGCCGGGCACTGGGCCTTGCGGCTGGTTGGACAGTCCTTCATCTCCCAGCAGGGCCGTCGGCCCTCGGCCCGGGTCTGCCGTGAAATCAGGAAGAAGAGATGGCGCTCGACCGCCGGCGGGACCGTGCGCCAGCCCTGCTCATAGCTGTGAACCGCCTTGAGTGACACCCCCAGCAACTGGGCCGTCTGTTTCTGGGTCTTAGCGAGTTTTTTTCTTACAAGCTTGAATTCGCTGCGGTCCATCGGCGTTGCCCTCGCGGAGGATTGGGCTGGGGTTCATTGCTGGGAAACCATATTCCTACATCGTAGTAGCTCTGTCAATGCAAACTTTCAAATTGAAACAAGCAACCCTCCCGCGGGACGGGAAGGCGGCTTATTTCAGGGTGATCACCACGATTTCGGGCAAAGCCCCTGTGCGCATGGGCGGGCCCCAGGTGCCGACGCCGCTCGAGGTGAAGAGACTGAAGCCGCCCTCGTGGTGCAGCCCGTAATCGTAGCCGCTGTAGATCCAGCGCGTGAGGTGGCCGAACGGAAACATCTGCCCCTTGTGGGTGTGCCCCGAGAGTTGAAGCGACACGCCCAGCTCGCGGGTGAGGGCAAAGGAGGTGTCGGGCCGCCAGTAGGTCGCGGTGCGCCGGTCCCGGGTCCCGTCCCGGCGGATGTCGGTCGGGGTGTGAAACAAGAGGATCAGGGGCCGCTGGCCCGCCGACGGATCCAGGGCCTGCTCCAGCCCCCGGATCTCGCTTTTGTCCTTGATCCCGGGGTAGGCGACGCCCATCAGGTTCAAGCCGTCCACCTCGACCACTTCATTGGAAAGCACCCGGATCCCCGCTTTTTCCACGAGGTCCAGGCAGCGCCGCAAACCGGCATAAACCTCGTGGTTGCCGGTCACCAGAAAGACCCCCTGGCGGGCGGACAGCTTGCTCAGCGGTGCGACGAATTCCGGCAGGCCGTCGGCCATGCCGTCGAAGAGGTCGCCCGTGATGACCACGAGGTCCGGGGCGAGCGCGTTGACGCGGTCCGCCAGCCGTTCCATGGAGGTGGGGGTGTGGAAGTGCCCGAGGTGCAGGTCGGAGAGCTGCACGATGGTCCTGTTGCGCCAGGAATCGGGGAGTTTTTCAAGCGTGACCTCTACGTGCGTGAGCACCGGATGAAAGGCGGCCCAAAACCCGGCGGCCGACCAGGCCAAGGCCAATGCCACGCACCCGCCCGCCACGAACCGGAAGGCCGATTCCGGTACCCCGCACAGGCGCAGCGCTCCGTAAAGGGTCCACGCGGCGGCGACGGCCAGGACCAGCTTGATGGAAAGAGCCAGCCATACCGCCGCCACCCGGTAGAAATTAATCGTCCAGGGGGTTTCAAACCAGCGCAGCAGAAAAAAGGCGGCCATGAAGCTCACGGCCAGAAAGGAAAATGCCGCCAGCAAGACCGCTTTGGCCGCGGGGTGGCTGACGTCGAGCCCCCGCAGGACGAACCGGTAGAGGGTGAAATGCGCGGCGGCGGTCAAAGAAAAAAATACGGCAAGAAAGATCATGGCGGAAAGCTCAACCCGCGGATCGAGGCCTTTGACGGGCAGCGGGCCAACGTGATAATGTGGACGATTGGCTCAAAATGAACTAGTGTTGAGAGTATGAAGACCCGCTCGGCGACCCCATTTCCCCTGATCCGCGACAACGGCCACGTCCGGCGCTGCCTGTCCTGCGGCACCACCGAGAACATGAAGCGCCGGCGCTACTGCTCCATCGAATGCCGCCAGCGGCTGCGCCACAACCTCAACATCCGCACCGGCCTGCTCCAGACCCTGCAGATCCGCTACGCGACCTTCTATTTCACCGAGACCCTCATCGTGCTGGACATGCTGCCGTACGGGTCCACCGATCTGCTGAGCTTCATCTTCCCCCGGGCCAACGGCAAAAAACCGGTGGACGATTTCTGCAAGATGTTCAACCTGCTGGGAAACGCCTGGTGGGAGGAGGTGCGGCGGACCAAGAAACGCTATCTTGCCACGCGCATCATTCTCGGCAAGGCCACGCCCATCGAAGGCGACATCAACTCCGTCAGGCCCCTGGAGGTGCGGGAGCCCGCCCGCATGGCGCGGTCCATGACCTCTTTGAAGCTCAAGCAAAAGGACCTGCACTCCTCGAACCTGCAGCAGATCATCAAGCGCGCCTTCCGGCGCCAGGCGAAGAAGCACCACCCGGACCAGGGCGGGGACGCGGCCCTTTTCCGCCGGTTGCGTATTGCCTACGAGCAGTTGATCCAGTGGTCCGAAAACCCTACCTTCACCTCCCGCCGCGGCTTCACCGACAAGTGGTTCTACGAAGGCGGCCTGGACCGCTGGACCCAGCCGGCGCCGGTGCGAAACCTCCGCACCGACGACGAATGACTTCAGGTGCTGGATTCTCGATACGAGATACCGGATAAAAGCGCCCGCTCAGCTCCGACGGCAGTGGAAATCCTCTCCGTGATGTTTTATATCAAGCCTCCAGCATCCCGCATCCGGAATCCGCGCTTTACTCACCTCGGAAACACCGCGCCCTTGTCCGCGCTGGAGACCAGACCGGCATAGCGGGCCAGATAGCCGGTCTTGATTTTCGGCTCGAACGCGGGCAGCGCGGCGAGCCGGCGCTTGATCTCCGGCTGGGTCAGCCGCACGCTCAAGCGCTTGGCGGGGATGTCGATCTCAATGATGTCGCCTTCCCGGAGGGCGGCGATCGGGCCCTTGGCGGCGGCTTCCGGCGAAATGTGCCCGATGGCGGAACCGCGGCTGGCGCCGGAGAAGCGGCCGTCGGTGATGAGCGCCACCTCCTTGTCCATGCCCATGCCAGCCAGGGCCGCGGTCGGCGAGAGCATCTCCTGCATGCCGGGGCCGCCCTTCGGCCCCTCGTAGCGGACCACCACCACATCGCCCTTGCGCACCCCTCCGCCCACGATGGCCTTGAAGGCATCCTCCTCCGAGTTGAAAATCCGCGCCGGGCCGCTGTGCTTGAGCATCTCCTCCGCCACCGCCGCCTGCTTGACGATCGCGCCCTGCGGGGCGAGGTTGCCCTTGAGCACCGCCAGGCCTCCCGTGCGGTGCACGGGGTTTTTCAGGGTGCGGATGACCGCCGCGTCCGTGGTGCCGGCCTTGACGGCGTCGAGCATCTTGCCGACCGGTTTGCCGAAGACGGTCATGGCCTTCTCGTTGATCAGGCCGGCTTTGCGAAGTTCAGCCATGACGGCGGGAACGCCGCCGGCGTGGAAGAAATCCACCACGTGGTGCGGACCGGCCGGGGCGAGCGAGGTCAGGTGCGGGGTCTTGTCCGTGAACTGGCCGAAATCCGCCAGCGTGATGTCCAACCCGGCGTAGTAGGCAATCGCCGGCAGGTGCAGGGCGCTGTTGGTGGAGCCGCCGAGCGCCATGTCGGTGGCGATGGCGTTGTAAAAGGCCTCGCGGGTCATGATGTCCCGGGGCTTGATCTTGTTTTTCACGAGCTGCACGGCCGCCTGCCCGCTCTGCTTGGCGATCCAGACGCGGTCGGCGTAGACGGCCGGGGCGCTGCCGCCGAGGGGCAGGGTCATGCCGAGTGCCTCCGAGAGGTTGCTCATGGTGTTGGCGGTGAACATGCCGGCGCAGGAGCCGGCGCCGGGGCAGGCGGCGCACTCGAATTTCTTGAGCTCGCCGGCCGTGATCTTGCCGCCCTTGAACCGGCCGACGGCCTCAAAGACCTTGTCGAGGCCGGTGTCTTTGCCGTGGACCCGTCCCGGCAGCATGGGCCCGCCCGGCAGGAAGATGGAGGGGATGTTCAGCCGCGCCGCCGCAATCAGCATCCCGGGAATGATCTTGTCGCAGGAGGCCATCAGCACCAGCCCGTCGAAGGGGTGGGCCATGGCCATGATCTCCAGGGAATCGGCGATGAGCTCCCGGCTGGGCAGCGAATATTTCATGCCGACGTGGTTCATGGCGATCCCGTCGCAGACGCCGATGGTGTTGAAGACGACCGGCGTCCCGCCGGCGGCGTAAATGCCGGCCTTGACGGCATCCACCAGTTTGTCGAGATGGGAGTGGCCGGGGATGATCTCGTTGAACGAATTGGCGATGCCGATGATCGGCCTTTCCATTTCCCAGTCCGTGAAACCTTCCGCCCGCAGCAGGGAGCGGTGGGGCGCCCGTTCCGGGCCCTTGGTCATCAAATCACTGCGTTTGGCCATTGGTCGATTTCCTTTCGTTGGTCGGATGAAGCCTGAAGCGATGGCGTTGCTGGGCGCGCTGAAGGGACTGCGCTCGTGGTCGCCGCGGCAGGTGAGATCGTGGCCACTGCCGTGCGTGTCGCCTGACGTCGCTTCAGGTTTCTTTTTTATTTCCTCAGTAGGCAAAGTTGATAATATACCAATCCGTCTCCTCGTCCCAGAACGAGATGAAAAACAGGACGTGGTGAAGGCTGAGCGGCAGGTTTTTCTTACTCACTTCCGCCTTGGCGAGCAGTTCATATTGGTTGCCCTTCTGCATGCGGTTCAGCGGAAGGATGGTGAGGTGGTCGATCTGGTTCATCCACTGCTGCGCTTCTTCAAAGGAAGGGGTGGTTTCCGCCTCGTTGCCCTTCCAGGAGCGCCGAACGGTGAACTCTTTTTTAAGGTTGTCGTATTTGATCGTATGCACCACGCGAAGGTCGGCGATGGTCTGATCGACCCACAGGTCGCGCACTTGCTCGAGCCGGATGACGAATGCGAAGGAGGTGGGGGTCCCGTCCAGGACCTGGCGTTTGATTTTTTCGGAAAAGGAACCCTCCAGATGCAGGTGGAGCAGCAAATCGTCATGGGTGTTTGAAACCGTGATGTTGGTCAGCGTGGGGCCCGGGCCGGCCGCGGCCCGCGGGACGAACATCAGCACGCATGCCATCAGGCTGAGAAGGATATGCTTGAAACACACAACCATCGTGGACTGGAAACCCCGCGATCTGAAGACGGTCGGCAGGATTCACTGGAAGGCCGACTTCGGCGGATGCTTTTAATGCTGGATTAATAGCCGATCGTCTCTGCGATGGCAAGGGCTTTCGGAGGCATGGAAGCGCCGCCGCAAACCGCTCGGCGGCGCTTCGGCCGACGGGGATTGTGGAGGCGGCGGCCTTTTGATATGATCCGGCCGGTTTCTGGGGTCCAGCTCCTCACGGGATGACTTCTCAATAGGAGTCCATGTGCTCGCCAAAGTCCTGAGCAGTGCGGTCCTCGGCATCGATGCCTACCGCGTGGAAGTCGAAGTCGACATCACCTCGGGTCTGCCCAGTTTTTCCACGGTCGGGCTGCCGGAAGCTTCGGTCAAGGAAAGCAAGGAGCGGGTCAAATCCGCCATCGCCAACTCGGGATACCGCTTCCCGGATGACCGCATCACCGTCAACCTCGCCCCGGCCGACATCAAGAAAGAGGGCACCGGCTTCGACCTGCCGATCGCCCTCGGCATTCTGGCAGCCACCGGCATCCTCCCCCAGGAGGCGCTTTCACGCCACCTGGTCCTGGGCGAGCTCTCCCTTGACGGCCGCGTCAAGCCGGTCAAGGGGTCCCTGCCCATGGCCATCTCGGCCCGCCAGTGGGGGCACGCCGCCATTATCGTCCCCCATGAGAACGGCCTCGAGGCCTCGGTGGTCGGCGACATCGATGTGCTGCCGGTGAAGACGCTTTCCGAAGTGGTCGAGTTTCTGGCCGGCCAGCAGGTCCTTGTTCCGGCCCGCGCCGATGTCACGGCGTTGTTTGAAAGAGACGGTGGGTTCGAGGCCGACTACGCCGAGGTGCGCGGGCAGGAACACGCCAAGCGTGGGCTGGAAATCGCGGCGGCCGGCGGCCACAACCTCATCATGATCGGCCCGCCCGGCACCGGCAAGACCATGCTGGCCAAACGGCTGCCGAGCATCCTGCCCCCGCTCAGCTTTGCGGAGGCCATCGAAACCACCAAGGTGTTCAGCGTGGTCGGCATGCTCGAAAAAGACCAGGCCCTGATCACCCGCCGGCCGTTCCGCTCCCCCCACCACACCATCTCCGACGCCGGCCTGATCGGCGGCGGCCATTTTCCAAGGCCCGGGGAGGTCAGCCTCGCCCACCACGGGGTCCTGTTTCTGGACGAGCTGCCGGAGTTCAAGAAACACGTGCTCGAGGTGCTGCGCCAGCCGCTGGAGGACATGAAGGTGACCATCTCCCGTGCCGCCTCGGCCCTGACCTATCCCGCGAGCTTCATGCTGGTGGCGGCCATGAACCCGTGCCCTTCTGGTTTCGCAGTTCACAGAAATTAAGCGTGAATCCAGTTATACCCTCACGTTTAATTGAAATTTCCGGTAGTTGGATTTGCAGGAAGGCCCGCTTCTGGGATGCTGTCCAGAACGGGAATTCGTTAAGCGTGGTTACGATTTGGACGATTCTATCTTCACTTTTAAGCCGGTTCTCAAGATTAATGGTATCCTCAAGGCTTTTGAGGCGTGATTTCAACGAGGAAATCTCTTTGGCGAGATAACGCGATTTTTTATCAAGAGCCTCTTTAGGAAGAATTTCATCAACATAAAGATCCAAGACCCGCGATTGTTTCGCTTCGGCATTAAGTATGAGTCTGCGTAGTCGATCGATTTGATACCGAGTATCTTTTCGACTTTCATTTGAGAGTGTCGACTGGATCATTCCTTTCAAGTAGTCTTTACTGGTTAAGCGGTTTCCAATAAAAGAGGTCACCGTATAGTCAACCTCAGCTTTTTGAAGATAGTGTGACTGGCATATTTTCCCTGCTCGGATTTTGGACCACCTGTAGTTTTTGCTGCGACAATAGTAGTAGTCTTTTTTGTGGTTACTCCCACCCGATGTGCTGTAAATCTTTTCGCCGCATACCCCACATACCAGAAATCCTGTATAAAGAAAGCGCTGACCTGGCTGAGAACGATTAGAATGAAAACTTCGATTTTTTTGTCTAATAATTTCTTGAGCCCTCCAAAATAGATTTTCATCAACAGCTGGATTTTCAATCACCTTTACCCTTATAGTCTCATCGGCTGAACGCTTAACCTTTTTTCTATCACCCTGTCGACCGTTAAGCTTAACAACTTTATCAGGGCCACGTTTCTCAGTATATGAACGGAAACCAATGTAAAGCTCGTTCCTGAGAAGATTAAAAATTGTACGATGGTGAATGCCGGTTCGTCGCTCTAGCTCCCGGTAGTTTAGAATGCCGTGCTGGACGAAATATTCGAAAAGCATTTTAACTTCTTGCACCTTATCAGTATAATAATATTTATGCTGGAGATAGTCATAACTCACCCCTAAAGGTAGTGACTTTAAGTTGTTTGGGTGCTCTCCTCTGCGACGCTTGATCTCCTTCGCTGTAAGCATCCGCTTTTTAATTTGAACGAGTTCATTGCCGCTAATGATTGATTGAAATCCTCCAGTTAAAAACCCACTTGCAGTGTTTAAATCAATTGTTTGATCTGGTAAAAAAATTAAAGTTTGAGACTCTTTAAAATGTTGCAATAATGCAAAATCCTTAAAATTATCAGGACGAATAAGCCTGTCCCAGTCGGCTATTACAACACCGCCTACTTCTTTTCTACAAATAATCGAAATCATATCTTTGACTTCAGGCGCAAGCATAACGGAGGTTCCCGAAACGTCAATAATGGAAATTGTTTTTATTACAGTTAAATTATGTCTTTTAATAGTTAAAGCATTGGCTTCTCTTTGCCTTGGCAATCCTCCTCTATTTTCTGATCCTTGATCTTCAGTTGAAACCCTCAAAAACTCGATTACCTTCATGAAAGCTCTCCTATCCCACAAAGTTGATTGGCAAATTCTTTAACTTTAGTATAATCATCGTTTAACAGTGCTTCTTTTAGTTTTTCAAGAATTCTATTGCGTTCCTCAGCAATAATTTGAAGTTTAAACAATGCCTGCTCAATTGTCCGATCATCAAATTCCATTTATACATCCTTAGTTAAGCAATTTCAATAATCTTTATTGAAATTGCAGGCATAATCGCTTATGCTCCTAATAATGGAATCTGTATCGAAAGCGCTTTTTTTTGATCTTAAATGCAAAGTAATAAGCGATAATTTGTTATAAATTCTTTAGAAATTTACGAATATTTTTAATATCTCCCCAAAATCTTGGGTTAGCAATGTCGACATCAACTTTCGGATTTAATTTTGGAAAAAATTCTTGAACCACTTGACACATTATTTGCTTAGTTAAATCAGCCACAATATCAAGGACTGAAAGGGGGGCCTCAAATACAAAAGCATCGTGCATCGGTATGATTATTCGGGCATTGTAAAAACGATAAAGCTTGTGCAATCGGATAGCTGCCAATTTAAATATAGAGGCGGCCGTTCCTTGTATGGGATGATTAACGAGCCAATTGTCTTTCACACTTAATTTTCTATTTTGGGTGTTCACGTAACGATGCAAATTAGTGGCGGTTGATGCGAAACCGCGTTTTTGATTGCACCTGTAGGTTTTCTCGGATTCATTTGTCAGTTTGGGAAACAGTAGGGCAAATTTCCGATTCAAGTCCCTTGCTTCCGATATGGAGCAATGCAGTAGCTCGGCTATGCTCGATGGCTTCATTCCGTAAATTACGCCTAATACGCAGACCTTCATACTCTTTCGGTATTCAGGAAATTTTGTTTTGAACGATTGGTCGTCGAGTTTCCGATCTGACTTTGAGAGTTTGTTTGTAAAAAACATTTTAGCAATGGCTACGTAAACATCGCCGTTGTTGAAAAGCTCAATCAGTTTTTTATCCCTGTAGACCGCAGCGGCAATTCCGACTTCAAATTGACTCCAATCGACTTCGCCAATACCATTCCCATCCTCAGGAATCACCAATGACCGGAGCATCCCGTCCAGCCCAATAATATTTGGGCTCTGAGACGTAATACGGCCAGAAACGGCACCCAGTTGTTCGTACTGTGGGTGTATTCGATCATTACCCTCAGCATAGTGTATGAGTCTGCTGGTAGATATTCCGAGAGCCATCAACCGTCTAGATAAAAGCAGATCCGGGATTACGGGATGTGCCGTTGCATTTTTTTTAAGCTGTTCCTTTTCGAATGAATATTTGTCACGTAATCTGAACAAATAGAGTAAACCTTCTTTTTGGAAAAACTGTTTCAGGTCATCATGGCTCGACGCCTTTTTAATACCTTGTTTTTGGAGTTTCCTTTTAATCCTCTCCGACACTTTTACGCATTTCCGATTGATCCAGGCCTCTCTTTTCCTGTGGACTCTAAATCCCTCCCACTCAATAGCAGCCATGGTGGTGATAAATGGCATTTCGATTGTTACGAGGTGTTGCAGGATTCCTGTTTGGACGGCCGAGTTAATTTGGTTCGGATAGATCTCGGCAGCAGCGACTGCATCCTTAACCACATAATTTACCTGGCGCTGCGGTAGCGTTCTTTTTGCCATTGAGGCCAACGTCGCCTCCTCAATAGCATCGGAATCCGGTGTTTTTTGATAGGGCACACCATATCTTTGACAAATTGATGGCAATCCGAGTTGAAATTGCTCAAGCTCACGTAGTTCGGTTTTCCCTCTGATTTGCTGAATAAAATTATCCTCCTCGCCATCGGGCTTTTGAGAAAAGTGGTATTGGCCAAGGGCAGTTGCTTTTTCATGGATTAAAATGTCCCAGAGGTTGCCAGGCACGGCTATCTTAATCCGCCACAGACAGAAGCATACCTTTTTCAGATCGAAGCCCACAAAACACACTGGGAGGCCCAAAAGCCGCCTAACAAACTTGACCAGTTTTTTAACGCGAAGGTCGACTACATAAATATGAAGGTTGAAGGGTTCCTGTCGCCTGGTCGGTGACTCTGCAAGGACTATGGTCAGCAAACTTGGTTGGATACTACTGATTTCTGGTATAAGGGAGTCCGCTGTTAAATTGTTCCGGTGATATTTGAACAAAGCTCCCAAACCAATATAGGATATTTTGAGTTCCTGGGCCTTCTCCAGCATTTCACGTGCTTCGCGGGTTCTCGAAACGTACGTAATTCTCTTTTGGTGACGGTCCGGTACGTCAGGGCGGAAGCGGTCTTGGGCCGTGGCTTTTCCATCCTTTTTTGATTTGATGATTCCCAGTTCTTTTTGCCAGCAGGGTAGTATGTCCATGGCTAATACCAGGCAGGGTGACACGACCACTTTATAATATAATATAAAGGGATTGTGTCACCTTCAGCTCCAGTGTCTTTTAATTGTCCGTATACTAAGGCCAAGCTTTAAGGAAACCTCCTGCTGGGTCATTCCCTGTTGCTTGGCCTCCTTAACTCGCTGCCTTGTCGTTTGGCTCTTAAACTCACTCCGGCTTGGTATAGAGAAAAAAGACCGCGCCTCCCCGAGACTATGGAACTCACGTGTGTATGTTAGACGAGGGTGCTCGGAACATTGAAAAGTGATCACCTCTCTTGGTTTGGTATACGGTCGCACCCTTCCAGCGGCCTGAAGAACGACATCAATTTCTTGCTGGTTGAGGGATAGTTGCGCCAGTCGGTTAACATCGTAGAATCGATCCTTGTAATTGATGACCGTCACCGTTCTGCGCCTGGGTATCCCTCCTGTATTTATTTTAATAGGGATATGCTGGTCAGAGGCCACGATGTCCTGCAATGTGCTGTTAATAATATGCTCGTTGACATAGTATCCAGAAAGGCAAAAGGCACAGTCGAAGTGCTCAAATCTATTTGTTCCGATCATGCCGTAGTTGATAATGGGAACAATATCACGTTTGGTGACGTTAGTTTTCTTGCCAACTTTCACAATCCTGATACCACTAAATCCAAAATCATTGAGTCGCTTTTTAAGTTCATTTTTACACGTATCAACAAACCGCTTCTTCACGATCAGAAGCGTTCTTTTTCCTTCCCTCACCCGCTTGCCTATCAATTGTGCGAAAAAGTCGAGAATTTGCGGAAGGTTGCTGGAAAAGAAACGGCGTGCTCCAATTCTTGAGGCTATGTTGTACCAAACTGTCTCTTTATGCTTGAATGAATAATTTTTGAAAGGGTTGGCAAATGCTTTCCCAATGCGGAATTGTAAAAACTCCGAGCTTGCTGTCCCACTGTAGATGATGGAATCACAATTAATGAGGGGTTGAATCGCGAAAGAAATATCACCACTCCTGAGTTTCTCGCGGGAAAAAAGAATCGATTTACCGAACTGGGTGAGGTCATACCCAATGTATTTGAAGGTATCACCGTATTGATTCTGCCCGATTTCTTGAAGCTTTATAACGCATTTTGGTGATAGGCCAAAAAAACTCCACTGATCGCAGCGCAAATCACTTGTTGGGGCTCTTAGCAGCAAGCCCAAGAGATAAATCCATCTACTAAGCTTTGCATTCGATTCCGAAAATTCTAAAAACTTATGTGCGACCGTCAATGTCTGTAAAATATCTCTCAGTGCGATAATTCTTTGCAAGGGTTTGCATATAAAGCCAACCTCATCGATCAGTGCTAATACCGTGTATGCTTTTGACCAACGCCGCAACTGTTCGATGAAAATTGTTGACCGCTCGATGTGTGCCTGGGTTCCATAAATGACTCTAGCCCCTCGCAAAGCCTTTCCGTACTGGTTGGGCCAGAAACAACCCTTATGTTTTGAACAGTATTTACAGATATCCTGCCGTCCCAAAAGCCCTAAGCCTTTCGTTTCATATTTTTGCCAGAGTTCGTTTCGTGATTTACCACAGCTTTCTTTTGGCCTCGGCTTCAAGTTTACAATTTTGAGGTCTACCGGTGGATTTCGAATCCACCGGCGTTCGTTGATCAATTGCCGAGTCGGTGATAGCGATACCACTAAATCATACTTGTTGTCGGCAATTGCGACCTCAATTACCTCATCAATATTATAGCTTTTTCCAACGCCCACATCCCAGTTTATGCAAAGATGTCCATGGTACTTATCCAGAAGTTTTAAAACTTCTTGTCCATTCCATTGTTTTCGAAAATTATCTAATCCTTTGGCATTTTTAATAATTAGGGTTTCATTCTTCTTATTTACCATCGGTGGATGCCACGAGCCCTTTCAATGCGAGCTTTTGAGTAATTTCTGAACATTTTGACAACGTCTTATTTGTTAATCTCTTGTAGACGGTAGACAGGTCGATTTCCTTAGACTCCCAAGATTTAGTAAAAGTCCGAATTGTCTCTCCAATCATTTTTCGCTTTTCCTTGCTCAATTTATTTACTGAAATATTAAATTTATGATTGTCGCGAGAAAAGAATGTCACTCGCATTTTGTCAGAATCCAGAACATTTTGAATTTGTGGCAGTAAGGCATCTGGTCGAAGTGAATTGGTGACTGACAAAACTTCAATTGCACCAGAATCGAACGAATAAATTGGAAAAAGGAGAAGGACTATTTTTCTCTTGCCAATGTCACACAAAACACAGCTATCGTCTTCAAAATCTGCGTTGCAAACCACATACGATGATATTTCGGTTTCAGAACAATAATGAGCCTCAACTCTTTGGTGTTTCTGCGTAAAAAGGACTCCTGCTTTTTCATCCTGGCTAATTCTAAATACTTCGAGAGTAGGCTCTTTTTCGGTATTCTCATTACCTAAAGTCTTATGAATTTTAAAACGTTCATTCTTTTTGCTTCTGGCCAATGTATTTTTTTGTTTCGACATTTTTGCCTCCCAAGAATGCTGTTAATTGTTTAATAACTTGTAATACAGACAAAATTGCATAATTTTAGACCTAAAGCGAAGCTAACAGTAATGCTCATGGTAAAAGTAAAAACTATTGACGATAAGGTTATGGCTAATCTAATTTGGCAAATAAGGCGAAGTGAAACTTATGTAAGTTTGGCTTGAGACTGGTCTTTCAGCAACTACATTTTTAAGCTGATAAATATAATAACGCTGAAAGACCAGTCTAAGATAACAAGATGAAGAGATAAAAAAGAGAAAAGTTTTCGCTTTTATCTTTGACACCTAAATCGATACCACAAGTTTGTTAAGTTTATTCAGAGCTTCATTTAGATTAGTTATTGCTTCTTCCAAAATAGCAGATCCATCTGCCTGAGAGATCTCCGTAATATTTTCTGCAGATTTTAAAATGCTTGATGCATTCATCGCGATTTTCTTAATGTGTTCGCTGGAAGGTTTCTTTCCATGGCGATTTGAAAGGGTTTTAGAAATTAATTCTGTCACTTCACATTTGAATCGTTTGATAGCATCCTTATCCTCATTTTCGAAATCGAAGCTTATTCCATTGGATGAAAAGTAGTTCGTTAAGGTCTCATCATTGGATGCCGTAATCCGTTTAATTTTCAATAGTCGATCGACTCCTAACGACAAAAGTTGTCGATACTCTGATAATTCTGGTATTGATGCTAAAGACTTATAATTTTGCAATGATTTAGCTGTAAGCCATGGGAAGTTGCTTTGGAAATGCTTCTTCTCTGTTATTTTGTTTTCCTTTAAAATCGGCTTTAACTCGACAAGTCTCTTCCCAATTTCGTAGGCCTTGCCGGTTGACGTGCTTTCAACTTCATTTAGCTCATTTGACAATGCAATAATTTCGTTTGTTAACTTTTTAACCACCTCCTGCGGTTTAGGAATTTTTTTCTCTTGTTCTTTCGCGTTTCGGATCTTTTTCATTATTCCTCCTATAGATTCGAATTATTAATATGGCCTAAATGGCCTCTGCTATTGTAAGAGACCAATTAAGCGGAGGGCTAATTTTCACCAATAGGTCGCAAAAAAGGTTCGAACCATAAACGTTTGCTATTTATTAGTTGCAGAAAGCATCATGAGCGCAGGTCCTTAGTGCCCACTTGATGATTGGTATTAGCTGAAATGCGGCAAAGATAGGCAAAAGGGTGTGATTTCGCTGGTCTGATGTTTCTTAGATTGTTCCGTAGTGAGATATGCGAGCACATGGCCACGGAAGTGCAGACGTTTGAGTAAGCGGTTGACACGAGCGGCCCGGCAGCGCTGAGTTCGGGAGTCTGATGGTGCTGACGGATAACGTGCGGCTTGCAGGTCGGCGTTGCGGAAACCGTTGAGACGTTGCTGGCGCAAGAGGAGCGCCCTGAACAGGGGGGAATATCCTGCTCGGTGGAGTGATTGATGCCGCAATAGGAACGTTTGTTGTATTGGAGCCTGCTGGCACACAAGTGAAGTAGCTGCTCGCGAGGGCGGCGGCCACAGAGAGCGCGCTGAGGTAGTGATAGTTGGGAATAGTCAACCTAAACCGAGTATGGAGGTTCTCTTTTACCCCAAGTGCAGCTGCGCGTTGCCTAAAATATCTGAAGTGCGTGCTCAGGAGGGAACGAGCGGTCGTATTAAAGGATCAGCGACAACAGCAACCCGCATACACTCTGAAAATAGTTCAATAGTGCCTTCATCAATTCTCCGAATCCCGGGATGATTGGTATCCGACTATCGGAAACGGTATGTGAGTGGAGGAGAAGCGGCTGACTGTATCCTTAAATTTCATTCTGGAGGACGCTAAAGAGATTTACACCACTCATTCGGCTGAGTCATAAAACTGTTCACTACGGAAAACGCTAAAGATTAATTTGCCATTTTCCAGCGGTTTTTCACCGGCGTTCACTTCCCGAAGGATAACTCGATTGTGAAAGCTCCTTATCCTTCGAAGCCCAGTTGGTCAAAAAAAGGGGATAACGTAACTGCATTGGAGATTGACACTTAAGCAGTTTGTCATCCTGGTCGATGACAGGGCAGTAGTGGTAATGCCAGTTACATGCTGATTGGAGGGCCTTCTAATATTGCTCGATTTCTCCGTTTGAATCCATATCATAATTTTCATGTTCCATATTAAAAATACTATCGCCAACAAGTTTTTCTCTTAAATATTTTTCATCTAAATTCGCGTATTCGTTTGCCTCATCACACGGGCTTTGACATTTTGACCTTTTGGAGCAATTCTGACAAAGATTTAAACTGTTCTGTTTAATTGCCATTTCCTTAAATTTATCTTCGGAATACTCGCATCCGTAGATAATCTCAAAGGCTTTATAAAATTGCTTTTTTACAGTAGATACATCCTCATTTAATATAATCGAAATTCTATCAAACTTAACACCGATTTTTTTCAGCTGCCATACTTTTAAATATTGCATGAGCTTTTTATCGCTCTGCATTCGAATTTTTTTCCGATTTTGATGAATTGGTGATTTTGACAGCTCCTCTGATAAAAAGCTGTCGAATTTTTTTAATAACAGTTCTTTGGAGCTGCCAAAGTCCACACTAAGAACTGCCGAATATCCCTTCTCTATCTCCATGACAAGCGTATTGATTAAGGTTTTTATAAATGAAAGATTATCCATAATTTTACACAACTCAATCGTATATGTATCACCTTCTTGAGTGATATATTTGTCTCGGGTTTTGGTGATATGCTTTACAACAAATTTTAGATATGGTAGCAAGTTTACAATTGCTGGTTTCTTTCTCTTTAAGAGTTTGTGACTGGAAGCACTTATCATTTCAAACATTTCATCGGGTGTTTTTTCAAAAGAGCTATAAAAAATCTTTTGAAACTCTTCATGCGAATTAGTATTAAGCCTTAAAAACTCATTGATCAATTCTTCATCATTAAGACTGTCAATTCGCGAAATAGCAGCAGAAATTTCTTCTTTAGAAGCTTCTTTTTTTATTCTCATATCCAGGCCTGCATCGCATGATATGGATTGTATTCAAACATCCGGAAGTTGCTTTTAGAGTCACTTCGACGCATATTCCGAGCTGTTTTGAGTAGAGATGATATAATTATCGTCATTTTTGGAAATAACTTTAAAGGAAAACAGTCATCTGCAAAGTCTTGACCCACTCCAAAACACCCTCGGCAGAAAAATCGGGTTATTTTAAAAAAAAATACAATTGTACGCGGGTCTCAGTGATTTGGACGGGCTGAACCAAGATTTTCGGAATAGGTAAATCTACAGGCTTCCACCATTTCTGAAACAAATAAATCAAAAATCCAGCTTCCCTACTAAAATCTCGCCAATGCCCATCTCACACACCTACCCTGTGTACCCCACGTGAGACCCCCCAAATTTGATCTAAGAGTACCCATTAGCCCGATTTTTCCTTAAGGGAAATTTGGCTATTTAGTTTTTTCAAGTTTTAACAATTCCATAAAATCCTTTCGTTTTCCCTTGATATTGAAGATTTGGCTTGTTAAATGTGAAAACCAAATACACAACAACTATGGAACTTCAAATTAAAACACCAAAAGGAGGAGTACGATGCCCAAAAGAAAGACAGTAGACGCCGCCAAGCTGATCAAACTAATCGAAGACGAAACACCTCAAGCCGAAATCATGAAAAAGATGGGGTTCAAAACGTCCACTCAGGTGAAAACGGCATACATGAACGCTCTTATCGCTGTGGGGAAGGCTAAGAAGATTGTAGGGGGTCGTGGTGGCGGTAAAACTCAGAAGGCGAAGACGGTCGGGGTTGGTAAGCGTGGCTCCATTGTTATTTCGAAAGAACTGGTGGATGGTCTTGGGATTGGTTCTGATGAAAAATTTGCGGTGAGAAAGACCAAGGCAGGGATAGCGTTGAAGAGGGTATAGCGGCTGACTTTTGCAGATTTAGGAACTATGGAGAAGGCAGGGTATGGATTTATTCACCTGCCTTTTTTGGGTGGGTCTGGATATTCAGTAAGATTGTGGGACTCCTAAAATTGTGAGCCGGATACGTTCCTAATCACAGAGCTGGACCCCAAAAAATTAGGACAGTTGTGTTAGGTTGATTTGGCCGCAAGGAGTTGGGGGCAGGCCGTAAGCTGCAGGCCAACACGGTAAAATGCGACGAAAAAGGTCTACCGTAAACAACAGACTATCGGGCAGCAAAGGACCTAAAAAACCATGTCCGCAATCTGCAAATCACAAAACATATCGCAGGAGAATCAATGGTAGCTGCTCCTTCGTTGCAATCTGCCTGTCCGCCGGCCGCGACGGTACGGTCACCAACCCCCAGGGGCAGACCCGCAGCTTCAGCGAGAGCGTGACGGTGGACCAGGCGAAGGCGACCAACTGAGCGACAGGGAATGAAAAATGTTGTCGGCGGTAATGCAAAAATGTACCAAAAGCGGTAACGAAAAGTGTACCACCCCTCGGGGGCTGACATGGTAATCTTCTCGGGCAACCGAGGAGGTGGCCATGATTACCGAGGAGGCGTTTATGGACATTGTGGCATTACACCGTCAGGGTCACAGCATTCGTTTTATCGCCAAAAAGCTGGGGATGCACCGCAACACGGTTAAAAAGTTTATTGAGGGACGACGTTTCCCAGCCTACGACCGCAGCAAGCGCGGCATCTCCATCCTGGCTCCGTTTGTGCGGCTCATCGTAGACTGGCTCAGCCAGGACGACTACCGGGCCAGTTGGGTCTTCGAGCGGCTGAAGCAGATCGGCTACGGGGGCAGCTACGAAACGGTCAAGAAATTCATTCGGCCGATCAAAGCACAGCAGGCTCGGATCGCTTATGCGCGGTTTGAGACCATGCCCGGGCTGCAGGCCCAGGTGGACTGGGCGGATTTCCAGATCGCCGAGGCTAACGGCAGGACCAGCACGCTCTATCTCTTCATCCTGGTGCTGGGCTATTGCCGGGCGATCTATGCCGAGTTCGTTAACCGCTGCACGATGGAGAGCTTCCTGGACGCTCATATCCGCGCGTTTCATTACCTAGGAGGCGTGCCCGCCGAGCTGCTTTACGACAACATGAAGCATGTGGTCATCCGGCATCTGGTCGGCAAGGTCGCCTTCAATCCGGAAATTTTGCACTTCGCCCATCACTACGGCTTTGCCCCTAAGGCCTGTCCGCCGTATGCGGCCTGGGTCAAGGGCAAGGTGGAACGGCCGGTGGATTACATCCGTGAGAGCTTCTGGCGGGGTTATGCCTTCAACGATCTCCAGAACACCAACCGGGACCTTCACCACTGGTTGGATACGGTGGCCAACCGGCGCATCCACGGCACCCACCGGCAGCCGGTCATCGAGCGCTGGCAGCAGGAGAAGCCCCGGTTAGGCCCGCTTCCGGCGACGGATTACGATACCTCGCTGAAGGTCTTCCGCAAGGTCTACAAGGACTGCCTGGTGTCCTACGAGAGCAACCGTTATCACTTACCCCACACGGTGGTCGGTAAAAGAGTGCTCTTGAAGGTCAAAAACGGCACCCTCCACTTCTTCGACGACGACCGGCTTTTGGTCAGCTATGCCCAAGCCGAGGGTAAACACCAGCTCATCGGCAATCCCTCGTTCTACGAAGCGCTCAAAGCCGATAAAGATCTGCAGCGTCGCAAATACGGCCACGCCAAGGGCAAGGCCACCCGGGGGCTGTCCACCGGATCGCTCTTCCCGCAGGTGATGTACCGGCCGCTTGCCGACTATGAGCGCCTGGCGCAGGGAGGTGGACTATGGAACAGCTGATCACCGACCGCCTGCGTGATAACCTCACCCGTTTGAACCTCAACCGCGCCTCCGAGGTCCTCCAAGCTATCGCCGAGCAGGCCGAGGCCGACAAACGCTCGTATCTATGCTTCCTGGACCAGTTGCTGGAGGAGGAAGTGGCCGTCAAGGAAAAGCGCCGCTTCCAGACCGCCATGAAGACCGCGGGGCTGCCCACCGCGAAAAGCATCGATGAGTACGACTTCGGCTTCCACCCCCAGCTGAACAAAAAAGAGATCATGGCGCTCTTCGACATGGAGTTCATCGAAAAACACGAAAACGTGATCTTCCTGGGGCCTCCCGGGGTGGGCAAGACGCACTTGGCGATCTCACTGGCGATTAAGGCTTGCTCGCACGGCTTCAAGGTCTACTTCACCACGATGGACACCCTGATCAAGAAACTCAAGGAAAGCCAGTCCAACCACAAGGCCTACCTGACCTCACCGCTCGTCGTGGTCGACGAGGTTGGGTATCTACCCATCGACAGCCGGGAGGCCTACTTGTTCTTCCAGTTCGTCTCCCATCGCTACGAGCGAAGTTCCACCATCATCACCTCGAATAAAAGCTTCTCCGACTGGCAGGAACTCTTCGGGGATGCCGTGATCGCCACCGCCATCCTCGACCGGCTACTGCACCACTGCAAGGTCGTCAACATCAAGGGCCACAGCTACCGGCTCCGGCAACACGCGTTCTCAACCCAAAACCTGGAATCTCAAAGAGCAAAGGAACTGATTAACCAAACAAACTAACCCCAAACCCCCTTCGGGGTGGTACACTTTTCAATTACCGAAAATGGTACAGTTTTCATTACCATTGACAAATGTCGAAACCCTGCGATCGCCCGGGCTTCGATGTCCTGATTTGGCGTAAACGTCGGAAAATTGATCGAAGCATCCGAGTGGCGAAAGGGCGGCCTGCAAACCGGTGGCTAAGGAAAGCACAGCTCCTTTGCTGCTCTTTATGGGCTGGTTTTAATCGAGTGACGCTTCCAATAATATGACGCGGTTTTTGAAAGAGGCAAGGAATGGAAAAGAGTGGAATGGAAAAGAGATATTTCGAAGACTTGAAGAATGGAGAGCATCTCCATTGTCAGCCTGTCGTAATGACAAAAGAGGCTATTATCGATTTTGGGAAAAACTTTGATCCTCAACCGTTCCATATTGATGAGAAAGCGGCGAGCGAATCGCTTTTTGGCGGGCTGGTAGCGTCCTCTCTGCATACTCTTGCAGCCTGTACCCAGGTTGTTGTTGAAGCACAGGGCGATGTCGCAATCTTGAGTGGCGTCGGTATGCATGAGGCAAAGATGTTCAATCCGGTACGTCCGGGTGATATGCTTTCCGTGAATGCCTGGTGGACGGACTTGCAAAGATCACGAACTAAACCCGACCGGGGATTTGCCTCAATCCGGTGCAAGGTTGCCAATCAGCGAAAAGAGCCTGTAATTGAATACGGATATCGCTATTTGATTGCCTGCCAAAACTTCGTAGTGCAAGAGCCCAAATGATCAGCGCCAAGTTTTCTTGATTGCGCACTTCTGACCTGAATTCCTGTGCAATAAAAAAAGATCATGGCTGTTATGGCAGGGGCTGCGTTGGTAGGTTTACTCTACCACCTCATCTGATTGACACCTCAGCCTAACAATAACCTCGTAACAATTAGGATACCGCCGGGGGACACTCTACAACAAAAAAACGATACAAAATCCTGTCTTGAAGACGGGGAAGAAAAACAGAAGAAGAAAAGATTTAAAAATAGGCTGGAGGAAGAAGACGGAGCGAAGAAAACTGCAGATTCAAGCCGCCAGGATCAATACATTTCTATAACACCGCTGGGAGTGTGCTCTCCATCCTCTGGATCAGGCCATAATAGCAAACGTCGCAGCATTATAATCCCGTTTCTTAAACCCCAGCGCCAAACTTCCCGCTGGGGCCGGAAAGTGGAAGTGGGTAAAAAAATTATAAGAAAAAAAGAGAGATTATCCAAAAATTGCTTCATCCGGAATTCTTGGCAACCCCTGACGATGCAGGTAAAGAGCAAAACGCTGTTGTATTTTTGTTATGTAAGGGGGAAGGATTCGACCGATTCGCTTAATTTTCTCAGTTGATAGCGCTTTCCATTCGCGCATTTCTAACCCGCCAAACTCAAACTGAACGATTTTACCGTCGTCAATAAACGGAACAATCGCATGATGCCCTTTCTCCAAATATTCGCCTTGCGAAAAGGAGACGTTATCGATTTTGCCATTATCTTTCTGAATCAATTCATAACCGGGTAAGCAATAAAGAAATGGATTACCATTTCTCAGTAAGTCGCACTGAGCGCGGATATTCAGCCAGTAGCGCTGTTTTGCGCTTCCGGCTTCAAAGTATTCCTCTCGGAAAACATCACCTGTTGATATATCTTCTTTGTGTAGCTCCTTGAGGAATCTTGCCCCTTCTAAAACCCTGCGTAATTCGGAACGTCCTCCGGCAGTAGCATTGCTTTTCAGCAAATCTTCGTTAAACTCAAATGGTTTCATTCTAGTGTGCAGATTGCGGGATATCAGTTCGCCAAGTTCCAAGGATTTGTTCCCGCCATCAGCATCAAAGCATTTCCACATCACTTGTGGCCATATTGGACTCATTTTTTGAAAATCAAAAAATAGACGATTCTTGCACTTTTGATATTCCCGTTCCCACTCCTTCAATACATAAATTGATGGATTTATTTTTATCCAATTTTCTACAGCAGCTTGTAGTGAGCCGTCTTGTTGCAATGAAGATTTTGATTCAATTAAAATGTTACTTGGTTTATCAGCTATGCATATATTTTTTGAGACAAGCATATCTGTGATAGAGTTTTTATCTTCGTTTGTAAAAATAAATACTGGACAGTAGCAAATCTCATAGAGCCTTTTTATAAAATCAACGTTTCGTGTGCTATTTTCTGCTTCCAATCCGTTTGGTATGGAAACACCCCCAGCCAAATCGGCTGCTGAAAGACCTGTCTTGATTAACCGCCAATCCAAGAAAACAAACGATATACTTTGAAAATTTGACACCTCCTCTTCTGGTGGAATGTCCACATACTTCACTACAGGTATATGTAGCGATGATATTTGGTCGAGAAGTTTTTGGATATTCGAGGTAGTATCGTTAACCTCATCATCGATAACAACCGCTACGCCCTTGAATAATTCATCGATGATTAAGCGCGCCTTCATTTTTCCTCGGATAAAAAGTTGACAACAAAATTAGCGCCTGACAAGACTTTGTTTGCTTTAATATCAGCAAGGTCAATTGAATAGTCGTTACGCTCAAGAAGTTGGCGAGCAATGTACAAACCTAAACCACGCCCTTCTTCTCCTTTTCCAGAAAAAAAAGGCTCAAAAATATAAGGTGCATCATCCTTGCTGACGCCTGGCCCATTATCGGCAAATATCATCTGACATTTGTTTCCATCCAATACGATCTCAATGTTTTTATCTTTATCGCGTATTTGCATCAGCCAGTAGATTGCATTATCCATTAAGTTGAGAAGTAGCTGCAGGAGAACAGCATCGGTAGTTTTTGCGATTAGTGGAGATCCGACGGTCCTAATATTCAGCTTAATATGCTCCTTCATTAGCAGCCGTTTATAAATACGCTCAACCTTTTCAACGATATCCTTGATACGGATAGACTTTCTGCGTTGTTTGGAAGATTTGAAAAGCAACTGAATATCTTTGAGTTGCGCCTCAAT
This sequence comes from uncultured Desulfatibacillum sp., assembly GCA_964562235.1. Lineage (GTDB taxonomy): Bacteria > Desulfobacterota > Desulfobacteria > Desulfobacterales > SpSt-501 > SpSt-501. The sequence goes on from CAZLSV010000005.1 coordinate 98,284, forward strand.
AAAACCCATGCCCCCCCTTATGGATTGAAGTTCCTTTAAGAGTTCTTCAGCATCTATGTCTTCGGAAATTATTAAATCCTTAATTAGCCCATCAAGGTTAGCCAGGACCTTCCCCATAATCCCCATGATATCATGGGAGGCGGTTTCCACGGACAAACCAACGCCAGCGAGTTCTTCTGTCGCTTCTGCACGTTGAATTAAATATTGACGTTCAGCCTTATAGTCTTTCTCGGCTCTCGCAATGATATCTTGGGCCTTTCTATTTTCAGGGATGGCGGCCTTCAGTTCATCAAAATCCTTATGTATCTGTCCAGTTCTGAAGATTTCATGGCTCTTTTTGTTCTCTAATCCATAGCGATACTGGGCGTATGGTTTCTTCCGAATGTAGGAAAGAAATGTCTGAATTAATGCAATAAAATCTCCAGTAGCATCGCCTTGTTCTATTAGTCCTTCCCGGTTGGTCTTGTCTTTGAGCTTGGGATTTTCTTTTCTGGAAATATCCACAAATCCAACAACCTGATCATTGCTCAAGAATGCTCCGGCGCTAATAGTTCCGCGAAGCGCGTCAATTCGCAGCCAGTCATCCTCTGGGTCACCATAGGGATAGACACGAATCCCATCTCGGTATAAATAAATCCGGTGTTCCCTGAGTATCTTTTTATCCTCTGCGGTGTCTAATTTGAATTTCATTGGAGCGTTCGAACTGAAATCAAAAATATAAAAACCGAATTTGAAAGGTCCGCATGTCGCACCGCGCTCGTCAAAAACCTTTCCGGCCTTCCCAAATCGTTTAGCAAAAAAAACATCCCCTCTTATCATGGGGTCATCTAGTGGTATTACGGTAGGGTTGCCATTCATCGTAAAAGTGAACGCATTTTTAACATTATCAAAACACCCGTTCTCAATTTTAATAACAGATCGGTCGTTTAATAAGTTTTGAAGTTTTTCAAGATACTCCTCTTGAAATTTCTGAGCATCCTCATTTTTGTAAATCAAAACTTGGAAATCATTTTTGGTGGCATAAAGAGAACCGAAGATAGGCTGTAGTCGACTAATATCACGATATACATCGCTGACTTTTGATTCAGTCCAGCTTCCCTTCAAATTGGAAATCTCTATGCGTGTTCCGTGGGGGACGCGTTTTAACTTCTGGCTCCCTAAAAGAATTGGTCCTGCCACTACCGTTTGTGGCGTGCGAGAAGAAATCGACACTGACAGGTCATCTAAGAAAAGTTCTTCTTCCTTTTGATTGTGGGTAAGAAAATCATCGTCATATTTACTAAAATCATACTCTATGACATGCTCAAAAATTTCATTTTTTGCCCGCGTCACAATAGTAATGACCCGTCCGAGTTTTAGAATAGCAAACCGACCAATGCCTTTTTCTCCCTGTAATATACGTCCTTTTTCAGTTGTATCTTTTTTTAATTTTCGTTTTATCTTTTCAGGCGTTGCAGGGTTTAACCAACTTTCTTTGATGGTTTTTAGCCCCATGCCATAGCCAGAATCTTCAATCACAATACTTGATTCCGGTTTAATCCTGTAATTTTCACCAAAGTTACAAAACGATACTTTCACCCAGTCTGCATCAGCATCGTAGGAATTCTTTATCAGCTCCATCAGAGCAATTCGTTCATTTTTGATCAACTGCTCCCCAAGCATGGTCAGCAATCTGGCATAAGGTCTAATTTTAAATTGTTCAGGTTTAACCACGCTATTTACTCCCGATAATTATAAATTCTTCACTGTAAACATTACGTCCAGTCGAATGGGATGAAAATTTTCCGATAGAGTCACGATAGGGTGTTAATATTTTATTGCTGATTTTGCGTTTTGTTGTTACCAGACTCGAAAAACCTGCATCACGCAAGGATTCTGCCAAATGTTTTGCGTTGTTAATTCGGACTCCTTTGTATTCAGTATTGCCGATTACAAAAAGAGCGATCCCCTTATTATTGAGCATGTCATAAGCTTTCCTTGCCACAGCTTGCATGTCGAGAAAATATTTGGCAACGGAATGGGCTTTTGCTTTATCCTTATCCAACAAGAGGGAAACAATTTTATTTCCAGCACCATTGAGCCGCTTCCACTCGTGAGCGAAATTGTAGTCGTGATGTAAACTGCCGATAGCGCCATCTCTCAGCTTACGATAATCCTCCGTAAAACCAAGCCACATAGCAGAGAGTTGATGTATATCAGCGTATTCGTAAGAGGTAACATACGGTGGGCTAGTGATAATCATATCTACCCGTGGACGCGGCGTGATATCAGAAAGAAAATCTTCGGTGATAATTTCAGAGAGGGCACTGTAATGCTTTCCCGTCTCTTCATTGGCAATAACCATTAGCTTACATTGATTTTTAAAGGAACTAAGTACATCCGCACAATTTTTTATCGGATCAACCTGTGGCTTAATTGATTTGGTAAGCCACTTTGAAGTAGCTTTAAGAATATTTGAGAACGCGCAAAGGAAAAACATTCGATAGTCGCTACCAGTTGACGTTTTATTGAGAATAACCGTTTTGAGGTGCAAGAGGTCATTGAATTGTTTCCGCTTGTACCAATATCTCAATCGCTCATTCCCTGAAAGATAACGATCAACGTTTGCCCCTGTTCCAAAGCATTCAATGATAGTGGAATAGTAATTTTCAAGCCGCATTCGTTGGTATCTTCGACTTTTAGTTCTTGCGATAAGCGTTGCCACTGGGTTTATATCGCAACCCCAAAACGAAATATTATTCCGCCGTGCCTCAAATGCGGTAGTGCCACAGCCGCAAAAAATGTCAGCGATTGACTTGACAGAACGACCATTCCTATTGGCGTATTCTAATGCTTTTGTCGCAATGAAAGCGGGAAACTTTGCAGGATAGGCATGGATACGATGGATTTTTAATTCTCGTTCTTCCCCGATATTCCAAAATGGGTCGATAGGAACCGACTCAAATTTAAACTTTCCGATGTTATCAATAGCTATCATTGTATTCCATTTGAATTACTTTGAAGGATACTATTTCGACTGGATAAAACTTCATTGTTGTGGATACCCTCAACATTTTTTTCTAAGTAAATTCGAATTTTATGTTATTATTTTGAGCAGATATATTTTTGGTTTTTCTCAACCACAACTGAAAAAGGGCAAGTTACTTGCTGATAAATCCCAGCCGCAAGCGGGGTACAACGCTAACAAGTTAAAACAGGATCTTTGAGATTGGGGCTGGAATCTATTGTCATTTACATTAACAGTTCCACCAAGGCAAATCAAATTTAATCCTTATAAGGGGCTGACATTGTGAAAGTAAATTCCATACAATGCCAGGCTGTTACGTTATTTCTTTCACTGGTGGCGATGGCGCTATACCTATACACCTCCTCCGCTTGGTACGACGAAACCCACGTGGCCATCGCTAAGGTCGCAGGCTACGAAGAAAAATGGTTCAACGCCGCCGGTCCTGCCGTGGCTAAAACCAAGATGGGAGACAAAGATCGTCACCACCACCTGGCGAACAGACCAAATGGTACCATGATCAAGCCGTAGATTGATCATCGAATTGGGCAATCCGTCCAAAAGGGATGCCTAATTTCCGCAATCGATATCTCAGGGTGCTCGGGTGCACTCCAAGCAGGGCTGCTGCGCCTGTGCCACCCTGTATCTTGCCGTGAGTCATCTGAAGAGTCTCTATAATATGGGCACGTAGGGCGCTATTCAAATCCCGAGACTCGCGCGAAGGAGGCAATTGTTGTGCGGGCAGTGGCTTCTTTCGCTTGGATTGCAGAGCAACGATTTCTTCAAAGCGAAGCGGTTTGCTCGAATCCCCGGTCTGGCTTCGAATCAACTCCCTTTCCACCACATTTTCAAGCTCACGAACGTTCCCCGGCCAATCATACTGCTGAAGCCGTTCCAAAGTGCCCTGCGCCAGTACAGGCTGGTAGCGAAAGTTCATCTCCCGTGCCTTGCGCCCGATGAAATGATAAACAAACGCTGGAATATCCGCTCTTCTTTCTCTGAGAGGCGGAATTTTAATAGGAAAAACGTTTATCCGATACCACAAATCTTCCCGAAATTCGCCCTGCTGGACCATCAGCTCCAGATCACGGTGAGTAGCCGCAATAACGCGGACATCCACAGGCACCGGCTCCGTGCCGCCGACCCGCTCAATTTGCTTTTCCTGAAGTACCCTCAGCAAACGAACCTGCGCCGCGAGCAGTAATTCGCCAACCTCATCCAGGAATATTGTCCCACCGTGTGCCCTCTCGAAACGGCCACGCTTCATCATCGTTGCCCCCGTGAAGGCACCTTTCTCGTGCCCGAAGAGCTCACTGTCAACCAGTCCCTCGGGAATGGCGCCACAGTTTACCTTGATCAGGGGGCCATTTCGGCGCGGGGATGAATAGTGAATGGCATTGGCGATCACTTCTTTACCGACACCAGTTTCTCCTAGGAGTAAGACCGGGCTGTCACGACGGGCTACCTGTTGAGCAAGGTTTATCACCTCGCTCAAGCCGAATTTTTCTCCAACAATTTCATCTCCAGACAAGCGGTGCAGCTCTTTGTGCAAATATTGGTTGTCGTCGACCAACAATTCTTTAAGACGGAGCACTTCCCTATGACGGAGATAATTGGACATTGCGATTGCAAAGGGATCGTGAAGCAATGCCAGCAGTCTGGCGTGTTCGAGGGTGAAAGGTTTTGCAAGGTTAGACAGCACGCCCACTACCCCCAGCTGTTCCCCCTTGATCTGCAAGGTCAGGCCAATGCCTGTCAGGTTACGGAGCCCCATAGCAGCCGATATTTCCTTGGCCGGGGGAGAGGCGTTTGTTGAGTCAATAATGTGGGTCTCGCCGGTATGGGACTTGATGAACGCCTGGGCTTCGTCGGAAAGCGATATTGGAGTGTCCAACGGGTGGTTCACTACAAAGTCTGACGCCTGCGCTACGATTCGTACAGCTCCGATATCCGGCTCGAACAGGCTGAAATTAATGTAATTGAGAGGCATAGACCTTTTAAGGAATGCAAGCGATTCCTGCAGTGCCTCATTAATGTCCAAACTGCTGCAAATCCGCATGGTCCCTTCACGGAAAAAAGTCAAATCGTCCATTCGAAGGACTCCCTCGATGTTCCGTATTTAGCATTTATTCCAAATTTATATCAAATTTAACATTTTTTTTCCACCATTTTTTACATTCTAACTCATGGGAATATTATAACATACAGAAATAATTACTTAAATTTTTATTGGCACAATTCTGGATAATGAAAGCTTTAGCCACAATAAGCAGGAGATGGAAATGCAAAGCATCGAAGAAGTTCAGGTTAGGCTATTTGATGTAAATGATGGAGATATAGTCATTGACGCATTCAAACAGCTTCCCCAAAAGGGGCAACGCTTCCAGGCAGGACTTTACCAGAGTGACACGGTAGCAAATGATTGGTCGATCATTTTCTGGAAATCAAACGCAAAGGGTATCGATTCAAAATGCGCCGAAGCTATCTATTTGGCTGAATCCTTACGCCAAATTGGCCTTGTGCACCATTCCGTATGGAGGCTCCAACCAACCGGGGCACCTGAAGACCAGAAGAGACTTGAGCGTAAACAGGAGCCAGACTTAAGAAAAGCTCGACAGCTTAGGAAAACCCGCTCCTGATCTATCTTAGCCATGAATCAACAACTAAAAATACCACAATTGAGAAATAGGCTCTGTCGGGAAGGAGCATTGGCGCGGCTCAGCCGCTACGGCATAGAAGGCAAGCAGATCTATCTCATCGATTTGATACCGTTGATCGAAATGATTTGGGCTGGCGGCCAAGCAAAGGCTGAAAAAATCGACTTTCTTTATAATTTTATCAAACGGCACATTAATCACATCAATCGCCTGGCAGGTTATGTGGTTCTGAGCATGGCCGATGCGATCAATTTTACCGGACCCTATTTAACTTCTCGTCCTAATATGGCGCTTTTGAAAAAACTAAGAGAGTGCATCATTCCAGTACGGATTGGAGAGGTGAATAACGATTACGGAGACATAATCTCAGATATTGCACCGCAATTACTACTTGACCAAAAAGAAAGCACCCTTTA
>CAZLSV010000006.1:0-42720 GCA_964562235.1 uncultured Desulfatibacillum sp.
CTCCGGCCTAACGGCTTCCAACACGAGAGAATTCCGGGCATATGAAAAAACTGGAAAAGCTCATCGACCGCATCCTTCGACGGGTCAACATCAACCTGCGGGACCAGGCGTTTGACGCCGCGCCTTACCTGCGGCCCTGTGTCCCCTTGAGGAAACTGTCCAAGTTCTACGCTTTTTACGGAGTCACCGGCCAGCATCCGTTGCACTTTCACTTCAGCCACTCCAACCTGGCGGGCAGCTATTTTCTGGGAAAATGCCGGGTGGATGGTTCGGTGCTGTACAAAAGCGATATCCGGGGCGATGAGCTGCGGTCGAAAGGGGACAGCTTCAGCTATCGCGGGATCCGCATGGCACTCGATCAGGACGAAATCATTTCGATTTCCGACAGCCTGCTCGTAAAGACCCTCGTGCACAACCGCTCCCACGACCCCGAGAACCCCGAAGTCTTCCTGATTAAAAATTCCGTCTCGTGCCCCTTCGCCAACATTCACGGGTCCCCCCTGGAGGGCAGTTTCCTCGGTGCATTTGCCACGGTGGACCTGACCACGCTGCACGGCTGCGCGGTCGGACCCTTCGCCTATGTGCAGGTGGGGGAGCTCTGGCATGAAAAAGTGGCGGCCGGGCAGATCTGGATCAACCAGCAGGAGGTCTTCGATTTCCGCTACCGGTTTCCGGAAGAAGCGCTCGCGGAGTATATCCGCGTTGCGCCCGGCAAGCTGCCGGAGGGGCGCTTCATGGATTTTTTAAACGCCCGCAAGGTCGATTTCCGGAGAGTCTTCGATGTCGTTCACCTGGAGCCGGTGGCCGCCGTGCCCAAGACCAGCTCCTTGAACCGCTACGCGGTCATCAAACCCAAGACCCGGATCGGCGCCAACGTGCTGATCTCCCAGCGGGCCTATATCGAGAACTCGATTCTCGGCAAAGGCTCCAATGCTCAGGAAAACTGCTTTATCGTCAACTCGCATCTCCGGGGAAACAATGTCACCGCCCACGGGGCGAAACTGATCAACACCCACCTGCAGGAAAAGGTTTTCGTGGGATTCAATTCCTTTCTGCAAGGACTTCCGGATTCGCCGCTCGTCGTCGGGGCGGGCAGCATCATCATGCCTCACACCGTCATCGATATCAAAGAGCCGGTTTCCATTCCCCCCGATCACCTGGTGTGGGGGATCGTCACCAGCCCTTACGATCTGCGGCTGCACAGCATTTCGCTCGAGGCCCTGGCCGCCGTGACCCGCATGAAAACGATCGGTTCCATGGAATTTTGCGGTTCCGGGGAGAGGTTCGTCGCGGCGTTCAAGGAGCGGATCGAGCACATCCTGGAGGCCAACGGCGCTTATTTCGACGGGCGGAAAAACCAAGGCCACGCCCAGAGAGGCCAGAACATCGCCTACAACATCATCCAGCCTTACCGGATGGGCACGCAGAAGGGCCTCTATCCGACGATGGAGATCAAACCGTGAGGCCCGCAGCGGGCCGGCTCGCGCAGGGGGCGGCTTTGCCTGGATATGACCGGACCCGGGCAATGGGTTGAAGAATCGTTGTGCAACCGATATACACGCGATCGGGGCTGGGTCTAATAGCCAAGGACCCATTCCGCTCGCATCTCCGACGGGTTCAGCCAGCATGGGCTTCGACACACTGCTTCAAAGACTCTTTCCTGCCGAGGTGATCGCCAATCCGCATTACCGTTCCCTGGCGCGGAACATGGTGCTCATCATCATCACCGTATCCATGGTTCCCATGATCGTGGTGAGCAGCACGCTGTACCTTCAGTTCCGTTATTCCTACCGCGAAAAAGTAAACGACCACCTCAGCGAGCTCGTCCAGAAACACAAACAGAACATCGACAACTTTCTGCAGGAACGCCTGACCGACATTCGCCTGATGGCCGCCCGCAACGGCTACGAACGTTTGAAGGACGAGCTTCTCCTCAAACGCAACCTCGAACTGCTGCAACAGGAGTACGGGTCGGTTTTCGTGGACCTGGGGGTTGTCGATGCCGACGGTCGCCAGGAAGCCTACGCCGGCCCCTTCAAGCTGGCCAGAGCCGATTACGGAGACGCCGACTGGTTCAAACAGGCGTTGAAACACGACCAGGTCATCAGCGACGTTTTCCTGGGCCTGCGCGGCCTGCCGCACTTCATCGTGGCCGTCCACTCGGTTGAAAGCGGCCGGCCGTGGATCCTGAGAGCCACGATCGACTTCGTCTATTTCAACAACCTGGTGGACAACATTCGCATCGGAAGCACGGGGCTGGCGTTTATCCTGAACCGGGAAGGCAAACTCCAAACCACCCCGGGCCTTCGACCTTCAACGATCGGCTCCCCTGAGGCCGTTGTGCTTCAGAACCTGTGGGGCGTGATGTCCGCCGGCACCGGAGATGTCCGGATCGTGATGGGGGAGGACAGCCGCGGGGTCGAAAACATTTATGCCGGGGCTTTCCTGAAAAGCGGCGCCTGGCTGATGGTCTATCAGCAGAGCGCTAAAGATGCCTTCGCCGACCTGCACTGGTCGTTCATGATCACCACGTTTATCATGGCCGTGGGCACGGGGTCGATATTCCTCATGGCCGTTGCCCTGTCGCGGATGATCGTCATGCGGTCCGCAAAGGCCGACGAGGAAAAAAAACTCATGAACCAAAAAGTGGTGGAGACCGGGAAGCTGGCCTCCATCGGGGAGCTCGCCGCCGGGGTGGCCCATGAAATCAACAATCCGGTCGCCATCATGGTGGAGGAAGCCGGCTGGATTGGAGACCTGCTGGAGGAAAAGGAATTCCGGGACAGCAAAAACCTCGAGGAGTTCAAACGCGCGCTCGTCCAGATTCAAACCCAGGGCCGACGGTGCAAAGACATCACCTTCAAGCTTCTCAGCTTTGCGCGCAAAACCGCCGCCACGGTGCAGGACACCCAGATCAACCGGGTGATCGAAGACCTGGTCGAGCTCTCCGCCCAGCGGACGAAATTCAGCATGGTGGAGGTGAAGACCCAACTGGGGGAGGGCCTGCCGATGGTGCGGGTGTCCTTGTCGGAGCTCCAGCAGGTTTTTTTGAACCTGATCAACAACGCGATCGACGCCATGGGAAACAAGGGCGGGAAACTGGCCCTGTCGACCCGCGCGCAGGACGGCTTTGTGGTGGTGGATGTGGCCGATACCGGCCACGGCATCCCGGCGGCGGACCTGGGCCGTATCTTTGATCCCTTTTTCACCACCAAGGCGGTCGGCAAGGGCTCCGGATTGGGCCTTTCGATCTGCTACGGCATCATCAACAAACTGGGGGGGCGGATCGAGGTCGCCAGCACGGTCGACGTGGGCACCACGTTTTCGGTCTATATTCCTGCGGCCCAAGCCGATTGAAAAACGCCCGTTAAAAAAGAGTGCGGCATCCAACGTATGCTTACGAGAAGGAGCGAAACGATGAGCCTGGCAAAGGTACTTTTTGTCGACGACGAGGTTCCCTTTGTGGAAGCGTTGACCAAACGCCTCACCAAACGCGACCTTGAGATCACCCCGGCCTACAGCGGAGACGAGGCCTTGAAAAAACTCGCCGAGCAGGTGACGACCGAAGTGGTGATTCTCGATGTCAAAATGCCGGGCATGGACGGAATCGAGACCCTGGGGGAAATAAAGAAAAAATTCCCGTTGGTCGAGGTGATCATGCTCACCGGCCATGCCACCGTGGAGTCGGCCATAGAGGGGATGAAACGGGGGGCCTTTGACTACCTGATGAAACCCTGCGAGATCGATCATCTGGTCTTGAAGGTCAGGGAGGCGGCGGCCAAAAAACGCCAGCACGAAGAAAAAATCATGCAGGCGCGGCTGAAGGAAATCACCCTGCGGCGCGCGTGAGGAGCGGCTTGGAATGGAAGCGGAAGGCAGCAGCGGAACCGGCCGCATCCGGTTGCTCCTGGTGGACGACGAGGTCGGTTTTGCCGCGGTCATGGCCAAACGCCTGAACCGAAGGGGAATCGAGGTTGCGACCGCCCACACCGGGGCCCAGGGCATCCAGTCCTTGCGTCAGGGCAAATTCGACGTTGCCGTTCTGGACCTCAAGATGGAAGACATGGACGGCATCGAGGTGCTCAAGATCTTCAAGCTCATGGACCCGCACATGCCGGTGATCATGCTGACCGGCCATGGCTCGGAAAAATCCGCCCGGGAGGGGATCGAACACGGTGCTTATGACTATTTGACCAAGCCCTGCGAGTTCGACGATCTCCTCGATAAAATCCGGCAAGCGGCCCTCGGCACGGGCAAGAAAAACACAGGGCCCTCGAGTTCGTAACCATCCGGCACGGACACCCATCCATGAAAATCGCCGTTTATCAGGGGGAAGGGGTTAAAGGGAAGGTGACCCGAGCCCTTGACACGATGCGCGTGAACGCCGCGGCCGCGGCGGCGCGGGGTGCCGGGCTGGTGATCTTTCCGGAGATGTTCCTGACCGGCTACAACATCGGCGATGCCGCGTTCGACCTGGCCGAGCCGGCCGACGGGCCGGCGGCGGCCGCTGTCGCCCGGATCAGCCGGGAGGCCGGGCTTGCCATCCTCTACGGCTACCCCGAGCGTTCGGGGGATCGGGTTTTCAATTCCGCGGGCCTCGTGAATGCGGCCGGGCAAAGGGTTGCCGACTACCGCAAGACCCATCTTTACGGCGACGAGGAAAACCGGCTTTTTCAACGAGGGGATTCGCTTCGGGTGGCGGAGCTCGATGGGCTGACGATCGGCATCCTGATTTGCTACGACGTCGAATTCCCGGAGGCGGTGCGGGCGTTGGCGCTGGCCGGGGCCGATTTGATCGCTGTGCCCACGGCGCTGATCCAGCCTTTTGACATCGTCGCCCGGACCCTGGTTCCGGCCCGGGCCTTTGAAAACCAGGTTTTTGTCGCCTATGCGGGCATGTGCGGCCGTGAGGACGGCCTGGGCTACTGCGGGCTTTCCGGCATCGTCGACCCGGAGGGGCGGGATCTTGCGCGGGCCGGCACCGGGCCGGCCCTTCTTTTGGCCGACATCGACCTTGCCGCCATCCCCAAGGGTCGGAAAGCCAACCCCTACCTCTCGGACCGGCGCCCCGGTCTCTATGCCGCACCCGTGAAACGAGCGGGAGCATTTTCCGGGGGATGACCCGTCTTCACTCCTTGAAGCGTTTTGCTGCTTGCCATTCCGCCTGAAGCCGCCGTTCAGCGACCTGCTCTTCCAGCCAAGCCATGTTGACGTGAGCGCCTGAAATTTCGAGCATACCGGCGATGTCACGCAGATGCTTGTCGGACCGACCCTCCCGGTAATATTCGAGTTTGCGCAGAATCACATATTCGACAGGTGCCACCCAAACCACCTGGTCTTCCACCGGCACGGGCTTTTTGTTCGCCAAGCCCCACCGATGCAGCTTGTCTTTACCTGATAGGTATACATCCGCCCTGAAACCGCTTTCGTGGTGGATCAGGTTAAAGTGTCCCCGTGCGGGCCGCCCCGATTCCAGAATGATAACCTCCTCCGGCGGGCAATAGAATTCGTCCACCGGAAATGCCTGGATCAGCTTGGCGACATCGAGCGGTTTCAACCGGAGAACGAGATCGAGATCGTTCGTCAGCCGGGGTTCACCATAAATGATGCTGGCCGCAGCGCCGGTAATCATATAGGGGCATTGCGTCAGGTTTAAGCGGCGGATAAAGGAAAGGAAAACGTCAGGAAGATGCATTCAGGAAGGCTCTTTTCACGGTTTGAAGGATTTTTTTTTCCTCCCAGTCCGGGTGCTGCTTTTGAATCGCGGCTTTTTTGAATGCATATGCGGAATGATACAATGCCAACGAAACCCTCAGCTTTTGTTCGGGTGTCATTTTGCGGTAGATCTCTTTTTGCAGGGGATGCATGGCCGATTACCGGAGCGACACTCTCTGCCAAGCCGGCGGCTCGCAGGACCCATCGCGCAAATGGTATGGAGATTATCTTACGGGCTCGATTTCGCAAAATCAAGCGATATCGTGAAGGTGGAGAGACCGTGACAGGTTGTAATTGAATTTTTCTTTATCCGGAGCCCGGGATCGAGTATCCAGTAACTGTTGGCTGGCCACAAAACAGACAGGATGCGGGATCGGAGAAAATCAGTGAGCGACATTTGCGTCGACGTCATGGTGAGCGGCATCTGGCAAATGACCAGCACCATCATCCGCAGCGGCGGCAGCTGCCTCGCGGTGGATCCGGGGTATTTCCCGCGGGAGCTTGCCGAGCTGGCCGGGCGCATCCCCAAAGGGGCGGAGGTGGAAGCCGTTTTTTTCACCCACAGCCACTGGGATCACGTGGCGGGCCACGGAATTTTTCCCGGGGTGCCGGCTTACGCCAGCTCGGTGCTGGCCCGGTCGATCTTGGAGAAAGGCGAGCTGGCCGCCGAGGCCATGCGGAAGGCGAAGGAATACGACTCCCGGTGGTATGTGGACCGGCCCTGGGGCTACGAATGGCCCGGGGAGATCCGCGGCCTGGACGACGGCGGGTGGTTCAACATCGGCGACCTCGACATCGAGGCCCTTTTTATTCCCGGCCACGCGCCGGACTGCATGGCCATCCGGGCCGAAGGGTACCTGCTGGTCGGGGACTACCTTTCGCCCTGCGAAATACCCTTCATAGACCACCTGGCGGATTACCGCCGCACGCTGCAGCGGCTGGTTTCCGTCGTCAACTCCGGCATCGATCACGTGATCCCGGGTCACGGGCCGCGGCTTTCAGCCGACGATGCCCGCCGCATCGCCCGCGAGGACCTGCGCTACCTCGATGCCATCGCCCGCTGCGTCGAGCGAGAGGATGCCGCCGCCGCCAAGCAGATCCCGCTCCCGCGCGCGGCGGGCGTCTTCGGCATGGCAGGTCATCATTTCGACAACTGCCGGAAAGCCGGCCTGGCCATCGTGCCGTCATCGGCAGGGTCGGCGGAGTGAAATCGGATGGGCGGATGCGCCCGTTGAAAAGCCTTGGCAAACTGGTCTGGTCAGTCTTCGTGGTGGAAGGTGCGGATGATGTAGCCGCCGGACTTCTCATCCGGCTCCAAGGCCATGAGGCCGCGCGCGGCGGCCTCCTCCAGCAGGCGGTTGAACGAGCGAAAGCCGTAGTAGGATTCGGTGAAGCCGGGGCGGCGGCGTTTGAGCGTCTGCTTGACCATCGAGCCCCAGACCTTGTCGCCCGAGCCGCGCTCCTCGGCCAGGGCCTCCAGGGTTTCCATGACGAGATCGAGGGCTGCCTGGGTGCGCTCCTCGGCGTCCTTGTCCTCCTTGACCGCGGGAGCGGGGGACCGGCCGCCCGGCCGCGGGGGCTTGCGCCCGGTTTTTTTGGCGGCCTGTTTCTTGCGCACGAGATCGTCGTAGTAGATGAACTCGTCGCAGTTGGCGATGAGCAAGTCCGAACTGGAGCTCTTGACCCCCACGCCGATCACGATCTTGTTGTTCTCCCGCAATTTGCTGACCAGCGGCGAGAAGTCGGAATCGCCGCTGACGATCACGAAGGTGTCGACGTGGGACTTCGTGTAGCAGAGGTCCAGGGCGTCAACGACCATGCGGATGTCGGCGGAGTTCTTGCCCGACTGGCGCACGTGAGGAATTTCGATGAGCTCGAAAGCGGCCTCGTGCATGGCGGCCTTGAAATCCTTGTAGCGCTCCCAGTCGCAGTAGGCCTTCTTCACGACGATACTGCCCTTGAGCAGCAGTCGCTCCAGCACCTTGCGGATGTCGAACTGAGCGAAGCGTGCGTCCCGCACCCCAAGGGCGACGTTCTCGAAGTCGCAAAACACAGCCAGGTTTTCAGTTTCAGGGGCTTTTCCCATCCTCTCCTCCTTGGCGGCACGCGGTGGCCCGGATGCCGCCAACCGTTTGAAAGATGCCTGACTCTCGACGAAATCGCAGCGGCGGTCAAGGGCTATTATTAGCCTGGAAAACAAACAAATGCAACGTGAGCCGATGTCAGGCACCCCGCTCCGCCTCTGCGTGAGATGCCGGAATCAGACACTTTCGATCGCCGGGCCATATTGCGCCCCCTCGCGCGGCGCTCAAGAATGGGGTTATCCTAATTGAAAAACTATGATAGGAGTGGCCCCGTTGGATTTTTATTAAACCCTGCAGCGAACTTAAAAGAAGGCGCAGCGATGAACGCGACCTGCCGTGACCAGATCAAGAGCGGACAGCCGGTGCTGATCGTGTTGAAAAAAGACCAGCGCTCCGGAAAGCTGACCCGGGGGATCGTAAAAGACATACTGACCAAATCCCCGACGCACCCGCACGGGATCAAAGTCCGCTTGGAAAGCGGCGAGGTCGGGCGGGTCAAACAAATCGGTGGAATAGAGACAGGAGGTGGTGCATGACGAAATCGACGCTGTTTTTGCTGAAATCGGGTTTTCACGACGACAAGGGCGGCCCCTTTTTCTGCCCGGACTGCGCCACCATGGAGGGATTTTTGAAATACGCGCCGGAGGCGGCGCGCGGACTGGAGGTGCGCCGGATCGATTTTCCCAGGCCCCGCCCGGAGATCGTTGCCCTGATCGGGGCGGAAAACCAGAGCTGCCCGGTGCTGGTGCTCGGGGAGGGGGACGCGGTCCCGGCCGAGGCCAAGCGCAGCCTCGAGACCGGCAGGGCCTTTATTTCCGGCAGCCTGCCGATATGCGAATTTCTGGGACGCAGCTTCGGTCTGCCCAGACCGCATCCGTGAGGGCGCAGGCCGTCGATGGCGATGGAAATCAAGGCTTGAAACCGATGCATGACCCGGCGTCCCCATGGATCGTGCGCGAAATGACGGAAGCGGATATTGCCGCCGTCGCCGCTATCCACAAGACGGTCTTCAAGCGCCAGCTCGATTCCGTCGCCTGGGTCACATGCAATTTCAGGGCATACCCCAGGATTCTCTACTTTGTAGCGGAATTAAATGGGGCCGTTGTCGGCTTTGTAGAGTGGATTCAGAAAAGCGGGTTTCGGAAAGAAGTGGTGCTCGAGATTGAACAACTGGGGACAAGCCCTGATTGTCAAGGCCAGGGGGTCGGAGCCGCCCTGATAAAAAAGTCCCTCGAGCAGGTTGCCCGCACCCTTAAAAGACGGGGGGCCTGCATCAAAAACATCGTCGTGACCACCCGCACCGACAACCATGCTCAACGGCTTTACCGGAAAGTGCTGGGGGCCGAGCCCCAGGCGGTGATCAAGGACCTCTATTCCGCTGACGAAGTGATTATGGTCGCCCGGAATACGAAGGGTCGTTTAGACAGCGATTGAAAGAAAACCGACATGACTGCCACAGGGAAGAGGACCGTCGACGATTCGCTGACCGTCGGCCTGGCGCAAATCGCACCGGTCTGGCTCAACCGCGAGAAGACCTTTGAGGAGCGGCTCACGTGGTCGCCCGGCGACGGCCACGGACTCCGGGTGCACCGACTGGGCGCCTTCACGGTCGGCGGGCTCAACTGCTGGGAGAACTGGATGCCGCTCGCCCGGGCCGCCTTGTACGGCCAGGGCGAGGATCTGCACGTGGCCGTCTGGCCGGGCTCCCGGCGAAACACGGAGGACATTACCCGCTTAATCGCCAAAGAGGGGCGCGCGTTCGTCATGTCCGTCTCCGGTCTGATGCGCAAGGCGGACATTCCGGCCGACACGCCCCACCGGGATCTCATTTTGGCCGACGTCCCGGAGGTCCTGGCGAACGGCGGTTCCTGTCTGGCGAGCCCCGATGGGGAGTGGGTGATCCAGCCGGTCGTCGACAAGGAAGCGTTGGTGGTGGCCAGGCTCGAGCCCGGGCGGGTGCGGGAGGAGCGGCAGAACTTCGATCCGTCCGGTCATTACGCGCGGCCGGATGTCGTCCAGCTCACCGTCCATCGGGCACGGCAGTCGGCGGTCATTTACAAAGATTAGGCCTCAGCCTACCGAGCCCGCAGGGATCGGGAACGCCGGCACCCCGCTCCGCCTCTACGTGAGATGCGGAATCTGCACATAATTAACCGCCGGAGGAATAAAACCGCGGAGAAGCCTGCTGCCGGCTCGAGCAGGCTTCAGCGCGACAGGCTGCCGAGAATCGAAGCCCCGCAGACGATCATCAGAATGGAGCCGGCTTTCAGCAGCGTCATCTTCTCTCCCAGGAACAGCCCCGCCAGAGTCACCACCACGATGCTGCCGCCGATGATGATGGGCCCGCCGATGGAAATGTGGACCCCCTGCTTGTAGGCCTTCAGGATAAAGAAATCCGCGAGCAGCACCGAAAGGCCGGCCAGCATGCACATGACCACGGCCCTCACGGAAACCTTGGGGAAGCCCGTGCTGATCACCGGCAGGAAAATCAAGGCCCCGGCGACAAAGGCCGTCAGCTCGGTGATGAGCGCTCCCAGGAGCGGGTGCATCTGCCGCGAAGCGGATGAGATGAAGACGTTCCAGAGACCGGTCCCCAGGGCGCCGATGATCACATAAAGGATATTTGTCGACATTCTGATCCTTCAATCAAATGGCTATGAACGCATTTTCAGACTGCGTTTGTGCGTGCGGGTAAATTTCTCGAGAACATCGTCCAAGTCCGGTTTTCCGATTTCCTGCAGGCTGTAATTAACCCGGGTGTTCGGCTTCTTGATCGTGATGATGCGGTTCAGGTCGATGGGCGTGCCGATGACCACCGCGTCGCAGGCCGTGCGGTTGATGGTCGCCTCCAGGTCCTTCAACTGTTGGGCGCCGTAGCCCATGGCCGGCAGCACCGCGCCGATGCCCGGGTAGGTGCGGAAGGTCTCCTTGAGCCGGCCGACCAGATAGGGCCGCGGGTCCACCATAGCAGCCGCCCCGAACTTGCGGCTGGCCACCACCGCGGCTCCGATTTTCATCTCGCCGTGGGTCAGCGTGGGCCCGTCCTCGACGGCGAGGACCTTCTTGCCTCGAACCACGGCCGGGTCGTCCATTTCGAGCACCGACGCCGCGTCGACGACGACAGCCCCCGGGTTGACCGCCGCGATGTTCCGGCGCACGGTGTCCACGCCTTCCGGGCCCGCGCTGTCGATCTTGTTGATCACCACCACGTCCGCCAGCCTGAGCGTGACGTTGCCCGGGGAATAGCCCATCTCGTGGCCGGGGCGATGCGGGTCCACCACGGTCACATGCAGGTCGGGTTTGTAGAAAGGAAAATCGTTGTTGCCGCCGTCCCAGAGGATGACGTCGCAGCCCTGCGGGTCGTTCTCGGCGGCGCGCAGGATGGCCTCGTAGTCCACGCCGGCATAGATCACGTTGCCGCGCACGACATGGGGTTCGTACTCCTCCATCTCCTCGACGGTGCACTTGTTTTTCGCCAGATCGCCGATCTTCGCAAACCGCTGGACCTTCTGAGCGGCAATGTCGCCATACGGCATGGGGTGGCGCACCGCTACCACCTTGAACCCTCTGACCATGAGAATCTCGATGATTCGCCGCGAGGTCTGGCTTTTGCCGCAGCCGGTGCGCACCGCGCCCACCGAGATGACGGGCTTGGTGCTTTTGAGCATGGTGTCTTTCGGCCCGGGGAGCACGAAGTTCGCGCCCGCGGCCTGCACGACGGCGGCGAGGTCCATGACGTGCTGATAGGAGACGTCGCTGTAGGAGAACACGCAATCGTCGACCTTGAGTCGGCGGATGAGGCCCGAAAGATCCGTTTCGGCGTAAATGGGAATCCCCTTGGGGTAGAGCCTGCCGGCGAGCGACGCCGGATATTTGCGGCCGGCGATGTCCGGTATCTGCGCGGCGGTGAAGGCGACCACCCGGCAGCCCGGGTTGTCGCGATAGCAGGTGTTGAAGTTGTGAAAGTCCCGGCCGGCCGCGCCGATGATGATCACGTTCTTGCGTTCCATGAAGCTCTCCTCTCCTGGTCAGCCGGTCCACCCGGGGGTTGCCTTCCGGCGGTCAGACCGGCTGACGGGCGGCCGGCGCGCCATTATACCACCTCGGTCCCGGCCGCTCCGGCGATGGCACGCTCGATCTCTTCGAGGTGGCAGATGATCCCCCGGTTGCCGGTTTCCCGGTGATACTGAAGGATGGCTTGGACCTTGGGGCCCATGGAGCCGACCGGGAACTGGCCTTCCGTCAGGTGTCGCTCCAGTTCGGCCGGCGAGACCTTGCGCAACTGCTGCTGCGTTGTTTTCCCCCAATCGATGGACACCCCGGGCACATCCGAGGCGATGATGAAAGCATCGGCCCTGATCTCGGCGGCGAGGACCGCGCTGGCAAGGTCCTTGTCGATGACGGCATCCACGCCCCTGAACTTGCGCTCCTTGCGGATCACCGGGATACCCCCGCCGCCGCAGCAGATGACGATGAAACCCGCCTCGATCAATTTCTTGATCTCGCGGTGCTCGACGATCGCGAACGGCCGGGGGCTTGCCACCACCCGGCGGAAGCCCTTGTCCGTCTTGGCCATGGTGTAGGGCAGGCGGCCGGCTTGCTCCTCGGTGTAGAAAGGCCCGATGGGCTTGGTGGGGTTATGGAAGGCCGGGTCATTTTCGTCGACCACGACATAAGAGATCAGGGAGACGAAGAGCTGCTCGGTGGTAATACCGATCTCCATCAGGGCCCGGTCGAGGCTGGACTCGATCATGTAGCCGATCTGGCCCTGGGTCATGGCGACGATGATCTCCAGCGGCATGTCGGGCACCTCGCGGCAGCTCTCCTGCTGCAGCAGCAGATTGCCGGCCTGAGGGCCGTTGCCGTGAGTGATCACGATGCGGTATTGGCGGGACAACCGGGCGATCTGCCGCATGGGCACCTTCAGGTTCGCGAACTGCTCCTCGGCCGTTCCCTTCTGCCCCTTCTGAATCAGGGCGTTGCCGCCCAGCGCGATCAAAATGAGTGGTTTTATCGACATGGCTAATAGACAATGGAGGCGCGATGCGCGATGCTGGATGCTGGATGAATACAGGCCACCGCACGAATAGGGTTGCAAGCGCAGAGCCGCTGCGACCTTGATCTCTTATCAAGTATCGGGCATCCAGAATCTTGCATCGCGCGCAGCACTTTATCGGCGCCTTAAGCGCCGAGGGTGGCCACCATAACGGCCTTTATGGTGTGCAGCCGGTTTTCAGCCTGGTCAAAGACGATGGAAGCCGGCGATTCGAACACCTCGTCGGTCACCTCCATGGCATCGAGGCCGAACTTTTGGAACATGGCCTCGCCGATCTCCGTCTGCCGGTCGTGAAAGGCCGGCAGGCAATGCAGGAATTTGACCCCGGGGTTGCCGGTTTTTTCCATGACCCCGCGGTTCACCTGGTAGGGTTTGAGCCGGCGGACGCGATCCGCCCACACGGCATCGGCTTCGCCCATGGAGACCCAGACATCCGTGTATAAGAAATCGCAGCCCGCAACCCCTCGGGTCACATCGTCGGTGATGGAGATTTCGGCACCGGTGGTCTTGGCGATGTCCATAACGGTCTTAACCAACCCGGGGTGGGGATGAAGCTCATTGGGGGCGACGACGCGACCGTCCATTCCCATTTTGGCGGCGGCCACCAGCAGCGAGTTGGCCACATTGTTGCGCCCGTCGCCCAGATAAGCGAACGCCGTCTGCCTCAAGGGCTTTTCGCTGTGCTCCTGCATGGTCAGCAGATCGGCCAGGGCCTGGGTGGGGTGGAACTCGTTGGTGAGCCCGTTCCAGACCGGCACGCCGGCGTATTTCGCCAGCTCCTCCACCCGCGCCTGCTCGAAGCCGCGGTACTCGATGCCGTGGTACATTCGGCCCAGTACGCGTGCGGTGTCGCGAATCGACTCCTTTTTGCCGAGCTGGGATCCGCTCGGGTCAAGGTAGGTCGTGTGGGCGCCCTGGTCGTGGGCGGCGACTTCGAACGCGCAGCGCGTACGGGTGGAGGCTTTCTCGAAAATCAGGGCGATGTTTTTGCCTTTCAGTCGCGGCCGCTCGGTGCCCGCTCTTTTTTCAATTTTAAGCTCAGCGGAGAGGTGCAGGAGATAAGCGATTTCTTCCGCAGTGAAGTCTACAAGTTTCAAGAAATGCCGGTTTTGAAAATTGGCGACCATGGCCCTTCTCCTGTTTATTCCGAAACGGATAAGGGCTATTTCCCCCTGGAAACAGCCCTTATTAGTACTTAAGCTATCAGAAACCGATTTGGGTTTCAACCGCCAACAGGATATTCAGAAATGTCCACCAACGGCAGGACTCGATCGGGCGTCTGTTTTTAAAAAAGAGTGGATTCCGCCGGCGAGCATGATAAGAGAGGCGGAGAAAGGACAACCGCCATGAAGCAGGCCCACATTGTCGTGACCGACGGGTTCACGCTGAACCCGGGAGACAACCCCTGGGATGCGATCGGGGCGCTGGGGTCGCTGACGGTGCATGACCGCACCGCGCCGGCGGAGCTCATCCCGCGCGGCCGGGAGGCGGATATCCTGGTGGTCAACAAGACCCCGGTTCCCGCGGAGGCCCTGGGGGCGCTGCCGCGGCTGCGCTTCATCACGGTCTCCGCCACCGGCTACGACTGCGTGGACGTGGCCGCGGCGGGCCGCCGCGGCATCCCGGTCTCCAACGTGCCGATCTACGGCACCGATACCGTGGCCCAGTACGTCTTCTCGGCCATCCTGCACGTCTGGCACAACATCTCCGGCCACGACGCGGCCGTCAAGGCCGGGGAGTGGGGCCGGCAGCCGGACTGGTCGTTCTGGAAGACGCCGCTGATTGAGCTGCGCGGCAAGACCATGGGGATCGTGGGTTTCGGCCGGATCGGGCGCCGGGTCGGGGAGCTGGCCCACGCCTTCGGCATGGACGTAATGGCCCACGACGCCTTCCGGGGGGCGGATCCGGGTTTCGCCCCGTTCGCCTGGGCTGGGCTCGAGGAGGTTTTCAGCCGCAGCGACGTGGTCAGCGTGCATTGCCCCCTGACCCCCGAAAACCAGCGCTTCGTCAACCGTGAGCTGCTGCAGCGCATGCGGCCGACATCTCTGTTCATCAATGCCGCGCGCGGGTCACTGGTGAACGAGGAGGATCTGGCGGAGGCGCTGACGGCGGGGCGGATCGCCGGGGCGGTCGTGGACGTGCTGTCGGCCGAGCCGGTCCGGCCGGAGAACCCGCTGCTCACCGCCCCCAACATCGTGATCACACCGCACCTGGCCTGGGCCGCACGGGAGGCCCGGCAGCGACTGATGCGCGCGACCGCTGAAAACGTGCGCGCCTTTCTCGATGGACGCCCGCAGCATCTGGTCAACGGGAACTGGCTGGAAAAATAGTCCGGTTCCTGGCACCGGCGCCGTCCATGCGCAACTGTTTAAAACCGAATCGATTTCATCACGCGAAAGGATGACCCCGATGGCTGTCCCCAAACCGTTGCTCAAAGACCAGGCTGAAGGCAGTGTCCAGGAAATCTATGACGGCATGCATTCGGCCATCGGCAAAATGCCCAACATTTTTGCCGTGATGGCCCACTTTCCGGCCGCTTTGAAACGCTTTGTGCCCTTTTTCAATGCGGTCATGACGAAAGGATCGGTGCCCCACAAGCTCAAGGAGCTCGCTTACCTCAAGACCGCCAGCATCAACGCCTGCCAGTACTGACTGCGCGCCCACATGGCTTCGGCGAAGCTGGCGGGCTTGACCGATCAACAGATCGAGGATATCCGGTTCTACCAGAGCAGCGGCGCTTACGATGATAAGGAGCGGGCCACCCTGCGGTTTGCCGACCTGGTGACCCGCGGGGCGGCGGCCATCGACGAATCGGTTCTGGGCTGGATAGGGACCTATTATTCGGACTCTGAAATCGTGGAGTTGGTCATGGTGATCGGCCTGGCCAACCTGGTCAACCGCTTCAACGACACTCTGCAGGTTCAGCCGGATTTGGGATAGATCTCAAGCGGTATTTTTCGGTGGGAGGGGGCGGTCGCTTACCGGCCGGGGAGCGGAGTCCCGCGGCCAGGAACAAAAAAGCATGAAATGAGGGCGCCGGGAACACCGGCGCCCTTTTGTTCAGAAGGGACGGATCCGTCTCTAACCGGTCCGGCGCTGATCGGCCGCACCGGTTCCTTGGGCTTCGGCGAACTCCTGCACGAGAGTGTCGATCAACTCCTTGACCGACACGATCCGGTCGACCCGGTAGGCGTTCTGACCGGAAAACACGAACCCGCGCTTGAGGTTCCCCTTTTTGGCCTGCATGAGCGCCAGCGCGATGCAGTAAGGGCTGCTGCGATGGTCGCAGGTCCGGATGCAATGGTAGGGGCAGGTGAAGGGGATTTTCTCGCCGCGCTTGACGGCTTCCAGGAACTCGTTGTTGATGGCCCGCCCCGGCAGCCCCACCGGGCTTTGGATGATCACGATGTCTTCCCGGGTGGAGTCGACGTAGGCCTGCTTGAAGGCCAAATCCGCGTCGCATTCGTGGGTGGCCACGAAGCGGGTCGCCATCTGCACGCCGGCAGCCCCCATCTTCAGAAATTTGTAGATGTCCGCACCGCTGTAAACGCCGCCGGCGGCAATCACGGGGATGGCCTGGCCGTGTTTTTCTTCGAAAGGCTTGACGGCCGCCAACACCTCCGGCACCAGTTTTTCCAGCGTAAAGTCCGACGAAAAGAGCTGCTCCGGCTTGAGCCCCAAATGACCGCCGGCCATGGGGCCTTCGACCACGAACGCATCGGGCAGGTGGGCGAACCTTTCCCATTTTTTGCAAAGCACCTCGGCGGCCCTGCCCGAGGAGACGATGGGAACCAGCTTGGTCCGGCAGCCCTTTTTCAGATATTTCGGGAGGTCGAGCGGCAGGCCGGCGCCGGAGAAAATAAAATCGATCCCTTCTTCGATGGCGGCGACGACCATCTCGACGTAATGGGTCAGCGCCACCATGATGTTGACGCCCAAAAGCCCCTTCGTCAGGCTGCGGGCCTTGCGGATTTCGTTTTTCAAGGCCCTGAGGTTGGCTTCCAGCGGGTTGGTCGCAAGGTCGGGTTGGCCCATGCCGATCATGGCACCGGCAATGACGCCGACCCCGCCCTCGTTTGCCACGGCCGATGCCAGGCCCGACAGGGATATGCCGACCCCCATGCCGCCCTGGACGATCGGTATTTTGGCGATCAGCTCGCCGATATGCAATTCGGGTAGTTTCATAAAGCTTGAGCCCCTCCCTGTTATGCTCGGCAGATCTCTTTCTATCGTTCCGGCTTGGGCCTCAAGCGTATGCAGGCTTAACTCCAGGCGGTAGGATTCAAAATGCCTATTTCTGGTTATCTTCGCTTCTGTCGGTGGCCGGCGGTGGCGAAGGCGCCACCGTGCTCAGCCGCCGATAAAGTTCTTCGGTCAATTCGATTTCAGGCGCTTTGAGCGCCGGTTCAAGCTGCTCGACGCTGCGGGCGCCGATGATGGGGCACGTGACGGCCGGATGGCGGGCCACCCAGGCGACGGCCAGGCTCACGGGCGAGACACTCACCTCGTCTCCGATGGCCTTCAGCTTTCGGGCGGCCTCGAACATATAGGCCTCGGCGTAGCGTTTCCGGTACATGGGGTTCTCCGCCAGCCGGCCGGCGGCTATTTCCGGCGCGAGGCCGTATTTCCCGGTCAGCACGCCTCCGCCCAGCGGGTTGTAAGCCATGACCCCCAGGCCGGCGTATTGCGCAAGCGGGATCAGCTCCACTTCGGCCTGGCGCTTGACCAGGTTGTACATGGGCTGGATCACGCGGATGGGCTGAAACCCCTTGAGCGCGCACACGCCGAGCGCCCCGGCAATTTGCCAGGCGGCCCAGTTGCTTACCCCAATGTAGCGCACCTTGCCCTGTTGTACAAGCATATCGAACGCCTGAAGGCTTTCTTCCATGGGAACGCCGGGGTCGAAGCGGTGCGCGAAATAGACGTCGATCCAATCCGTGTTCAGGCGCCGCAGGCTCTCTTCGCACTCCTGGAGAAGGTGCCGCCGGGAAAGCCCATCGCGGTTGGGGCCGGCGCCCATGGATCCCCCGGCCTTGGTGGTGATGATCAACCGGTGCCGCTCCCCGGTGGTCAGACTGCCCAGGATGCGCTCGGCCTCCCCGCCGGAATAGACGTTGGCGCAGTCGAAAAAATTGATGCCGGCCTCGCGGCAGCGTCGGTAGATGGCCGTGCTGGTCCGGCGGTCGGCCTCTTTGCCGAAGGTCATGGTTCCCAGGCAAAGCTCCGACACCTGGACCCCTGTGGTCCCGAGGTTCACATAGTTCATGCCAGTCGAGCTCCTGATAGGGATTTGAATTTGTGCATGAAGGCCTTCACCCGCTTCTCCTCCACCCTGTTTTCACCCTTGCCGGATTTCTTGAAGTAACTGCCGACGATGAACCCGTCGGCTTTGCTGAACACTTTTGGGAGGTTTTCGGGGGTGGCCCCGCTGCCGATGAGGATGGGCAGGCGCGTGTGGGCGGCCACGACATCCACGTCTTCGGGCCGGGTCTCAGCGCCGGTGAGTTCCCCGGACACGATGACCGCATCCGCCATCCCGCGTTCGGAAAGATCACGGGTCTCGGCCGCCAGGCCGCGGTCGGCCAAGGGGGCTGCGTGTTTGACGCCCACATCGGCGAAAATAAGCGCCTTCGCGCGCAGGGCGGCGCGCAAACGCAGCGTCTCGTGGCTGGCCCCCTGGATGAGGCCCTGCTCGGAGACCACCGCCCCCATGTGGACGTTGACCCGGATGAAATGCGCTTCGGCCGCCGCCGCGACGGCGATGGCCGCAAGGGCGTCGTTGCGCAGCGCATTGACGCCGACCGGCAAGGCGGTCGTTTTGACGATTTCCCGCGTCACCGCGCTCAAGGCCGCCACCGTTTCAGCCGGTAGGCGGCCCGGATAAAAAGGCTTGTCGCGGAAATTTTCGACGATCAGGCCATCCACCCCCTGCCGCTGGAAGACCCCGGCTTCCTTGAGCGCCGCATCGTAAACCGCACCCATGTCGCCGGCAAAGCGCGGGGCCCCGGGCAGCGGCAGCAGGTGCACGCAGGCGATCACCGGTTTTTTTTGGCCGAACAGGTCTCGAAATGTCATCGTGGATCTCCCGCCGTCAGCCCGCGTTACAAACCGTTGTCGTTGGGTTGCCCCATGCGCAGGGGGCCGCCGCGGGCCGTCGGCCAGGGCATGCAGTTGGCGGCCGAGCCCGGCACCGTGAAAACGTCCATGCCGTGGTCGAAGGTCTGAACGAAGATCTCCAATTGGCCGTCGCCGTCCAGATCGCCCACCGCCGGGGCCGCCGGGGCGCCGTTGCCGTTGCCGTTGTAACCCGGGTTCGGCAGGGCGAGGTTGTGCAGCAGCCGGCCGTCGGCCCCCAGGATCACCAGGCGGCCGGAGTCCTGGACGTCCGGCGCGCCGTAGGTGGTGAAAATCACCTCCGGCGAGCCGTCCTGGTTCAGGTCCGCCACAGTGGGCTCCGACGCATACATGACCGCCTTGCCGTTGGTGTAATTGTAACGCCACAACTCGGCGGCCTGAGCCGTGAAGGCCCGCATGAAGCCGTCGTTCAGCGACACCACGACCTCCGGGTCCGCATTCCCCTGGAGGTTGACCGTGGCGGCCGCCGGCACCCCCATGGGCGGATACCAGCCGGAGACGGAAATGGGCGCCCCGCCCCGGGGAAGATCTTCCCAGCCGGCCTTGCGCATGGCCGAGCGGCTGCCGTCGCCGTGCGCCCCCTCGAGCACCATGACCGCGTAGGCCTGGGTTTCATACGGCTCGTTGAATTCGACGTTGGGCACGCCCAGCACCTCGTTCTTGCCGTCGCCGTCGAGGTCCACGATGTTGGGCGGCGAGGCCGTCCACTGCAGCCACTCCTGGGCGCTGGGGTGCGGCCAGGTGCCGGTGTGCAGGTGGTAATGATTCTCTTCCACCATGGGGTCCTCCCAGCGGATGAACTGGCCCCAGGTCATGCGCTGGCCGGAATAGAGACTGTCGCGGTTCGTGAACCAGGCGGAGGCATCGATCGCCAGGCCGTCTGGCTTGAACGCCTGGATGTGGTGGTTGTCATAGGTGACGATGATCTCCAGATCGGGGTCGTCGTCGATGTTGCCGATGGCGACGTTCAGACCGTAGCACCCGTAGCCGCTGTGCCCCATGCCGTTGCGGTCGGCATCGCCGCCCAACCCGCTGAGGTTGTTGTAGCGCGGCCAGGCCGGATAGCTCAGGCCGGCGGGTTGGAAAAGGGCGCCGTTATAGGCGAAAACGAAGACCTGGGCCCCGTCGTCCTGGGTCTGGGTGGTGGTCGCGACCACCTCGATCAGGCCGTCGCCGTTCAGGTCGGCCGCCGCCAGGCCCCGCACCTCAGGCGACTGGCCCGCGGAGGTCGTGTCGGCCGGCCAGCCGGGTTTCAGTGAGAAGCGGCCGCTGCGCCATTCATAGGCATACACTTGATGGCGGGCGCCGAAAACCACTTCGGGCACGCCGTCGCCCTCAAGGTCCACCACCACGTGGGGGGCATACACCCGGCCGCCGTTGTGGTCGATCCGGTCCAGCAGCTGCCCCTGGCTGTTGAACGCGTACACGGAATAGTAAGCGGCGATCAGCTCGTTCTGGCCGTCGCCGTCCAGGTCCGCCACCACCGGCGAGGCGAACCAGCTGGTCTGCCCGCTCAACTTCATGCGAAACACCGGCGCCTCGACTTCGCCCGCGCTCTGGCCGGTTGCGCACACGGGGTTGCGCACGCCGCCGGTGGCGTTTCCGGTGGTCGGTGTCGAGCCGCCGCCCCCTGCCGGATCCGCTCCCCCGCCGCTGCCGCCGCAGCCGGACAACAGCACCGACAGGCACACCACTCCCATCCAGACGCCTGCCTTCTTCAGCCATTTCATGCTCATGTCGATTTCAGACCATGGTTGATGAATTAAAGAATAGCCCCAGCGGCAAGAGGGCGAGCATTCATTCAGGCCGTTTCGTGACGCAACATGCCGTAACTTTTCCTCTTTTTTCGCTTTCACTGGCACCGGCCGCGCAGGTCGATCGGCCAGATGTCCACCACCTTGCCGGCGCGGGTGATGTAATAGCCGTCAAAAAGGTTGGCCGTGGGGTCGCAATGCGACACCACCAGTTCGAGGACTGTTCCGAGCTCCGGCAGCGGCGCGACCCGGTCCGGCGCGACCAGCTTGCCGTACTCATCCCCGAACCAGTCGTACTGCAGTCTGGCGTATTCGGGGTTCAGCACCCGCGGCCTTCCGCCGTCCCGGTAGAGTGCCTTCAGCCCGGCGTCAACGGTCACCTGGCGGCCGTGCGGGCCGCTGACCACCGTTGTCAGCATCGTGAGGGCAGGGCGGTAATCGGGGGTGTCGGTGCCGTCTGTGGATTCGATGGCGAGGTACTCGGCGTCCATGAGCGCGTAGGAGCCGGCTTGCAGCTCCGTCAGCTCCGAAATGGCCAGGTCGATAACGGCCGTCCCCGTGCCCGAGGCGCTGAAGAGGGTGCAGGCCTCGTTCCGGGCCTGCAGCTGCTTGAACACCGCGGAGGCCTGCCGGAGTCCTTCGCGGGAGGCCGCTCTGCGGTCCTCGTAGCGCGGGATGTGCTGGACGTGGCCGGCATAGGCCTGGATGCCGCGCAGACGGAAACGGTCGCTGGAAAGCAGCCGGCCGGCCAGTTCCAGGGCTTTGCCCGGCGGGACCCCGGTGCGTCGCTGGCCGATATCGATGTCCAGCAGCACGTCGAGGCGCCGGTCCTTTTCGGCCAGGCGGCTTTCGAGCAGCTCTATCCCGGCCGTGTTGTCGACGACCGCCATCAGAAACGGGGCCCGGCCCAGAAGGGAGACGAGCCGGTTGACCTTCTCCCGGCCGGCCACCGGCCCGGTGACGAGCACCCCCGAGATCCCGGCCTCCACCAGGGCTTCGGCCTCGGCGATCTTGGCCGCGCAGACGCCGATGGCGCCGTTGGCGACCTGCATCTTGGCCAGCGTGGAGCACTTGTGGGTCTTGGCATGGGGCCGCAGGGCCTTGCCGGCCGCCTTGACCCGCGCTTGCATCTTCTGCAGGTTTTCGTCCAGCAAGTCCAGATCGATCACCAGGCAGGGCGTGTCCAGTTCCGGCTTTTTTCGGCCGATTAAATCCTTATTGGGATGGCGCATCTTTCAGAGCCCCTTTTTTTCAAAAAATAAAAAGCACAGGATGAAGATGAGCCCGAGGACCGGAATGACCGCCCAGGCGCTCATCCCCAGGACACCCGGCAGCGTGATCTTACCCAGGTTTCCGAGTGCCAGGAATTCTTTTTGGAGGTGCGGGTAGGCCTCCGCGTAGAGGGCCGCCCCGGCCAGCATGCCGAATACGGCGAAGATCGCATGCCAGCGGCCTTCGGCCACGGCGCCGACCGAGGTCCCCGGGCAGAATCCCATGACCGCCCAGCCGAGGCCGAACAGCAGGCCGCCCGCTATCGTCGCGCCAAGCTGGGTGGCCTTGGGGCTGAGCTGGGCCAGGCCGAAGGCGACCGCCAGGTGCACCCCGACCATGCCCACCAGGATGGCCGACATCATGAATTTCATGATGGTCATGTCCTTGAGCAGCATGGCGCCGACCTGTTTTTCGAACCGCAGCACCCGGCCCTGCTGCAGGAGCGCGCCGAAGCAGATCCCCGTGATCAAACCAAGCCATTGGTCGCTCATCGCAGGCCTCCTTTGCGCCGGTACACCAGCGCGGCCATCAGGATCCCCGCGCCGAAGAAGCAGGCCAGGGCGATGAATCCGCTCACCGAAAGCTGCATCAGGCCGCTCAAGCCGTGGCCGCTCGGGCAGCCGTCGGCCAGCCGCGCGCCGAACATGGCCACGATGCCTCCCATAAATGCACCGACGGCCCGCACGCCCACGCTGCCGCCGAAGCGCTCGCGCCAGACGGGCGGCACCGCCTCGAGCTTGAAGCTGCCGTCGGCCAGCGAAGCCGCCAGGGCGCCGATGAAGATGCCGACGATCAACATGAACTGCCAGTCGATTTTGACTTTTTCCTTCAGGAAATAGGGGTTCTTTTTCACGTGCTCGGCGTCCACGGACTGCTCGATAAACCCGGCCGCGCGCACAAACGTGGTGGAAGCCCCCAGATACTGGGTTTTCCCCAGGACCTTGGTCGAGACGATGACGGAGAAAGTGGCCAGCACCCCGACCAGCGCTCCGGCGACATACGGCCGCCAGTTGACAGGTTTTTTCATGCACCCCTCCTTTCAACCGTTTCGCCCGCCCGAAACAACGGCGGCAGGGTTCGTTACACTTGCCTGATCATAATACGATTCGCAGACCGGCTCAAGAATATTGAACGGCAGAGGGGGGTGGTCGCTTGGAAACGGCGTGAAAAACAGAACAGATTCTGAGGATTACCTTCAGGAAGCCAGTTTGACCACCGCCCCCAGGAGAAGCTCGGCCCCCATACGGATGTCCATCAGGTCCGTATCCTCTTCGGGGCAGTGGCTTCGTCCGGACTTGCTCGGTACGAAAATCATCCCCACCTCGGTCACCTCGGGCAGGATGGAGGAGTCGTGCAACGCGCCGCTTGGCATTCTCAAGGTCTTGATGCCTTTCTCCCGGGCGGTCGCTTCGATAAGCTCTACCATCGCGGTTGAGAGGCGCACCGGTGGCGTGTCCGATCGAGGTTGAACGTCGAAAGCGAGCCCTCTTACCCGGCATATCGTCTGGATCACCGATAGGATATGCTGGGCGGCCTGGTCGATCCGCCCGGAGTCGAGGTCGCGAATGTCCAGCGTGAACTGAACCTTGCCCGGGATGACATTTGCCTGGCCGGGCTCGCAGGTCAGCATGCCGACGGTCGCCACGGTGTTTCCCCCGAGTTCACCGACGGCGATCTCCTCGACCGCGGCGATCACCCGGGCCGCCCCCTGAAGGGCATCGTGCCGGAGTCCCATGGGGGTCGCGCCCGCGTGGTTGGAAACACCGGTCAGGGTGACCACGAACTGCTTGATCCCGTTGATGCCCTCCACTACGCCGATGGGGATGGCCTTGCTTTCGAGCACCAGGCTTTGCTCGATGTGCAGCTCGATCATGGCTTTTACCATGCCGGGTTTCAGCGAAAGACCGCTCTCCGGGGCGAGGCCGGCGCTTGCCATCGCCTCCGCGTAGCTGACGCCGTATTTGTCCTTCAGCCGATGCAGCTCCTCCGCGGAGAGCTTGCCGACCCAGGCCCGGCTGCCGATCATCACCGAGCCGAACCGCGACCCTTCCTCTTCGGCGAAGATCACCACATCGAAAGGGTGCCGGCGCGGGAGCTTTTCCTCCGCCATCACCCGGGCCACCTCGAGCGCCGCCACCACGCCCGCAACCCCGTCGAAGCGCCCGCCGTGAAGGACGCTGTCGATGTGGGATCCCGCCATTACGGATGGAAGGCCCGCGGAGCTGCCCGCGAGCCGACCGCACAGGTTGCCGCCCGGAGTCGTTGAAACCCGGGCACCGATTTTTTCCAGCTCGTGTGCGACATACGCCCGCGCCTGCATGTACGGCTCTGAAAACGTGAAGCGGGTGACCCCGCGGCCGGGGGTAGAGGTGAAGGAGTTGATGATCTGGATGTCCTGCGCGATGCGACTGGCTTGAACGCTCATGACGGATCCCTCTGCTGCGGCTTCATCCGGTGGATGTTCACACCGAAAGATGGGACAGCCGCCGGATCGTTTCAATCAAACGCTGGTAGGTTTCATCTCCCAGGCGCTGCCGGGGCAGCACGACGGCGTATTCGCCGTCGATCGCCACAAAGGCGCGCTCCGGCGTCACATCGATCCCGCTGATGCGGTCCCAGGTCCTGGCGGTCTTCGATCCGGCGCCGACCAGCTCCAAGCCTTCCGGGGTAGCCCGGAGGGTTCGTGCGGCGAACGCCTTCGGGTTCAGGCGCGCGGCCACGATCTTTCCCAGTGTCCGCCCCACCAGCCAGCGGTAGTAATACGGGTAAAATACCAGAAAGAAGGCGGCCGAAGCGCCGAGGTAAAGAGCCGGCGCCCTGAGCGAAAAAAAGGCGTAGAGCAGCACGCCCATGAGCCCGATGGCCAGCGTAACCCCGATCCAGCGCATGCGGTAGCGCCGGCGGATACCCGGGGAGTGCTCCATGTGATGTCGGGCGAGCGCCACCAGGTCGGTTTCATCCAACGCAAACTCGACTTCCATGCGCGAACTCCTTGGAGAGGTTCAATGGCGGCACAACTGCCGGTGCCGCCATTGAACCGTTACGCTCGTGGCTCCAGCCGCCGGCCGGTTAGCGCGGGAAACCCTGAATGCGCAGGCACACCTCGGCGATGAGGAGAGCGCTGAAGAACACCGCAAACAGCGTAATCAGGGCCGCCACCACGATGCGCCAGCCCTGCTGGCGGAACGCGTCCAGGTCCTTGGCGATCGAAAGGCTGGTAAAAGCGATGATGGGGGTGGCCAGCGCCAGGAAGTTGACCTTGCCCACCGCCGCCAGGATCTCCTTGGAGAAGGGCATGCCCGGCATGGTGAGTACCAGGGAGATGGTGCCGATGTAGGCGATGGTCGGAACATAGAACGGCACATATTTTGCCAGCAGTACGCCGACAACGCAGATTGTAAAAATGAACAGCATGCCGGGCAGCGCCGTCAGGGGGTCGACCTTGGTGGCCACCCAGTTGCCGACCAGGGTCAGCACACAGATCAGCATCAGGTGGAAGAAGGTCCACTTCAGGTCGATCTTGGGGCGCTCCTGCTTTTGCGTCAGCGAGAAGGTCTTGGCCCCGGGCTCCTTTTTCTTGCCCATGAGGCGGTAGACCCACTCCGCGAAGGGCAGGCCGACCAGCCAGGAGGCGTAAAGCCCGGTGATGC
The DNA here is from genome assembly GCA_964562235.1 of uncultured Desulfatibacillum sp. Lineage (GTDB taxonomy): Bacteria > Desulfobacterota > Desulfobacteria > Desulfobacterales > SpSt-501 > SpSt-501. The sequence goes on from CAZLSV010000006.1 coordinate 25,667, forward strand.
CGGTGATCAGGTTGCTCGCGGCCGCGAAAGCCAGGATCTGGTCCTTCCACTGGGGCAGGGCTTCGCCTAAAGTGGCGGCGCCGGCGGTCATCATGCTGGCGCTGCCGATCCCCATGGCCATGGCCAGTGCCAGCGGGTGGAAGATGGCCGGGGCCGTGAGCGCGAACGCGCTGCCGAGGATGCTGAAAAAGGCGGTGCCTAATACGGTCCCGGTGATGTAGGTCCCGACCACGCCGCGGCCCTCGGGGGAATCCAGGCCGTAAATGTCGGCAATGAGGCTCAGGTTGGGCTCACGGGCCACCGAGTAGCAGGCGCCGATCACCTCCCGCCGCAGGCCCAGCAGGATGCCGATGGGCATGGCGATGACGATGGCGCCCCAGTTGTTGCCCACCTCCTGCAGGATGAGGGCGACGCCGGCCTGCATCAGCTTGGGGACATTCGGCCCCACCAGGGTGCCGTAGCGGACCATCAGGGGGTAGGTGGCCGTCAAAATGAGCCCGGCGGCCCAGGCCGAATCGCTCAGGGTGTAGGTCTTCACCCAGCGGCCGGCCGCCTGGGGTGCGAAGAAAACCGCCAGCCAGATGGTGTGCACGAAGGGCACCAGCAGGATGGTGATCTTGGCGACGGGCGTCCAGCGCACGAAGCCGATCAGTTCGGCCAGAACGACCAGAACGAGAGCAATGGCATAGACCTTCACCATCTGAGAGGAGACGAGCCCAGAGGGTGCCGGGGGTGAAGATTTGACTGTTTCTGCCATAATGGACCTCCTTTGAGTGAAATGCGGGTGTTGGCCCGGTCAATTGCCGGTTTGAAAAAATTGAACGGTTCCCTCCCGGGCTGGAGAGATTGACGCCGACCGTCTAACGGCCCAGGCGCTGCATGAGTTCAAGGTACTGCTCCTTGTTTAAGCGCGGCTGGAATTCTTTTTTCACGCGCCGGGCTTCCACGCCCCCGTTGGCCAGCAGATCGATCACGCTCATCGCCATCAGCTTGGCCGGCAGCACCACCGCCGCTTCGTAGTCGGTCACGCAGAATTCGGCCGTGTGCAGGTGCCCCCGGGTCCCGGTCACGAAGGGATGGATCACCGGGATGAGGTGGGACAAATCGCCGACGTCGAAGGAGCCGCCCATGAAGCCCGCCTCCAGGGCGCCCCGGTCGCCTAAAAGGGCGCGGCCGTTTCTGCCGGCGATCGAGGTGAGGTTCGGGTCCTGGAAGATCGGCAGGTACCCGGGAATGTTGGTGATCTTCGTGGTTGCGCCGACCGCGTCCCCCCCGGCCCGGAACGCCCGGTCCACCTTGGCCGAGGCGTCGAGGATGGCCTCGAGGTTCTTGCCGCGCACATAGGTCTCGAGCCGGACATCCGAGGGCACCACGTTGACCACGTCCCCGCCTTTGGTGATGATCGGGTGGACCCGGATGGCGTCATCATCCTGGAACGTCTCGCGCTGGGCGTGAACCGCCATGATGCCGATGCAGGCCGCGTTGAGAGCGTTGACCCCCCGGTGGGGGGCGGCCCCCGCGTGCGAGGGCTTGCCCTCGTAGCGGATGAACTTGGCCATGAACCCGTTGCCGGCGGCGTTCATCAGGAAGGCCGGCTCGGAGGTGTCGGCAAAGGCGTGCACCATCATGGCCGCGTCCACGTCGTCGAAATAGCCCAGCTTGATCAACTCCTGCTTGCCGCCCAGAAAGCTGATCTTGCCTTCGGCCATGAGCCCCAGCCGGTATTCGATCTCCAAATACTCTTCGGCCGGACAGCCCAGGAATTTCACCTTTCCGGACAGAAAGGGGGCGATGCCGGCGCCGACGAGCCCCATGGCGGCACCCAGCATGCTCGCCACCTGGATGTGGTGGCCGCAGAGGTGCGCGGCGCCGGTGACCGGGTCGGCCAGGGGGGAGGTCTTCTCCATCACCGAATCCAGCTCGCCCATGACCACCACCGTGGGGCCCGCTTCCTTGCCGGCCAGCGTGCCCTCGACCCCGGTGAGGGCGAGGCCTTCCACCACGGGCAGGTTCAGCTTCTGCAGCTCCTGGCGGACCAGGGCGGCCGTTTTGACCTCGCGGTACCCCAGCTCGGGTTGCTTCAGCATCCGCTGGGCGATTCCGATCATTTCGTCCCGGCAGCGATCGACGTGCTCGCAGACTCTCTTTTTCAGCGCTTCCGTGCTCATGGCGTCTCCTTTTCTCATTCGAGCAGCTGCAGGGCCGCATGCAGGTAGAGCCGGGCGGCATCTGCGACCTCTTTCAAGTCCACAAATTCGCAGCTGGTGTGGGCCTGGGCGATGGAACCCGGCCCGCAGATCACGGTGGGAAATCCCATGTAGGGCGCGTCCGAGCCGGCCACGAAGGCTTCCACCCCTGATGCGCCGCACGCAGCGCGGCCACCACCGGTTCCTGGGGTGAAATGTCGTTGGGCGCGATCAGCCAGGTGGGCGCGGTGATCTCATAGCCGAAATCCGGCTCGCCGGCGGCCGCCCCGCGGATGCGATCGTGAAATTCCGCATAGACGCTCTCACGGGACTCGCCCGGCAGGGTCCGGCGGTCCACCTCGAGCTCGCAGCGGTCCGGCACCATGTTCACCTGGACGCCGCCGTGGATCACCCCGGGGGTGAAGCGGCCGTGGCCGCAAAGGGGATGCGGCGGCCGGCCGAGCAGCTCCTGGTTGTAGTCGCCGAAGGCCAGGATCACCTTCGCCATTTTGTCGATGGCGTTGATCCCCTGCTCGGGCACGCTCGAGTGCGCGGCCCGGCCGCGGGTGATGATTTTAGTGCTGACCCGGCCCTTGTTGGCCGGGCAGACTTTAAGTTGGGTGGGCTCGCCGATGATGCCGTGGTCGGCCATGCGGCCGGAACGGCCGATGGCCTTGGAGCCGAGCATCTGGTACTCTTCGTCGACGATGCCGCAAACGATCAGATGGCCGTTCAGGCGGGTGCCGGTTTCCCGGAGCGCTTTGACGACCCCGAGGTAGGCGGCGAGCGCGGCCTTCATGTCGCAGGCCCCGCGGCCGTGGAGCTTGCCGCCCTCGACCTTGACGTCGTAGGCCTCCGGGTAGCCCGTGGTGCGGGCCGTGTCCATGTGGCCGGCGAGCATGAGGGCGGTATGGCCCTGCTTCCCGCCAAGGGTCCCGAACACGTTCGGCCGGCCGGGGCGCACTTCACGCGTCTCGACCGTGAGCCCCAGCCCCGACAGGTGGCCGGCCAGGTAATCGGCCATCTCCTTTTCGCGGAAACCCTCCCGGGCCGGCTCGTCGAAGGGGTTTTCGCTGCGGATCAGGATCATTTCCCGCAGAACCCGAAACATCCACTCCGGGTCGATGGCCTCCTGCACTTTCCCGAAAAGGTCCCCCGCCATGCTCAGCCCTCCAGCCGCTCGCGCAGGGGGAACCGGCGGCAGAGATCGCTGACCATCTCCCCGACACGCTTCTGGATGAGTTTGTCGTCCGGCCGGGAGAGGATCTGGTCGATCCAGCCGGCGATCGCTTTCACTTCCTCCTCCCCCATGCCGCGGGAGGCAATTCCCGGTGTGCCGAAACGCAGGCCGCTCGTCACCAGGGTCGACTCCGGGTCGAAGGGGATGACGTTGCGGTTGCAAAGGATTCCGGCGGCCTCGAGCGCCGCCTCGGCCGAGTCGCCCTTGAGCCCCTTGCCCCGCAGGTCGGCAAGCACCATGTGTTTGTCGGTGCCGCCGCTCACCGGCCGGTAGCCTTTGGCGGCCAGTTCTCCGGCGAGTCGGGCGGCGGTCCGCAGGGTGCGCTCCTGGACCGCGCGGAATTCCGGGGTCGCGGCCAGATGGAAGCACACGGCCTTCGCGGCCACGAGCGAGAGCGTCGGCGTGCCCTGGGTGCCGGGGAAGATGGAGCGGTCGATCTTCTTGGCGAAATCCGCCGCGCACAGGATCATCCCCCCGTGGGGCCCCATCAGGGTCTTGTAGGTCGTGAAGGTGACGAAGTGGGCGTGGGGCACGGGGCTCGGGATGACCCGGGCCGCCACCAGACCCGCGATGTGGGCCATGTCCACCAGGAGGTAGGCGGAGACCTCCTCCGCGATGGCGCGCAGGGCCTTGTAGTCGATCAGGCGCGGGTAGGAGCTCGCGCCGGCCACGAGCATCCGGGGCCGGATCTCGAGCGCCAGGTCGCGGATGGCATCGTAGTCCAGCCGCTCGGTCCCGGGGTGCACCCCGTAGTGCGCCGGCTGGAAAATCCGGCCGGTGATCGAGGCGGCATCGCCGTGCGAGAGGTGGCCGCCGTGGCTGAGCTTCATGCTGAGGATCTTGTCGCCCGGGGTCATCACGGCCCCGTAGACCGCCAGGTTGGCGTTGACCCCCGAGTGGGGCTGGACGTTGGCGTGGTCGGCCCCGAAGAGCGCCTTGGCGCGTTCCACGGCGAGCTGTTCCAGCTCGTCCGTGACCCGGCAGCCCGTGTGGTAGCGCCGGCCCGGGTAGCCTTCGGCGGTCTTGTTGTTGAAGCCCGACCCCAAGGCCTCCAGGACCGCCGCCGGCGCCGTGTTCTCGGCGGCGATGAGGTTGAGGGTGAGTTCCTGGCGGCTGCGCTCGTTTGTGATGAGCGCAGCGACGGCGGGGTCGTCTTGGTCGATAAAAGACATGGCGTCCTCGTGCGGGCTGCGGCTTTGGCGAAAAGCGGCGAGGCCGGGTTGTTGATCGATTGGGAATAGTCTAATATGGGGCAAGGGCCGGATTGTCAATTCCAGGTTATTACTCCGGCGGTTAATTATGTGCAAGAGCCGCATCTCACTCAGGGGCGGAGCGGGGTGCCCGGCGCGGCGCGCCGCAACCATCCGGAGTAATGATATGAGCATCCGGACGAGTTTGGAGCCACGTGGTGACCCCTTCCGATATCAACGCCGTTCTTGAAAAGGCCACGGTCCCCGAGCACTCCGTCGCCTTCATGGCGGCCATGTCGGGTGGGGGGCCGTTCCGGGTGGGGCCCTACATTTTCATCGCGGCCGAGGAGTGGCTCCTGGCCGTGGGCTACCCGCTTGAAGGCAGCTACAGCCCCAAAGGGTTCGAACAGGCGCTCGCCCAAGCCCTGCGCCGCACGGCCGCGCGGGAGTGCTGGGCCATCTGCCCGGAGCTTCCGGAGCGTTTAAAGGCGCGGCGCCGCGACACGGATCGATACCACGTTCTCGATCTCGGGACGCCGGTTCCGGCGCGCCTGGAGCGCCTGGCGGAGCGGGCGGCCGCCACGCTTGACGTGGAAGCGGGGATCACCTTCACGCCGGCGCACCGGCGCCTGTGGGCCGAGTTCATGGGCCGTACGGCCCTGCCGCCGAACGTGCGCGAGCTCTACGCCCGCACCGAGTCCGTGCTCCAGCGGGCGCCCGGGCTGTCCCTGCTCAACGCCTGGGACCGGGACGGCCATCTGGCCGCCTGCCTGCTGCTGGATGCGGCCCCGCGGCGCTTCACGAGCTATCTGCTCGGGGCCCACTCCCGCGATCACTTTACCCCCTACGCCTCGGACCTGCTCTTCCGCGAGATGATCCGCAAAGCACGGGCCGACGGCAAAAAGTTCCTGCACCTGGGCCTCGGTGTGAACGAGGGCATCCGGAGGTTTAAGACCAAATGGGGCGGCGCGCCGGGCCTGCCTTACGAAATGGCCGAGTGGCGCGAGCGGGAGGGGGTGGGCGAAGGGGTGGGTGAGCTCATGCGCATGCTGGCCGCCATGCCCCGGGAGCCCATCTCCAAGCGGGAGTATATGGCACGCCTGCCGCCCCAGCGCTCGTTCGCGATGCTCTGGGAGATCGAGAAAAACGGGCGGAGTTCCTGGATCGGCGGCACGGCCCACTTTTTCTGCTACAGCTTCGAGGCCTCCTTTCGGAGGCTTTTCGAGCAGGTCGACACGGTGCTGTTCGAAGGCCCGCTCGATGCGGCGAGCCTCGAACAGGTGTCGGCCAGCGGGCGCGCCCCGGGCCCCGAAAGCCCGCGGGTCGCCGACGCGCTGACCGAGGAGGAGATCCGCCGCCTGGAGCGCGTGGTCTGCGGCCCGCGCGGGTTCTGGGCGCGGTTGATGGGCGCTGAGCACAAGAACCCCCCGGACGTGCGCCACCTTCTCTCCCACACCCGGCACTGGATGGCCTTTTTTTCCCTCTGGACGAGTTTCCTCGCGCGGAAGGGCTGGACCCAGTCGGTGGACCTGGAGGCCTGGCACTTGGCCCTGGAGATGGGCAAGGCCGTGCGCGGCATGGAAAGCATCCCCGAGCAGATCGAGACGCTGGAGAGCGTCCCCATGCCGCGGATCGCCCGTTTTCTGCGAGACTGCCGGAGATGGGGCCGTTACACCCGGCGCAACATCCGGGCCTATCTCAAGGGCGATGTTGAGAACATGTTCGGCACCAGCATCGAATTCCCCACGCGCACCGAGCTCGTGATCCAGCGCCGCGACGCGCGGTTTCTGGAGCGCATGCGGCCCTTCATCGAGGAGGGAGGCTGCGCGGTCTTCGTGGGTTCGGCCCACATGATCAACCTGCGCGGGATGCTGGCCGAGGCCGGGTTCCGCGTCCGGAGGCGGCGATGATCGGCCCCGACCGCCTGGCATGGGTGACGGCCGCGGCCGCGGTGCCCGAACAGGTCGTGGCTTACGTGAGCGCGGTGGCCGGGTCCCGGCCGGTGGTGATCGCCGACTGCGTGGGCTACGTGTCCGGCGGCACCCTGGTCCTCGTCGGCTACCCCCTGCGCGCGCCGCAGGATGCGAAGCAGATGGCCGCCGCCGTGGACGAGGCCCTCGAAATGCCCGGGTTGGAACGCATTACCGTCATCGGCTCGGCCCGGCCGCCCCAGGCGCCTTCGACGGCCCTGGTCGCGAAGGACCGCTACTATGCGCTGCCGGTCCCGCCACCGCCGCCCGGCCCCAAGCTGCGAAACCTCCTGGGCCGGGCAGCCCGGGAGCTGGTCATCGATCAGGGGCGCCGCCTGGAGAACGACCACACGGCCCTGGTCCAGCGCTACCTCAACGAACGCCGGCTGGCCGCGGGCACGCGGCACATCTTCGGGCAGCTGTCCCGCTACATCGAGGCCTCGGAGGGCAGTCGGGTGGTTTCGGGGCGGCTGGCCGACGGGCGCTTGGCCGCTTTTGCCGTCGGCGAGTTTGCGCCGCTGACCACGGCCTTTTTCATGTTCTGCTTCCGGGACCCGGAGCTCGCGCCGCCCGGCAGTGCCGACCTGGTGCTGTCGGGCTTGCTGGAAGAGGCCTGCCGGCGCGGCCAGACCCGCATGAACCTCGGCCTCGGGGTGAACGCCGGCATCGGTTTCTTCAAGCGCAAGTGGGGGGCGGAGCCCTTTTTGCCCTGTGTCGAAGCCGGTTGGGAGGTGAAACCGCGGGGGCTCGTTTCAAAGCTGCGCCGCCTCGTGGTATAGAGCAAGCCATGAGAGAAAAAACGAAAGCAGCCGGCGGCGAGGGGTTCCGAGAACCCGGCTTCTGGGAGAGCGTCAAAGAGGCCTTTCTCGGAAAGCGCCGGCTGCTTGACTGCATCCAGGTGGAGGTCAGCTCGCGTTGCCCGGGCCGCTGCACCTATTGTCCCCGCACCACCGAGCGCGGAAATTGGCGCTCGCGCGACATGGAGATGGAGACCTTCACGCGGCTGTGGCCGCTGATGCGGCGCGCCGGAAGGGTGCACCTCCAGGGCTGGGGAGAGCCCCTGCTAAACCCGGCTTTTTTCGACATGGCCGCCTTGGCTCGAAAGGCCGGCTGCCAGGTTTCCACCACCACCTGCGGCCTGCGCATGGACCCGGAGCTGGCGCGCCGGATCGTGGACAGCGGCATCGACATCGTGGCCTTCTCGCTGGCCGGGACCGATGCGGCCTCCAACGCCGCGCGGTCGGGGGTGGACTTCGACCGGGTCTGCGAGGCCGTAACCACCTTGCAGGCGGTGCGCCGGGAGCGCCTGGGCGTGCACCTGGAAATTCACTTCGCTTATCTCCTGCTCGCCTCCAACATGGCGGCCGCGGCCGGGCTGCCGGCGCTGATGCAGCGGCTCGGCGTGCACGCCGCCGTCATCTCGACGCTGGATTACATCCCCGAACCCGGCCTGGAAGCCGAAGCATTCACCCCGCTGGAAGCCGGCAAGCTTGAAAAGGCCGCCGCCCTTCTCTCCGAGATCGCGGCCGGGGCCCAACGCCGGGGCCTGGGGTTCCACTACGAACTTCCCGACCCGGCCGCCGCCGGCACCGCCTGCCGCGAGAACATCGGCCGCTCCCTCTTTGTTTCGGCCGACGGTTCGGTGTCGCCCTGCGTTTACGTGAACGTGCCGGCGGCGATCGCCGACCCCCAACGCCGTGTGTTCGGCAACGTGCGGGACGAGAACCCCGTGCAGATCTGGGAAAGAGCGGATTTCCGCCGCTTCCGGGAGCGTCTGGCCTGCGGCGACCCCGACCCGGCCTGCCGGAGCTGCCCCAAGCGGTTCATGACATGAAGGTGGTCCTGTCTATGAAAAAACCGATTACGTTTTTTTTGGCCGCGGCCCTGGCGCTGGCCGGCTGCGCCGGCGTCTCCCAGTCCCAGAAGCCCGACCCCCTCAACCGCAAGGAGCTGCTGGCCTTTGCCGGTTTCAAATTGAAGGTGGCCGTTACGCAGGAGGACATCAACCAGATCGCGGGCATCCCCCAGCGCGAGCTTTTGCGCGTCGCCTCGAGCAACCCAACGCTTTACGTCTGGGCCGATGCGGCCGGCTGCCGCTGTTATTATGTCGGTGACGAGACCGCCTACCGGCGCCTGGAGGCGATCGTTTTGGAAACCGGCAAGGAGTAGGGGCGAATGCGGGGGCCGCCGCGAATGGTTCACGGGCGGGGGGCGGGGGCGACGAGTTCCACGGGTTTAAAGTTTACGTTGACTTACATTGATGGATCGGCTATCCTCCCGTCAGTAAAATTGGCAGTTTTCCCCCCGCCCCCATCACGCTGTTCTTCGAAAGGAGGCGCCCATGAAATTCAGTGATTTTTTCATCCCCAAAATCGCCCGGTCCGATCCCAAAGTGCGCGAGAAAGCCGTCTTGGAATGCGAAGACAAGGAGCTTTTAAAGCGCGTCATTCAAAACGATAAGGACGAGCATGTGCGGCAGGTGGCGAAGCAGCGCCTCCAAATCCTGACGGCCTGAGGCCCAGCCGGCGGGCGCGCTCGCTCGAGGAGCGCCGCGTTCGCGATCGATTCCTGGTGCCGGTGCGGACAGCCGACTCTCTTCCATCTGCGGATCGTGCAGCAACTTCAGCCCTGAAAATCCACCGCTCGTTAAGCCTTAGTCCACATTTAACCGGATGCCGGAGCTGGATTCAGCCCCTTGCGGCACCTGTCTGCCATCTCGGTCATCCGGCCTTGGCAACGGCAAGCTCCCGGCAGGCGCGGGCGATGTGATCGGGGCCGAAGCCGTGCTTGTTGAACAGGTAGTCTTGGTCGGCCACTTCGCCGAACGCGTCCGGGATGCCCAAGCGCTTGACCCGCACGGGGTGGTGCTCGCTCAGCGTCTCGCAGACCGCGCTGCCCAGGCCGCCCACGATGTTCTGGTTTTCCACCGTGACCACGGCACCGGTTGCCTTGGCGGAATCGATGAGCGTTCGGGCATCGAAGGGTTTGACCGAGGGGTAGTGGAGCAGATCCACTTTCACGCCCTCGGTGGCGAGCTGCCGGGCGGCGTCCAGGGCAAAGCGGGTCATGAAGCCGGTGGCGACCAGGGTCACGTCCCGGCCCTCGTGCAGGCGCTTGGCCTGGTTCGGGTCAAAGGGGGCCCCCTCCTCGAAAAGCTTGGGCATCTTCAACCGCACGAGCTGCATGTAGGTGGGCTGCCGGCTGGCGGCCATGTGGAACATGACCGAGCGCAGCTCGTTGGCGTCGGCCGGGCTGTAGACGTGCATGTTGGGCATGGCGCGCATGATGGACAGGTCCTGGAAGCACATGTGGGTGCCGCCGTTGGGGCCCTGGGTGATGCCGGGGGAGTTGCCGACGATTTTAACGTTGTTGTTGGCATAGGCGACGCTGATGGTGATCTGGTCGTAGCAGCGGCGGGTGGCGAACGCCGTAAACGTGGCGCAGAAAGGGATTTTGCCCTCCTTGGCCAGGCCGGCCCCGACCCCGATCATGTTGGCCTCCTGGACGCCGCAGTTGATGAAGTTGCCGGGGTGGCTTTTGGAGATCACGGGGATCGACGCGTCGGCCTTGCCCAGATCGGCCTCGAGGCAGATAACCGAGGGGTTGCGTTCGATCAGCTCGTTCAGCGTCTGCGCGTACACCACGCGCATTTCCATCTCATGGTAGTCGCTCATCAGTTGCCTTTCTTTAATACCTTTTACCCAATTATTAATTTCTGGCATGCCCCTATGGGCATGCCAGAAATTAATAGGGAAGATCGCATTTGTTTTCCAGGCCGCACATGATGCGCTGGTAGGTGGTTTCATCCGGGATCTTGACGTTGTGGCAGTCGACCAGGCCCTCGGTCTCGCGGTTGCCCTTGCCCTTGATGGTGTGGGCGATGATCATGGCCGGCCGGCCGCTGACGGCGTCGGCTTTCCGGACAGCCTCGTAAATGGCGTCCCAGTCGTGGCCGTCGGTCTCGAAAGTCTCCCAGCCGAAGGCGCGCCACTTGTCGACCAGCGGCTCGAGGTTCATGACCTCCTCGGTGCGGCCGTCGATCTGCATTTTGTTGTAGTCGCAGACGACGATCAGGTTGTCGAGCCGCTGGTGGGCCGCGAACAGGGCCGCTTCCCAGATCTGGCCCTCGTCGCTCTCCCCGTCGCCGATGATGCAGAACACGCGGTGCTTCTTGCCGTCGTGCTTGGCGGCCAGCGCCATGCCGCAGGCGCAGGAGAGCCCCTGGCCGAGGGAGCCGGCGGTGATCTCGACCCCGGGGGTCAGGATCTGGTCCATGTGGCTCGGTAGGCGGGTACCGTTCCGGTTGATGGTGGCGAGCCAGGCCTTGGGAAAGTAGCCCTTGTAGGCGAGCGCCGTGTAGACGATCGGGCCGGCGTGGCCCTTGGAGAGCACCAGCCGGTCGCGCTCCGGCCAGCCGGGGTCTTCCGGCTTGAGGTTCATGACGCGGAAATACAGGGTGATCACGATCTCCACCAGGCTCATCACACCGCCGATGTGCCCCACGCCGGAACGGCAGATGGCGTCGGTGACGACGTAGCGGAATTCGGCCGCCAAAGAATCGAGCTGCTCGCGGGTCATTGGTTTTGGGTCCAAACGGGTCCTCCTTCGAAGCCGACGAAACCGGCTCCGGGAATTGGGATGGCTTGATCACGGATCTTGGCCTGATTACCAGAAAGCCCAACCCATTTCAACTTTTCAAATGATTTTCCCCCGAAGAGACGGGCGAAACAAGGCCCGGCCGCAGCCTACGACGAGACAGCCGATGCCGAGACTGCCGAAGGCCAGCGCCCAGGCAAAGGGATCGGCCTTGCCGCCGGTCAGGTCCAAAACCGCGCCGAAGACCAGCGGCGCGATGAAGCCCGCCCCGAACCCCGCGCATGAATAAACGGCCATTGCCGCACCGCGGGCATGCGGCGGTGTGGTTTCAATCAGCCCGGCGGTAAGCGCGGCGGAGTCGGACATGACCGCGATGAAATAAAGCCCCAGCAGCCCCAGCATGGCCCACCAGGGCCACGTGCTGGAGAACCCCGCCGCCCAGGCCAGCAATCCGGAAGCCAGCATCGCCCAGGGGAGGTAGCGCGGTCTGCCTAACCGCATGGCGGTCTCGTTGCCGAGAATGCTGACCGGTATGCCGATAAAGTTGATCAGCGCCGCGGCCTCGGTGGCGCCCAGGAGGGGAGTCCCTGACGGTGCCAACCCATAAGCGAACAGGATGAAGGCCACCATCCAGGACCGCAGCCCGAAAAGCTCAAAGCAGTGCACGGCGTAGCGCAGGACGTAGCCAAACACCGCGCGGTCCCGCAGCACGCCCAGGCTGCGCAGCAGCCCCGGCCGGGTGCTGCCTGCGGATGGCGGATCCGGGGGAAGGGGGTTCAGGCCGAAAAAGACAAGGGCGGCGGCGACCAGAGGCCCCGCCGCCAGCAGGCCGAAGGCCCATGGCCATGACACCATTCGGCCCAGCCACCCCGCGAGCAGCAGCGACAGGCTCGTGCCGACGCCGAAGGTGGCGGTGTAAAAGGAGACGTAGCGGCTCTGGCGCGGCCCGGCCACGCGGTCGGTGAGGGCCTTCAGGCCCGGCATGTAAGTGCCTCCCAGCCCCGCGCCGGCTAAGGCCTGAAACAGCGCCGCGGTCAAAACCCCCTGGGCCAGAAGCGCGAAGGCGAGGTTGCCCAAGGCCGCCAGCAGGCAGGAGCCGATGTAAACCCGGCGGGAATCGATCCGGTCGGTCATGGCCGAGAGGAAGGGGACGGCGGCCATGTAACCGGCGAAGAAGGCTCCGCCGATGAGGCCGGCCTCCGAGTTGCTGATGGCCCACGTGTCGCGCAGCAGGGCCAGGAAAGGGGGGTAGGCCGCAAATCCCGTCATGCTGAGGGTCTCGGCCAGGCACATCAGCCCCACGATGCGAAAGGCTCCGGCGGTTGAAATCGGTCCGAATGGTGTTGGGTTTGTCACGTTTCCGCCCTGGAGTTCTACCGGATTCGCACGAAAGCATAAGAGACTTTGGACGGCGCCTCAACCGGTTTTTTCAAAGAAGGGTTCGGTTTCGGGAAAAAGGCCTTATCTTGCGGGCCAGGATGAAACAGGCTAAAATCGGACCACCCAACGCACCCCGTATCCCCAGCAAAGGCCGAAAAGGATGAAAACGAAAAAAGCGCTAAGGAGAGCGATCTTCGCCCTGATGGCGGGCCTGTCGGCGGCCGCCCCGTTGATGGCACAGGGCCCGTCCTGCTTCGTCACCCCCGGGATGGAGAAAACCCTCGTGAGCGTCCGCGAAGTGGACCAGGACGGCAATCCACTCGGAGAGCTCGGCAGCGGGTGGCTCAACCTGGGCGAACAGGTACCCATCACGAGCCGAACCGGAAGCATTGTCATCAAGTATCAGCAGGCCTCCTCGGACAAGGGCTTCCAGACCGACCCCCAGGACTGCTCCAACGGCAGCGTGATCACGGTCCCATGACCCCGCTGTTCTGGGTGCTCAGCCTGATCCTGGTCGGCGTGGGGATGGCGGGCGTTCTTGTGCCCGGCCTTCCCGGGACCCCGCTGGTTTTCGGCGGGCTGCTGCTCGCCGCCTGGACGGACGGATTCCAGAACGTGGGCGGTGGAACGATTCTCCTGCTGGCCGTTCTGACGATGCTCGCCTTCGGTGTAGACTTTGTCTCCGCGGGCCTGGGGGCCAGGCGCGCCGGCGCCAGCCGCGAGGCGGTGGTCGGCGCGGCCTTAGGGACGCTGGTCGGGATTTTCTTCGGGTTCGTGGGGATCATCCTGGGTCCGTTTGCCGGCGCGGTGATCGGTGAATTTCTCGCGCGCCGAAACCTGGGGCAGGCGGGGCGTGCGGGGGCGGCCACCTGGGTCGGTTTCATCCTCGGCATCGGCGTGAAACTGATACTGGCCTTCACGATGGTGGGGATCTTCGTTCTCGCCTATATCCTCTGACGAAAAAAGAGAGCCGCCCGGCGGCTCTCTTTTTTCATGTCAACCACAATAAAATCGTTGGCGGTATTACTTGGCCGGGCCGAAAGAGCTTGCAAAAAGCGCTTCGATGGCCTTGCAGCCCTCCTCGGTGAGGTTGCGCGTGCCGGTTCCGACGAAGGTGTTGTCGGAGATGACCGGAATCTCAGCCACCCACTCGCCGTTTTTCCAGGAAAACCACCCCCGGCGGTCCTGGTCGTAGACGCTGGTGGGCCGGTTGAAGAGCTTGGCCAGTTCCACCCCCCAGCCGGTGCCGCCTTTCACGGTGCCGTCCGGCTGGATCCACCCCACCGCGAACACCTGGTAGCCGTTGTTGATCATGTGAAAGATGGACTGGATGACCTTGCGGATCTTGTCCGCCTTGGAGTAGGTGCGGCCCATGCGGGTGGAGACGATTTCCATGCTGACATCCCCCTTGTCGAGCTCCGCCGGTCCCAGCACCCGGACCCCCCGGGTCCGCTCCGGGGCATGCCCCTCGAATGAAAAATTGACTTCCTTGATTCCCCAGCGTTCCGCCTGTTTGCCAAATTCGGACTCAGCTCCGCGATGGGCGCCGCTGTAAAGCGTAAACTGTGAACGATCCGCCATTTCTTTTCTCCTTGCTCGATATTTTTTTCACTCATCGCCGCCGCGGCAGCTTCCAAAAACAGCACATCCCGTCGGCAGGACGGGATGTGACCGCTACTATAAGTCGTATTCTGGATAATGCAACTGCGGCGATGCGCTTGAGCCGCGGTCGATGGTCATGTCGGGAGTTCTTTTTGGACGGCGCCGATGGCCTCTCCAAGTATGGACAGAAGATCGTCGACCTGGGCCGCGGTAATGACCAGCGGCGGGCCGATCAGCAGGTGGTCGCCGGTGGTGCCGTCCATGGTGCCGTGGCCCGGGAAAACGATCAGGCCGCGCTCCATGCAGGCGTCCATGATCCGCTCGGCCACTTTCAACCCCGTCGGAAACGGCGCCTTGGAGGCTTTGTCTTGCACGAACTCAACGCCGCACATCAGCCCCAGGCCGCGAACGTCGCCGACCAAGGCGTGCCTTGCCTTGATTTCCGCTAAACCCTGAAGCAGGCGTTCGCCCTGCTGCTTCGAATTGCGCACCAGGTCGTTTCTCAGCACGTAGTCCAGAATCACGGTGGCCACCCGGCTTCCCAGCAGGTGGCCGCAGCAGGTGTGAACCCCTTCGAAAGCGGCCCCCTTCGCCTGCACCGTGGCCGCGACCGCATTCGAGATGAGGCTGGCTCCCATCGGGAAGTACCCGCTGCCCATGCCCTTGCCGGTGGCGATCAGGTCCGGGGCGACCGACCAGTGGTCGATGGCGAAGTTGGCGCCGGTGCGACCCAGGCCGCACATCACCTCGTCGGCGATGAAGAGCACGTCGTGTTTGTCGCAGATCTCCCGGATCTTCTGGAAATAGCCCGGCGGCGCGGGCGCACCGCCCAGGGCCGCCCCCACCACGGGCTCGGCGATGAAGGCGGAGACGTTTTCCGGGCCTTCCTGAAGAATGGCCGACTCCAGGGCCCGGGCGCACTTGAGCTCACAGGCCGGGTAGGTCTTCTCGAAATGGCACCGGTAGCAGAAAGCCGGCGGAATGTGGATGGCGTCTCTGAGGAGCGGCGTGTGCTTGCGGCGCCGGCCGGTGAACCCGGAGCAGGCGAGCGCACCCAGGGTGTTGCCGTGGTAGGACTGCCAGCGGCTGATGACGAGGTGTTTCGATGGCAGACCGCGGGCCACCTGGTACTGGCGGCCGAACTTGACGGCGTTTTCAACGGCCTCGGACCCTGAGCTGACCGAGAAGACCTTGCCGAATCCCGTCGGCGCGAGGCGGATCAACCGCTCGGCCATCTCCTCGTAGGCCCGGGAGTGGGAGCAGTGAAAGGGGTTGTAGGCCAGCTCGCTCGCCTGGGGTGTCAGCGCGGCGGCGACCTCCTGGACCCCGTGGCCGATATTGCAGACCAGCGAGGAGCCGCTGGCGCCGTCGATGTAGCGGCGGCCTTCGGCATCGAAGAGATAGATGCCTTCGCCACGGACCATGCAGGGGTTTTTGGAAGTGAGGTGTCGAAGCAGGGCGTGGCTCATGGCAGGCGCCTCCGAATATGCAAAGTGTCATGCCGTCGCGGCGGGCATCCCGCTCCGCCGGGTGTCGGCCCACGTCGAATCTGTTTATCGGCCGGATTCATGCAGGGATCTCTCAATACCGCAGTTTGCGCGCCAAGCCAAGGGTTTGCGCCGAAAGCTGAAAGCGGACGCGGACTGGCGGGCGGTTTGACATGCGCCCCGGCGAAGGGTAAGGCAGGTGAAAAACAAGGAGAGGAGATCGGTGTTGAAGCATGTGGTCAAATCTGCGAGCCTTGCGGCGTGTCTGCTGGTCGTGCTGGTGTTGCCTCTGCCGGCCGATGACGTTTTCCTGAAAAACGGCAACCGCCTGTCGGGGAAGGTGGTCTCCATGAGTGAAGGCAAGCTCGTTTTGGAGACGGATTTCGCCGGCCGGCTGACCATCGACTGGCGTCATGTGGAGCAGCTTTCCACGGGTGCGCCGCTCACCCTCGTTCTGGCGGACGGTTCCACCCTCCGGGGAATTCCCGCCACCGACGAAACGCCGGGGCGGCTCCGGCTGGTGGAATCGCCCTCAGTGGATTCCGTGCCGGTGGAACTGGCCCGGGTGACCGCCATCAATCCCCCGGAGGAGCGGCCGGTCAAGCTCAACGGCCGCATCAACGTGGGGCTCAACAAGGCCAGCGGCAACACCGACCTGGAAAACGCCCACGTCGACGCCGAGTTCCTGGCCCGCACGGTCAGCCACCGGGTGACCCTGGGAGGTGCCTACAACCGCGCCTCCGAGGACAACCGCAAAACCGAGGACAACGCCATGGGCCGCCTGAAGCATGACTACTTTCTGACCCGTGAGCTGTACTGGTATTTGAGCGGCATGGCCGAAAGAGACGAATTCAAGGATATCAGCCTGCGGACGACTTTCGGCCCCGGCCTGGGGTACCAGTTTTTCGAAGGCGAGGATATGAACCTCTCGGTCGAGGCCGGCCCGAGCCACGTCCACACGAACTACGACCACAGCGGCCAGGACGATTCGCTCTCCGGCCGCTGGGCCGTCAGGTTCGATCGCTTTTTCTTTGAAAAACTCTTTCAGTACTATTTCGCGCACGAAGGCTACCTCAGCGCCTCCGACACGAGCGACGTGTTCATGTTCACCCGCACCGGGCTGCGGTTTCCCATCCGCGGCGGTTTGTCTTTAAACGCCGGCTTCGAATGGGACTGGGACAACACCCCGGCCGAGGACGCCGACAAGTCCGACTACCGCTACATCCTGTCCATCGGCTATGGGTTCTGAAACGGCTCGGTTTCCCTGTTCGGCGATGCTTCCACGCGCTGCATGGTTTCCGCGATTTTTTCCGGGGGCAGCCATTCCACCTTGCCGGTGCCCAGGTCATAGATCGCGCCGACCACCTTGACCTTGCCCGCCTTGACGAGGTTGCGCACGGCCG
>CAZLSV010000006.1:42730-80956 GCA_964562235.1 uncultured Desulfatibacillum sp.
CGGGACCCTGATCACCCTGACCCCCTGGGACCCCCAGGAGATGTGGACCCTGGTATCCGCCGCTCTGGCCAAGAGGCCGGCGGTGATCGCCCCCTTTTTCACCCGGCCCAATGAAAAGGTCATCGACCGCCTGCCACACGTTCTCTTCGATGGCAAAGGGCACCAGGGCCTTGCCGTTCGCTTCCGGATGCTGCTCCATGGCGCGCTTGACCGCCGGGACGATGTTGTCGACGAGCGGCGGGATGTTGCGCTCCAGCTTGTGCCCGTGGCCGGTCACCGCCTGGGAGACCGCCGTGACGGCCCCGCAGCGGGTGTGGCCCAGAACGACGAGCACGGGCGTTTTCACGTGGGCGAGCCCGTACTCGATGGAACCGATCTCATCCGTGTCGCAGACGTTGCCGGCCACGCGGACGACGAAGAGGTCCATGATGCCGGCGTCGAAGACCAGCTCCACCGGGACCCGGGAGTCGGAACAGGAGAGCACCGTGGCGTAGGCGTAATTTCCCTGGTCCGAAGTGGCCGCCAGGCCGATGCGGGCCGGGTCGGCGTTCAGGCGCGCCGGCGTTCCGGCCGAGAACCGTTCGTTTCCGTCCTTCAGCATCTGCAGGATTTCATCCGGCGCGGCCTTGGCCCAAAACTGGGGGCCGAAAGTCGCCTGGCCGTGCTTGCCGAAGATCAGAAAGCCGACGAGGAAAATCCCGGTCAAGGTTACCAACACCAACAGGACGTTTGCCAGGGGCGATTGGCTCTTCTCCATTCTCAGACTCCTTCAATGGTTGACGAGTTGGTATTTCTATTATTGCTCCGGTAAATAAAAAGGTACAACCGGTGCCGTTGTCAGGCGGAGCGGGGAGCCCGCCGCGACGAGCACCCGGTTTCGCCTCTGCCGGAGATGCTGGAACCTGGCATATTCAACTCCCGGAATGATCGCGTCCCGACGCCGTGGGTCAGCCGCCGAGGTAGGCGCTGCGCACGCGGTCGTCGGCGATGAGCTGCTCGCCCGTACCCTGTAAAACGATGGCGCCCACTTCGAGCACGTAGGCGTAGTCGGCGATTTTAAGGGCGGCGAAGGCGTTCTGCTCCACCAGCAGCACGGTCTTGCCCTGGCGGTTGATGGCGGCGATGATGTCGAAGACCTCCTTGACCAGCATGGGAGCAAGCCCCAGAGAGGGCTCGTCCATCATGACCACCTCGGCCGCGCTCATCAGCGCGCGGCCGAGCGCCAGCATCTGCTGCTCGCCGCCCGAGAGGGTGCCGCCCTTCTGGTCCTTGCGGTCTTTTAGCTTCGGGAACAGCTCGAAGATCCACTCGATGTCCTTGAGGATCTGCGGTCCGTCGCTGCGGCTGTAGGCCCCCAGCCGCAGGTTCTCCAGCACGCTCAGGTGCGGGAAGATCCTCCGGCCCTCGGGCGACATGACGATCCCGGACTTGACGATCTCCACCGGATCGCGGTTGGAGAGGTCGGCGCCGTTGTAAGTGATTTTTCCCTTCTTGTTCTTGATCAGCCCGGAGATGGCCCGCAGCGTGCTGCTCTTGCCGGCCCCGTTGCAGCCGATCAGGGTGACGACCTTGCCTTGGGGCACCTCGATGGAAATCCCCTTCAGGGCGTGGATGCCGCCGTAGTAAACGTGGAGATCCTGAATCTTAAGCATGGGCAAGCGCCTCTTCTCCCAGATAGGCCTTGATCACCTTGGGGTCCGACTTGATCGCCTCCGGCGGCCCCTCGGCGATGGTCTCGCCGTAGTCCAGGACCCAGATGTGCTCGCAGATGCCCATGACCACCTTCATGTCGTGCTCGATCAGCAGGATGGTAAGGTCGAAGCTCGTCCGGATCTCGCGGATGAAGCCCATGAGCTCGACGGTTTCGTTGGGGTTCATCCCGGCCGCGGGCTCGTCCAGGAGCAGGAAGGTGGGCCGGGTGGCGAGCGCTCGGGCGATCTCGAGCCGGCGCTGGGCGCCGTAAGGCAGGCTGTTGGCTTTCTCTCCCGCGAGTTCCTCCAGGCCGACCGGTTGCCCGGCAGGCACAGGACCGCCTGCCACCAGCCGGTCTTCTGCCGGAGGTGGCCGCCGATCATGACGTTTTCGAGCACCGTCTCGTTGGCGAAGAGCCGGATGTTCTGAAAGGTGCGGGCGATGCCGCTGCGGCACACCCGGTGGGGCGGGGTGCCGGTAATGTCCCGCCCCTGGAAACGCACCCGGCCCTCGCTCGGCTTGTAAAAGCCGGTGATCATGTTGAAGCAGGTGGTCTTGCCGGCGCCGTTGGGGCCGATGAGGCCCACGATGCCGCCGCGCGGGATGGCGGCGCTGAAGTCCTTTACGGCCGTCAGCCCGCCGAAGCGCATGGTGAGCCCGGTGGTCTCCAGGATCACGTCAGATCCCATGGCGATCCTCCTTCCTGAAAAACCGCCCGAGCGCCCAGTCCCAGGTGAACTCACGCTTGCCCATGAACCCTTCGCGGCGGAAGAGGATGATGAAGATCAGCGCCAGGGAGAAGACCACCATGCGCATGCCCGGAATGCCCGGCAGTTCCCAGTCGCCGAAATAGATCGGGTTTTCCACGAACCGCAGCCATTCCAGCATGGCCGTGATGACGATGCCGGCCAAAACCGAGCCGGTGATGGACCCCAGCCCGCCGGTGACGACGATCATCAGCACGTTGAAGGTCAGGACGAAGGTGAACATCTTCGGGTCGATGGTGGCGACCAGGCTCCCCAGCAGGGCCCCGCCCACGCCGGCGAAGAACGCCCCGATGGTGAAGGACAAAAGCTTCTGGCGAAAGACATCGATGCCCATGGCCTTGGCCGCGGTCTCGTCGTCGCGGATGGCCTTGAAGACGTTGCCGCTGTTGCTGCGGATCAGCCGGATGACGACAAACAGGGTGAGCACGCACCAGCCGAAATTCCACCAGAGGTCGGCGTGGCTCGGGATTCCCTTGAACCCGAGCGCGCCGTTGGTGACCCGCGGCAGGTTGATGGCCAGTACCCGGACGATCTCGGCGAACCCGAGGGTGGCCATCCCGAGGTAGTCGTCGCCCAGCCGCAGCAGCGGTATGCCCACCACCACCCCGAAGAGCGCCGCCACCAGGCCGCCGGCGGCCACCGCCACGAAAAACGGGGCCTGGGCGGACTGCACCCAATCGTAGGCCGGCTCCAGAATGAAGAGCATCTCCTTCTGCTCGGGGGCGAGGATCAGAATCGAGCAGACATAGGCGCCGATCGCCATGAAACCCGCATGCCCCAGGCTGAACAGGCCCGTGAAGCCGTAGATCAGGTTCAGGCTCAGGGCCAGGATGATGTTGACGGCGACGAGGTTGAGGATCTGGATCGTGTAGCCGTCCAGGTTGTCCTCGGCCCACCCGATAAAGAGCCCCAGGGCGGCGACCGCCAGGACGTTCAGGACGGCGTTGGTTTTCGCGCTCATCAGACCTTGTCCTCCAGTCGCTCGCCCATCAGCCCGGTCGGCTTGATCAGCAAAATGACGATGAGCAGGATGAAGGCAAACGCGTCCCGGTAGCCGGCCAGATCCGGGAAAAACGCCACGGCCATGATCTCGATCACTCCCAGCATGAGGCCGCCTACGACCGCCCCGGGGATCGAGCCGATGCCGCCGAACACGGCGGCGATGAAGGCCTTGAAACCGGGGATGGCGCCCATGACCGGCTGCAGCTGCGGGTAGCGCAGGGCCCACATGATCCCGCTCGCCGCGGCGAGCGCCGAGCCGATGCCGAAGGTGATCGAGATGATCCGGTTGACCGGCACCCCCATGATGTAGCTGGTCTCGATGTCCTTGGAGATGGCGCGCATGCCCAGCCCGGTCTTGGTTTTGTAAACGATCCAGACCAGGCCCAGCATGAGCAGGAAGGAGAGCCCCGGCACGAAGAGGGTGAGGGGCAGGACGCGGACCTCGCCCATCAGGATCGGGTTTTCCAGCCACTCCGGCCGGTAGACCGCCCGGGGGATGGCCCCGAAGGCCACGATGGTGAGGTTCTGCAGAAAAAACGACACCCCGATGGCGCTGATGAGCGCCGAGATCCGGGGCGCGTCCCGCAGCGGGCGGTACGCCACGCGGTCCACCAGGATGCCCAGGCTGGCGGTGATGATGATGGCCCCTACGATCGCCAGAAACCAGGGCAGGTAGAGCAGGGTGATGGCCCACAGCACGAAGTAGGCGCCCAGCATGAAGATCTCGCTGTGGGCGAAGTTGATCAGCCGCAAGATGCCATAGACCATGGTGTAGCCGATGGCGATCAGGGCGTAGAGGCTTCCCAGCGTCAGGCCGTTCAGGGCGTGCTGCACGAACATGGCCCAGGTCATGAACTCTCCTTGTAGCTGCGCATGGGGAAGCGACGGCTTCCCCATGCGGCGGTACGTCGGCCCGATCTGAACGGGTGTGAACCCCTCCCCCAGCCCCTCCCGCAAGGGGAGGGGGATCTGTACCTTTGAGCTTCACCCCCTCGATGGGCGAGAAACCGGGTGGGTGTCCCTTAACCGTTCACTTTCAAGCCTTTGCTTGGTTACAAGGGGGTTGAGAAACAAGCGTCGGGCCGTCAGCCACGGCGCATGGCGATTTGGAAAGCGCAGTTCCGCCTGAGGCGGGATGCGCAGTACGTTTACAAAAGCCATGCAACGCAGGATCACGGCCCGAGGCGCCGTTTATCAACTCCTTTTACAGCTTGGGCGTGATGCTGCCGATGTAGGTCTTCTTGCCGTCTTTGATCTGCACCAGGCCCACGGGCTTTTCGGCGTCGTGGGTGGCGTTGATGGTGGTGCTGCCGGTCACCCCCTCGAAGCCCTTGGTGGCGGCCAGGGCCTTGGTGATGGCGGCGGGTTCGGCCTTGCCGGCGCGCTTGATGGCGTCGAGCACCATCAGGTAGGTGTCATAGCCCAGGGCCGCGTTCACGTTGGGCTCCTTGGACGGGTAGGCCTTCTTCCAGTTCTCGGTGAACTTCTTCGCGATCGGGCTCATGTTGGTCATGGACGGGTCGTACGGGAAGGTGGTGTGCACGAATCCCTCAACGGCCGCGCCGCCGATCTCGACGATCTTGGGGTTGTCCATGGCGTCGCCGCCCATGATGCGGAACGTGGCGCCGAGCTCCTTGGCCTGCTTCATGATGATGGCGCCCTCGGCAAAGTAGGAGGGGATGAAGAGCACGTCGGGCTTCTTGCTGATGATCTCGGTCAGCTGCGCCGTGAAGTCCTGGTCCCCGGCCTGGTATTTCAGGTTGGTCACGACCTGGCCGCCCAGCTTGGTGAAGGAGCGGGTGAAGAAGGTGGCAAGGCCCACCGAGTAGTCATTGGAGACATCCACCAGCAGGGCTGCGGTTTTGGCCTTCAGGTCGCTGAAGGCATAGGTTGCCGCGCCCGCCCCCTGGAAGGGGTCGATGAAGCACACCCGGAAGCTGAACTTCTTGCCCTGGGTCACCAGCGGGTTGGTGCAGGAGGTGCCGACCATGGGGACCCCGGCCTTCTCCGCCACCTCTCCGCCGGCCATGGCGAGCGAGGAGCCGTAGGTTCCGATGATGGCGACCACCTTCTCCTTTTCGATCAGGCGCTTGACGGCGTTGGCCGCTTCGACCTTGTCGGACTTGTTGTCGACCACGAACAGCTCGACCTTCTTGCCCAGCACCGTCGGGGCTTCCTTGAATGCCATCTGCACGCCCTCGAGCTCGAGCTGGCCGCCGAAGGCCATCTGCCCGGTCAGCGGCAGGTAGACGCCGATTTTGATGGTGTCCGCGGCGAGCGCGGTGCCCGAAAGGGCGAAAACCGTGAGAAACGCCAATGCCAGCAGTTTTTTCATGAATCCTCCTTTGCGTTGGTGATGTGGTTGCCAATGTCCTCTGGGGCCGAATTTGATGTCATGACAGGTGTCTTTGATCGCACGGCCGGCCGGGCGGCTGCCGCCGGGCCGAAATAGAATTCATATCACAATGGCACAAAAAAACGAAGCGAATTCAAGCGGGGATCCACCATCGCTGCACCCTGCCGGTGCCTCGGCCAGCGTCGGCCCGATTGTCGCTCCTGCCAATAAATCGTCGCCCGCCGCAAGCGGCGGGCGACGATTTATTCGGGGAAGATCTTGCCGGGGTTGAGTATCCCGTAGGGGTCGAAAAGATCCTTGATCCGTTTCATCCAGGACAGGCTCGCCCCGTGCTGCGCCGGCATGTATTTGCTCTTGCCCAGGCCGACCCCGTGCTCGCCGGTGGCGGTGCCGCCGAGGGCGATGGCCTTCAGCACCAGGCGCTCGGACACTTTTTGGACCAGCGCCCATTCCGCGGGGTCGTCCTTGCGGCCGGCGATGTTCAGGTGCACGTTTCCGTTGCCGGCATGACTGAGGGTGTAGGCGATGAGGTGGTGGGCCTTGACCTCGGCCTGCATGGCCTCCAGCAGTTCGGCGTAAGCGGTGATGGGCACCGCCACGTCCATGATGAGGATCCGGTGCTCGGGGTGGTTGTGCTGGATCATCTCGCCCAAGGCATGCCGCGCCTTGAATATCCGGTCGCGTTCGGCCCGGCCCAAACCCGGCCGGAAGTCCCGGCAACCCTGGGCCGCGCAGATTTCCCTGGCGGAATCCAGGACCTCGGCCAGCTGGCCGGTGCTCGCGCCATGGAACTCGAGAAAAAGGGTCGGCTCCACGGCCAGCCCGAGCTTTTCCTCCTGGTTCATCAGGGCGACGCACTCCGGCCCCAACAGCTCGAGGGCCGCCGGGTTGAGCCCGGAGCGCTTGAGCTCGTAAACGGTGCGGGCGGCCGCCGGCACCGACGGGAAAGTGGCCACGGCGGCCGAGTACTCGGCCGGAAAGCCCACCAGCCGCATGGTCGCCTCGACCACGATGCCCAGCGTCCCCTCGGAGCCGACGAAGAGGTTGAGGAGGTTGTAGCCCGAGGAGCTCTTGCTGGCCCGGGTGCCCAGCTCGAGCAGCTCCCCGTTGGCGAGTGCGACCACCAGGCGCATGACGTAATCCCGGGTGGAGCCGTAGAGCACCGTGCGGGTGCCGCTTGCGTTGTTGGCGATCATGCCGCCGATGGTGGCCCGGGCGCCGGGATCCGGCGGGAAAAAAAGGCCGGTGTGACGCAGCTTCTCGTTCAGGTCCTGGTAGACGACGCCGGGCTGAACATCCGCCTGGAAGTCCTCCTCGCGCAGGGCCAGGATCCGGTTCATGCGGCTGAAGTCGAGCACGATTCCCCGGCACACCGGGATGGGGTTGCCCTCCAGGCTGGACCCGGCGCCCCAGCCGGTAACCGGGATGCGGCGGCCGCCGGCGTATTTTAGGATGCCGGCCACCTCCGCGGCCGTCTCCGGCCAGATCACCACCTCCGGCCGGCAGGCCGCGTGCGCCGATTGGTCTTTGGCGTGCAGGTCGAGCACCGACACGCCGGTCGAAAACCGATCTTTCGACACCATCGATTCAAGGTCTTTGAGGTTGGAATCGGAAATGGAAATGAATTTCATGCGTTCCTCCAAACAGGTTTGAACCCGCTGCCAGCATGTAGTTTTATAGCACAACTCGCCGGCGCGCCTATCGACATTTTTCTTTTCTTTCAGATCTGTGATTCCTGATGCTTTTTCGGGGATTACTGCTTGACAGCCCATCGGGAATCGCTTAGTCAGTTTAAGAAAAACAGGGGAGGTGTGTCGATGAATTTTTTGCGAGCGTGTCCGGTCTTCGTGGTCTTCTTGGCGTTGTTGATGATGCCGGTCGGTTATTCAGCGGCCGCCGAATTTCCCACCAAACCCATGACGCTGATCGTGCCCTACCCGGCCGGCGGCGCCACCGACGTGGTCATCCGGCCGCTGGCCGAGGCGGCCGGCAAGATTCTCGGCCAGCCCATGCTGGTGGAAAACAAAGGCGGCGGCGGCGGGGCCGTGGGGGTGGGCTCCATCATCGGCAAGGAGCCGGACGGATATCTGCTGTCGGTCGTGGTCACGAGCCTGCACCGTTCCGCGCACATCAACAAACTCGCCTTCGACACGGTCAAGGACGTCACCCCCATCATCCGGGTCGGCGGGTACCTCTACGGGGTCCTGGTGAAATCCGACTCCAAGTACAAAACCTTGAAAGAGTTGATCGAATACGCCAAGGCCAACCCCGGGCAGGCGAGCTACATGGCCTCGGGCATCGGCACCGGCGGCCACATCGCGGCCGAGGAGATGGCCACCAACGCCGGCGTGAAATTCAACCATCTGCCTTCCAAGGGCGACCAGGAGTCCTCGGCCTCCCTGCTCGGCGGGCACGTGGACTTCATCTCCACCACCTCGGGCTGGATCCCGCTCGTGGAGGCCGGGCAGTTGAAGCTGCTCGCCACCTACGGTGAAACCCGGGTCAAGCGCTTCCCCGACGTTCCCACGGTGAAGGAGGCGGGCTACAAGGTGGTCCACGATTCTCCCATCGGCATCGTCGGCCCGAAGGGCATGGCGCCCGAACGGGTCAAAGCCCTGCATGACGCCTTCCAGAAGGCCCTGAGCGACCCGGGTTTCCTCAAAGCCATGGGCAGCTACGAGATGCCGGTGCTGTATCAGAACACGGCGGATTTCAGCAAGTTCTGGGCCGAGGCGTACGTGGAAGCCGGGGTTCAGGTCAAAGGCTTCATCAAGCCCTGACATTGAAAAAGACCTATATCATCACTTATTTCGTCTGGGTGGTGTTCGCCCTGGCCGTCGCCACGGAAGCCGGCCGCCTGGGGTTTGGCACTTTCGGGCGGCCGGGGCCGGGGTTCCTGCCATTCCTGGCGGGGATCTGCCTGGCCGCCCTGGCCGGGGCCGGGCTGATTCAGAGTGTTGTTAAAAAACCGGCCGCGGAAGCCGGCCGCGGTTTTCGCACGGCGGACATTCTCAGGATCGGCCTGGTGACCGCCGTTTTGTTCGCCTACGTGGTTCTCTGGGAGGTCATCGGGTTTCCGGCCTCCACCTTTCTGCTGCTCCTTTTTCTGTTCCGGTGCGTGGAGCCGCTGAGGTGGCGGACCGTCTTCCTGGCATCCGGTCTGACACTCGCCTTCACCTACATTCTGTTTTCGATTTTGCTCGGGGCCCGACTGCCGACCGGACGACTATGGACCTATTTCACCAACTGATCAGCGGCTTCGTCGTCGCCTTTCAGCCCACCAATCTTTTCTACTGTTTCCTCGGCTGCCTGATCGGCACCCTCGTCGGGGTGCTGCCCGGCCTGGGGCCCACCGCTGCCATGGCGCTGCTGCTGCCCGCCACTTTTCATGTGGCGCCCGTCACGGCCATCATCATGCTGGCCGGTATTTACTACGGGGCCATGTACGGGGGTTCCACCACCTCGATTTTGGTGAACATCCCCGGGGAAGCCGCTTCGGTCATGACCTGCCTGGACGGCTACCAGATGGCCCGGCAAGGCCGGGCCGGCGCTGCGCTGGGGATGTCCGCCTTCGGCTCGTTTATCGCCGGCACCTTCGGACTGGTCGGCCTGACCCTGCTGGCACCGCCCTTGGCTGTTTTTGCGCTCAAGTTCGGACCCCCGGAGTATTTCTCGCTCATGTGCATGGGCATGGTGGTGCTGAGTTTTCTTACGGGCGAATCCATGATCCGCTCCCTCATGATGGCCTGCCTTGGCATCATTCTCGGGACAGTGGGAATGGACACGGTCTCGGGCAGCACCCGGTTTACCTTCGGGTTGACCGAGCTTATGGACGGCATCGGGCTCGTGCCGCTGGTGATGGGGCTTTTCGGGATTTCGGAGATCATCCTGAACCTGGAACAGCATGTGGAGCGCGAGGTCTTCAAGACGAACGTCAAGGGGCTGCTGCCGACCCTTGAGGACTGGGCGCAGGCGAAGTGGGCGCTGTTGCGCGGGACGGTGCTCGGCTTTTTCCTGGGGATCCTGCCCGGGGGGGGCGCGGTGCTCTCCTCTTTTGTGGCCTATGCGGTGGAGAAGCGCTTTTCGAAACACCCGGAGCGGTTCGGCACCGGCATGATCGAGGGGGTGGCCGCGCCGGAGGCCGCCAACAACTCCGCGGCCCAGTCGGCCTTCATTCCCCTGCTGACCCTGGGACTCCCCGCCAATGTGGTCATGGCGCTTTTGCTCGGCGCCCTGATCCTGCACGGGGTCACGCCGGGGCCGCTTTTGCTCACCAACAACCCGGACATCTTCTGGGGGGTGGTCGCCAGCATGTACCTGGGAAACGCCATGCTGCTGGTCCTGAACCTGCCCCTTATCGGGTTGTGGGTGCAGCTGCTGCGCATTCCCTACCCGTACCTCATGCCGGCGATCGTTCTTTTCTGCATCGTGGGGTCTTATTCGGTGGCCAACAGCATCACCGACGTTTATCTCATGCTGGGCTTCGGGGTCGTCGGCTATCTGATGAAAAAGCTGAAGTTCGACGCCCCTCCGCTGGTGCTCGCCTTCGTGCTGGGGCCCTTGGTGGAGTACTATTTCAAATCCGCACTGATGTTTTCCCGGGGCGATTTCACGGTCTTTTTCACCCGGCCGATCAGCCTGGCGTGCCTTGCGATCACTGCCGTCATCTTCATCTCTTCGATCGTTTCAGCCCTCCGAAAAAGTCCCTCCAGGCTCATTCCGAAGGAGCCCTGAGCTTTTACCTGAAAGAAGCGGCGAGGGGGAAATGCGTCCATGGACCGACCTGAAGGCCAAGATCCAGCTGAACAAGCGATCCGGGAAGGGCACGCCTTTCTGAAATCGGGGGTGTACGAGCGGGCCCTGTCGGCGTTCACCCGCGCCGCGGACCTGTTCGCAGAAGCCGGCGACGGCCGCCGCCAGGCAAAAGCAATCACGAACAAGGCCCTGGTCCTGGTGCAGCTGCGGCGGTTCGACGACGCCATCACCAGTTTCAAAGAAGCGCTCAAGCGTTTCGAGAAGGAAGACGAGTTCATCCGTGTCGCGGAGCAGTGGGGCAACATCGGCTCCGCTCACCGGGACATGGGGCAGCCGGATGAAGCAATCGAGAACTACTCGGAAGCGTTGGAGATCTACCGCCAGCTCGGTTTGAGGGAGCGGGCCGGGGACCAGTGCACGAACATCGCGTACGCCCGGTTCCTGAAAAAGGAATACCCGGCGGCCCTCCCCTGGTACCGCGAGGCGCTTACCCTCTACACCCAGACCGGCTGTGAGGAGAAGCGCGGTCTCACGGCCGAGAATGTGGCCCGGCTGGAAGCCGCCCTCGAGGATCCGGCGGAATGAAAGGGCTCCACCTGGCCGAGGCCTACTACCGCCGTTTGGGTCTTCCCATGATCCGTGAGCGGTTCAGCGCCTACCAGGACCGGCTGGCGGCAGGCCTCGCCGGCCCGGGGTCGGAGTGCTTCGGTTTTGACGACGAGCTGTCCCGGGACCACGATTGGGGCCCGGCCTTCTGCCTGTGGCTGACCGCGGATGACTATGGCCTTTTCGGCGACAGCCTGCAGAACGCTTACCAGGAGCTTCCGCCGATCTTTGAAGGCTTCGGCCCGCGACAGGAGAGCCCCGGCGAGGGATGGCGCGTGGGCGTGTCCCGGACGGCCGATTTTTTCAGACGCTTCACCGGCCTCGACCGCCCGCCGATGACGCTCCCGGAGTGGCTGCGGATCCCGGAACAGAACCTGGCCGTTTGCACCAACGGTAAAATTTTTTCGGACCCCCTGGGGGAGTTCACCCGCTGGCGAGAGGCCCTGCTCGCCTATTATCCGGAGGATGTCCGGCTGAAGAAGATCGCCTCCTTGTGCATCACCATCGCCCAGACCGGGCAGTACAATTTCATGCGCTCCGTGAAACGAAGGGAAACGTTCTCGGCCTCCTACTCCGCCGTGAAGTTCTGCGCCGACGCGATTCTCCTGGTGTTCCTCCTCAACCGCCGCTATGCACCCTTTTACAAGTGGCTGCACCGCGCCGTGCGGGATCTTCCGCTGCTCGGGCCCGTGGTTTATGAGCGCGTCGAAGCCCTGTTGAAAACCGTCGATCCGGGCCGGCAGGAGGAGATCATGGAGGCCGTCTCGGTCCTTCTGGCGGATGAGCTCCGGCGGCAGGATCTTTCCGATTCGCCGAGCGATTTTCTGCTGGACCACGCGCCGAGGGTGCAGGTGAAGATCGCCGATGCAAGGCTGAGGCAGCACCTGACGGCATAGCGCCATCCCATCCCTTGGCCGCTCCCACGCCAATTTTCCCCTCCCCTTGCGGGAGGGGCCCGGGGAGGGGGTATTCAGTTCTTTTCCGTCCAAGGAAACAACCATGACCGAAAAAGACAACATCATCGAAGCGATCCTGGAGATCGAGCTCCAGATGTTCCTCACCGTGAACCCCACGCCGACGAGCAACTGCCAGGAATCCCCGGAGTGCTTCAAACGGCACCGGCGCGCCCAGTTTCACCCCTGGTCGCTGGAGACACTGGCAAGCTACCTCGAAGACCTTCGCGAAGCGCGGGCGACCGGGAAAAACCTCATGCGGCTGAAGTACGCCCGCATGCAGGGGCTGCTGCCGCCCGCCGAAAGAGACCCGGTTCTGGAGGAGATCGTGCGGTTGAAGATGGACTGGCAGCGTGCGATGTTTCGCGACTACCCCGCCGTCATGAGCGGCGCGCGGCCGCTCACGGACGAGGAGACCCGGGCGCAGATGACGTCGTTTGAAACCTACGCGCGCGGAGAGCTCGAAACCTATTCCGGGCGCACCCTGGGGTTGCTGCACCGCGACCTGCAGGAGCTGCAGGCCGGGGGCGAGAGCCTGTCGGAAAGGGTCTACGACCACCTCGTGCGGGCCAGCGGCTACGCGTCGCTGGAGGAAGCGGAGAAGAAGTTGAAAGCTCGGGG
This sequence comes from uncultured Desulfatibacillum sp., assembly GCA_964562235.1. Lineage (GTDB taxonomy): Bacteria > Desulfobacterota > Desulfobacteria > Desulfobacterales > SpSt-501 > SpSt-501. The sequence goes on from CAZLSV010000006.1 coordinate 55,483, forward strand.
TTGAGAGCGGCCCGAGTTCCATAAAAAACGTTTTCGCTTAAAGTCACAAATCAAGACATGCCCCGCTCGTCCCAACCGATAGACCGTAACCGGCAAGCGAACGCTTAAGCGAGCCCGCCCCATCAGCTATGAACCGCTCGAGCTGCAACTCGTCATCAATCCCCAGAATTGATTGAAAGGCTGTTCGCCACCGAATCGTGGGGTGTTGAAGCACGCCATCCGCATCGAGCAAGAGAGTATGTATGCTCATTGGGCAGCCCCATTGTTACAGGTTGCGATGAAAGCGTTACGAGACCCCCCGACCCTTAAGAATTTCAAAGACGTTCGGGTTCACCACGTTGATGGGGCTCCCCGCCGCATAAGCGGTGATCTGATCGAAGATGTCCGAAAACTGGAGGTCGTACTCGTCGCGGGTCACGTAGCCGATGTGGGGCGTGCACACGACGTTGGTCAACTTCAGCAGCGGGTGGTCGGGGTCGCGCAGCGGCTCCTCCTCGTAAACGTCGACCGCGGCCATGCCCGGGCGGCCGGCGCGCAAGGCTTCGACCAGAGCCCCCGGCGCAAGGAGCGGCGCCCGGCTGGTGTTGACCAGCAGGGCCGTGGGCTTCATGGCGGCCAGGTCGCTGCGCGAGACGATCCCCCGGGTCTCCTTGACAAGCCGCATGTGCAGGGAGATCACGTCGGCGGATTCGAAGAACTCGCGTTTGCTCCGGGAGGCCGCGTACCCATCGCGCCGCGCCCGCTCCAGCGATGCCTCGCGCGCCCACACCAGGACGTGCATGCCGAACGCTTTTCCATAGCCGGCCACGGTCGAACCGATCCGGCCGTACCCGAAGATCCCCAGGGTCTTGCCGCGCAGGCTGTCGCCGACTCCGATCTGCCAGGTCCCGGCCTGCAGCGCGGACATCTGCTGCGGCAGCCGGCGCAGGGCCGCGATGATCAACCCCCAGGTGAGCTCCGCGGCGGCATAGCAAGGGCTGCCGGCGTGCATGTTCGACGAAACGATGACCCCCTTTCGCGTGCACGCGTCGATGTCGATGTGGGGGTAGACGCTGCGCTGGCTGATGAGGCGCAGCGCATCGAGCCGTTCGAGCAACGGTTCGCGGATCTGGGTCCGCTCGCGGATCAGCACGAGCGCCTCCGTGCCCCTGAGGCGCGTGGCGAGGGCGTCGACCTCCTGAACGTGGTCGTTCCAGACCGTCACCTCGTGTCCGGCCAGCTTTTCAAAGCACGGGAGGGTGCGGACGGTGTCGAAGTAGTCGTCGAGGATGGTGATTTTCACGTAACGCCTCTCTTACAGTAGCGGTGTTTCATCCAATAAGCCCGTGAAGCCTAAACGATCGCGGGTCTTCAGGGGCGCAGGCGGTCAGCCGGTCCCGTCGTCGTGCTCCAGCCGTTTGCCCATGCTCAAGACCTCGTCCACTGAATAACCGAGTCTCTGGTAAAACTCGATTGCGCGGTGGTTGGACGTCCGGACCTGCAGGTTGATCTTCGGGCATCCGGCCGCGCGCAGCAGCCGCTCCGCCTCGGCGATAATGGTCCGCGCGTGACCGCGGCGCCGCTGCGCCGGGTCGACCGCCAGGTAGTTCAGCCAGCCCCGGTGCCCTTCATATCCGGCCATGACGCTTGCAACGATGTGATCGTCGACAAGCCCCACCAGGAACAGATCCGGCCGGATTAGCAGCTTGCGCCGGATGTCCTTGTGCGGGTCGTTCCACGCGCGCAACAGGCCGCAGTGATCCCAGAGCGCGACCACCGCCGCTTCGTCGTCGGGGCGGAAGGGCCGGATCAGCATCGCCTCAGCTCCTCGTCTTCCCCCGATACCGGATCAGCCCCTCCTGGGCCACGGAAGCCACCAGCACCCCCTCGCGGTTGTAGACCTTTCCGTAGGCCAGCCCCCGGGCCTTGCAGGCGTTGGGGCTTTGCATGGCGTAGAGCAGCCAGTCGTCCATGCGGAACGGCCGGTGGAACCACATGGCGTGGTCGAGGCTCGCGACCTGCATCGCCGGCTGCCAGAAACTCTGCCCGTGGGGGTAGAGCGATGTCACCACCAGGCCGTAATCGGAGGCATAGGCCAGCAGGTACTGGTGGACGGCCGGGTCCTCCGGCATCCGGTCGATGGCCTTGACCCAGTTGTACCGCACCGGCGCGCGTTTCTCAGGGGCGAAAGGGTTCATGGGGTTCACCGGCCTAACCTCGATCGGCCGTCGGCACAGAAGTTTTTCGCGGATGGGGGCGGGGATCTGGTCGGCGATGCGGTTGGCGAGCTCGAGTTCGGAGGCGAGCCCCTCGGGGCCGGGGACCTCGGGCGCCGGGTCCTGGTGTTCGAACCCGGACTCGTCGATCTGAAACGAGGCCGCCAGATTGAAAATCGCCCGGCCCTTCTGAACGGCCACGACCCGGCGCGTGGTGAAGCTCTTGCCGTCGCGGATGCAGTCGACGTTGTAGACGATCGGCCGGAGGGCGTCCCCGGGCCGGAGAAAATAGGAGTGCAGGCTGTGGACGCGGCGCTCCGGCGGCACGGTCTGGGAGGCGGCCGACAGGGCCTGGCCCAGCACCTGGCCGCCGTAGACGTTGCCGAAGCCCAGGTCCTGGCTCTGGCCGCGAAAGATGTTCTCCTCGATCTGCTCCAGCTTGAGCAGCTGCAGCAGCTCCCTTAAAACATTGACCTCGGAGCATGTGCTCATATCTATCTCTTCGGCAAGAACCTGGTTGTTCAACCGATTCCCTCCAGTTCAGCGGCCGTCTTGAGCCGTTGGTCAAACGTCAGCAGCCATAGCTCCGGGAACTCTCTCTTTAGGGTCATCGCAGTGGCGAGATGCCAGAGATCTGCTCCACGCAAGGAATGTTTCCCCCCCAGCCGTCGAATCATCGGCCACTCCGGCGAAATAGAAATACGACGCCACAGCCCACGATCCAGAATTTCCTGAGCCGATTGGGCCAGAGCCTTCGTTAAAATATGCTCCCGAATCGTACGGGAGATGACCGCGTTCACCTCGACATATGCCAGCGTCGATAACAAATGAAAAGCATTCCGCTCGGCCATGACTTTTGCCCTTCGGCTGTTGATTTCCTTGAAAAGCAACGATAGGAGTGCCGAGGAATCCCAGTAAATGACCGCCGAGGTTTCAGGCATCCCGATCCTCCTGAAGCATTCTCTGAGCTATGCCTTTGGGCAGCGGGATCGGTGGCGGAATGGTTGTCAGGCGTTCACCGGAAAGCGGTTCCATGATCCCCTGCTGCACGAGGCGTTCAATCCGCTCCTCCAGGGATAGATCCCTGGACTCCAAAGGCACGATTTTGCCCACCGGCCGGCCGTGATCGGTTATCACCACTTCCTCGCCTTTTTGAACGAGCTTGAGATATCGGCTGAGATGGATCTTGGCGTCCCGAATTCCCACGCTGGTGTGGCGCATGGCAGCCTCCCTGCAAAAATGATCACATTTGAATGTGGTCATTATAGTTACTTTTTCAACGGCCTGTCAAGGAGCCTTGTGAGGGTAGAGAGTCGCCCTGAACAACATGAACAGAACACATGATCCAAGATTTTTGTTTCAACGGAGCAGCTTTGATCAAGCAATGATTTTTGCTTGACTCAAGCAAAAGCGGGAGAACCTGAGACGGGCATTCATCTGCGGTGCGGCAACATGTGCGGTGTTGGGCATATTACAGCAGCACGGTAAGCTCCGACACGTCCTGGGCAACAAACGGCGTCAGTGCCCGCAGCTGCTCGGCCGTGGCGAAGCCGGAGAGCACGCCGACGGAGGCTTTGAGGCCGGCATTCCGGCCCATCTGGACGTCGGTGAGGGCGTCCCCCACCATGACAGCCTGTATGGGCTGAATGCCCAGCGTTTTCAGGATGAGGTCAACCATGTCCGGGGCCGGCTTCGGGCGGGTGACCTGTTCCGCCCCCACCACCAGATCGATTTGGTCTCCGAAGCCCATAAACTCCATGGCCAGCCGGGCGCGCCGGCTGACGTCCACCGTTGCCAGCGCCACGCGGCAGCCGCCCTTGCGAAGGGCGCCCATCAGGGACACCGCCCCCCGGATCGGCCGGATGAATCGGCTAAGATCACCGCTCGAGATTTCGTCGGCACGCTCGAAGGCATCCTCACAGAGCCGCGAGCAGTCGCGGTGGCCGACACTTTCAAGATAATCCGTGCCGGCCTTGATGACGATGTCGCGCTTCTTGAGACCGACCGGCCCCTCGGGCCGGAGGCGGCCGGTCTTTTCATCCACCCCGAGCGCCCATCTCAGGCCGGCCTCGTGCTCCTCGCCCAGGCCCAGCGCCTCGCGGATCAGCCGTGCGCGCAGCGCCACCATCTGGGACCAGTAGTGGTAGAGCTCGATCAGGGTCCCGTCCTTATCGAAGATCACGAGCCCCACGTCGTGGATGGTTTTGGAGTTTATTGAAAGAGTTACCATGGTTGTTCGGGTGTTTAGGTGTTTGGTGTTTCGTGTTTGGCGGGCCATGGCGCTTGGCGCCACCGTATCGGCCAGCAAGCTTGATTTTTGTGGGAGAAGCTTTCAGCCTCGATCCTCGCGGCTGGAAAGCCGCTCCCACTGGAAAAAATGCCAACGTGCTTGGAAGCCAAACACCAAACACGTTTTCATCTTTTCAGTCCTTCAACGCCCCCATCGTCAGCCCCTGCACGATGGTCTTGCGCACGAAGAAGGCGAAGACCGAGACCGGCAGCACGATCAGGGTGGCGGCAGCGCCGATGCCGGCCCAGTCGATCTTGCCGTAGGAGATGAAGTTGTAGACGGCCACGGGCACGGTCTTGGTCTGCGGGCCGGAGAGGATCAGCGAGAAAAGAAACTGGTTCCAGGAGAAGATAAAGGCCATGATGGCCGAGGTGGCGATCCCGTTTCGGACCAGGGGCAGAACGACCCGGACGAAACTCTGCAGGCGCGAGCACCCGTCGATCATGGCCGCGTCTTCGAGCTCGGCCGGCACGCTCTCGAAAAAGGCGACCATGAGCCAGGCCACCATGGGCAGGGTGATGATCAAATGGGTGAGCGTCAGCGCCGTGTAGGTGTCGATTAGTTTCAGGTGCCGGAAGATGATGTACCAGGGCAGCAGGTAGCTCACGAACGGGGTCATGCGGGCGAGCAGGATGATCATGCCGATCTTGCCCTGCCGGTACTTGGCGATGGAGTAGGCCGCCGGCAGCCCCAGCAGGAGCGAAATCCCCGTGGCCAGGGTGGCGATGATGAGGCTGTTCACCAGGTACCGGAAAAACTGGTGCTGCTGGAACACCGCCTGGAAGTTCTCCAGCGTGGGCGTGAAAATGAACTCCGGCGGATAGGCGATGTTCTGCACGCCCGTCTTAAGGCCGATCATGATCATCCAGACGAAGACAAACAGCGGCCCGGCGCACAGCGCGACGGCGCCGGCATAGAACAGGGTCGATCTCAAGGCCTTGAGGGCTGCCCGTTGGGTCATCCTTCCTCACGCAATGGCGCGGCTCAGCGGTCCAGGGCGCTGAGCCGCATCCGGTTCATGACCACGTTGAACACCAGCACGATCATAAACACCAGCACCATCAGGGCCGAGCCGTAGCCGGCCTTGAAGAAGCCGAACCCGACCTGATAGGAATACAGGTACAGGGTTTCGGTGGCGATGCCCGGCCCGCCCTGGGTGATGGTGTAGATCATATCGAATTCCTTCAGGTTGTCCAGGGAGCGCAGCATCAGGGCGGCAATCAGCACCGGCCGGATCAGCGGCAGGGTGATGTACCAGAAGATCTGCAGGGCGCCCGCCCCGTCGATGCGGGCCGCCTCGTAGGGGTCCGGCGGCAGGGACTTGAGCCCTGCCAGCACGATGAGGGTGATCATGGGCGTCCATTTCCACACATCCACCATCACCAGGGAGAGCACGGCCGTGTGCTCGCTGCTCACCCACAGGCTGCCCGAAAGGCCGATGCTGCGCAGCAGGTAGTTCAAGACCCCGATCTCGGGGTTGAGCATGACCCGCCAGATCAACGCCACGGCGACCGGGGTCGCGGCAAACGGCAGGATGTAGATGGCCTGGACCGCCTCGCTGCCACGGAACTCGCGATTGAAGTAAATGGCGATGAGAAGCCCCAGCACGATCTCGAGAAACAGGCTCAGGCCGCTGAAGAAGACCATGACCTTGATCCCGTTCCAGACGCGCGCGTCGGAGAACAGCTCGATGAAGTTGTCCAGGCCGATGAAGCGCGGCTGCCCCAGGCCGACGGTCCACTTGGTGAAGGCCAGATAAAGGTTGAAGCCGATCGGGAGCACCACGATCAGAAAGAGCACGATCACCGCCGGGGCCGGGTAAACCCAGGCCTGGCGGCGATCGATGAAACGGCTCAAGGTGCTCAGGGCGGTGCTCATAATGAGGATTCTGTAGAAGGCGAAAGTAACAACTGTTGTTTGACCGGCCCGCGGGAGCGGCCTTCAGCCGCAAGGTCCTGCCGGCTAACGACCGGCACTTGCGGCAGGAGCGCCGCTCCCACCGGTGGAGGCACTTCGCTCGCCGTCAGGCCTTTGATCCGGGTTTTCGGGTCGACCGGCCGACGGGTCAACGGGCGACGCTAGATCTCCATCTTCTTGTCCATCAGCTCGGCCGCTTTTTTGGCCGACTCGGCCACGTCCTTGCCCTGGATGGCGTCCACGATCACCTGGCCGGTGATGTCGCGGATTTCGGGCACGTTGATGACGGGCGGGTTCCACTGGGGCTGGCCGAGCTCAAAGGATTTCTGGGTGTTGGCCGTCCAGTCGGGCTGCTTGTCCCCGGCCTTGTACTCGGCGGAATTCCAGGCCGAGGCCCGCCCCGCCGGCACCCCGGTGAGCAGGGCGCTGAGGGCGTTCTGCTTGCTGGTGGCCCACTGGACGAACAGCCAGGCCGCCTTCTGGCGCTCGGGGGGGCTGTTTTTGCTGATGGACAGGCTCCAGTTGGAGACGTGGGGCACGCTGCCGGCCGGGCCGGCCGGGATGACGGCATAGCCGACCTTGCCGGCCACCTTGGACTCCTTGGGGTTCTCGTAGAGCGATTTGAACACATTGGCGTCGTAGATCATGGCGGCCTTGCCCTCCATGAAGATGGAGGTGCTCTCGGACCAGTGCAGCATGGTGCCGCCCTCGGGGCCGAAGTTGCGCAGCAGGTCGCCGTAGTACTTGAAGGCGGCGATGCTGCCGGGGGCCGCGAGGTTCGATTTGCCCTGGGCGTTGGTCCAGGAGCCGCCGAAGCTGTACAGGAAGCCGACCCACTGGGAGGTGGCCGCCGCGCCCTTGCCGCGCAGGGTGATCCCGACCATCTTCTTGCCGTCCACCTCTTTACCGTGGAAGAACTTGGCGGTCTCCTCGAGTTCCTTCATGGTCGTGGGCACCTTGACCTTGAACTGGTCGAAGAGGTCCTTGCGGTAGGCCAACAGCGAGGTTTCGGTGTTGATCACCACCCCGATCTGCTTGCCGTCGGCCGAGGCGGCCTTGGTGAAGCTGGCGAAGAAGTCCTTGGGGTCCCAGGCGGCGTCGGTCAGCTTGGGGTCCTTGATGAAGTCGTCCAGGGGCTGCAGCCAGCCGGCCTTCCAGTAGTAGAGCTTGTCCTGGCCCGGCATGATCATGAAGCCGTCGATCTTGCCGCCGGCGTTGAGCTCGATGGTGCGTTTGTTGCGGTACTGGTCTTCCGGGAACACTTCCATGACGACCTTGATTCCGGTCAGCTTCTCGAACTCGGCGATCTTGGGCTCGATGAAGCTCGTGAACGGGTGCTTGTTCATCAGAAACCGGATCTCGGTGCCCTTGAACTGCATCCAGTTGACCTGGGCCAGCGCGGTCCCGGACACCAGCACGGCGCTGAGCAGGGCCATCAACACGACGCATGCAATTTTTTTTCTCATGGTACGCCTCCCTATTTAGATGTTGGCACGGGTTCGGAACAGGCCGGCCGCGGAGCCCGGCGTCCCGGTCTGGTTTTCGGCTGCTTCAGATAATGGTTTGCGACGTCTCCCGGTCGAAGAGGTGGGTCTTGGCCATCTTCACCTCCACCGCCAGGGTCTGGCCCACGGTCAAGGGGCGCTCCGGGGTCTCCATGCGGGCGACGATTAAATGCCGGCCGCACGACAGGTGTACGAACATCTCGGCCCCCAGGGTTTCCACCACCTCGGCCCGCGCCGTCAGAAGGTTTCCCGGGTCGGCACCCCCTTCCGGCCCAGGTGTCGCCAGGTCCTCGGGCCGCACCCCGAAAACAACCGGCCGGCCGGCAAGGCGCTCGATGCGGTCGCGAAACGCCGGGGGGAGCTTCACCTTGAACCCGTCGGCGTCCACCCAATACTGGCCCTGTTCAGACACCAGCATCGCGTCGATGAAGTTCATGGACGGGGAGCCGATGAACCCGGCGACGAACCGGTTGGCCGGGTGTTTGTACACCTCCAGGGGCGCTCCGGATTGCTGCAAGGCGCCCTGGTTCATGATGAAGATCCGGCTGGCCATGGTCATGGCCTCCACCTGGTCATGGGTGACATAGATGATGGTCGCTCCCAGCCGGCGGTGGAGCTGGCTGATCTCGGCCCGCATGGCCACCCTAAGCTTCGCGTCCAGGTTGGACAGCGGCTCGTCGAACAGGAACACCTTGGGCTTGCGCACGATCGCCCGGCCCACCGCCACGCGCTGCCGCTGGCCGCCCGAGAGCTGCTTGGGCCGGCGGTCGAGCAGTTCGTGGATGTCGAGGATGTCGGCCGCTTCCCGCACCCGCCGTTCGATCTCCTCCTTCGGGAACTTGCGCATCTTAAGCCCGAAACCCAGGTTCTCGCGGACGTTCATGTGGGGGTACAGGGCGTAGTTCTGGAAGACCATGGCGATGTCGCGGTCCTTGGGCTCGACATCGTTGACCTGCCGGTCGCCGATATGGATCTCGCCCGAAGAGACCGATTCGAGACCGGCGATCATCCGCAGCGCCGTGGTTTTGCCGCACCCGGAAGGCCCCACCAGCACCGCGAACTCACGGTCCTGGATCTCGATGCTGAGGTTGTCGACGGCGGTCACCGACTTGAACCGCTTGACCACGTTTTTTAGGGTTACGCCGGCCACTTGTTAAATGTCCCTTCGCGCTCAGATCGAATATGACGAAAAACCACCGTCCACCGGCACCACCACGCCGGTCACGAAGCTCGACGCGTCCGACAGCAGCCAGACGAGCGTGCCGATCAGGTCCTCCGGCTCGCCGTAGCGGCCCATGGGGGTGTGGGCGATCACCTTGCGGGCGCGGGGCAAAAGCTCGCCCGTTTTCCGGTCGATGTGCAGGAACTTCAGCTGTTCGGTCATGAAAAACCCCGGGGCCAGGGCGTTGACCCGCACCCCGGTGGCCGCAAAGTGAACCGCCAGCCAGCGGGTGAAGTTGCTCACGGCGGCCTTGGCGGCCGAGTAGGCCGCGACCTTGGTGAGCGGCGTGAAGGCGCTCATGGAGGAGATGTTGACGATAGCGCCCTGGCCGCGGGCCACCATGCCCTTGGAGAAGGCCTGGGTGACGAGAAAGGTTCCCAGGAAGTTGAGGTCGAACACCTGGCGGAACCCGGCCGGGTCCAGGTCGAAAAAGGATTTTCCTCCGGGGGCTTCGGGCTTTTCCGGTTCGTGGAATTCTGCGGTCGTGCTGCCCCGCGGGTCGTTGCCGCCGGCGCCGTTGACGAGAAAATCCGGCGGCCCCCACCTTCGGCTGACCGCATCGTAGCAGCCCCGGAGCTGGTCCGCATCGAGCACGTCGCAGCGAAACGCCTCGGCGATGCCCCCGGCTTTGAGAACGGTCTGGGCCCGGGCCTCGGCTTTTTCAAGACTGATGTCCAGCACGGCCACCTTCACGCCCATGGCGCCGAGGGCCTCGGCCATGTGGCCGCAAAGATCACCGCCGCCGCCGGTGATGGCGGCCGTTTTCCCGCTCAAATCAAAGCGCTTGAAGGTCGCGTTGGTCATCTGCTTCGCACCTGGATTTTTTTCGAATTCCGTTTCAGCTAATCAAACATTGGCCCAAAAAGCAACCAGCGGCTGGGGTGGAGGTTGCCATTTGTAACGATCTGCAATATAAATCCGGCTGCCGGCCCCGCCGGCCCCCACTCTTTACCCAGCGAACCCGATTATGGCTGAAACTGCGCCTGCTCCCAAACTGCGTGACATGCGGCTGGATTTTTTCCGCGGCCTGGCGCTGCTGATCATCTTTATCTCTCACATGCCCGACAACTGGCTGGCGCGTTACAAGCCCGGGGCCTTCGGGTTCAGCGATTCGGCGGACATTTTTGTTTTCGTCTCAGGCTACGCCGCCGCCCTGGCCTACAGCAAAATTTTCAGCCGCTCTGGATTTTTCATCGGTACGGCTCGCGTCGTCAAGCGCGTCGCCGAGCTTTACGCCTGCAACCTCGGGCTGTTTTTCATTATCGCAACGCTTTGCGTTGCGGGAAACCGCTACTTGGACACCGGCGTCGACTACGATGATCTTCTGAACATCACGTTTTTTTTGGAGCACCCCGAGGATGCCCTATTGGGCTTATTTGCCTTGAGATGGGTGCCGAACTATTTCGATATTCTGACGATGTACATGGTGGTGCTGGCGATGATGCCGTTCATGATGCTGCTCGCCCGGGTGCATGTGGCGCTCGCGGGAATTGCCAGCATCGCGCTTTATCTCTGCGTCTACCTGTTTAGGTGGGAATTGCCGGCCGAGTTGACATTTGACCGGGCCTGGTTTTTCAACCCTTTTGCGTGGCAATTGTTGTTTTACACTGGTTTTTTCCTGGCCTCCGGCTGGATCTGGCCCCCGGCCCCCCGCCGCTGGTTGACGATATTGAGCGCCGTTTACGTGATTTTGGCTATTCCCCTTTGCCATTTTCCTTTTTACTCCAGCGTGGCATTGCTGAACTCCGTGGAGGCTTATATCGGGCCTTTTGCAAGCAAGACCGATTTGGGCGTGCTGCGCTACGTACATTTCCTCTGCCTGGCCTATCTTGTGGTGACTCTTCTTAAGGGCCACGAAGGCTCTCTTCGCAGCAAGTATGCCGCACCGATCGTCAAGAGCGGCCAACAGGCGCTGCCGGTGTTTCTCACGGGGATCGCCCTGTCGTTTTCGGCGGGCATGGCCCTGGATGCCTGGGGGCGCAGTATCCCGAAAACCCTTGTCGTGAATGCAGTCGGTATCGGTCTGCTGGTGCTGACCGCTTATATTGTGGCGTGGTTCAAGTCGGAGCCGTGGCGGCCTCCGGGAAAGGCGCGATAGGGGCAGGATGTCCGACGGGCAAGTCCGCCGGACAGAACCTCCTCGTGGGGGAGCGAAAGGAATCGGGTCTATGAAAAAGCGGGTCTTTGTTTTTGCGGTTTTGTTGGCAGCCCTGTCCGTATCAACCCACGCCTTTGCGGCGCTCAGCGCCGCGGAACGTGAACTGCTGCGCGGCCTGGACGGTTTTCGGTTGGCCGTGGAACGGATCAAGCCGGAGATCGAGCGGGACGGGTTGTTCCGGAGCATCCTCCTGAGCGACATGGAACTCCGGTTGCGTTTGGCCGGTATAAAAACCTTGTCGGAAGAAGAGGCCGAAAGCAAACCGGACGCCCCGCTGCTCTATCTCTATGTGGATGCCATGAAATGCTCGCTCGGTTATGTCTATACGATGCGGCTTGCCTTGATGGAACCGGTCAAGTTGACTCGCAACAATACGAAAGTCTTGGCAACCGTGCTGAGGATCCCGGCCGAATTGGGTATAACCTCTCGTCTGCCTGAGATCAGGGACGCGGCCGGGGATTTCCTTGAGGAGTTCATCAAGGCCTGGAAGGCCGCCAACTCAAAGAAATAAGAGCAGAATCTTCCCGGATTTTTCGTTGACGCCCCGGTGCTGAGGTATTAGGGTTGAAGTTGAGTTGGTCAATTGGCGCCGTCGGGCCGCTGAAAGCGGAGAGAACTCACCTGGAACGTTCCAGGGGATCCTTTAATCTTGGTTGCGGTTTTCAATCAATGAAACACTCGGTTCTTCTGCTCTTGTTCACCTGCCTTCTGCTCGGCGTCGCTTTCGCGCAGCAGCCTCAGCCCGGCGAGGAACTTTTCTTAACTCCCGTGGGCAAAACCGCTTACAAAGATCTCGCTTATGTGCCCGGGGGTCATGAAAAGCAGAAGCTCGACCTGTACATCCCGATTGACGGCGACGGCCCCTTTCCCCTGATCATATGGATCCACGGCGGCGCATGGAAGTATGGGAGCAAGGACGGGTGCATTCCATTGCCCTGGGTCGCGAAAGGTTACGCGGTTGCCAGCGTCAATTATCGTTTGAGCCAGGACGCGAAGTTTCCGGCTCAGATCAAAGACTGCAAAGCGGCGGTGCGCTGGCTGCGGGCACATGCCAGGCAGTACAATATCGATCGCGACCGTTTCATCGCCTGGGGGGATTCGGCCGGAGGCCACCTCGCGTCGTTGCTCGGCACGGCGGGGGATACGGTCGAGTGGGAAGCGGGGCCGCCGGCGGAATCCAGCCGGGTACAGGCGGTGATTGACTGGTATGGACGTGCCGACCTGAGGCGGGTGTGCACGGATCCGGACATGGCAGGGCACCCGGTTGCCCAGTTGCTGGGCGGTAGCGGCGAGGGGATTGCCGAATTAGCCCGTAAAGCAAGCCCCATCACTCACGTATCCAATGACGACCCACCGTTTTTGATCATGCATGGCGACGTGGACAAAACGGTCCCCGTCCAGCAGAGCGAAGCTTTTGCGAATGCCTTGAAGGAAAAGGATGTGCCGGTAACTCTCGTGATTTTGCACGGCGTGGATCATGGGGGAGGGGAGTTTCTGAAGCCCGAGAGGGTAAAAATCATCGATTCGTTCCTGAAAGAGTATCTCAGACGCCCGCCGAAGCTTGCCAAATCCAATTATTAAAACGGCAATATGGCAACTCTTGATGCGGCGCAGGCGGAAGGTGTGCCCGCCGCGGTGGGGCGCAGCCCATTCTTCAGGCGATGCGGCCACGCCCCCCTGCTGTCTCAGGGTTAGCGCATCAGGCAAACTCGGCCAGGATCTCCTGCTCCACCCGGAAGAGGTAGGCGATGAGGGCGGCGCGGATCCACATGCCGTTTCGCTCCTGGCGCCAGTAGGCCGCGCGCGGGTCCTTGTCCACCGCGACGTCGATCTCGTAGCGTCGGGGCAGGGGGTGCATGATGGTGCAGTGGGCGTGGATCCTGGATAGGTGCTCGGTCCTGAAGTGGAAGGCCGGGAAGGTCTCGGTCTCGTTTTTGGGGTCCCCGGCGTACTCGTTTTGAATCCGGGTCATGTAGATGGCATCGACCTCCGGCATGACGCTTTCGAAATCCTCGGTTTCGTGGAAGGGGATGGCGTGTTTCTTGAGAAACGCCTTGATGTCGTCTTTCATCCGAAAGACCTCGGGCGCCACGTAGTAGAGGGTGACGTTTTGGTAGTTTTTCATGAGGTAGGAGAGCGAGCGCACGGTGCGGCCGCGCTTGAGGTCCCCCACCATGGCGATCTTCTTGCCGTCGAGGCCGCCGATCGCCTGAAACTCGCGCTGCAGGGTGTAGATGTCGAGCAGGGCCTGGGTCGGGTGCTGGTCCGGGCCGGAGCCGCCGTTCAGGACCGGAACGGGCCGTTCGGTCTGGTTCAGCACCCAGGAGGTCTTCTCGGCAAAACCGGCTTCGGGGTGCCGGGAGATGATCAGATCCACGTAGCTTGCGAAGGTGCGGATCGTGTCCTCCGGGGACTCGCCCTTCACTTCGGAGCTGGTGCTCGTGCCGCGGCTTTCGGAGACGTTCAGGCCCAGAAGGTAGCAGGCGTTCTGAAACGACAGAAACGTCCGGGTGGACGGCTGCACGAAGTAGAGCATGGCCCGCTTGTGCGGCAGCAGGCTGCTTAACTTCCGCGCGCCGGATCGGGTCTTTGCGAGCAGCCGGATCTTGTCCGCGAGATCGCAGAGATCATCCAGGAACTGCCGGTCGAACTGCTGGGCGAAGATCACATCAAAGATGCGCCCCTTCATCTTGTAGAACTCCAGCTTCTCGTCCACCGGTTTGCTGTAAAACTCCTCCCATCCCTCGTAGGTCTGTTTGGTCGTTTCGGCGTAGTTCTCCATGGGAGTCTCCTGATCGTGTGGGTTAGGGTTTTATTTGAATTGGAAGAGGGCAGGAATCTTGTGTTTGACTCAAAATGATCGCAGAATTTGTTTTGTGTGTCAAGACATATAACGCCACATTATGTGGTAGGTTTTGCGGAATTATGATGGGATTTTCACTTGACAAAAAACACTAACATGATAGCTCCAATATGGATTGCATTGGTAGCATATGGCGATCCCCTGGCAAACCATGCAATGCGGCTGCAGCATAAACCCAGGAAAAATATTAGGCGGCTATTGCCCTGCGTCTCCGTGCCGGCCCGAATCAGAACAGGACTTGAAGCACAGGAAGGGGGGGGTGGTCTCCATGTACGCGAAAAGATTGTCGAGGCAGATCCTGGGTCTATTCACGATCCTTTTTCGCTGGCCGCTGCTCGCCCTGCTGTTCCTGTGCCGATTTTTCAAGTTCAACTGCATCTTCACGGTCTATCCGGGCTCCCAGAAGGACATCGACGGGTATCTGCCGCCGGGCTTCAAGTGGGCGAAGCATCTCGTAACGGGTAAGCCTTTTCTGGCCGGCCTCATCACCACCGGAAACCGGCACGGGCGGGGGCTCATCCTGGCCGTGCCGAACACGGCCGACCAGTTCAAAGCCGACCGGAAGCTGGTCGGGGATATCATGACCCGCCTCAAACGAGTCAAGACCTTGACCGGAGCCAAAACGATTGCCATCGCGGGCCAGGGGCCGCGGTTCTTCAAGTCCCATTTCCCTTACGAGCAGCCCTTTGTCTACGGATTGAAGGGAAGGGTTTTTTCCGTGGTGGAGACGGTCGAGCAGGTGGCGGAAAGGCACGGCGTGCACAGGGCCGGGACGACCGTTGCCATCCTGGGCGTGGGTGAGATCGGCAAGGCGATCATCGGGAATCTCCGGGAAATAGGATACGGGGCCATCGGGGTCGACATCAAGATCGTCGACGGACGCGTTGAGATCGGTCCCGAAGGGCTGGAAACGCTCAAGGGCGCCGATCTCATCGTTGTTCAGACCCCTCGGGGGGACGACGTGGTGCCGTATTACGAGAATCTCAAGAAGACGGCGATCCTGATCGACGACGCCCACCCCCGGATCACGGTCAAGCCCGACGCGGTCAAATTCTACAAAGTCGCCATCGGGCGCACCGGTGTAGAGTTCAAGCCGCCGCTGCCCGGCTATGAGAAATACTGGATCCCCGGGTGCGTCCAGGAGTCCCTGGTGGTGGCGGAATCGGGGGAAGCCGACCTGCCGCAGGAGGAGTTCCACCGGCGATCGAAGGAGTTGGGCTTCTTCGCGCACCTGATCGACGACCGCTGAAGACGGGTAAGCGGTTCAACAAGTGCTTCCCTCCACCCGCACCCGGCCCACCCTGTCCTTTCCAGGCGGTTCGCTGCTGGTTCTCGCGATATCCACGCGGTCGATGGTCGTCATGATTTTCAGACCGTCGAAGGCCACGTAGAACCCGCCGTCCCTGACAGGGGTGCCCATCGCTTCCTTGTCGCTTGCGTCGGTGGCCGCAGCGTTGCAGATCCCGACGCCGGCGAAGTAACACGTTGCGTTGTGGCGCTCGGCATGTTCCAGATTGTGGCGGACCTCCCTTTCATCGGCGAGCGCTCCCTTGTTCGGGTAGAGATCGGTCCGGACGACGACAAAGCACAGCCGTCCATTTTTCCGGGCGACGATCTGAGGGGTCACGGAAAGCGACGGGTTGGCGCCGAGAATCTCGAATCCGTTCCGGGTCATTTCCTCGCTGACGATCTGGACCCCGAAATCATGGATCTCTTCCCGGGTCATTCTGCTCTTGACTTCCACGAATCGATCTCCCGCGGCATCGTTTTCGTTGCCTGGCCTAAGCCGTCCGTTCGAGTTCTTGGCGCACGGCCACGGCAATTTTTTCCAGCGTGTACGGTTTTTTAAGATATGGTCCGGCACCCAGTTTCTGCGCTTCCTTGACCCGAGCCGTTTCGGCGAACCCGCTCACAATGATCGCCTTCTGTTCCGGGCGGTGTTCCCTGATCCTGCGGTAGGTCTCGAGACCGTCGATGCCGGGCTCCATGACCATGTCCAGGACGACAAGGCTGGCAGGCTTTTTCTTCAGATACTCGACCGCTTTCTCCCCGCTTTCTATCGTCTCGGTCAGGTAGCCCAGTTTCTTAAGCATGGCCGACGCGAGTTCCCTCTGCTCCGGGACGTCATCGACGACCAGAATGGCCTCCCCTTTTGACAGGAACTGGTCGATGAAGATCTTCCGGCCCTCCGGGTGGGCCGCCGCACGGTTCGCGGGGAAATAGAGCGTGAACGTGGCCCCCTTGCCTTCCACGCTCTCGATGTCGATGTAACCCTTGTGATCCTTCACCGTGCCCCAGACGACCGCCATGCCCAGGCCCGTTCCGCTTCGCCCCATGACTTTCTTCGTGTAGAAAGGCTCGAAGATCTTCTTGATGTCACTCTGCGGAATTCCGACCCCCGTGTCGGAAACCTTCAGGACGATGTACTCACCCTCGGAGACCGGTTCATAGCCGCGGGTGGCCCTGTCGACATACTGGTTATAGGTCTCGATGCGGATGGTGCCGCCATGGGGCATGGCCTCGGCAGCGTTGGAAACAAGATTCATCACGACTTTGGAGAGGTGAACAGAGGAGCCTTGAATGGGCAGCAGGTCCGGGGCCAGATCGCTTTCGATGCGCACGCCGGCATGGAAAAAGCAAAGTTTCTCGAACTCCGGGCTTCCTATGTAGTCGGAGGTGATTCGGTTCAGCCCGACGGGCTCCATGACGGGCACGCCGCGTCGCGCGAGGGTGAGCAGGTCCTGGACGATGGCCGCGGCCTTTTCGCCCGAAGTCTTGATCGTGACGAGGCCTCGGCGCAGAGGGCTCTCCTCCGGCAGGTCCATGAGCAGCAAATCGGGATAACCGACGATGCCGCCCAGGATGTTGTTGAGGTCGTGGGCGACGCCTCCGGCCAAGGTCCCGATGGCTTCCATTTTCTCGGAGCGGACGAGCCGCTCCTCGAGGGCTTTCTTTTCCAGCTCGCTTCGCATCTTTTCAGTGATGTCGCGCAGCGTAGTGAGAATGGCCTCCTGCCCGGTGAGCGTGATCCGGCTGGCGCAGACCTCGATGTCGACGATGCCCCCATCGCGCCGGACGTCCCGGATCTGGTAGGAACGGTGGCCATGGTGCGGCCACTTTTTCCGACGCTCGGCCAGGATGTGGCGATCCTCGGGGAGGATGAACTCCATGACATTTCTTCCCAGGATGCTCTCCTTGTCGGTGTATCCGTGCAGGGTGAGCCAGGCAGGATTGACGTCGATCATCCGGCCATCCCGGGAAACGCTCATCGCCTCTACGGACTCCTCAAAAAGAGTCCGGTATTTTTTTTCCGACTCCATGAGCGCGTTTTCAAAGAGCTTGCGCTCCTCCATCTCACCGGCCAGCTGGAGGTTCGTCCGGTTCAGTTGCGCGGTGCGCTCTTCCACCTGTTGCTCGAGCGCTTCGCCCGCCCGCCTCAGCTTCTCCTCGGTTTCCTTCAGGACGGAAACCGTGCGCTTGAGTTCTCCGTTGACGCCCTCGAGCCTTGTGGTGGCTTTCTCCCGGGTCCTTTCGAAGAAGTAGGCGAAGGCGGTGACGACGAGGAAAGAGGGGATGAAGCGCACCTTGAAATCCCACGAGTAGGTCGTGAAGGGGCTCGGGGGGTTCTCGCACATGAAGAAGACAACGGCGGGGAGTAGAAGCATAAAGGTCGCGACAAGCCCGGGTCGGGACCCGAGGACGAACGAGGCGATCAGGGGAAAGGTGAAGCACCAGACGTGGGCCGTGTTGTTCACGCCGCCGGTAAAGAGCAGGTAGTAATAGAGCGCCCCCACGACCCCGACGCCGCCATAGAATGCCGACTTGTAGTCATTGGTTCTGCGCAGGTAGATGATCAGAAAACCGAGGGTGAAGCTGGCGCAGTAATCCAAGGCGGCGAGCCAGTATGTCTTCTGGAAGTAGGCGAGCGTTCCGAGCAGGAGAAGATTGAAAATGCCGATCAGGGAAAAGGCATTGAAGACGACGATCTTTCGGGACAATTCACGTCCCATTTCGTCGCCCCGCCCGCCGCTGATCAGATCGAATGAGCCCCGCTTTAGACCCTGCATGCTCACGGTCATGGCCTCATTCCACTTCCCATGAAAAGGGGGTGCTTTGGAATATTTCAAAATACCCGTTGGATGCAGCAAGGACTGTGCCACTTTGCCGCTACGCGCCCAAAATAAAACACCTTGAAATTACAGTAAATTATATGTTTTGCGGCGGGTATCGGGTTGCGGGCAGAGGGCTGCGCAAGGATTTCCCGCCGGCTTCTTGACGCAGCGGTGAAGGGAAGTACAGGAGAGAAGAGCTCCAGGCCCCTGATTCGGGGCGGGGAGTGCGGCCGGTGGGACTGCCCTTATATCATCCAGGATTCGCCATGGAACGAGCGACGACATGGCAGGCGGCCCAGTGATAGGGGGACAGCTCGAGCAGGGGCGGCTCTTCCGCGCTGCAGATGCCCTCGGCATAGGGGCAGCGCGTGCGGAAATGGCAGCCGGAAGGCGGGTTGATCGGGCTGGGGACATCGCCTTTCAGAACAATCTGCCGGCGCTCGATGGTCGGGTCCGGTACCGGGACGGCGGAGAGCAGGGCCTCGGTGTAGGGGTGCAGCGGCTGCTGGAAAAGGTCCTGGGTCCGGGCCGTTTCGACGATCTTGCCCAGGTACATCACCGCCACGCGGTTGGAGATGTGCTTGACGACGCTCAGGTCGTGGGCGATGAACAGGTAGGTCAACTTGAACTTGACCTGAAGGTCTTCCAGGAGGTTGATGACCTGGGCCTGGATGGAGACGTCCAGCGCGGAGACCGGCTCGTCGCACACGATCAGTTTGGGGTTGAGCGCCAGCGCCCGCGCGATGCCGATGCGCTGGCGCTGGCCGCCGGAGAACTCGTGCGGGTAGCGCGTGGCGTAAAACGGTTCCATCCCCACGGTTTGGAGCAGATGCGTCACGCGCTCCTCGGCCTCCTTGCCCCGTGCGATCCCATGGATGAGCAGCGGCTCGCCGATGATCTCTCCGACCGTCATGCGCGGGTTGAGCGAGGCGTAGGGGTCCTGGAAGATGATCTGCATGTCCCGCCGTAAGGAACGCAGCGCGCTGCCGGTCACCGGGGCGATGTCCTGGCCCTCGAACAGGATTTCGCCCGCCGTCGGCTCGATCAGCTTGACGATGAGTCGGCCGGCCGTGGTCTTGCCGCACCCGGATTCGCCCACGAGCCCTAATATCTCGCCCCGGGCGATCGAAAAACTGATGCCGTCCACGGCCTGCACCTGGCCGGCGACCCGGGACAAGATGCCCTGGTGGATCGGGAAGTGCTTCTTCAGGTCTCGTACTTCAACTAATGCTTCCATTCCTTCTCACTTGAACTGTTGAACCCTCGACCCCTTGGGAACTAAAAGCACATTTTTCTTTCCGGATCGTGCATAAAGCAGCGCACCCGATGGTTTTCCGAAATCGATACCAGCTGTGGCTCGTCCGTGCGGCAGAAGGCTTTAACGTGTTTACAGCGCGGGTGGAAGCGGCAGCCGGGCGGGAACTCCAGGGGGTTCGGCACCATGCCCGAGACCACCTCCAGGCGACGTTTTTGGGTGTCCGTCAAGCGCGGGATCGAGTTGTAAAGCGCCTGGGTGTACGGATGGGCAGGGGACTTGAAAATCGTGAGCACATCCGCGTATTCAACCGCTTTTCCGGCATAGGCCACCACCACGTCCTCGGCGGTTTCGGCGATGACCCCCAAGTCGTGGGTGATCATCAGCACGGCCATGCCGATTTCCTTTTTGATGCGTTTGATCAGGGCCAGGATCTGGGCCTGGATGGTGACGTCCAGCGCCGTCGTGGGTTCGTCGGCGATCAGCAGCTTGGGCTTGCAGGAGAGCGCCATGGCGATCATGGCGCGCTGCCGCATGCCGCCGGAGAGCTGATGGGGGTATTCATCCACCCGCTGGGCCGGGGATGGGATGCCCACCAGGTCGAGCATTTCGATCGCCATCCGCCGCGCGTGCGCCTTGTCCACTTTCTGGTGCAGCAGGATCGGCTCCATGATCTGATCGCCGATGGTGAACACGGGGTTGAGCGAGGTCATGGGTTCCTGAAAGATCATGGAGATCTCGTTGCCGCGGATTTTTTTGATCTCCTCCCGGCTTTTGTGCAGCAGGTCCTGCCCGTCGAAGAGGATCTCGCCGCTGATGATCCTGCCCGGCGGCATCGGGATCAGCTGCAGGATGGAGAGGGCGGACACGCTCTTGCCGCAGCCCGATTCGCCGATCATTCCCAGGGTTTTGCCCTTGAGGATGCGGAAATCCATCCCGTCCACGGCCTGCGACACCCCCTCGTCGAGGAAGAAGTAAGTTTTAAGGTGGTTGACTTCCAGCAGGATGTCGTTCACAGCGGAGACTCCCTGAGAGATTCAGATGCCCCTCAAACGCGGGTCGATCATGTCCCGCACCCCGTCGCCCAGCATGTTGAAGGCCAGGATCGTGATGAGAATGCAAAGCCCGGAGTAAACCGAAATCCCCGGGGCATTGATCAGCACGTCCACCCCTTCGCGGATCATGTTGCCCCAGGTGGGGGTCGGGGGCTGGACTCCCAGGCCGATGAAGGCCAGGTTCGCTTCCAACCGGATGGCCACACCGACCCAGAGCGTGGCGGCCACCAGCAGTTCGCCGAAGATGTTGGGGAAGATGTGCCTGAAGATGATCCGGCGGTCCCGGGCGCCGAGGGCCCGGGCCGCCAGCACGAATTCCCGCTCCCGCATGGAGAGCAGGGCGCTGTGCGCCATGCGGGCGAATCCCGGGGTCATCACGATGCCGAGCGTGATGACCAGGTTGATCAAGGTGGCGCCGAGGGCGGCCGTGATGGCCACGGCCAGGATCAGGTCCGGGAAGCTCATCAACACGTCGATGCCGCGCATGATCAGAGTCTCCACCCGGCCCCGGTAGTAGCCGGCGATCATCCCCAGGGTGGTGCCGGCGATCATTCCGATCAATACGGATGCGAAACCGATCACGAGCGAAATCCGGCTGCCCCAGATCAGGCGCGAGAGCACGTCCCGGCCGAAGTCATCCGTCCCCAGCCAGTGCTCCTCGTTTCCCGGCTCGAGCCGGAAGAGCGGGTCCTGGTCGAGCGGGTCGTAAGGCGCGATCCCGGGTGCGAAGATGGCCGTCAGGAAGATCAGGGCGGCGATCGCCCCTCCCGCGACGGCCGTGCGGTTCCGGAGAAACGCCAGCCACATCCGCGTGCTTTGAGTAATTTCTTTTCGCATCAGTTGTATTTTATGCGCGGGTCCACCAGCCCATAGGCCATTTCCGTGATCAGGTTGAACGCCACCACCAGGAATGCATAAAAGACCATGACGGATTGCAGGGTTGTGTAATCCCGCTGCTTGATGGCTCCGACCAGCAGCTTGCCGAGACCCGGCCGGGAGAAAACGATTTCCACCATCACCGAGGAGCCGATCAGCACGACCACGTACAGCCCCCCCAGGGCGACGATGGGGATCAGCGCGTTGCGCAGCACGTGCTTGTAGAGGATCTTGCGGTCGGAAAGGCCCTTGGAATGCGCCGTGCGGACGTAATCTTCCCGCATGATGTCCAGGATCGAGGAGCGGGTCATGCGCGTCACATAGGCCGTCATCATCATGCCGAGCGCCAGCGCCGGGAGGGCCAGGTGGGTCAGGTTGTCTTCAAGATCCCAAAACTCGCCCCCGCCCACCACGGGAAAAAGCCTCAGCTTGACGGAAAAGACGAGGATGAGAAGAATCCCCAGGTAAAAAGCCGGGACTGAAAGCCCCAGCAGCGAAAAAACCCGGTTGAAGTAGTCCACGAAACTGTTGCGGCGAACAGCGGCCGAGATCCCCAGCGGGATGCCGAACAGGTAGCCGAGGAAGACCGCCGCAAACGTCAGCTCCAGGGTGTAGGGGACCACGCTGGCGATCTGGGCGGCCACCGGAAATCCGCTGATGATGGAAGTCCCCAGGTCCCCTTGGCAGAGCTTTCCCAGAAACTTCAGGTACTGCAGCCAGAGGGGGTCGTTCAGGCCCATCTTGGCGCGCAGGGCGTCCACGGCCTCCTTGCTGGCCTGGTCGCCCAGCGCCGCCACCGCCGGGTCCCCCGGCAGCACCCGCACCACCACGAACACCAACGTGAGCACGACCAGCAGAATGGGGATGCTGATCAGAATCCTGCGCATGGCGTATTGGAACATGGGTGGTTGTCCGGATTGGATTTACATTGTCAATCGTGCCCGGGCCCGGGTTCCGCTTCAGCCGACTTTGTCAGGGAAGCGGCTCAGGGTTCGAGGATTCGAGGGGTCAAGGGTTCAAATGAAGAGGGACTTTGCCCATCTTCATAACCCTTTAAACCCCCGACCCCTGGTCCCCTTGAATCCATTTTTCTATTTTTTCGCCAGAATCCGGGTCTTTTCGGTGATCTGCGGCGAATACGTCTGCCAGGCCCACTCCAGCGGGTACCCCAGGTCCACATAGGACTTCTGCGGGAAGGTGTACTTCAGCCGGATGATCGGGACCGACACCACGTCCTTCAGGATCTGGATCTGGGCCTCCTTCCACAGGGCCTCTTGTTTCTGGGCGTTGAGCTCCCAGCGCGCCTGCTCGATGAGCGAATCGACGGAGTCGACTTTGCCGTCTCCGTTGGCATCCACCAGTCCGTAGTGCGAAAAATTGGTGATGGGCTTTTTGCCTTTCTGAACAACGGAGTCGGAGAAGTAAAACTGGGTCAGGTAAACATCCTCGTTCGGCCGCCAGGATGCGTAGTAGACGATGGGGCTCGCGTTCTCGCGGATCTTGCTGTGAAACGAGGCGTGGTCCACCACCTTGACCTGCATGTCGATGCCGGCCTTGCGCACCAGGGCCTGGATCGCCACCATCGGCTTCTGGTAGCTGCTGGACATCTCGCTGACGATGGCCTCGGTTTTAAGCCCATTCGGGAAGCCGGCTTCCGCGAGCAGTTTCTTGGCCTGTTCGACATTGTTGTCGTAGACGACCCCGGCCTTGAGCGCCTCGTCCTTGGTCAGCGCGCCGAGCGCAGGGGGCGCCAGCGACGGGGAGTAGATCGGCACCGCCAGGCTCTTGCCCATGAAGTTGGCGATGAGATCGCGTGAAAGGGCGTAGGAGAAGGCCTTGCGGACCCGCAAGTCGTTGAAAGGCGGCATGCTCATGTTGAAAAAGAGCATCTGGGTTTCGCAGGGGCCGAAGGTCGGCGCTTTGACATCCTTGAACGTGGACACTTTCTCGATCCACTTGTCTTCCTTGAGGCCTTCGATGATGTCCAGCTCACCGGTCTGAAGCCCGAATTCCCGGGAGCTGACATCGGGCATGAACCGGGCGGTAACCTTCTTCAGCACGGGAGCGCCGCGGAAGTACTTGGGGTTTGCCGCCAGCACCACTTTCTGGCGGGGCTCGTAGGACTCGAACTTGAAGGCTCCGGTGCCGACCGGGTTGGTCTTGAACCACTCCTCGCCGTTGGCCTCGATGGCCTTCTTGGAAACGATGAAACCCCCGGTGTAGTTGGCGAGCTTGGCCAGGAACAGCGGGTCCGATATGGGCTTGTCGATGGAGATCTTCACCGTGAGCGGGTCGACCGCCTCGAAGCTGATCCCGCTGTAGTCCCCTGCGTAGGCGGAAGTGTCCTTGTTGGCGGCGCGCTTCAGGGAAAAGACCACGTCTTCGGAGGTCAATTCATAACCGTTCGGGCTCCCGGCGTAGGGGTGGAAGAAGACCCCTTTGCGCAGTTTGAAGTGCCACACCTTTTTGCCTGGCGACAAGGTCCAGGATTCGGCGATGTCGGGCTCCAGCTTGACCTGGTTGCCCGGCGGATAGCGCACCAGCCCGTTGAACATCATGTCGACGATGGCGCGGTCGGCGGTCGCCGCCGCGCGGTGGGGGTCGAGGCTCTTGAGGTCCCCGGCATCGAAGGCGATATTCAGCGCCTGATTTTTTGCCAGATCGGCCGCGCCGGCAAGGCCCCCCAGCAATCCGGCGATCAGGATGGACAGCAAGGAAATGCGAACGACGTTGGTTTTCATTTTCAGCCCCCCTTTTGTTTCGTGTTTAAGCCGTTGCATTCGAAAACTCGAATGGTGTTGCCAGACCTATCTGAGGTTGAACAAGAGATCGTTTTCCAGATAGACCTTTTCCAGCTTTTCCTGGTGCGGCTTCAGGCCCACGCCGCAGCGCGCGGCGATGGCCGCGACGAAAAAGTTTATCAGGCAGTGAAGGGTCGTCGGGCTGCCTGTGAACGGGATGTGGCGGGACGGCGCAACGATCGAGAGGTCCGCAAACGGGATCAGCGGGCAGAGTGCCCCGTCTGTGATCACGAGAAGCGTGTGGCCGAGACGCTTGGCGAGCTTGCCCAGCCGGATCAGCTCGTTGGGGTAGCGGGTGGTGGCGAAGATGACCACCAACGACGCCTCCGGGGCGATGGTGAGGAAGTCCATGCTCGCCGAATCGCTGCCGCGCAGGATGTTAATGTTTTTTCGGATTTTTGTCAGCGACCATCCGAGAAAATAAGCGAAGATATAAGACAGACGAGAGCCGATCACATAGATGTTGTCGCTGCCGTGCAGAAGTTCGACGGCCTGGTTGAAGGCCGCCATGTCCAGGCTGTCGTAAAGCTGCTTTAAGTTGTCAACCTCCGCATGCACCACCCGCCGCAGCCGCTCGGAGTCGGGCGCATTCATGTCGGTCAGGTCCACTCGTTCAAGCAGCGTCAACTTCGTGTCGACAATGTCCCGCAGTTGCTGAAGGAAGTCGCTGTAACCCTCGAAGCCGAGCTGGGTGACAAAGCGGATAACCGTCGCCTCACTGACTCCCGTGGCACGCGCCAGCTCCTTTGTGGTCATGAAAATAGCCCTGCCGGGATTTTCGACGACAAAACTGCCGAGCAGGCGCGCCTTCGGGGTGAGCTCGGAATGCCGGTCTGAAATCAGCTTCAGCAGCGAAGCAGTGACCATATACCACCTGCCTAAAATTAAATGTTTCAAATGTAATGAAGTGAAATCATTTTATCATTACAGCCATAGTTGCCCTACCTGCTTTTGCCGATCTTGTCAACAGCCTTTAGCCCTGAGTGGCCGCGCGGCATCAGCCGTCGCGGTCGGGCGTGGGTCTTGTCGGAATATGCTTTTATATAACTGTATTTATTCATGTATTATGGATTTCGGCACACGAGCCCTCGTCACCAAATAAATGATGACAACGGAAACCCTCCGTTCGTGGCCGGCAACACGACCTCTCGGGAGCACTTGTTTATTCGCCGCCAAACACCGTGGGAAAATAATAAATAAAAAATGAATTTAATTTTCTTGACAA
>CAZLSV010000006.1:80966-101452 GCA_964562235.1 uncultured Desulfatibacillum sp.
ATACTATCAAACTTATCAACACTAATTTATTTCAAGATTTTTTCATGCAATTATCTTATTACTCTTTTTCTAGGAAATGTATATGAATTTAATTTTCTTGACAAGTTTCATTTCATTTGAAATAGAAATTCCGAATCGAGGTTAACATCGGTCCCATTATCGTGGCAGAAGCGCTGGCCGGCCGCAACCTCTGCTGCCTGAAACACCTCAAGGCGCACCGGCCGGTACATTCAAATTCGTCGTTTTGACCGCGAGCCTTCCATCGGCCGAAATAGCGAGGCCACCAAGGAGAACAAGATGGACTTGAGAGGTTTATCCGGAGGCCAGTACCGGCCGCTGTCCGAGAAGGACATCGCCACTATCCACGAGGCCGCTCTCGCCATTCTGGAAAAAATCGGCTTCACATATGAATCCGGTCTCGAGGACACCCTGCAGATGCTGGCGAAGGCCGGCGCCAGTCTCGACCGCTCGGCTGCACGGGTTCGGTTTCCGCGAAACGTCGTGGCCGAACAGATCCGCAAGGCGCCGCGGCAGGTGACCCTGTATGGCCGAGGCGGGAAGAACGACCTCGATCTCACGCAGGACCGGGTGCACCTGGGCACGGGCGGTGCGGCCATCCGCATCATCGATCTCGAAACCGGCGAATACCGCCCCACCACGTTGAAGGATCTCTATCTGCTGGCACGCCTGGTGGACAAGCTGGACAACATCCATTTCTTCCTGCGACCCTGTATCCCCACGGACATCACCGAAGACGCCTATGATGTGAACATGTTCTACGCCTGCCTGAAGGGGACCGGCAAGCACGTGATGTCCGGGGTGAACAACATCGAGGGCCTTCACAAGGTGCTGGACCTCGCCGCCACGGTGGCCGGCGGCAGCGAAAAGCTCACTGAAAAACCCTTCATCTCCATCATCACCTCGTTTGCCATCAGCCCGCTCAAGCTCTGCACGGCCTCGACTCGGATCATGCAGGAGGCGAACCGCCAGCGCATCCCCGTGGCCCTCTCGTGCGCACCCATGGCCGGGTCCACCTCGCCGATCACCATGGCCGCCACCCTGGCCCAGATCCATGCCGAGCAGCTCGCCGGGATCACCATCTGCCAGTTGACCCACCCCGGGGCGCCGCTGCTTTACGGCGGCATCCCCGGCCGGGCCAACCTGAACACCATGGGCTACCTGGGCGGAGCGGTGGAGTGCGGCATGATGAACGCGGCCATCCACCAGATGGCCCGGCACATCGAAGTTCCCAACTACAACTCCTCAGCGCTAACGGATGCCAAAATTCCGGACCAGCAGGCCGCCTGGGAAAAGGGCATGACGACCCTGCTCGCGGCCATGGGCGGCTCGAATTACGTGCACCACGCCGCCGGAATGCTGGACTCCATGGTCGGCGTGGCCTACGAGCAGTTCGTCATCGATGACGAGATCATCGGCATGGCCTGCAAGGTGTTGAAGGGCATCGACGTGGACCCCGAGCACCTGGCGCTCGAAGTGATCGACGCCGTGGGTCCGGGCGGCAATTTCATGACCCACGCCCACACCCTGAAGCACATGCGCACCGAGTACTACCCCGGCAACGGCGTCTCCGACCGGAAAAGCCGCACCAAATGGGAGCAGGAAGGCAAGCCGGATGCCCGCGAGCGCGCCCGGAAGATGGCGAAGAAGATCCTTTCAGCGCCCGAGGCTTCCTATTTGCCGCAGGAGATCGACCGTTCTCTGCGGAACAAATACAAAGAGATACTGTCGCTGTAGACAGCCTCGATCCGATTGCGGGAGTTCCTCCTTGGCGGGTCTTTGATTTTATCGCCGCCGGGAGCCGGCCACGCCCGCTGCGAACCATGCAGCGGCGGCGTTAAACGCCTTGAGCCAAGGGAGGGGCGTGAGCACTTACGATTTCATAGTGCGCAACTGGTCCGAGCTGGTGCACCTGGCCTGGCAGCACACGGTTTTTGTCGGCGTTGCGCTCGCGATCGCCATCGCCACGGGGGTGCCGCTGGGCGTCTATCTGGCCTTTAACCGCCGCCTCGCGGACACCGTGCTCTACCTTGCCGGGATCATGATGACCGTTCCCTCCGTGGCCCTCTTCGGGCTGATGATCCCGTTTCTATCCGTATTCGGCCACGGGATCGGCACCGTACCCGCGATCATCGCCCTGGTGCTCTATTCCCAGTTGCCGATCCTGCGTTCCACCTACGCCGCCATCCGCAGCGTGGACCCGGCCATCATCGACGCCGGGCTCGGCAACGGCATGACCCGGGCGCAGGTGCTCTTCAAGATCCAGATCCCCATGTCGCTCGGCGTCATTTTCTCGGGCGTGCGCGTGGCCGTGGTCATGTCGATCGGCATCGGCGCCATAGCGGCCTACATCGGCGCGGGTGGCCTGGGCCAGTACATTTTCAACGGCATCACCCAGACCTACGACGCCATGATCAACGCCGGCGCGGTGGCCGTCTCCGTCATGGCGATCCTGGCCGACTTTCTTTTCGGTCGTTTGGAAAAAACACTGGTCAGCAAGGGGCTGCGACGTGATTGAACTGAAACGGGTCACCAAAATTTACCCGGGGGCCACCCAGCCGGCCGTGGACAACGTCAGCCTGACCGTGCCGGAAGGCGAAATCTGCGTCTTCATCGGGCCCTCCGGCTGCGGCAAAACCACCCTGATGCGCCTCATCAACCGCCTGATCCCGCTGACCTCCGGCACTATTTCCGTGAATGGCCAGGACATCATGGGGCTCGACCCGATCGAGCTGCGGCGGAACATCGGCTACGCCATCCAGCAGGTGGGTCTTTTCCCCCACATGACCGTCCGGGACAACATCGCCACGGTGCCGAAGCTTCTGGGCTGGCCCCGGGCGAAGATCGACGCGCGCGTGGACGAACTCCTCGGGCTGGTCAACCTGGAACCGAAATCGTTTCGAAACCGCTACCCGCGGCAGCTTTCCGGCGGGCAGGCCCAACGGATCGGTGTGGCGCGAGCCATGGCCGCCAACCCGACGACCATGCTCATGGACGAGCCCTTCGGCGCCATCGACCCCATCAACCGCGAGGTTCTGCAGGACGAGTTTCTCAGGATCCAGGAGAAACTCAAGAAAACGATCATCTTCGTCACCCACGACATCAACGAGGCGATCAAGATGGGCCAGCGGATCGTCCTGCTCAAGGAGGGCCGCCTCGTTCAGGCCGGATTGCCGGATGAACTGCTCAATCGCCCGGCCGACGAATTCGTAAAGAGCTTTGTCGGAGCGGACCGGATCCTCAAGCGTCTCAACCTGCTCAAGGTCAAGGACGCCATGATGGCAAACCCGGTGCACTGCAGGAACGAGGACGCGAGTGAAAAAGTGCTCGAGGAGATGATCAAGAGCGATCTGGCTTTCCTGATCGTGGCCGACAGAGAGCACAAACTGCTGGGTTACGTCAACCAGTACGACCTGCGCGGCCACAAAGGCCGGGTCGGGGACGTGGCGCGCAGGCTCTCCCTCACGGTCTCGCCGGAACGCAACCTGAAGGAAGCCCTGAGCCAGATGCTCAGCTACGATCTGGGGATCCTGGTGGTGGTGGGCGAGGACGGCCGCATTCAGGGCGTGCTCAACTCCACCACGCTGTCCACCCTCGTCGGCACCACCTATGACGAGCGCGGGGGGCACTGGGGGAGGATCACCGCCGCCGGGAGGATCCTGTGAAACGCGAAAACCGGCGAGGAAATTACCTGACGATGCTGGCGGTGATTCTGGCCTTCGTTCTCGGAGTGGAGGCGCAGCGGCGCGGCTACCTGAATTTCGCCAGAGAGAACCCCCGGGACATCTATCGCCTGCTCATCCAACACCTGCAGCTCGTGTTCATCTCCGCCTCCATCGCCGTGTCGCTCGGGCTCTCCGTCGGCATC
This sequence comes from uncultured Desulfatibacillum sp., assembly GCA_964562235.1. Classification (GTDB taxonomy): domain Bacteria; phylum Desulfobacterota; class Desulfobacteria; order Desulfobacterales; family SpSt-501; genus SpSt-501. The sequence continues at coordinate 84,853 of CAZLSV010000006.1, forward strand.
GTGCTCACCCGCGGCTTCATGCGGCGCTACCGTGAGACGATCCTGAACCTGCTGGGGATCTGCCAGACCGTGCCTTCGCTCGCCGTGATCGCCATCGCCATGACCTATCTGGGGATCGGCCGCAAGACAGCGATTTTCGCGCTGGTGGTCTACAGCCTCCTGCCCATTGTTCGCAGCACGGTGGCGGGCATCTTTCAAGTGGACCCGGCCCTGGTGGACGCCGGCCGCGGCATGGGCATGACCTCACGGCAGGTGCTCTTCAAGGTGGAGGTCCCGAATGCCATGTACATCATTCTGACCGGCATCCGCACGGCCGTCGTCATCAACGTCGGCACGGCCGCCATGAGCTTCCTGGTGGGCGGCGGCGGCCTGGGCGACTTGATTTTCAGCGGACTGGCCATGGTGGATGCCGGACTCATGCTGGCCGGCGCCGTGCCCACGGCCTGTTTGGCCGTTTTTCTGAACTGGAGCTTCGAACGACTTGAGAATCTGATCATCTCCCCGGGGATCCCGCGGAGCGAGTGAGCGACCGTTAAGGCGTTTGTTGTGGGAGCGGCTACCCGCCGCGATTCAATTTTGAAGATCGACGGATATCGCGGCAAGATGCCGCTCCCACGGATGAATACACTCAACCACCCAACCAAAGGAGGTACAGTTATGCGCAAGATGCTGATGGCGGCATGTGTGATGGGGGTGGCCCTGGCGTTGGTGTTTCCGGCCGCGGCCGCCGAAAAGAAGATGGTGGTCGGCTCCAAGGCCTTCAGCGAACAGCGGCTGCTCGGCCAGATCATGATTCAGCTCCTCGAGAAGAACGGCTTTAAAGTCGAGGACAAAACAGGTCTCGGCGGAACGCTCGTGGTGCGCGAAGCCCTGGTCAACAAGCAGATCGACATCGCCATGGAGTACACCGGCACCGGCCTGATCACGATCCTCAAGGCGCCCGCGCCCATTACCGACCCGGTCAAATGCTACGAGGAAGTGAAGAAGCTCGACGAGAAAAACGGCATGGTCTGGCTGCCGCTGATCCCTTTCAACAACACCTACTGCCTGATGATGCGAAGCGCCGATGCCGCCAAGCTGAACATCAAGACCATCTCGGATTTGGCGAAATTCGTAAAGGAAAACCCCGACAAGGTCGCTTTCGGGCTGAACGCCGAGTTCTATTCCCGCCCGGACGGCTACAAACCGCTGCAGGCGGCCTATGACTTCAAGTTCCCCGAGGACAAGATCATCAAGATGGACCCGGGTTTGCTCTACAAGGCGCTCAAGGACGGCCAGGTCCAGGTGTCCATGGGGTTTTCCACCGACGGCCGGATCAAGGAGTTCGACCTGCTGGTGCTTCAGGATGACAAGGGCTACTTCCCGGTCTACAACCCCTGCGTGGTCGTACGCCAGGAAACCCTGACCGCCTACCCTGAGCTGGCCAAGATCTTCGCGCCCTTGTCCCAGAAGCTCGACACCAAGACCATCACCGAGCTGAACTTCCAGGTGGACGGCGAGAAGAAAGCGGCCAAGGATGTGGCCAGGGAGTGGCTCACGAAGGCGGGGCTGTTATAAAGCAAACGGCCAACGGTTTGAGAGCTCACGGGATAGGAATGCCCCGTCCTTGATGCCTCTCGGAGCCTGATACTCAAAGAGGCTGCCCTCCCTTCTCCCCTCCCCTCGCGGGAGGGGCCGGGGGAGGGGGCAAGAGGATGCCTCACATGAACAGACACTGGACCCAGGGTACGGAGCTGGCCCTCGATTTTATCGGCGGTATCCTGTGGGGCGATCTGCCGGCGTCGGTGCAGCACCAGACCCGGCGCTGCCTGCTAGACCTCGTGGGAGCGCTTCTTGCCGGCCGGCGCACACCCGTGGGCGACATCATGGCCGAGGTCGCCCGCGAGAGCTTCGCCGGCGACCAGGCCACGATCGTGGTGTCCGGCGAGCGTGTCTCCTTTGTCGGCGCGGCGCTGGCCAACGGCTTTTCCCAGAACGCCCTGGACATCGACGACGGCTATCGCCTCGTCAAGGGCCACCCCGGCGCCAGTTTCCTGCCCGGCCTGCTGGCGGCCCTGGAGGTGAAAGGGGGCAGCTCCGGCACCGATTTTCTGACGGCCCTCGCCATCGGATATGAAATCGGTATCCGCGCCGGCCTTATCCGGCATGCCGCCTACCCCACCTACCACTCCTCAGGCAGCTGGGGGGCGGTGGCCACCGCAGCGGCCGCAGGCCGCCTGCTGGGCCTCGACCGCAACCACCTGCGGGAAGCGTTGGGCACCGCCGAGTACCATGCCCCCATCGCGCCCATGGCAAAGGGCATCGACGTTCCCTGCATGGGAAAGGATTCTCTGGGCTGGGGCAACATGACCGGCCTGGCCTCGGTTATGATGGCGCGCCGCGGCTTTACCGGGGTCGAGCCTTTTTTCAGCGACTCCCCGAAAAAGGAGTGGCTGACGGAGCTGGGCACGACGTACGAAATCCTGAACCTTTATTTCAAGCCCTATGCCGCTTGCCGCTGGGCTCAGCCCGCCGTGGCCGGCTGCCTCAAGCTGGTGAGGGAACATCACCTCGATCCGGCGGAGCTGGCCGCGGTCCGAGTACGCACTTTCAAGGCCGCCGCGAGCCTCACCCGCCGGCCGCCGCGCAACACCGAGGAGGCCCAGTACAACCTGGCTTTCCCCGTGGCCGCCGCGCTGCTGGACGGAGTGGTCGGGCCGTCCCAGGTGCTGCCGCCGCGCTTGTTCGACCGGGATATCCTCGACCTGGCCGGCCGGCTGGAGGTGGAGGTGGAAGCGGCGTTCGAGGACCGGTTCCCGGCCAAGGCCATGGCGTCAGTGGAAATCATAACCCGCGCGGGGCGCAGATTCGACTCCGGGCCGGTCGAGGCCCGCTGGGAACCGCCGGACACCTTGCCGACCGACACCGAGCTCAAAGAGAAATTCATCTGGCTGGCCGCGCCCGTGGTCGGCCAGGCCCGGGCGCATGAGCTGCTGCAGTTGATCTGGCAGTTTGAGAAAGTTGCCGATGCCCGCCAGTTGCTGCGGCTGTCCCTAACCCCGTCATAACCGATGGACGCCTCCACCCCTTTTCGGGCATGAACACGCGCACCCTGAAACCCTTCAACCAACAGAGGAGCAAACCTGATGTTTAATTTCCAAGCGATTACCGACGCTCTGATTGCCTGCGATGAAGGCCGGGTGCTGGAGCTCGTGAAGAGCGCGCTGAGCCAGGGCGTCCCCGCCAAAGACCTTCTCGATCAGGGGCTGATTGCCGGCATGGACGCGGTCGGCGAAAGAATGGAAAAAGAGGAGATGTTCATCCCCGAGGTTCTGATGGCGGCCAAAGCCATGAGCGCCGCGGTCGAGATCCTGAAGCCCCAGTTGGCCGGAGAGGACCTGGGGTCCAGGGGCAGGGTCGTCATCGGCACGGTCAAGGGCGATCTGCACGACATCGGGAAAAACCTCGTGGCGATGATGCTGGAGAGCGCGGGGCTGGAGGTCTACAACCTGGGAGTCGACATCGCGCCGGAGAGGTTCGTCGCGGAGGTCAAGGCGAAAAATGCGAATATCCTCGCCCTTTCCGCCCTGCTCACCACCACCATGCCGATGATGAAGGAGACCATTGCGGCGTTGGCCGCAGCGGGGGTCCGCGGCCAAGTGAAAGTCCTGGTCGGCGGCGCGCCGGTGAGCCGGGCCTACGCCGAGCAGATCGGCGCCGATGGCTATGCCCCGGACGCCGGCAGCGCGAGCAAGCTGGCCAAGTCTTTCATGTGAGGCCTGTTGAACGAACCTCCCCGCGGCAGACCGCGGGGAGGTCGACCCGGATCGAGACCGGACCGGAAGTGGTGGGTTAGGCCCGGCGGGGGGCCGGGCCAGGGCCGTTTCATCCCAATATGGCTTTCAGGTCCTCATCCGCCGTGCCGATGGGTTTGATGTTGAATGTTTTTACCAGCGTGTCGAGCACGTTGGGGGTCAGAAACGCCGGGAGCGTGGGGCCCAGGCGGATGTTTTTGATCCCGAGGTGCAGCAGCGCCAGCAGGACGCACACCGCTTTTTGTTCGTACCAGGATATGATGAGAGACAGCGGCAGCTCGTTGACCGAGAGGTTGAACGCCTTGGCCAGGGCCGAGGCGATCTGCACGGCCGAGTAGGCGTCGTTGCACTGGCCGGCATCGAGCAGGCGCGGGATGCCGCCGATGGCACCCAGCTCCTTGTCGAAGAAACGAAACTTGCCGCAGGCCAGGGTCAGCACCACGCAGTCCTTGGGAACCTTCTCCACGAACTCCGTGTAGTAGTTCCTCCCCGGCTTGGCCCCGTCGCAGCCCGCCACCAGGAAGAAGTGCCGGATGGCGCCGGACTTGACCGCCGCGATGACCTTGTCCGCCACCCCCAGGACCGAGTTCCGGGCGAAGCCGACCGTCACCTCCTTGCCGTTTTTGTCCTCCTGAAACCCGGGCAGCGCCAGGGCCCGGTCGATCACGGGCTTGAAGTCGGTGCCGGATAGGTGCGGGATGCCCGGCCAGCCGACCATGCCGCTGGTGAAGAGGTTCCCCTTGTAGTCGTCCTTGGGCCGCTGGATGCAGTTGGTGGTCATCAGGATGGCGCCGGGGAAGTCGGGAAACTCACGGATCTGATTCTGCCAGGCCGTGCCGTAGTGCCCGTAGAAGTGCTTGTACTTTTTCAGCTTGGGGTAGCCGTGTGTGGGCAGCATCTCCCCATGGGTGTAGACGGTGATCCCCTTGCCCTCGGTCTGCTGGAGAAGCGCTTCGAGGTCCCTCAGGTCGTGGCCGGACACCAGGATGGCCTTGCCCTTCTTGTGGCCCAGCGGAACTTTCGTCGGCACCGGATGACCGTAGACGCCGGTGTTGCCCGCGTCCAGAAGCTCCATGGCCCCCAAAGCGGCCTCCCCGCACTTGAGGGCCAGTCCGACCCACTGGTCCAAGCCCAGGTCCGTACGCTGGATCGCGGCCAGGCCCTCGTGGACAAACGCGTACACTTTGTCGTCCTGCTGCCCCAGGATCTGAGCATGGTCGGCATAGGCGCTCACGCCCTTGATGCCGAAGAGGACGGTGTGCTTCAGCGAGAGGATATCGGGGTTCTCGGCGGGGTAGGACTTCAGGCCGAGCGGCTCGGCCTGTTTGACCAATTCCTCCAGGGTGGATGCCGGCATGAACGTCGCAGCCCCCTCCGGGAAATCGGTCTTGCCGCCGGCGGCTTTTACCTTGGCCTTGAGCCGGTCGCGTTTCCGGGCCGCCTGGCCGATCAAATCGATGAAGCGCGCCGGGTCGAAATCGACGTTTGTCAGGGTCGAGAAGGCCGCCTGCACGGTAAAGACGTTGACGTCCGGGTCGGACACCCCCACCTTGCGCCCCTCGACCGCCACCTGGGACAGCCCCATGAGGGTGTAGAGCAGAAGATCCTGGAGCGCGGCCACCTCGGGCTGCTTGCCGCAGACCCCCAGCACCGTGCACCCCGTGCCTTTCGCCGTCTGTTCACATTGGTAGCAAAACATGGGTATCCTCCTCTTTGCGGGTATGGGTTGAGGTGATGGTATGTACGAAAGATTAGTTTGAAGAGCAACCGAAGGCCTTGATTTAAATCAAAAGCACTTCCGATGCCCAACAGTCGCACTTGCCGCCACGTTAGTCAACCCTGTCCCAAGGCCTCCCATCGCCACCATGAATTTGAAGTTGATACGTGCCGGAAATTTTGCCATATTCAAAAAATTTGCAGGAAAAAGGATGGTTTTATGCCGGTCGATCGTTTGAAACAGCACATTCTCGAGCAAATTGCCGAGGCTGGCCGGAAGGCTTTCGGTCAGGCCCCGGAGGGGCTCGAGATCGATTTTCCGCCCGACCTCCAGCTGGGCCACTTTGCCGTGGGTTGCTTTCCCCTCTCCAAGACACTGCGCAAGAGCCCGGCGGAGATCGCCAAGGCGCTTGCCGCCGCCATAGGCACCGACGAGGTGATTGCGTCGGCCGCCGCGGCCGGGCCCTACCTCAATTTCAAGCTCGCCCCGCAGGTTCTCTTCAGCAGCGCCATCGAGGCCATCCTGGCGGCCGGCGGCCGTTACGGCGACGTGCCCCTGGGGCGCCATCAGCGGGTGATGGTCGAGTACCTCTCTCCCAACACCAACAAGCCCCTGCACCTGGGGCATCTGCGCAACGCCGCCCTGGGCATTTCGGTGTCGCGGATGCTCGCGGCCACCGCCCACCGGGTGGTCAAGGCCATATTGATCAACGACCGCGGGGTGCACATCTGCAAGAGCATGCTCGCCTGGGAGCGCTTCGGCCAGGGCGCCACCCCGGCTTCGGAGGGCCTGAAGGGGGACCACTTCGTCGGAAAGTGGTACGTGCGCTACGCCATCGAGTCCGAGAAGGATCCGGAGCTCGAGAAAAACATCCAGGAGATGCTCAAGCGCTGGGAGGCGGGCGACCCGAAAACCCTTGATCTGTGGAAGCGCATGAACCAGTGGGTCTACGACGGTTTTACCGAGACCTATCGGCGGTTCGGGATGGACTTCGACGTGTTTTTCTACGAGTCGCAGACCTACCGGCTCGGCAAGGACATCATCGCCGAGGGCCTGAAAAAAGGGGTGTTCACAACCGACGAGCGCGGCAACGTCGTCTACCCGCTGCCGGTCGCCCAGTTCGGCACGGAAAAAGGCGGCGCCCCCAAGAAGGTCACCGTGCTCAGGCCGGACGGCACGAGCCTTTACATCTCCCAGGACATCGGCACGGCGATTCTCAAGGTCACCGAGCACAAGCTCGATTCATCGGTCTATGTGGTCGGAAGCGAGCAGGAGCACCATTTCAAGTGCCTCTTCTCGATGCTGGGGGCCCTGGGGTACGCGTGGGCCTCGAACTGCTACCATCTCTCCTACGGCATGGTCTATCTGCCCGAGGGCAAGATGAAGTCGCGCGAGGGCAAGGTGGTGGACGCCGACGACCTGATCGCCGGCATGGCGGAGCTGGCGGAGGAGGAGATCCGGCGGCGCGACCCCGAGCGCAAACTCTCCGAGGCCGAGGTCAAGCACCGCGCGGAGATCATCGGCGTCGGCGCCATCAAGTACTACCTGCTGCGGGTGCGCCCCAGCCAGAGCATCAGCTTCGACCCGGCCGAGTCCATCTCCTTTGACGGGTTCACCGGGCCTTACTGCCAGTACGCCTACGCCCGGATCCATGGCATTCTCGAGAAGGCCGGGCAGCGCGGGATGGACGGCCAGGCGGCCGATTTCGCGGCGCTCGGGAACCTCGAGGAGCTGCTGCTGCTCAAGATGCTGATTCAGTTCCCCGAAGAGGTGGCCAGCGGCATGGCCGAGTACAACCCCTCGCGGGTGGCCGTGCACGTTTTCAACACGGCCAAGGCCTTCAACCAGTTCTACAACAAGCACGCGGTGCTCCAGGCCGAAAGCAGCGGGCTGGCCGCCGGCCGCCTGGCCCTGATCAAGGCCACGGCGGCGGTCTTGAAGCGGGGCCTGAACCTGCTGGGCATCGACGTGCTGGAGAATATGTAGAGGGTGTTTGGGTATTTTGGTGTTTTGGTGTTTGGCCAAACACCCGAATACCAAGACACCGAAACACCTCTATCGCCAAAGCTATACTGTTCGGGGATCAGAATGGTTTCGGGAACCACACCAATGAACTCGCGCATATTAATTAAAATCGGCGGGCGGGCGTTTGACGGCGAAGGCGGTTTCGAGGAGCTGGCCGGGGCGATCAAGCACAACCCCGAAGCGGAGGTGGTCATCGTCCACGGCGGCGGGGCCGAGATCTCCCAGGCCCTGAAGGCCGCCGGCCGGGAAACGGTCTTCGTGGACGGCATGCGGGTGACCCGGGCCGAGGACGTCCGGATCGTGGAGTCGGTGCTCTCCGGGATCATCAACGAGCGCATCGCCGGCTGGCTTACCCGAAACGGCGTCCGCTGCCGCCGCATGTCCGGTAAAACCCAGGCGCTGCTGATCGCCGAGCCGCTGTTGACCCGCGGCGGCCGGAGCATGGGCTTTGTCGGAAAAATCGTGAAGGTCAACCCGGCGGCCGCACTCGATGCCCTGGCCCAAAATGAGGTGCCGGTGGTCTCGCCCATCTCCGGCGACACCCGGGGGCAGAGCTACAACGTGAACGCCGACAGCGCCGCGGCGGCCCTGGCGGCGGCCGCCGGCTGCACCGACCTGGTCTTCGTCACCGATGTGCCCGGGGTCATGGTCGGCCAAGAGACCCGCGCCGAGCTGACGGTGGCCGAAGCCAAGAACCTGATCGCCGACGGCACGATTTCAGGCGGCATGGTCGCCAAGATGGAATCCGTGTTCGAGGCCCTCGACGCAAAAGTGCCCCGGGTCCACGTGATCCAGTGGCAGGGCCCCGAGACGCTGCGCAGCATCGTCACCCGCCAACAGATACCCGGGACCAGTGTTCGTTGTTGACTTGTCAAAAACCAGGTGATATCGGGTACGAAATTTATCAGGTTGTCAGACAAATTCAGTGACGTCGCCGGATAACCCTATCGGACAAATTGATCGTCAGAAATCTAAAAGCAGAAGGGTTCTCCTTGCCGCCGAAAATCCCACTCGTATCCTCGCCCAGGCTCCCCGACCAGCTCGCCTCCATTTTGGCCGAGCAGATCGGGGACGGTTTTTATCCGCCGGGCGGGAAGCTTCCGTCCGAATCGCAGTTGGGAAAAACCTTCGGCGTCAGCCGCTCCGTCGTTCGGGAAGCCCTTTCGCAATTGAAATATGAAGGGATTCTGGACTCACGCCAAGGCAAGGGCGTCACTGTGTTGGGCGCATCGGAACGCAAATCGTTTCGCATGGAAGAAGTGGACCGGCTCTCTCAGCAGGACTTGGCTCAGTTTTACGAGATGCGAGCCGTCATCGAAGGCGAAACCGCGGCGCGTGCGGCGCGGCGCAGGAGCCCCGGGCACCTTGGGCGGCTTCGCGACTGCATTGCCCGAATGGCGCAGGCCGTGGAGGAGCGAACGGACGGGACCGAGCCAGACTTGGAATTTCACCGCATCATTGCCGAGGCGAGCGGCAACAGGTACATCCGGGATCTCATGGACTACCTGAACGCGAAGGCCGGCAGGGTGATCCGCACCGCTCGCTTCAATTCCAGTCGGAACAAGCAGCTTCCAGCGGCAGTCCAAAAAGAGCACGAGGAGATCTTCGAGGCGCTGGCGGCCGGTGACGAGGCCTGGGCCCGGGCCAGTACCTTGAGGCATCTGAAAAACGCTGCGCGGCGCCTGGGCATCAAGAAGATGGGTTGACCGTGAGGCTCACGAGGTCGTGAAGAGTGAATAGCCATGCATGAGATAAGAAGCCAGGGAACAGAGACCGCTGAGTTTGAAAAAGTCCGTCGGGTGGAAGGCTTTGAGAAGATTGTCGCCGAGTACCCGGCGTATCTGACCGATGAGTCCAAGCTCTCCTGCCGGCCCTTTGACCACCTTTTTTTTCCGAGAAGCGAAGCCGAGCTGTCCGCGGTGATGAAGGAGATGGCCCGCCGCGGCGTCAAGGTCACCGTTGCCGGCGCACGCACCGGGCTGGTGGGCGGCTGCACCCCGAATCAGGGGGCGCTGGTCTCCCTGGAGAACTTCGACCGGGTGCTGGCCCTCTCCTATGACGCGGCCTCGGCCGAGTGGCGCCTCAAGGCCCAGTGCGCCGTGAACCTCAGAACCATCGCGGCCCAACTGGCGGCGAAGAGTCTTCCGGACATCGAGCGCTGCGCCGACGGCATGACGCTGGGCGAGATGGAGCGCTTCCGGCAGGACCCCGACTTTTACGCCTACCCCCCGGACCCGACCGAGATGAGCGCCTCGTTGGGCGGCACGGTGGCCACCAATGCCTCGGGCGCTCGCACCTTCCGTCACGGCCCGACCCGCGCCTGGGTGCGCGGCATCCGCGTGATGCTCGCCAACGGGGAGTTTCTGGACCTGCCCCGCGGAAAGTATTTTGCATCGCCCGGCGGCGACTTCACGGTCACCGACAGCGCCGGCAGCGACTACAAGGTGCGCATCCCTAGCTACGGCTCGCCGCGCACCAAGAACACGGCCGGTTTCTTCACCGCCCCGCACATGGACCTGGTCGATCTTTTCATCGGCTCCGAAGGGGCCTTCGGGGTCATCACCGAGGTCACGGTGGGCCTGCTGAAGCGCACGCCGAAGATCTCGGTGGTCCAGTTTCTCGCCTCCGACGAGCAGGCCATCGCGCTCGTGCAGGCGCTGAGGGAAGACCCCCGCATCCGGCTCGACTTCCTGGAGATGTACTCGGCCACCGCCATCGACCTGCTGCGCGAACGGCAGCGCCGGGACGCCAAGTCGGTCGGCACTCCGGCCATCCCTGCCGCGGCGGGCGCGGCGCTTTTTTTCGAGCTGGATTTCGACCCGGCGGCAAAAGAGGCCCAGATGGGGGCACTGGAGGCGGCCGTGCGCAGCTGCGGGGCCTCCCCGGCCGATTCCTGGGCCGCCTACGAGAACCGCGAGCTGGACCGGCTGAAGAATTTCCGCCACATTTTACCGGAAACCATCAACGCGATCATCGCCGAGCGCAAAAAGCAGCACCCCGGCCTGCACAAGCTGGGGACCGACCTGGCGGTCCCGGACGAACGCCTGGCCGACATGTGGGCGGTTTACCGGGACGCGCTGGCGGGCGCCGGACTCGAGTGGGCGGCTTTCGGCCACATCGGCAACAACCACGTGCACATCAACATCATGCCGCGCGACATGGCCGATCTGCAGAAGGCGCTCGGCCTTTATCAGCTGTTTGCGGAGAAGGCGGTCGAATTCGGCGGGTCCGTTTCAGCCGAGCACGGCATCGGCAAGCTGAAGGCCAAGTTCCTGAAGACCATGTTCAGCCCGGCGCACATCGAAGAGATGCGAGCCGTGAAGCGGGCGCTGGATCCGCAGCTGCTTTTAAATCCGGGAAACATATTTGAGGGATAGGGTTCAAGGGGTCGAGGGTTCAAGGGTTCGAGTGAAGTGCTAACGAACTACAAAGAGCTGGGCGTATGGCAAAAAGCCTACAACCTTTGTCTGAAAATTTATGGAGCCACAAAGGCATTTCCCAAAGATGAGCAGTACAATCTTACGTCACAGATACGAAGGGCAGCGGTTTCCATACCTTCAAATATTGCCGAGGGCTATGGCCGCAAAACTACGCCTGACTATATTCGGTCTTTGTATATTTCTTATGGCTCAACCTGTGAACTGGAAACACAGATAATGCTATCCGGAGACTTGGGATACATCAACGGAGAGATTATGACCAAGCTACAAGAGGACCTCCGAGAGGGAGAAAGAATGCTCAAGGCGCTTATCAGGTCCCTTGAGAGCAAACTATAGGAACATTGCCTAAAGGGATCTTTTTCTTTCACTTGAACCCTTGAACCCTGGACCCCTCGAATCCTTTATGCTCATGAAACTCATCGTCTGCGTCAAACAGGTGCCGGAGATAACCAATGTGCGGGTCAACCCCGAGACCGGGACGTTGATCCGCGAAGGTGTCGCCTCGATTCTGAACCCCTTCTGCGAGTACGCCCTGGATCACGCCGTGCGGCTCAAGGCGCAAAACCCGGAGATCGAGATCGTCGCCGTCAGCATGGGGCCTCCCCAGGCCCAGGCGGCGCTCATGCGCTGCCTGGAGCTCGGGGCCGACCGCGCGATCCTGGTGAGCGACCGCAAGTTCGCCGGCTCCGACACCTGGGCCACGGCCCTGACCCTGGCGGCGGTCATCCGCACGGCGGAGCCGGGTGCCGACCTGATCCTGGTCGGCAAGCAGGCCATCGACGGCGACACCGCCCAGGTGGGCCCGGAAATCGCCGAGATATTGGGGATGGCCCAGATCATGTATGGGGTGGAGATCTCCCTCACCGCCAATCGCAAGCGCATCCGCGTCAAGCGCGAGGTCGAGTCCGGCTACGAGGTGCTCGAGGCGCGGCTGCCGGCGCTGGTCTCCGCCAGCAAGGGCGACAGCCTGCGGCGCATGCCGTCGCTCTCCGATGTCTTGTCCGCACGTCGCAAGAGCCTGCGGGTCGTCACCGCCGCGGACCTGGGTCTTACGGACAACGAGCTCGGCCTGGCCGGGTCCTACACCCAGGTGGTCAAGGTTTTCCCGCCTCAGGCTAAAAAGGGCGGTTTGAAGCTGGAAGGCCTTGAACCGGCCGCCGCCGCCCGGGAGATTGCGGCCTTTCTGAGATCGGAAGGGTATGTGTGAAGCTGAAAGCTGAAAGTTCAAAGCTGAAAGGCGCGCTCGGCTGACGAGCGCACGGAATCCAGACTTTTTTTTTCGACACACAAACCGAAGCCGGGTTGAAATATGCTGAAAATCGACCACCCCATCTGCAACCTCTGCGGCCTGTGCCAGAAATCCTGCCCCTTCGGCGCGATTTCCGCCGGCGAGGAGAAGATCGCAGTCGACGAACGCTGCACGCTCTGCGGAGCCTGCGTCAACGTCTGCCCCCAATCGGCTCTTTCCATCGAGCGCCGGCAGGCGTCGCCGGAAGAACTCGCACGCTACCAGGGGGTTTTCGTCTGGACCGAGTGCGAGGAACACGACCAGCACCTGGTCCCGCGCAAGGTCGTCTACGAATTGCTCGCTCACGGCCGCAAGCTGGCGGACCGGCTGGGGCAGCCCCTGGTGGCAGTAGCCCTGGGCGACGGACGCCTGCAGGGCCTCGAACGGCTGTGCCATCAGGGGGCGGACCGGGTCATCTGCTGCCGGCACGATCTGCTCGGCGGCTATTCCACGGACGGGTTCACCACGGCGCTGGCGGCGGTGGTCGCCAAGGAGAAGCCCTCGGTGCTGCTCTTCGGGGCGACCCCCAACGGCCGCGACCTGGCCCCCCGGGTGGCGGCCCGCCTGCGGTTCGGCCTGACGGCGGATTGCACCGGGCTTGCCATCGACGAACTGGGCCAGCTCGTGCAGACGCGGCCGGCTTTCGGCGGCAACATCATGGCGAGCATCATCTCCCCTTACACCCGTCCGCAGGCCGCCACGGTGCGGCCGAATGTCTTTGCCGCGGCGGCTCCCGACCCTCGCCGGCCGGTGGCGATCGAGGATTTCACCGTCAACCTGTCGAAGGCCTCCATCCGCACCAAGGTGGTGGAGCGGATGGAGACGGCCTCGGAAGGGGAGAAGATCGAGGAGGCGCGCATCATCGTCTCGGCCGGCCGCGGCTGCGGGGAGCCCTCCAACCTGGATTTGGTGCGCAGCCTGGCGCACCGGCTCGGCGGAACCCTCGCGGGCTCCCGGGCCATCGTCGAGCTCGGCTGGGTCCCCCACACGCTCCAGGTGGGCCAGTCCGGCACCACGGTCGGCCCGGACCTCTACGTCGCGGTCGGCATCAGCGGCGCCGTCCAGCACATCGTCGGGATGAGCTCGTCGAAAAAGATCGTCGCCATCAACAAGGACCCGGATGCCCCGATCTTCAAAGTCGCGGACATCGGCGTCGTCGGCGACGCCCTTCAGATCCTGCCGAAACTGCTTGAGGCCATCAAAGCGTGACCTTTCTGAACCTGCCATAAGCGGGGCACCCGGAACATGTATTGGGAAGCGCCGATCGAAACCCTACCCCGCGCCGGATTGCGCGCGCTGCAGTGGCAGCGGCTGCAGGCGACGCTCAAGCGCGCCCTGACATCGGCCTACTACCAGCGCCTGTACCGGGAAGCCGGGGTCGCGGCCGGCCGCATCCAGGGCCTCGACGACCTGCACCAGCTTCCGTTTACGACGAAACAGCACCTGCGCGAAGGCTACCCTTTCGAGTTTTTGACGGTCCCCAAGGACGAAGTGGTCCGGTTGCATTCGTCTTCCGGGACCACCGGGCAGGCGACCGTGGTCTGCCACAACGCGCACGATCTTTCGAGCTGGGCGAATTTGATGGCGCGCTGCATGTACATGACCGGGGCCCGGCCGGCCGACGTGTTCCAGAACATGACGGGCTACGGCATGTTCACCGGCGGGCTGGGGTTTCATTACGGGGCCGAGCGGCTGGGCATGCTGACCGTCCCGGCGGGAGCGGGCAACAGCAAGCGGCAGATCAAGTTCATGAAGGATTTCGGCACCACAGTCCTGCACGCGATCCCCAGCTACGCCCTGCATCTGCTCTCGGTCTTCGAGGAGGCCGGGGTCGACCCGAAGCGCGATCTCCCGCTGAAGATCGCCTACCTGGGCGCCGAACCTTATTCCGAGCACACCCGCCGACGCGTGGAAGCGGGGCTTGGGGCCAGGGTGTTCAACTCCTACGGCCTGTCGGAGATGTCCGGTCCCGGGGTGGCCTTCGAGTGCGCGGAGCAGAACGGGATGCACATCTGGGAGGACGCTTACCTGGTGGAGGTGCTGAACCCCACCACCCTGGAGCCCCTGCCGGACGGTGAAGAAGGCGAGCTCGTCCTGACGACGCTCGACCGTGAAGCCATGCCGCTGATCCGCTATCGGACCCGGGACCTGACCTCGATCGTGCCCGGCCCCTGCCCGTGCGGCCGCACGCACAAACGGATCGCGCGGATCAAGGGGCGATCCGACGACATGTTCATCATCAAGGGGGTGAACGTCTTCCCCATGCAGGTCGAAACGCTGCTGATGAGCGTGCCGGAGGTGGGCCGGAACTACCAGATCCTTCTGGAAAACGAGGGCCCCATGGACGCGATGACGGTGCAGGTGGAGGTGCAGCACGAGTTTTTCCGGGGGGATGTGAAAGGCTTGAAGGCCTTGCAGCAGCGGATCACGGCGGCGCTCAAAGGCGAATTGCTGTTCACCCCCAAAGTCGCCCTGGTCGAACCGGACTCACTGCCCAAGAGCGAAGGCAAGGCGGTGCGGGTGGTGGACCGCCGCCGGCACGAATAACTGCGGCCAGAGACAGCTCGCGGCGGAAGGACCTCCATCGGCTCTGAGGAGTGCGTGATGTTTGCCTACCACATTTCCGTGTTTGCCGAAAACAGGCTGGGGCGTCTGGACCACATCACCGGGGTGCTCGCCCAAGCGAATATCAACATCCGCGCCATCAAGATCTCGGATCTCGGCGAGCATGGGGTCGTGAAGGTGCTGGTCGATGCCCCCGACGCCGCCTACCGCGCCCTCAAGCAGGCCGGGCTGCTGGTGTCGCAAAAGGAAATCATCGCCGTGACGGTCGAGGACCGCCCCGGCGGATTGCACCAGGTGCTCAAGATCCTGACCCGGCAGCGGATCAATGTGGAGGACACCTACGGGTTTGTCTTGCGCGATCGGGCGGTTCTGGTGGTTGAAGTCGCGGATGTGGCCGAGACCATGGTGCTGCTGAAGGCGGCCGGTCTGCACCTGCTGTCAAGGGAGGAGATTTACGCCTTGGGCTAAGGCGGAAGCCGTACTTCCACTGAAGGTGCGGTTTTTCCGTGGGGGCGGCATCCCGCCGCGATGGCGTCCTGGCCGGATGCCACTCCCGCAAGAGTGACGCTTCATTGCGAACAGCGGGCTGCCGCGCGCCGCAAATCTCTTTTACGCAGCCGTCAAATTTCAGGCCACCCGCTTCACGGGCGCCCGCTGGCTGCCGTCGCTGTACTCGCGGGTTTTCCGGAACGTGACCTCGGGCCAGTCCTTCACGGCGAACCCGAGGCGGAATTCGTTGGCGCACAGATACGTCAGACACCCTTCGGCGTCGTAGGCCAGATCGGCGCGCTGCATCCGCTCAAAACGTTCCAGCGTTTTTCTGTCCTCGCAGTCGACCCAGCGCGCCGTCGAATAATCCACCGGCTCATACACCGCGTCCACACCGTATTCGGCCTCCAGGCGGGCCATCGTGACATCGAACTGCAAAAGCCCGACGGCGCCCAGAATGAGGTCGCCGCCCAACAGGGTCCGGAACACCTGGATGGCGCCCTCCTCGGAGAGCTGAACCAGCCCCTTGTGGAGTTGTTTGGACTTCATCGGGTTTTTCAGGCGCACGCGGCGGAAATGCTCCGGGGCGAAGCTGGGGATGCCGGTGAACTGCAACGGCTCCTTCTCCGAGAACGTATCCCCGATGCGGATGGTGCCGTGGTTGTGAATGCCGATGATGTCGCCCGAATAGGCTTCTTCCACGTTGGTGCGATCCTGGGCCATGAAGATGGTGGCGTTGTGGATCGCCACCTGCTTGCCGACCCGGTGGTGGGTCACCCTCATCCCGCGCGTGAACTTGCCCGAGCAAATCCGCAGGAAAGCGATTCGGTCGCGGTGGGCCGGGTCCATGTTGGCCTGGATCTTGAAAACAAAACCCGAGAAGGCCTCTTCGGCGGGCGCGACGGTGCGCGTCTGGGCGTTTCGGGGCCGCGGCGGCGGTGCCAGCTCGACAAACGCATCGAGCAGCTCCTGAACACCGAAGTTGTTGAGGGCGCTTCCGAAAAAGACAGGGGTCTGGCTGCCGTTCAGGAAATGCTCGCGTTCAAACGGGTTGGCAGCCCCCTCCAGCAGTTCCACCTGGCCCCGCAGCTCGTCCGCCTGGCTGCCCAGCAGCTGGTCGAGCAGGGGATCTCCCAGATCGGTGATGCGGATGCCCTGCCGGTCGCGGACATCGAGCCCGGGCGTAAATAGATACAGCTCCCGGCGCTGGAGGTTGTAGACCCCCTTGAAGCGCTTGCCCATGCCGACCGGCCAGGAAAAGGGTGTGCACTCGATCTGCAGC
>CAZLSV010000007.1:0-7925 GCA_964562235.1 uncultured Desulfatibacillum sp.
CCGGCGCCAGGCGGAAAAACTTCTTGGGCGGGTCCTCCATGAAGTCCTCGCGCTCGATGTAGATCTCGCGGCTGAAGGGCAACCGGCGCATGCCGGCGGAGGGGTCTTCCGGGTTGTTGACGGCGTCCAACTCCTCGGTCTGCCCCTCCGGGTAGTTGACGAGCGTCACCCGCAGCGGCTTGAGGACCGCCAGAACCCGCGGCGCGCGCCGGTTCAAGTCCTCCCGCAGGCAGTGCTCCATCAGGCCGATGTCCACGGTGCTGTCGGCCCGGGCCACCCCGATGCGCTCGCAGAAGGCGCGGATGGACTCCGGCGTGTACCCGCGGCGGCGGTAGCCGGAGAGCGTGGGCATGCGTGGGTCGTCCCAGCCCGTGACGATGCCCTTTTCCACCAGTTCGATCAGCTTGCGCTTGGAGAGCACGGTGTAGTTCAGGTTGAGGCGCGCGAACTCGATCTGCTGCGGATGGCAGGGGGTCTTGAGGGCCTCCAGCACCCAGTCGTAGAGTTCGCGGTTGTTCTCGAACTCCAGCGTGCAGATGGAGTGGGTGACGCCTTCGATCATGTCCGACAGGCAATGGGTGAAGTCGTACATGGGGTAGATGCACCAGGCGTCCCCGGTGCGGTAGTGGGAGACCCGCTTGATGCGGTAGAGCGTCGGGTCGCGCATGACGATGTTGGGCGAGGCCATGTCGATCTTGGCCCGCAGCACGCACGCGCCGTCCTTGAACTCGCCCGCCCGCATGCGCCGGAAAAGATCGAGGTTCTCCTCGACCGAGCGCTCGCGGTAGGGGCTGTTCTGGCCCGGTCGGGTCAGGGTGCCGCGGTGCTCCCGGATCTCATCGGCGCTCAAGTGGTCCACGTAGGCCTTGCCGGCCAGAATGAGCTGTTCGGCGAAGCCGTAGAGCTTTTCGAAGTAATCGGAGGCGAAGAAGCGCTTTTCCTTCCAGTCGAACCCCAGCCAGCGCACGTCCTCCTGGATGGAGGCGACGTACTCCATGGACTCCTTGGCCGGGTCGGTGTCGTCGAAGCGCAGGTGGGTCACCCCCCCGAACTCGGTCGCCAGTCCGAAGTTGAGGCAGATCGACTTGGCGTGTCCGAGGTGCAGGTAACCGTTCGGCTCCGGCGGAAAGCGCGTGACGACGCGGCCGTCGTTCTTGCCGGCGGCCACATCCGCCGCGACGATCTGCTTGATGAAGTTGGTGGATGCGCTGGGCTCCGACGGTTTTTCCGAAGATGTCATTGCGTTTTGCCTCGCCTCATTGAGTGGTGATTTCTATTACCTCCGAACAAAACGTCAAATCAACAATAAAAATGGCTTACGGTTTTTCCGTAAGCCATTTTTATTTGGCTGAGGGACTAGGATTCGAACCTAGGTTAACGGGGCCAGAAGACTATTTTTTAGGTTCCCCCAAATTCCCTGCTGTAAATAACATATTGATTTTAAGCGTAAAATAGTTTATAATGTTTTCGAGGGTTCCCGGAGTTTCCCAAAAAAAGTGGGACAGGAGTGGGACAGAAATAGCGCGGCTTATACGATCGGAGGCTACAAGTGTCAACTCTAATTTGGCATCCAACATCATACGTAGGGGTCAGGTATCGTGAGCACCCGACCCGAAAACATAACGGAAAGCTTGATCGATACTATGTTATTCGGTACAGGCGCGGAGAGGAGCTTTTAGAGGAGGCGGCCGGTTGGAACTCTCATGGTGTGACCGGACAAAAAGCCCATATCCTGCGAGCCGAAATCATACAAAATATACGTGAAGGCAAGCAGCCCCAATCCCTTGCCGAAAAAAGGCAGCTCCAGGAGGAGAATCGACGAAATGAAGAGCAAAAAAAGCTCAAGGAAAATAAAGAATCCATGACATTCCGGATGGCGGCGGAAGCCTTCTTCGAGTGGGGGGAGTCGAACAAGAAGGATTGGAAAAACGATGTGAGCCGGTACAAAAACCACCTGATGAAGGAGCTTGCGGGCCTCAAGCTAAAGGACATAACCTCGTTGAGGTTGGAAAAATTAAAAAGAGATCTTCAAAAAAAGGACCTTGCGCCGAAAACAATCAACAATTGCCTCGCGCTGGTGCGGGCCATCTACCGCAAGGTCTCATTTTGGAATTTGTATTCCGGCCCAATACCGACCAATCAGTTGGCTTTTCCAAAAAACGACAATCGACGGCTCAGGTTTCTCAGTCAAGAAGAGGCCAAGACTCTTCTCTGCGAGCTAAAAAAGATTTCTCCGACCGTGCACGACCAGGCGTTGCTGTCGCTGCACACGGGGATGCGCTTCGGGGAGATAGTAAATTTGACCTGGCCGGATATCGACCTGGAAAACGCAATCATTCAGGTTCGGGATCCCAAGTCCGGTGAATCAAGGCAAGCCTACATTACCCCTGCAATAAAAGAGGTCTTCTTGAATCTCAACAAATTTAAAACCAAGCAGCAACCTTTGGTTTTTCCTGACGAATTCGGGAAAAAGCCGCCGCATGTGTCCAATACTTTTTACAGGGTTGTCCAAAAGCTAAAGTTCAACGAGAACATCGAGGACAGGCGCCATGATAGATTGCGCCGAGGTTGGCGACATCAAATATAGGCAGCAATAGTGATCCAAGATTCATGATCATTTTATTTTCATGTTACCCGTGTAGGTTCGGATAGGCAGCCCGCTCAGCGCGCGCCCTCTTTCAAATAGAGTTCCCGTGCCATCACGGCTGTATCCGGAAACTCGCTGAACACGCCGTCTACGCCCAACCGGAAGAACTGCAGATATTCGGCTTTCGGATCACCCCGATAGCTGGAAGCCAAGTGCCGCTTCTCATTGCGGAACGTAAACACGTGCACGAATAGCCCCTGCCTGTGAGCTTCGGCCACCAATGACGTCGGTAATTGGGTCGCGGCATCGCGCAGGTCCACCTTGCCATCACCATTAACATCGATAAGTTGTCCGGCCGCATCGACCTGGCCTTTTACCGGCACTATATACGGCTTCCAGACGCCGATGCCGTCGGCATAGGTCCTGATCTCGGCCAAGCCCGCTGGCGTAACCATGTCAACAAACAGGCGCGTATCGCCGGATTTGCACCAGTCATAGGGCCGGTCGAAG
Organism: uncultured Desulfatibacillum sp.; assembly: GCA_964562235.1. Lineage (GTDB taxonomy): Bacteria > Desulfobacterota > Desulfobacteria > Desulfobacterales > SpSt-501 > SpSt-501. Next base: position 3,098 of record CAZLSV010000007.1, read on the forward strand.
GGAATCGCATAGGTGATCTTTCCGGTCTTTAAGTCGATGGCATCGCCGTCAACGAGTTGCACCACGCGTGTCTTCAAACCCTTGCTGCGCATCTCCTTCAAACTGCCCGGTTCGAAGCTCTGAACGAAAACAGGCGCGGACCGGTTATTCCACCCAGCCGCGTTGAGTGCGGCGATCAGCTTGTCCTCCAGGGGGAGACCCAGGTCGCGGTGATAGCTGGGGTTTTTGGTCTCAGGGTAGACGAGGATAGTGCGGCCAAGCTTCGCACTCTGCGTTTTGACCAGGCCGATGATCTCCTGTAGCGTCGGGATCCTGAACCTGCCGTTATTCTGTTGAGGACGCTCAGGGTCCGTTATTATGGTGCCCAGCGTCTTGATCTCCGCCAGGGTGAAGTCGTGGGCGAACCATCCTGTCTGCTTCTCGCCATCTACCGGCCAATCCACGCGCTTGCGGTCAGCGAATTCGGGTCTTGAGGCCACGTCGGTGCTGGTGATCAGATTTGGATCGTGGCGTGCAATCAACACCCCATCCTTGGTTGAGATAAAGTCGGGCTCGATCACATCGGCGCCCTGCGTAATCGCCAACTGGTAAGCCTCAAGCGTGTGCTCGGGCAGATAGCCAGACGCGCCACGATGCCCGATCAGCAGCGGCGGCTCGCCATTCAGCGTCGGGAAGGCTTTACCCCCGCTAACACTGGTGGCGACATCAGTTATCGCCAGGGCACTTGTTAAGCCAAGAGTGGAGAAGGCGGCCGTGAGGGTTAGCGTCAGCACATAAATCCGCACTGCCGGGTTGATGAACATTCTCAAACAATGGCACATGGTGCCCTCCTGTAAGAGTCCAAAGCTTCGGCATTTCAGTGAAAGGGTTTGTGGGGCCTCTTCCAATTTTTGGTGGGCATTCAGGCTGAGATCTTAGGATTAACCGGTCAATGGCGCAAGCTTATTGTCCAGCATGGCCAAGTTCAGTCAGGATGTGTTCTGCACCTCGGTGGTGTTTTGTGAGATCCTTGCTGGGTAGGGCAGCAGGTTGGCCGTTCGAAACCACACGGCAATCCAAAATGGATTCTTCCTGTCCCAATTTTAGCCAAACTTTCTGCATTGGAGGTGGATTGAAGAGAGGCACCGCCAGTCCCTAAAGGACCAAAGCCATTGAGCCGATATCACGCTCATGGTAGAAGTTGTCGAAAGTGCCTAATTGTAAAGAGATTTCACCGGAGTTTTAAAAGCTAATCGCAAAGCGATCAATCGGCTGATTTTTGATGCATAATTCAGGTAATAGCCCGCTTAGCTTGTCCTATTATTACAATCCCGAAATCTGGCCGGCTCTAATTACTCTCTTCTTGATTATCTATCTTGGCTCGTACAGTTGGCAAAGGCGAAACATCCCGGCAGCCAAGCCGTTTATAGTGGCATGCGTTTTGAGCGGTTTTTGGACGATTGGAGTGATTCTGGAAATTCTGGCCTCGGATTATTCCGGCAAGGTTTTTTGGATAAGGTTCCAAGCTATTTGGCATCTGCCGGCCGTAACGGCCATTACTTGCTTTGTTTTGCAATATGCCGGCCTGGGCCGGTTTTTAAACCGTCGCACTTATGTGCTCCTGTCCATAGTGCCCGTCCTGGGTGCAATGGTCATGATAACCAACGACTTCCATCATCTGATGTGGGCCGGATTTCCGGCTAACGTGCATGTTTCAGTCTCGGCCGGAGAGCTGTACTGGTTTTTCATAAGTTATGGGTATCTTTTAAGCATTGTTAATTTAGCGGTGCTTCTTTGGCTGGCTGTGTCTTCACCCGGGCGGCGGCTGCCGGTTGCCATAATATTGATTAGTCAGGTTGTGGCCCGTATCGGATATGGGGTAGACAAAATTTACCCAGATCTCATCGGGCCGGGGGAAAGAGTTCTACTCGTTGTGGGGGTAATGACCGCGGCTTATGCCCTGGCCTTCCTGCGCTTCCATGCTATCGATCCCGTTGCGGCGGCTCGAAAGGCCGTTCTTGACCAAATGAGTGAAGGGTTATACGTGCTCGATATGCAGGAGCGCATTTTGCATTTCAATTCCATGGCTGCGGCGATTGCAGGAGTGCCTGATCATAGCCTGCGGCAGAGACATCTGGCAGAGGTACTGCCCATTGAGGCCGGCCTATTGAATCAAATGGAAATTCAGAAAACCAGCCAAACTGATTTAACTCTGGGCAAGGGCGATTCGGCCAAGCGATATAACCTTCTGCTGACGCCCTTGAGAGGGCGCACAGGTGAGGCGATCGGAAAAATGCTTTTATTGCGGGACGTCACCGAGCAGTGGCGGGCCCAAGGCCGAATCATCGAACAGCAGCGCACAGTGGCCAGACTCCAGGAGAGGGAACACTTGGCACGCGAGCTGCACGATGGTATCGGACAGATCCTCGGGTATGTGAGCATACAAGCGCAGACCGCCCTTAAATGGATGCAAAATGGGAATGCTGACAAAGCCGGTTCGGTTTTGGGTCGAATTGCGGAAGTGGCCAAAGATGCGCACGCCGATATTCGCGAATCGATCCTGACGCTGCGGACCGGCTCGGAAAAGAAAAAGTCCTTCACTCAGAATCTCACAAACTACCTGGACCGGTTCCATGCCCACTTTGGAATTCGAACCGAGCTTTCGATTTCTCCTAACATAAACGAAAACACATTCAATCCCGCGCTGGAAGCCCAGCTTATCCGAGTCATTCAGGAATCCCTGACCAACACGCGAAAGCACAGCGGCGCCCGGACCTTGAAAGTTCGTGTTGAACTAAATGCGGGCAAAGCCCTAATCACCATAACGGATGATGGGAAGGGCTTCGATACCAGCCAAATCGGCAGTTGCGACGGCGGCCATTTCGGCCTGGTTTTTATGCGGGAACGAATGGCGCAAAGCGGCGGGTCGTTGACAATTGAATCTATACCGAATGGCGGCACCGTTCTGAAGCTGGAGGCCCCGGTCCGGGTAAAAGAGGATAAATCCCAATGAAAGTCCTTCTGGTTGACGACAACCGGCTTATGCTCGAAGGCCTGCAAAATATCTTTGAAGCGCACGGTATCGAAGTGGTCGGCGTGGCCTCCGACGGCCGGCAATCCATCGACCTGGCTCGCGAACTCAAGCCTGACGTCATTTTGATGGATATCCGTATGCCCCGCTGCGACGGTCTTACGGCCACCCGTGCGATCAAGGCGGAAATGCCTGACGCAAGAATTGTCATCCTCACCACTTCCACTGAGGACGATGACCTGTTTGAGGCGATCAAATCCGGCGCCTGCGGATACCTGCTAAAAAGTATAGATACAGACGAATTGGTGACAGCGCTCGATCAAGCCCGGCAAGGCACGCCACCTTTCTCACCGGGATTGGCTGCCAAACTGCTGGAGGAGTTTGCACGTATCGGCAGGTCGAGGGAACAAAGCCCTGTAGAAACCGTTGAAGAAGTGTCCCGGGGCGAGTTGAAGCCGCGCCAAATCGAAATACTGAGGCTCTTGGCAGAAGGCCGCTCCTATAAAGAAGTAGGGACCCGATTATTTTTGAGCCCGCGCACGATCAAATACCACATGGTGGAGATCATGAACCGGCTACATCTGGAAAACCGGGCTCAGGTTTTGGCGTTTGCCGGCCGGATGGACTTGACGGACTGCAAGCCGACTAAATAAATAATTTACACCCGACCATGTCCCGAGGGACAGTCTCTTTTTTTTGAGAGACTGTCCCTTTTTTGTCCCTGGGGACATTGTAACCGTCTAAATTTTATAATATTTAGCTGGAAAAACTGGAAGGTCTATGTGAAACCAAACCGACGGATTCTCCTTTACGGCAACTCGGTCATTCTTGGATCGATTGGGGTCAGTCTGCGGCGCTGCCCACAGTTTGAGGTAGCTATTCAAGCACCACAGCCGAACGAAACGAAAGAGCTCCTTAAGAAAAACCCAGACGTACTTCTCTTCGATTTGGAAGCACCCCACACTGAAGCTGTTTTCTCTCTGCTGAAAACCGATCCGGCGCTTCTGGTAATTGGCGTCAGCCCGGGCATCAATCTGGTTGATATATGGTCCGGCCGACGTCTGCGAGAGCTTACCTTGCAAAGTTTGCTCGATCTAATAGGGAAAACGGAAAATGGTTCGCCTGTAGCGTAAAACGGCGAGGAAGATTGCCTTCATTGAAGCGTCTTAAATAACTATAGGCCATCTCAAAAATACCATATCACCAGAAAGGAAAGGAGGACAATGTGAACAACCGACTGGCACATCACCGGCCGTGTATTCTGCTGGCCCTCGCGTTGATCATGGGCGCAACGGTGTCTGCATCGGCCTATACGCGGCCGACGACCTCGCCGCCGACCGACGCCGACATGGTGCTGATCAACGGCCATTCCTGGTCCATGGGGATTCGCATCCTCAACCTGACCCCCTACGAAATCGTGGAAGACACGACAGCGATCACGGCCAAGGGAAGTACAGATCTTAGCCGGAAAACCCACAAGTCCATGATGTTCGCACCGGTGGGGTGGCCCATCAAATTCCCCGCGGTGCCCGGCCAGTGGTGGCAGGATCCACTGACGTATTCATGGGCCTTTCAGCCTGACAGCCCCAACTATAGCATCCATCCCTATAGTTTCGCGGTCGCCTGGGACGATCAAGGCGGCTACGTTACAAACAGCACAATGGGGTGGACGATCAAAGACGTTTACACCAAAGCGCACGGCCCGCAGACGAAGGACGTCGGCCTCCGCATGTGGTTTACTCGGGAAAAACCGGATGACGAGCTGCTGGGAGCCGACTTCAAGTTTATCTCCGCCTGCATCGTGCAATTCGTCGACGT
>CAZLSV010000007.1:7935-19188 GCA_964562235.1 uncultured Desulfatibacillum sp.
GTCATCGGTGTCGCCCTCGATCCTGTGAACCCGATCGCATGGCTGGACGTGTTCGTCGCGACCAAGGAGCTCAAGAACGCAGCTTTCGAGGTGGCGAACTGTGAAGAGACTGGCGGGGACAAGATGTACTTTGCATCTTACGTGCTTCCCGATCCCGGGTCGGACGTTGACATTCATGGCCCCAACTGGGACCCCGCTACGAGGATGTCCACGAGCGGGGCGAACGACGGAGTCGACGCCCAGTGGAGCGACGCGGCAGGGGACTACTCCTCGACCATCGTCGTGACAACTCATCTCCTGCGAGGAGACGACCTGGACACGAGCACTCAAAAGGGCTTCGGGTGCTGCGGAACAGCGCCGATGGCCATGGTGACCGTGTGGACTTCAGACCAGTGGACTTACGCCAAGACCGCGAACGTGCTCTCGCCACTAACGAAGGACTCTGACGGACTTAGAATCAACTCCCTACTCCGTGAGGGAAACCAGGATCAGCGGAGAGATCGTTACCTGCAGTTTGCAATGCTGTACAACTCGATGGATGCGAAGCAGATTAAGGCATTCCATGATGCGTTCGAACATCTCAGGAAGCACAAGCGCCTGACGGGAAAGCAGAAGAGGCTGGTGCAGGCCATAGCAACTGCCCTGGAAGAAGGGGCTTTCTCGTTGAAAGGAGAAAATGGGAGCCATGAGGACAAAAAATAGAGCCACTCGCGGCACAAGTAACCGGGCAGCGTTCCGTACCCTCGTGCTGACCCTTGTCACCCTCACTGCAGTCTTCACGAGCGTTGGTTTGGCGCAGGCCGGACAGGCAGCGCCCGGCATATGGGTGTACAACAAGATTTGGTCACTCAACGTGTTCAACCTGACCAACTATAGCCTGAAGAAGATCTATACCGATGCCCACGAGGCCGGGGGGTGCGAGCCAGGAGGCACAGGCAACGACCCCTTCCAGAGCTTTGGCTCGCTGGGCCCGTACCGCACCTACCAGGAAACCTTGGGCCCCGGCTGCAGCATCGCCCCGTTGCATTACTACGGGTGCACCCGTTTCCAGGTCCAGGACCCGAATCCAGCAGGCTTGAAGAATTGGGCATTCGAGGTCTGCTTCGAAGCTCAAGACGCGCACAACCTGGCAGAGAAGGGTACCTGGATCTACCTGAGGAAGTACGCGGACACCCAGGAGTGGAGCCAGCCGAACACCTTTGCCTACGGCCGATGGGCAACGCCGATAAACGAGAGCCCCTCGAAGATGCATAACATCATGACTCTGATCGGTCCAGAGATGATGGCGGCGGTTTACAGCACCAATAACAAGGGCATTGTGGTCATGGTACAGCAGTACTGGGAGAACGCTGAAGGCTGGAACGACAGATCAAATTACCACGGCCTGGCACTCGACTTTGTCGACAATGCCAGTGATAGGGTGCCCGGGCAGTAAGTAACCTAAGTTGTTATCAACGTCGAGCGCATCTCGTTGTGTGATCGCGCCGCTGGGGTAAGGCCCGGCGAGATCCCGGTAGAGCCGTGGCCGTGATTGCAGAATGGTCAATTTTCATACCAGGTCACCTGCGACGCGAACTACTGGCAGACCCATATCTGATCGAAGTTCATAATCAATTTCGGGCCGTATTTCAGCAAGCCTTAAAGCTGTCCCGAATCCCTCGTCTCCTAACAGTGGTGACCGGAACCGAATGTGCGCTGAGGGGGCGTTTTATAAAAAGAGATGAATGATTACAACCTGCAACTTCGCTCCGGAGGGTGCATGCTTACAAATGTGTGCAGTTGGAAGTTGATCGTGGCGGGTGTGCTCGCAGCACTCCTCTTCGGGGTGGCCCAACCGCAGGCTGCCGAGGAAAAGGGGAGGCTGGAAGCTTTTCATAGGAAAATGGACCAGAGAGGGTTTATTGTCCAGAAGGGTTCGGTCGACTTCCCGGAAATCCTCGGCATGTGCTGCAGGTGCGAGTTGCCCTCGTGCTACGGCAACAACGCCTCGAGCACCTATGGTCTATTTGCCCTTCCGCCGGCGCCTACTCAGACAACTGTAAACCCCTACGCCGAGTGGTTTACCGCCGACGGAAACCTCCCGGCCGACTGGAGCTACTGGTGGCGAATGCGGCCCGACGAGGCCGTGGTCTTCATCGGGCCCACCCCCCCAAAGGTGAGCTATTTCGGGTTCACGGCCTACGTCTACGACCGTTTTGTCCCCGGTCTTGACCCTGGAAGTGAATGCCAATGCCAAACAGGGAAGAATTGCCCGCAGCGGCCGCAGCCGGATTCGGCACTCCACCGGTACCCCATATATGCAAGCCTCGGGGACACGCTGAACCAGATGACCATCAACGTGCCGGGAGGAAGGAACGACCCCTACGAGAAAAACGTCGTCATCCTCATGGCTGCAGACCGGAACATTGCGCGCGCGGTGCGCCACGAGCTGATCGCAGCCGGCTATCCAGCAAACAGCATCAACCTCCTGCCCGTATCACCCGCTATCGCCAGACTCGGGCTGGACTCACAGGACGACACGGTGTCTCTCCTCATGCGGGTGGCTCCGATCCCCGGAACGGATGTTACGCCCTATCATGACGTTCCCAAGAGTATCTTTCGCATCACCCCCTATAAACCCGTCCCGGCGGACGCTCTCGCCCCGATTGCCCCGCCTGACCTAAGTCTCCGAGGCACCGGGGAGACCGAGCTTGCTTTGCTGCCTGCGGTAGACGCGCTGGGGCAGGCCGTCATAGCCAAGTATTCCGACTACTCTGTCACTCCCATCAAAATGGCCAGCCTCCCCGAGGGGTACAACTGCCTGGAGAATACCCAGAACTGCCTTGCCGATAACCGCGATACAATCTATGTCAGTCCGGCTTATAACATTATCGAGTTAAAACCCCTTCAGAATCTTGCCCTCAAGGAAGGCGAATTCTACGTCGCCTACGGTGTGATCCACCCGAAGGTGAACAAGGCAACCTATTCGAACATCTCCGTCATGGGGTGGGGACGCAAAGCCGCACCGGTAATGGTTAACCATCAGGAAATGGTGGGCAGCGCCAGGTACTATCTCGACTCCGGTATCGACCCGGAAACGATAGACAAGATCTACGCCTTCAAAATCGCCCGGTCGTATGGCTGCGCCGACAATGAGCCTTGCAAAGAGGTAGGCTACGAATGCGGCATTGGAATCCCCTCCGATGAAGACGTAGCCCTTATCTTCCGAGCTTACGTCGAGCCCTCAACTGCTGTAGGGCCGGCCCTGGGAGAAGTCATCCTCGACCGTATCCTCAAGTTCACGCCTAAACCGTGAACGGACCGGAATGCGCCGTAAGAGGCCTCGTCCCATGGCTGCCAACATACTATGGGAGATGCAATGCCGAAAGGTCTGTTTGCAAACCAGTCGGTACACAGCGACTTGGGCAGTCGATTCCTCCGAGCAAGTGAATTGCCTCCCGAGTAGCATTGCCGGATGGGTGCGGGCATGGAAAAATGATCTGATAAGCGCATGACCATTATTGAGTCCGAGGATCCAATGCTGAACAGCGAGTGCAAACTGGGGCCCATGATTGCGCTAAACCTTTGGATGTTGGCTTTCTTGACCCCACCAACCCTTGCAATTGAATGTTTGAGTCCCTCTTACACAGTCCGGCAGGGTCAGAACTACACCGACGATGTGACTCCGCGAGAGCTCGCTTCCGGAGAATATGAAAGCTTAAAACAGCTTTTTCAGTGGATAGAGGGCGATTGGGTTGGGAAAGGACAGACGGTGAAGTGTGCCGGTCCCGAAGACATGATCCGCAAAGAGACCGAGAGCTACACGGTTTCTACCCGCGGAAAATACCTCTCGCACGGACAGTTCACGCTCGAGAACCATATTTCCAGCCATGAGGAGAGGACAACGACGGACCAGACATATGATTTCTATTTGAATGAGAGGCGTTTGGCAACTGCCGACATATCGGTCTCGGATATTGAAATCGTGAACGTCTCTTCCACCGAATTGACCTTTATAAAAAAGGCCCGGATTAAAGGGGCCGGTCTTTTCACTGCACACGAGTGGGTCGTCAGTCTAAGAAAGATTTCAGAAACATCTTTGGAGGTTGAAAGCGTGTTTTCTGCCAATGGGAGACTCACCTCCACGAGCATGTTGCGGCTTGAGCGAAGATAGTCAGTCGGCGACCGCCTCAAACCGAGATGAGAGTCCTATTGATGGTCTCTACGCTGCGGGCAACGCCGCAGGTGGTTTGTTTTTCCAAGGCTACGTCGGCGGTAGCCAATTGGGCAGCGCAACAAACCGTGGAGACCCCTGTGGAGCAAAAGCCATCCGCCACCGGCTCGCTCAGCTCGGATTGCAGCCGTTGCCATCCGAGAGCACTATCAAACGTATCCTGTCTAAAAAAGGGCTCACTCACGCGCGCACCGGCTTTTACCCATAGCCCCGCATCACGCGCCGGTTATTTTATCTCGGTGAAAATCGACTCGTACCCCTATACCCTTTTTGCAAAATCCCCACTCTCTGCAACCGCTATCGGCCAAAACAACCCACTAAATTGTCCTCAGAAGAGCGTTGCAAACAACACACGCTCCTGTTCAGGATAGGGCTCCGGGGATCCTGTCTAAAGCAAACCAAATCCCGGAGGTGTGTAGTCGGAGCGGAATATCAGGGGCGCACTTTTTTTGATCTCACGCCGCAGGCCGGCGATACGGCGGGCCGGGTTCACCCCGGTCGGGCACACGCGGCGGCAGGCCAGGCGCTCAACCCCGTTGACCCGGCAGGCGTAGGTGCCGCAGGAGCCGTGGTGGCAGCTGCGTCGGTACAAGAGCGAGCCGTCAAGGGTCGAGCGGATGCGCTCGAGCGCATCCAGCACGGTCGTCCCCGCTTCGGTGTCGACCCGAAAGCTTTTGAAACGCGGCGGGTCGATGCCGCCGGGCCTGAACCGAAATAGGCTGAACTCAATCGCGCGCGTCGCCATGCGATCTGCAGCAACTGCCCGAAGAAACCCATCGCGTACCACCGCTTTATCCTGCCTTGACAACGGCAAAGATACGTGTTACACGTAAATTACGTGTAATGGTTACTGGAGGTTTAAATGAAACAAAATGTGACCTTGAGCATCGAAAAAGAGATCATCAAAAAAGGCAAAGTGGTGGCGGCCCGGAAAGACACCTCTATCAGCAGGATGCTGGCCGAGCTGCTCAAGAGCATGGTTGAAAACGAGGAGCGTTATGAAGCGGCTAAACGCAGCGCATTTCAGCTGCTGAAAAAAGGGGTTCATCTGGGAGGAAAAATCACCTGGAAGAGAGAAGATCTCTATGAGCGATAGGACCTTCGTGGACACCAACATCCTGGTTTATGCCCACGATGCCGATGCGGGAGAAAAGCAGGCCGCCGCCGCCCGATCGGTCGCCGAGCTCTGGGAATCCAGAAGCGGCATCATCAGCACCCAGGTGCTTCAGGAGCTCTACGTAACCTTGACCCGGAAAGCGGCCACACCGGTCACCAGAAACATCGCTCGGCGCCTGGTCAGAAACTACCTGACGTGGGAGTTGGTGTTAAACGACGGAACCGTCCTTTTGCATGCCAGCGAGATCGAGGAAAATTACCGTCTGTCGTTTTGGGACGCGTTGATCGTCGCCGCCGCTTATTCGAAAAATGCCGCTGTTATTCTTACAGAGGATCTGAACCACGGCCAAAGCATTGAGGGGATCCGGATCCAAAATCCATTCCTGGCATGAATGATATCATGTCTGACACCGCACCTGTGACATACGCTACAGAGTGCGGACCCAGCGCGGCAACACAGGTAGGCGCCTTAGTTTCTTTTTGAATGGGCTCCCCATAAAACGGCCCGGCAACGTGAGTCGGGAATTTACAGGTACGAGGCTTGAAATTCGGGGGTATACCCTCCCCCCAACCTTGGCCCCCCGCAACGGAATTATTTCATCAACGACATCCAATCCTTTCAATAGGAAAAAAAATTGACGAATCCCGATCGTGGCTGGCGTTGGTATACGTGCCTAATTTTCGAATCCTGACTCGGACAGAAGGGGTTGGATTACCAGATCAAAGGTATCGATTCAGGGAATTGCAGATTAGTTGCGGTTTCTGGTGAGTCCAGAGGATATCGGTCCCTGATTTCGTCTGAAACTATATTAGAGAGAGCCCTTCGTGGATACGTAAACAGTCACAACCTCAAGATTCTCCGTGTCCACATCGACGAAAACTCCCACCAGATAAGGTTTGGCCGGTTCTTTCACCATAATCCGGGCCTGAAACACTGGTCGCCCGGAACCGAATCTTTACCATGATGTTTGTCTTGACAAATTTTAAACACAACTATATTGTTGTCTTGTTACCGGAGGGCACCTTGATACCCGACTTCGATGCAAATGGCAACCTTCCACCGGGGATTCACAGAGCCGCGTGGAAAGAATTTTTTAAACGTTTCGGGCAGTCCGAGCATCGGAAAACGCTTTTGGATGCCTTGGCAACCGCACTCAAATCCTTGGCGGCTGCAGGTTGCAGGTCGGTCTATGTCAACGGGAGCTTCGTGACAAAGAAACAGGAGCCAGGCGATTACGATTTGTGCTGGAGCATTGATGGTGTCGCACCTGAACGGTTAGATCCGGTTCTGTTGGATTTCAGACCCGCTGGTCGACTGGCCATAAAGGCCAAATATCGCGGTGATCTCTTCCCGGCCGAGGTTCCGGAGGGCGCGAGCGGTAAGGCGTTTCTTGATTTTTTCCAGACCGACAAGAGAACCGGCGAACCCAAGGGCATTGTTTTTCTGGATCTCGGAGGTGTCAAATGATTAAAAACCAAAGGCAATACCGAATCACAAAAACCCAGGTTAAAAAGTTCAAAGAAGCCATCGAGGCATGCGATAAAAAGACAACCGACACTCATCCCCTCCTGGCGAAAGCCCAGCGGGAGGCCCTGAAAAGTCAGCTTGCCGAGCTCATGGGGCAACTGGATGAGTACGAAAAGCTGCGCTCCGGCAAACTTAAGAAACTCAAGATATCATCTTTTCAGCACCTTCCCATCGAGCTGATTCGCGCGAGAATCGCCAGAGGGCTCACACAAAAGGATCTTGCCAGGAAGCTCGGCGTGAAGGAGCAGCAAATTCAACGTTACGAGGAAACCGACTATGCCTCGGCCAGTCTATCCCGGGTAAATGAAGTAATCAAAGCTCTCGATATCGAGGTAAAGGAGGAAATTACCCTGGGTTGAAGCCGCCTGCAGGTGCATCAAGGCTGCGCGCAGGCCAGCGCCGATTTGGTTCGGCCTGGTCGGTCGAGTCAGAAGCTCACCGCCCGCGTGGGTCTTTGAAGGTCTGTGGCTAATCGAATTATTTTCATGCACCCTTATCGCGCGCAGCCATTGAACGCACCCTGAATGCCGTCAATCTGCCCGCAGCCTATTCTCTGTTTGGGACGGTCATGTTTTTATGCGTTTCTGCAAGCAGGCGATTACAACTTTAAGAAGCTTTCCGCCGCCTTATCTCTTCGGCGAAAACCTCATAGACGTCCCTGCGGTGCCCGACATAATGGATTTCAACGGTGTGAGGGTTTTCGTCGATTCGATAAATGACCCGGTAGCGCCTGGAGCGGAGGGACAAATACCCTGCCAAATCCCGCTCAAGCCGCTTTCCCATGTAGGGCTCCTGGGCCAGCAACTCGATCGCCCGCTTGACGAGCGGTTTCAGCGGTGGGGCCAGCCTCAGAATTTGCCGGCGGCAGGAGGCCGCATAGACCAAACGGTATCCGCGAGTCACGGCTCCGCCCAGGCCTCCTCGTGGGTCATGACGCTGCCGGCCTGGAATTCTCTGGCGGACCGCGCCAAGGCCTTGACGACGCTGTGGTCTGCAAGAATCTCGATCGTCTCCAGCAACCCACCATAGCGGTCCGCCGACATCAAGACGGACACCGGGACCCCATTTTTGGTCACGGCGACGGTGATGCCCTCCTCGGCCATCTCCTTCACGATCTCCAAGAGCTCCTTCTTGGCCTGAGTCACCGGAATGATTTTATGAGCGTCCTCCATACGGACCTCCTGAAAATTTATATGACCATAATAATGTTCACATCCGGTGCCTGTCAAGCGTTTGTTTTGTGTTTTGGAGGACGTGTTTTGGAGGACGTTCCCAACCTTTGAACAGAAAAACGGGTCTGAGCTTCTATAGGACTGAGGGTCGTAAGATAATAAGTTTCTCAAACTATAGAGTCTAAGGCATGCACCCCTATCGCGCGCAGCCATTTAACCCACCCTGAATGCCGTCAGTCTGCCCGCAGCCTATTCTCTGGTGAACCGCTTCCGGAATGACCTTTTCAAGTGGGGCTACAGGGCCTCGATGCCTCGATGTTGAACAACCATAGTTATAGGGCCACATTTTTTTGGTGGGGGTGACGAAAAATTTCAAAAAGGAGAGCGATGCCTGGTTTTGCCGAATTGCCGTCTTTGAAGGTATGGGTGGTACAGGAGTGGTACAGATTTCAAAAATTGAAAAGGGGCTATGTGATCGACTCACATAACCCCTTGAATTTACTTGGCTGAGGGACTAGGATTCGAACCTAGGTTAACGGGGCCAGAACCCGTTGTCCTGCCGCTAGACGATCCCTCAGCAACACCCGGTACAATAACCGACCGCGCGTGGCCAGTCAAGGGTGATTTTTGATCCGGTCGCTCGTGACACCGTGAAATAGCTCGGCTTTACCCTTTTTCGATCTGTTCGATCGCCTGGCGCAGGCGCGCGAGCGTCTTTTCCTTCCCCAATACGGCCGCGATCTCGAAGATGCCCGGGCTGGCCGTCCGCCCGCTCAGGGCGACCCGCACCGGCTGGGCGATTTTGCCGAGCTTGAGGCCGGTCTCCACCATCACGGCCTTGAACGCTTCCTCCAGTCGGGCTTCGCTGAAGTCCTCAAGCGCTTCGAGTTTTGCGGTCAGGGATTTCAGAGTCGGAAGCGCCTCGGCCGTCAGGAATTTCCCCGCGGCGCCCGGTTCGTAGGAGATCTCGTCCTGAAAATAAAAAAGCGCCTGATCGGCCATTTCCTTGAGGGTCTTGCTGCGTGCCGAAAGGGTGGCGATGGCCTTCTCCGTGCGCGCGCCGGCAGCGATCTCGATTCCGTGCGCCCGCATGAAGGGCGCCAGCGGCGTCACGAGCTGCGGCGCCGGGGTCGCCTTGATGTGGTCGGCGTTCAGGGCCAGGAGCTTTTCCATGTCGAAGACGCCGGCGGAGCGGCCGATGTTCTCCAGGTTGAAAACGCCGATGAGCTCCTCCTTCGTGAAGAACTCCTGGTCCCCGTGGGACCATCCGAGCCGCACCAGGTAGTTGATCAGGGCCTCCGGCAGGAATCCCATGTCGCGGTAGGCGGTGACCGAGGTGGCGCCGTGGCGCTTGCTCAGGCGGGTGCGGTCCCGGCCGAGCACCATGGGAACATGGCCGAACAGGGGCAGCGGGCAGCCGAAGGCCTTGTAGAGCTGGATCTGTTTGGGGGTGTTCATCACGTGGTCGTCGCCCCGGATGATGGTATTGACCCCCATGGTGATATCGTCCACCACCACTGCGAGGTTGTAGGTGGGGGTGTTGTTGCTGCGGCAGATCACGAAATCGTCCAGTTCATCGTTCTGGAAGACGATGTGGCCCTTGACGACGTCCTCCAGCACCGTGGTGCCGGCGAGCGGGGCCTTGAAACGCACCACCGCGGCTTGGCCGGGGGGCAGGTCCTTGTTGCGGCAGGTCCCGTCATACTTCGGCTTGCCGCCGGTGGCCAGGGCCTTCTGGCGCATCTGCTCGACCTGCTCGGATGTGCAGGTGCAGTAATAGGCGTGGCCGGTGTCCAGAAGTTTCTGGATGTGCTCCAGGTAGACCGGGAAGCGCCGTGTCTGGAAATAGGGCCCGTCGTCCCAGTCCAGGCCGAGCCACTCCAGTGCCTCGAAAATGGCATCGACCGATGCCTGGGCCGAGCGCGCCGTGTCCGTGTCTTCAATGCGCAGGACGAACTTGCCTTTCATCCGGCGGGCGTAAAGCCAGTTGAACAGGGCCGTCCGGGCCCCGCCGACGTGGAGGTAGCCGGTGGGGCTCGGAGGAAAACGCGTGATGATTCCGGACATAACCTTCTCCTCGGATGACCGCATGCGAACCACGCCCCGGGGGCTGGGGCCTGGGGATCGGCCCCGCGAATGGTTTCGCTTATATGCTCGTTATTGGGTATTTGCTGATATCGTGTTATCTAATTGAAATTGGTTCACAATAAAGTATGTATATTCCTAAAATTTATCTAATTGACCCAGTAATCCAGCGGTGATACCCGGCTTGTGGGGGCGCGGGTGGCCCACCGGCCTGCCGCTCATGGGCGGCGGCGGCGCCCCGGCTGGGCCTGCCGCCGGAAAGCACGCTTGCCTTATATTAAAAAACAAACAAATCTAATTGGTTAAATAAAAAAACGGGCGCCGAAAGAACTGGAAATCATTGCATAACACAGAACGCATTCCATCTCAAGAGGCGCACGGACCGTTTTTATGCTTGACACGGGCACGGAATTAAATTACTTAAGCCGGACATTTTGATATAGGAAGCGGCTAAATAGTTATCCATTTCAACTCAATTGGTTAGGAGATTACTCATGGGTCTGCCAAAGCGAAAAGTTTCCAAATCCCGCAGGGACAAGCGCCGGACCGGCAAGCGCCTCACGGCGCCTTCCATTTCCAAGTGCCCGGATTGCGCGGAGCCTGTTCTTCCCCATCGCGCCTGCCCCAGCTGCGGCTCCTACAAGGGGCGCCAAGTTATCAAGACCGACGAAGAATAAGGAACGACAGCATGGCATCCCACGACACCGGGAAAAACCGGCCTTTGACCGGCTTGGACCTCGAGTCCCGGCAGATGGTCCTGGACACTGTGGCCCAGCTGAAAAAACGGCTGCTGACCAAGGAGCGGATCCTCGAGTTCGATCGCAAGGAGGTTTTCCCCGAAGAGGTTATCCGGGAGATGCTGGGGCCCGAGATCGGCCTGCAGCTGCTCATGATCCCGGAGGCTTACGGCGGTCTGGGTGGCGGGGCGCGCGACAGCTGCGCGGTCACCCGTGAGATGGCCAAGGTCTGCCTGGGCATCACCACCGCTTTCTTTGCCATCCAGCTGGGGGCCGACCCCATCATGGTCGGGGCCACCGAGGCGCAGAAAAAGAAGTGGCTCGGCAAGATCGCCGTCGGCGAGGCCCTCGTGGCCTACGCGGTGACCGAGCCCGATGCCGGCAGCAACGTCGCGGCCCTCA
>CAZLSV010000007.1:19198-49630 GCA_964562235.1 uncultured Desulfatibacillum sp.
CCGGCAGGGTCACGGGCTACCGCATCAACGGCAGCAAGCAGTTCATCTCCACCGGCGGCTACGCCGACTTCATCACGGTGCTCGCGGCCGCGCCGGAGGGCCCCACGTTTTTCGTCATGGAAAAGGACACGCCCGGCTACCAGCGCGGCAAGGGCGAGGAGAAACACGGGATACGGGCCTCCAACACCTCGCCGCTGACCTTCACCGACGCCTGGGTGCCGGTGGAGAACGTGGTCGGTGGGGTGCCCGGCCAAGGCCTGAAGCAGGCCAACGAGGTGTTCGGCTACACCCGGCTAATGGTGGCCGCCATGGGACTGGGCGCGGGCGAAGCCGCGCTCGATATCGCCATCCCCTACGCCAAAGAGCGCATCCAGTTCAAGACCCCGCTTTCCGAGAAACAGGGCTACACCCACAAACTGATCGTCCCCAACGTGGTGCGTCTGGCGGCGGCCGCGGCCTACATCGATGAGGTGGCCGAGCGGCTCGATGCCGGCGAGAAAAACCTCGAGGTGGAGGGGTCGATCGCCAAGTGGTTCGCCACCGAAGCCGGCAACCGTGCGGCCGAGGACAGCATTCAGGCGCTGGGCGGGTACGGCTACATCACCGAGTACGGGGTGGAGAAGATCAAGCGCGACGTGCGCATCACCACCATTTACGAGGGCACGAGCGAGATCCAGCAGAACATCATCAGCACCTTCCGCTGGAAGAAGAGCCGCAAGACCAAGGGCGGGTTCTACGGGGCGATCGCGGCCGAAATGGAACAGCTGGAGAAGGACCGCCCCGGCTGCGCCGGCCGCTTTTACGCCCTGGCCGTCCGGGCGCTCAACCATCTGATCGTGGTGGCCGACACCAGCCGGCTCACCCGGCAGCAGATCGTCATGTTCGACCTGGCGGATCTGATGGCCCACGCCGAGGTCGGCGTGGCCGCCGCGCGCCGGGCGGACGCTTTGGCCGCCGCCGGCGACCCCCAGGCCGAACGCGCGGCCCTGGTGGCACGGATCTTTGCCCGGGAGGTGTGCGAGCTCTTCGAGCGCAACAGCCTGAGGATTCTGACGGGTACGGGCGATGTCGATCCCGCCGCCGTGGTCGACTCCCTCGCCGAGATCCGCTTCAGCGAGTTCTCCGGCAGCTGCCCCAATCTGATCAAGGACATGGACCGGCTGGCCGACATCGTTTTCGGGCGATGATAGGGTTGAACGGTTTTGGGTCTTAACTGTTTTCGCCGAAGGAGAAATGATGCGCTTTAAAGACAAGGTGGTCATGGTCACCGGCGGGGCGGCCGGCATCGGTCGGGTGACGGCCGAGGCCTTCGCCCGCGAGGGGGCGAAGCTCGCCATCTGCGATGTCAACCCCGAGGCGGGCGAGGCGGCCCTGAAAGCCCTCGGACCCGAGGCATCCTTCGAAAAGGTGGATGTGGCGAGCGAGGCGGCGGTCTCCGCCTGGGCGGACGCGGTGGCCAAACGCTACGGCCGCATCGATGTTTTGGTCAACAACGCCGGCATCACGCGCGACGCCCTGCTGCTGCGCATGAAGGAGGCCGACTGGGACCTTGTGATGGCCATCAACCTCAAGGGCGCTTTCCTGTGCACGCGCGCGGCCGTGCGGTTCATGGCCCAGCAGCGCTCCGGGCGGATCGTCAACGTGGCCTCGGTGGTCGGTGTGGTCGGCAATGTCGGCCAGGCCAACTACGTGGCCTCCAAGGCCGGTCTGATCGGGTTGACCAAGACGGTGGCCCGCGAGTTCGCGGCGCGCGGCATCACGGTCAACGCGGTGGCGCCGGGCTTCATCGAGACCCAGATGACCGCGGTGCTGAGCGACAAGGTCAAGGAGGCCTTCCTCGCCCAGATTCCCGTGGGGCGGGCGGGCAGCCCCGAGGACGTGGCCGCCGCGGTGACCTTCCTCGCCTCCGACCAGGCCGCCTACCTGACGGGCCAGGTGCTGCACGTGAGCGGGGGAATGTACATGTGACGGCTCATAGGGGCACGGGTGTTTGGGTATTCAACTGTTCGGGTGTCTGGTCGCAACCGGACGCGAACACCTAAATATCCAAAAACACCAAACACCAAACACCAAACACCAAACACCCAAACACCCAAATATCCAAATACCCAAACACCCAAAAAACGAATCAGTGAAACAACGGAGGAAAGACTCATGTCGATCGAAGAAAAAGTCAAAAAGATCATTGCCGAGAAATTGAGCGTGGACCTTGCGGAGGTCAAACCCGAGGCGTCGTTCGTGGACGACCTGGGCGCGGACTCGCTGGATTTGGTCGAGCTCATCATGTCCATGGAAGAGGAGTTCAACGTCGAAATTTCAGATGAAGACGCGGAGAAGATCGTGACTGTCAAGGACGCGATGGACTACGTCGCCAAGAAAAAGTAACACCGAGCCAACGTTGCAGATAAGGAGGCCCCTTGTTTAAGCGGGTTGTTGTCACCGGCCTCGGCATCGTCAGTCCGGTCGGGATCGGAATCCAGGAGAGCTGGAAGGCGCTGTGCGAAGGCCGGTCCGGAATCACCCGGATCACGCGGTTCGATCCCTCGCTCTACGAAACCCAGATTGCGGGCGAAGTCAAGGGGTTCAAGGCCGAAGACTGGATGAGCAAGAAAGAGGCCAAGCGCTTCGAGCTTTTCATTTCCTATGCCATTGCCGCCGCGCGCATGGCGGTGGATGACGCCGGGCTCGCCATCACCGCGGATAACGGCGACCGGGTGGGCGTGATCACGGGCTGCGGGCTCGGCGGACTGCGGTTCATGGAGGACACGGTCCTGACCATCCACCGGAACGGTCCCAAGCGCGTGAGTCCGTTTTTCATCCCCATGATGATCGGCAACATGGCGCCCGGGATGATATCGATCCTCTTGGGGGCCAAAGGGCCCAATCTGTCCCTGGCGACGGCCTGCGCGGCCGGCGCCCACGCGGTGGGCGATTCGTTCAAAGTCATCCAGGAGGGGCGGGCCGACGCCATGATCACCGGCGGGACCGAAGCCGTCATCTCCCCCTCCTGTGTCGCGGGGTTCAATGCCATGAAGGCCCTGTCCACGCGCAATGCCGAACCCGAGAAGGCGTCGCGGCCGTTCGACCGCGACCGGGACGGATTCGTGCCGGGCGAAGGGTCGGGCATCCTCATCCTGGAGGAGCTCGAGCACGCCCGATCCCGCAACGCCCGGATCTACGCCGAAGTGGTCGGCTACGGGCTGACCGGGGACGGCTACCACATGACCTCGCCGCCGCCGGACGGCAGCGGGGCGGCCCGCTGCATGCAAATGGCGCTCGACGACGCCGGCCTCCGCTATGACCAGGTGGACTACATCAACGCCCACGGGACGTCCACCGAGTTGAACGACCTCTACGAGACGCGCGCCATCAAATCGGTGTTCAAGGAGCATGCGCACAAGGTGGCCGTCAGCTCCTCCAAATCCATGACCGGCCACCTGCTCGGAGGCTCGGGCGGCATCGAGGCGCTGTTCTCGGCCATGGCCATCTACGACGACATCATGCCGCCCACCATCAACTACGAGAACCCGGCCGAGGAGCTCGACCTGGACTACGTGCCGAATGTGGCCCGAAAAACCACGGTGAACTTCGCCATGTCCAACTCCTTCGGGTTCGGCGGGACCAACGCGACGCTGCTGTTCAAGAAGTACAAGGAATAGCCGCTCGGTAAGGGATTCAGAAAGCACCGCAAGGCACGGCGTCGGGGGCTCGGGAAACCGCCTCGGACGCCGTGCCCTTTTTTGTGCGTGGCCGGGGAGGCTTAACTTTTCTCTTGCGGTGGGACGCCCGGCAATATACTATGGATAGTTGTATTTTCAATTTGTTAGGTATTCGTTATCTTGAGCGTCCACCCATCAATGGATCCTGACTTTCGATTTCAATGACCACGAGCCAACGCCCCAGCTGGGAAACTTACTTCATGGACATCACGACCCTGGTCGCCAAGCGCACCACGTGCATTCGGCGGGCGGTCGGGGCGGTGATCGTCAAGGACAAGCGCATCCTGTCCACCGGTTACAACGGTGCGCCTTCCGGCGTGCGCCACTGCGCCGAGGTCGGCTGCCTGCGGGAGCAACTCAACGTGCCGTCCGGGACGCGCCACGAATTGTGCCGCGGCATTCACGCCGAGCAGAACGCCATCATCCAGGCGGCCTACCACGGGGTTTCGGTGAAGGGCGCCAGCCTTTACTGCACGACCCAGCCGTGCTCCATATGTGCGAAGATGCTTATCAACGCCGGCATCGCCACGATCTACTACCGCTCCGGCTATGCGGACGAACTGGCGCGGGAGATGCTCGCCGAGGCCGGGATCGGCATGATTCAGATCAGCGGCCCGGAAGAGCAGAACACCCTGGAGACGGTTGACCCGGCCCGCCGCGCGCCGTGACCCCGGGGTTGCACGGTTTATATAAACGCTCACACGGCATCGGTCATGCTGAATTTCATGGAATTCCGCGCACGGGGGCCGGCCGCCGGGGTCTCTTTTTTTTCAGCAGGTGCTTCCTACAGACAAGGGTCCGGTGAATCCACGGAGTGACGGGGTCACGAATGGGGAGGGCGTGAGGGATGAAGTGTCCGTTCTGCAGCGAGATTGAGAACAAGGTGATCGATTCCAGGTTGAGCAAGGATGCCAGCGTGATCCGCAGGCGCCGGGAATGCCTGACGTGCAGCCGGCGGTTCACCACCTACGAGCACATCGAAGAAATCCCGATCATGATCATCAAGAAGAACGGGGGGCGCGAGCTTTTCAGCCGGGAGAAGGTCCGGTCCGGGATGTTCAAGGCCTGTGAGAAGCGCAACATCAGCATGAACAGCATCGAGGAGTTCATCGACGAGATGGAGCGGGACCTGCGGGAGTCCGAAGAAAAGGAGATCCCGGCCTCCGTCATCGGTGAGAAGATCATGGCCAAGCTGCACGAACTGGACGACGTGGCCTACGTGCGTTTCGCGTCGGTCTATCGTGAATTCAAGGACGTGAACGACTTCGTGGCGGAGCTGAAAAAGCTGCTGAGCGCCCAGAAGGCCGAAAAGGCGGACAAACCGGCGGAGCCGGCCTGAGGAGTGTTGCATCTGAACGACGAGCGTTATATGCAAACGGCGCTCGAGCTCGCGGCCCAGGGCCGGGGCTCCACATCGCCCAACCCGATGGTGGGGGCCCTTGTCGTCAGGGCCGGAGAGGTGGTCGGCCGCGGCTTTCACGAGGTCGCGGGCGGCCCCCACGCCGAGGTGGTCGCCATTGATGCGGCCGGCGCGCAGGCGCGCGGCGCAACGCTCTACGTGACCCTCGAACCGTGCAACCACACCGGGCGGACCCCGCCCTGCACGCTCAAGATCATCGAGGCCGGCATCCGACGGGTGGTCATCGGCATGCCGGACCCCAACCCGCGGGTGGTGGGCGGCGGGGCGCGGTTCCTGGCCGCCAAGGGGGTTGAAACCACGATAGGGGTGTGCGCGGAGGAGGCCCGGCAGCTCAACGAGGCCTTTGTCAAACACATCTGCACCGGCCGGCCCTTCGTGATCGCCAAATGTGCCGCCACCCTGGACGGCCGGATCGCCACCCGCACCGGGGATTCCAAATGGATCACCGGGGAGGCCGCCCGCGCGTACGTGCACGAGCTGCGCCATGCGGTGGATGCCATCCTGGTGGGCGCCGGGACCGTGGCCGCCGACGACCCGCTTCTGACGGCCCGCCTCGAGCATCGCCGGGCCAAGGACCCGCTGCGCGTCATTTTGGACACCCACCTGCGGGTGGCTCCGAACGCCCGGGTGTTGAACCACAGCTCCCCGGCCGACACGCTTCTGGTGGCCGGCCGCGGGGTGCCGGAGGAGGCCAGGCGCCGTGTCCTGCGCCAAGGCGTGCGGGTGATCGAGGCCGAGACCCGCGCGGGGCGGATCGACCTCGGCGCGCTGGCCGGGCAACTGGGAGCGATGGGGGTCGCCAGCATCCTGGTCGAGGGCGGCAGCCGGGTGCTGGCGTCGGCCTTCCAGGCCGGCATCGTCGACAAGGTGTGCTTTTTTTACGCCCCCTTGATCCTGGGCGGAGACGACGGCCAGCCCATTTGCCGCGGCGCGGGAGCGGAGCGGATCAAAGACGGGATCCGGCTTCACCGGGTGCGGACGCTTCGTTTCGGGGAGGACGTGATGATCGAGGGGTATGTCGGCGGAGTTCAAAGTTGAAAGTTCAAAGTTCAAAGAAAAGGCGGTCCGTGCAGCGGGGATTGAACAAACGGAAACGATTCTTAGGATTCAGGGTGTTGCCACGTTGCGTATTGCATTCATCTTTCGCCTGTGAGCGTTGAGCGATCCGCCATGTTCACTGGAATCATCGAAGGGCTGGGAACTGTCGCAGGGGTAGGGCCCTGGGGGGCGGGAAAGCGGCTGACCGTCGAGTCCGATTTCGACCTGGCGGGCACCAGGATCGGCGACAGCATCGCCGTCAGCGGGGCCTGCCTGACGGCGGTGCGGCTGGCCGGCCGGCGTTTTGACGTCGACGTCTCGCCGGAAACCCTCGCGCGCACCACGCTCGGGGCCGCCCGCGTGGGCGAGCGCGTAAACCTCGAGCGCGCCCTGCGCCTGTCGGACCGGATCGACGGGCACTTGGTGTCCGGGCACATCGACGGCACGGGGGCCATCGACGGGCGCGAGGCGTCCGGCAACGCCCTCGTCATCGCCGTAGCCGTGCCCGCGGCGCTCACGCGCTACATGATCGTCAAGGGGTCGGTCGCCGTGGATGGGACCAGCCTGACCATCAACACACTGGAGCCGGGCCGTTTCACGGTGAGCATCATCCCCCACACGGCCGGCCTGACCACCATCGGGTTCAAGCGCAAGGGGGAGCCCGTCAACATCGAAACCGACATGATCGGCAAGTACGTGGAAAAATTTCTGTCGGTCAAACAAGATCACCCCGGCTCCCCGCCGCCGGGGGTGAGCATGGAGCTGCTGGCCAAGGCGGGGTACGTTAAATAGAGTTTTAACGGATTTGGAGTTTTTTATGCCCCACATTTCCATCGAAAAAGCCATCGGCGATATCCGCGCCGGTAAAATGGTCATTCTCGCCGACGGCAGCGAGCCGGAGAGCGAGGCCGATTTCTGCCTGGCGGCCGAGAAGGTCACGGCCGATGCCGTCAACTTCATGGCCAAAAACGGCCGCGGGCTCATCTGTCTGTCCCTGTCCCGGGAGAAAGCCAATCAACTCGATCTGCCGCCGATGGTGGACAACAACACTTCGCGCTACGGAACCGGCTTCACGGTATCGGTCGACGCCCGCCACGGCGTCACGAGCGGCATCTCCGCGGCCGACCGGGCGACGACCATTCTGAAAGCCGTGGCCGAGAGCACCCGGCCGAGCGATCTGGTGCGGCCGGGGCATGTTTTCCCCTTGATGGCTCGGGAGGGAGGGGTGATCGTGCGGACCGGTCAGACCGAGGGGTCCGTCGACCTGGCGCGGCTGGCCGGCCTCATGCCGGCGGGAGTCATCTGCGGCATTCTGGACGAGGACGGCTCCATGGCCAGGCGCACCGCGCTGGAAAAGATCAGCCAGCGCCACGGCATCGGCATCTGCACCATCCCGGATCTGATCGAGTACCGGATGCGCACCGAGTCCTTCGTCCACCGGGCGGCCGATGCCGACATCCCCACCGTGATCGCGGGCGACTTCAGAGCGGTCGTCTACGAAAACGACATCGACGACCTGCTGCACTTCGCCATGGTGAAGGGGACGATCGACCCCGAGAAACCGGTGCTCGTGCGGGTGCACTCCGAGTGCCTGACCGGCGATATCTTCGGGTCGATGCGCTGCGATTGCGGGCCGCAGCTGCACCGGGCCATGGCCATGATGGAGGAGGAAGGGTGCGGGGTGCTGCTCTACATCCGACAGGAGGGGCGGGGGATCGGGCTTGTGAACAAGATCAGGGCCTACGCCTTGCAGCAGAAGGGGCTGGACACCGTGGAGGCGAACGTGCAGCTGGGCTTCCAACCCGACCTGCGCAACTATGGCATCGGGGCCCAGATCCTGGCCGACCTCGGGGTGCGCAAGATGCGCCTGATGACCAACAACCCAAAGAAAATGGTGGGGTTGGAGGGCTACGGGCTGAGCCTCATTGAGCAGGTCCCCATTGAAATCGAGGCGAACGAGTTCAACAAGTGCTACCTCGAGTGCAAGAAAGTCAAAATGGGGCACCTGCTGTCGCTGGAGAAAACATCGTAGGCGCGCATCCATAGAAGAAGATTACGGGCATCCAGGCAGAATCAATTAGAACGTTATTTCTGGGACGTTGGAAAATTCGAAGCACGAAATCCGAAGCTTATAAACGCTTTAATCATCCGGGGAGGAACAAGGATGCCGAAGATCATCGAAGGGAAACTCAATGCGGAGGGAAAGAAATTTGCCATCGTGGCGAGTCGCTACAACGACTTCATCACCGAGAAGCTGGTCAGCGGGGCCTTGGACGCATTGAACCGCTGCGGCGCCAAGGACAAGGACATCGAGGTGTTCAAGGTGCCGGGGGCCTTCGAGATCCCTCTGGTGGCCAAACGCGTGGCCCGCACCAAGCGCTTTGACGCCCTCATCTGCCTGGGGGCCGTGATCCGGGGGGCGACGCCGCACTTCGACTTCGTGGCGGCGGAGGCCTCCAAAGGGATCGCCGGCGTGATGATGGAGACCGGACTGCCGGTCATCTTCGGCGTGATCACCGTGGACACCATTGAGCAGGCCATCGAGCGGGCCGGCGCCAAACTCGACAACAAGGGCTTCAGCGCGGCCATGTCGGCCGTCGAGATGGCCAACCTGTTCGACGCCGTGTGAGGATGGGAACCCGTCGCAAGGCGCGCGAGCTGGCCATGCAGGCGCTCTTCTACATGGACACCCGCCGGGACTTTTCAGAAGCGACCTTCGCTCGGTTCTGCGCCAATTTTGCGCCCAAACCGGACGTCCGGCCGTTTTTTCTGAGGCTGGTGCGCGGCGTGCTGCGCTCCCAGGCCGAGCTGGACCCTCTGATCGAACGCTTTTCAGAGAACTGGAGCCTGGGCCGGATGTCCGGGGTCGACCGCAACGTCATGCGCATCGCCGTCTACGAGATGGTGTGCTGCCGGGACATCCCGGCCAAGGTCAGCATCAACGAGGCGGTCGACATCGGCAAGAAGTTCGGCACCGAGGAGTCGGGGGCCTTCATCAACGGAATCGTTGACAGTATCCGGGTCGCGCTCGATGCCGGTGAACTGCAGCTGCCCTGCGAGGACGCCGAGGCCTATCCGGAGGAACTCGAGGAGGAAGAGGAGGAGGGTGTCGAGCCGGCGGCCGAAAACGATAGCGAGGGTCGGGGGGGGCAGCACCCGGTTCCCGTGCCCGTCAGAACGAGGGGAAGAAAGAAGGCGGTCGAAAGCTCAAGGCTGGTGGTAAAAAGGAAAAAAAAGGAACAGCCCCCATCGGAGGAATGAAATGATCATCAATACCCTTGCGGTAGGCCCCATCATGGCCAACTGTTTCATCGTCGGCTGCGAACAGACACGCCAAGCGGCCGTTATCGACCCGGGCGACGAGGCGGATCGGATTCTGCTCAGTCTGGCCGAGGCCAAGCTGACCGTGACGCAGATCATCAACACCCACGGGCATTTCGACCACGTCGGCGCCAATAAACGCATGAAGACGGTTACCGGGGCGCCGATTCTGATCCATGCGCTGGATGCGCCGATGCTGCGCATGCTCTCGCGCAGCGCCGCCGCCTGGGGAATGGCGGCCGAAGATTCCCCCGCCCCGGATCGCACCATCGACGAAGGCGACAGCATTTCCGTCGGCACG
This sequence comes from uncultured Desulfatibacillum sp., assembly GCA_964562235.1. GTDB lineage: Bacteria > Desulfobacterota > Desulfobacteria > Desulfobacterales > SpSt-501 > SpSt-501. Next base: position 28,998 of record CAZLSV010000007.1, read on the forward strand.
ATCACCTTCAAGGTCATCCACACCCCCGGCCACACTCCCGGCGGGGTCTCCCTGCTCGCGGACGGCTGCCTGTTCGTGGGCGACACCCTGTTCGCCGGCTCCATCGGACGCACGGACTTCCCCGGGGGCGACTTCGACACACTCAAGGCCAGCATTCAGAAGAAACTTTTTGCGCTGGCCGACGATGTGAGGGTGTTCACCGGGCACGGCCCGGAGACAAGCATCGGCGAGGAGAAACGGCACAACCCGTTCGTGGGGATGAGAACGCGGTAACGAAAAGGACAGGTCCTGTGGGTCCTGTCGGACCTATCCGCCTTTCTTAGTCGGCATAAGCCGTCCGGCTCCCCAATGCGGCCTTGGCCACGGCGGCGTCCAGTTCCTGGCGTTTGAGGATGTCGCGGTAAATCTGGATGTGCTTGACGTAAGCCGCCGTGATGTCCCCCCGGCAGAAGCCCTGCTCGGCATTCTGGTAGTAAGTGCGGTAGCGCAGCAAGGGCAGGGTTTTCGCCACCGACTCCCAGCGGTTGGGATCGAGCCCCTTTTTGGATGCCAGCCGGCGGGCGTCCTGAACATGCCCAAGGCCGACGTTGTAGGCCGCCAGTGCGAGCAGGGTCCGGTCGTCATCCTCGACGCCCTCGAGCAGATCGTAGAGCGATTTCAGGAATTGAACCCCCCCGTTGATGCTGGCGACCGGGTCAAAGGCGTCGGCAATTTTAAGGCTGCGGGCCGTGGCCGGTCGAATCTGCATCAGGCCCTGGGCATCGAAGGCCCCGCGCGCGAGCGGGTTCAGATGGGATTCGCGGTAGGCCTGGGCGGCGATCAGACACCAGTCGAACCCGTGCTTGCGGGCCGCTTCCTTGATAAACGGCCGGTAGCGGGGCAGGCGGCTTTGCATCCGCTCATGGAAGGCCTTCAGGTCGATATAGTTGAAGTCGCCGATATTCCAGTGATATTTTTCATAAATGTCGTCAAGGCGCCCGTTCTCGATGATGGTCGTGAAAAACGAGTTGACTTTTTCAAGCAACTGCCCGGCTTCCGGCCGCACGGCCCAGCCGAGCGGGACCGTCTCTCGTCCGATGGCCTGGACGGAGGCCGAAGGGTAATAGCGCCGGATCATGAGCGCGACGTTGCTGTTGGCGACGGTGAAGTCGATTTCGCCGCGGGCCACCTTTTGAATCAGGAGATCATCCGTCAGGTTGTCATGGGGTCGGATGATCACGTCGATGCCCTCGCGCCGCAATTCCTCAAGACGTTCGTGATGCGCCGACCCCTTGACGATATCCACTGTTTTTCCGGCCAGATCCTGCAGAGCGTTGACCGGCGGCTTGCTGCGGTGTGAAATGAGGTGCTGCTGCACCTCCCGGTAGGCGTTGGAGAAAGCCGCCTGCCGGGCGCGCGACGCCGTGATTTCCATGCCCGCGGCGATCAGGTCCCCGCGTCCGCTGAAAAGGGCGGCCCGCATCTCTTCCCATGTGTCGCAGGGCACGACCCTCAGCCGGACCCCCAAATAGTCGGCGAACTCCCGGGCGAGTTCGTAGTCGAACCCTCCCGGCTGGTTTTGATACACATAGTGGCTGTGGAGCGAGCTGCCCGTGATGACGCTCAGCTCGCCGGCGGCAAGGACCCGGTCCAGGCTGAGATCCTGAAAGCCATCCGCAGGCGGCACTCCGCCCTGAAGCATGGCGACGGCGCTCGCCGCCATGAGCACCGTCGGCACGCCTACACGTAAAAATCTGTTTTTAAGTATTATTTTTTTCACAGCCGTGATCCTTTCAAAAGGCGCCCAACTGGCAGGGCCGGACCTTCAGCCCCAGCGCCTCGCAGGCGCTGCTCACGTCCATTTTAGGCACCCGGAGCCGCTCTGCGATTTCCCAGGCCGAGCGGCAGGGCAGCCGGCCGTCCTGAAGCGCCGCCCGAATGGCGCCTTCCAAGGCGGTTGCGACCGCCGCCGCCGGCTGGACAATCTTCTTTTCGGGCGCATACCCGAAAAGACCCAGCTGGCATTTGACGAGCCGGATATCGAGCAGGTCCGCCCCCCGGCCGATCTCGGCCGGAGATTTTTGAAGGTCGGCCGACAGCTTGAAGGCGGCGGCGCACGAGAGCGTACCCGCCGGGGCCGCCTTTTCAAGTCCTTCCCGGACAGCGGCGGCGATGTCGGCTATTGAATCCTGGCCGTGCTTGGCCTTAAAAGAACCTCCACTCTTTTTCGTCATGGCGAACTCCCTGCTTGATGTGAGCTAACGTGTCTGTTATTAATCCGGCAGTTGCCGTTGCCAATCTATCTGTGCGCCTTCCGGGTCCGGCCGCCGGGGAGCCATTAGACTTGTCGCAATTGACGAAGTAGTAAACCCAAACCCGGGCACAAAATGAAACCCGCTCCTCCTGTCGCACTGAACCACCGATTGGCTAATGGAGGACCGAGATGAACTCGCTGGACAGCGCTGGACAGGCGGAAGGTTTTTTGGGGGGACCCTACCACAGGCTGGGGAATATGGCAATCTTTTCCCGTTGTTGGATGCCGGGATAGGGGCTTTCCATAGATCGTATCGACAATAAGCGGCCCCCCCCCCTCGGCCCGATGCTCCCTCCGGTTCCGCAAGAGAGGGCGGGAGGGAAGGTCGGCCGCGGCTTAACTCATCACCAGGTCAAGGGCCGGATGCATCAACGAAAAACAACCCGCAAGATCATGGTAGGGTCGGTGCCCGTGGGCGGGGGCGCGCCCGTCTCGGTCCAATCCATGACGAACACCCCCACCCAGGACGTCCCGGCGACGGCGGCGCAGATCCGCCGGCTGGAGGCGGCCGGTTGCGACATCGTGCGGGTGGCCGTGCCGGATGCCGAGGCGGCCGCGGCGCTGGCCCGCCTCAAGGAGCAGGTGCGGATACCGGTGATTGCCGACATCCACTTCGATTACCGCCTGGCCGTCGCCGCGGCCCGTTCCGGTGCGGACGGCCTGCGGATCAACCCGGGCAATATCGGCGGGGTCCAGAAGGTCAAGGCCGTGGTGGACTGCGCCCGGGACCTGGGGATCCCGATTCGCATCGGGGTCAATGCGGGGTCCCTTGAAAAGGAGATCCTGAAAAAATATAATGGGGCCACCCCCGAGGGCATGGTGGAGAGCGCGTTGCGGCACATCGAAATGCTGCGATCGCTGGATTTTCACGCCATCAAGGTCTCCCTCAAGGCTTCGGACGTCGGTCGCACGGTGGCCGCCTACCGACAGCTGTCCGGGCGCACCGACCTGCCGCTGCACCTCGGGGTGACCGAAGCGGGCACGCTGTTTTCAGGGCTGGTGAAGTCCGCCCTGGGCATCGGCATGCTGCTGGCCGAGGGCATCGGCGACACGCTGCGGGTGTCCCTCACCCGAGACCCGGTTGAAGAGGTGCGGGCCGGGTTCGAAATCCTGCGGGCCCTCGAGATCCGGCAGCGAGGCCCGGAGATCATCGCCTGCCCGACCTGCGGGCGCACCCGGATCGACCTGTTCGGCATCGTCGAGCGGGTGGAGCGGGCCCTTCAGGACGTGACGGCGCCGATCAAGATCGCCATCATGGGCTGCGTCGTGAACGGACCGGGTGAAGCCCGGGAGGCGGACATCGGGGTCGCCGGCGGCGAGGGGGTCGGGATCCTCTTTCGGAAGGGACGGGTGGTCAAGAAGTTTCCCGAAGAGCGCCTGGTGGAAGTGCTGCTCGAGGAGGTGGCGAGACATGAAAGAAGCCTGAAGCTCAAGGCGGGTAGCTGATGGGGGGTGCAACATCATGGCCGAGACGGCCCGTGGTGGGCGGTTGACTTAACTGAATTCGATCGGCAATTGGTTTTTTTCCAACAGCTTCTTACTATTTTGTTTTGAGCCGTGAGCCGTCAGTTTCGAGCTGACATGGGTTCATGCGCATAGAGAGGAAAGACACAACAGATGGGCAAACAGCCGAAATCCGCAATTTCACCGACGCGCAGCGAAGACTACCCGGAATGGTACCAGCAGGTGATCAAGGCCGCCGACATGGCCGAACGCTCGCCGGTGCGGGGCTGCATGGTGATCAAACCCTGGGGCTACGCCCTGTGGGAGAACATCATGCAGGCCATGGACGCCATGTTCAAGGAGACGGGCGTCAAGAACGCCTATTTCCCGCTTTTCATCCCCTTGAGCTTCATGCAGAAGGAGGCCGACCACGTCGAGGGTTTCGCCAAGGAGTGCGCGGTGGTGACCCACCACCGGCTGGAGAAAAACAGCCAGGGCGAGCTCGTGCCGGCGGGGCGCTTGACCGAACCGCTGGTGGTCCGGCCCACCTCCGAGACCATCATCGCGGATGCCTTCTCGAAATGGATCAGCAGCTACCGCGACCTGCCCATCGTGCTCAACCAGTGGGGCAATGTCGTGCGCTGGGAGATGCGCACCCGTATTTTCCTGCGCACGAGCGAGTTCCTGTGGCAGGAAGGGCACACGGCCCACGCCAACCGGGAGGAGGCCCAGGAGCGGACCCGCATGATGCTCGACATCTACGCGCGGCTGGCGGAGGAATACCTGGCGATGCCGGTCATCAAAGGCCACAAGACGGCGGCCGAGCGTTTTCCGGGGGCCGTGGACACGGTCTGCATCGAGGCCATGATGCAGGACCGCAAGGCCCTGCAGGCGGGAACTTCCCATTTCCTGGGGCAGAATTTCGCCCGGGCTTCCCAGATCAAGTTCCAGTCGGCCGAGGAGAAGGAGGAGTATGCCTGGACCACCTCCTGGGGCGCCTCCACCCGGCTGATCGGCGGGGTGATCATGACCCACGGCGACGACGACGGCATCATCATGCCGCCGCGCGCGGCCTCGGCCCATGTCGTGCTGCTGCCCATCTTCAAGAAGGAGGACGAGCGCGAGGCCGTGATGGCCTACACGGAGAGCCTCGCCCGGGAGCTCAAGGCCAGGAGCTATCACGGCCGCCCGGTGACTGTCGAAGTCGACCCCCGGGACATCGGCGGCGCCAGGGGCTGGGAGTGGATCAAGAAGGGCATCCCCCTGCGGGTTGAGATCGGCTCCCGGGAGATCAGGGAAAACACCGTGTTTCTGGGGCGACGGGACACGCCGCACCACCAGCGGGTGGCGCTGAAGCGCGAGGCCTTCGTTGCGGAACTCCCCGGCATCCTGGACGATATCCAGAACAACCTTTTCGCCCGGGCGCTGTCGTTCCGCACCGAAAACACCGTGACCATCGACGACCGGGGCGAATTCTACGACTACTTCACCCCCCGCAATCTCGAGAAGCCCGAAATTCACGGCGGGTTCGCGCTTTCGGGCTGGTGCGGGGACGCGGCCTGCGAGGCCAAGATCAAGGAGGATCTCACGGTCACGATCCGCTGCATCCCCTTCGAGGCGCCGGGCGGGGCGGGCCCGTGCATCTGTTGCGGCAAGCCCGGAAAGCACCGGGTGGTGTTCGCGAAGGCGTATTGAATGATTCGAATCAACAACATCCTCGACAAGATCACCGAGTACTGTTCCGACCCGGACGTGGATGTTGTCGAGCGCGCGTATGTCTACTCGGCGCAAGTCCACGCCGGCCAGGTGCGCCTTTCCGGCGAACCCTACCTCATGCATCCCCTGGAGGTGGCCAACATCCTGGCGGACATGAGGCTGGATCCCGTCAGCATCGCCGCCGGCCTGCTGCACGATGTGCTCGAGGACACCCGGGCGCAGCCCGAGGAGCTGCAGGAGCTGTTCGGCCCGGAGGTGCTGGGCATCGTCTCGGGGGTGACCAAGCTCAGCATGCTGCCCACCTCCAGCTCCCAGGAACGCCAGGCCGAGAACATCCGCAAGATGTTCCTCGCCATGGCCGACGACATCCGCGTGATCCTGATCAAGCTCGCCGACCGGCTGCACAATATGCGCACCCTGCGCTTCCACTCCCCGGAAAAACGCAAGGCCATCGCTCAGGAAACGATGGACATCTATGCGTCGATCGCCGCGCGCCTCGGCATCTACTGGATCAAGAACGAGCTGGAGGAAAACGCCTTCAAGTACATGAACCCGGAGGAGTACACGCGCCTCGAGCTGCTGGTCGCCAAGTCCAAAACCGAGCGCGAGCAGTACATCGGCACCGTGCGGGAGGCCATCCGCCAGAAGCTGGCCGAGGCGAACCTGAAGGGCGAAATCCTCGGCCGCAGCAAGAATTTCTACAGCATCTATTCCAAGATGAAGTCGCAGAACCTCACCTTCGAGCAGATCTACGATCTCATCGCCTTCCGCATCATTCTGGACACGGTCTCCCAGTGCTACGAGGCGCTCGGCCTGATCCACTCCATTTGGAAACCCATCGACTACAAGTTCAAGGATTACATCGGCCGGCCCAAGCCGAACATGTACCAGTCCCTGCACACCACGGTGATCGGCCCCTTCGGCGAGCGCATCGAGATCCAGATCCGGACCTGGGAGATGGACCGGGTGGCCAAGTCCGGGATCGCGGCCCACTGGGGTTACAAGGAAGGCCGGCGCATTGATGAGAACATCAGCCAGAAGTTCGCCTGGATCCAGGACCTCGTGGAAAACCAGGACAACTTCCGGGACCCCGGGGAGTTTCTCGAAAACGTCCGCATCGACCTCTTCCCGGACGAGGTCTACGTGTTCACGCCCAAGGGCGACATCCGAGCGCTGCCGAAGGGCTCCACCCCGGTGGATTTCGCCTACCTGATCCACACCGAGGTCGGCCAGAAGTGCGTCGGCGCCAAGATCAACGGCCAGATGGTCAGCCTGCCCTACCAGCTGCAGACCGGCGACATCGTGGAGATCGTCACCGCCAAGAACCACACCCCCAGCAAGGACTGGCTTAAGTTCGTCAAAACCATCAAGGCCCGCTCCAAGATCCGGCAGTGGATCAAGGCCCAGGAAAGAGAGCGCAGCATCAGCCTCGGCCGGGAAATGCTGGACAAGGCTTTCCGCAAGGAACGGCAGAGCTTCGTCAACCTGTCCAAGTCCGAGCAGATGAACGAGGTGGTGGCGTCGCTGGGACTCAAGACGCTGGAGGACCTGATCGCCAACGTGGGCTACGGCAAAACCACGCCGTTGCAGGTGCTGAGGCCGTTCATCGCGAAGCCGGAAACGCAGGCGGACCGGGAGTCGATCCTGGAAAAGCTGATCAGCCGGGTGCGAAAAAAGAAGCCGCGGGCCGGGGTTCTCGTCAAGGGGGTGGAGGACATTCTCATCAAGTTCGGCCGGTGCTGTCAGCCCGTTCCGGGGGACCCGATCATCGGCTACATCACCCAGGGCTACGGTGTCACCATCCATCGCACGAGCTGCGTGAACGCCCTGCGCAGCAGCCCCGATCGTCAGATCGAGGTCGAATGGAACACCGAATCCTCCGAAAGCTATCCGGCCAAGATCGAGATCGTCTCCCAGGACCGGATGGGCCTGTTGGCCGACCTGGTCGGCAACATCAGCAAAATGGGGGCCAACATCCTCAATGCCAGCTCAGACACCCGGGACAACCAGATGGTGGAAAGCCATTTCACCATCAACGTGCAGGACACGGAGCACCTGGACCGGGTCCTGTCCGCCGTGCGGCGGGTCAAACACGTTCAGGATGCCAAGCGGGTGGGGTAGGGCCGGGGTCAGGGCGCCTTCTGCACGCGGCCGGACTTCAGGCAGGCGGTGCACACCACCATGGTTTTCGTGCGGCCCTCGGTAAGGGTGCGGACTTTCTGAAGGTTGGGGTTGAAGCGGCGTTTGGTGACGTTATGGGCATGGCTGATGTTGCTGCCCACGATCGGTTTTTTTCCGCAAATATTACACATCTTGGACACGGTAACGCCCTCCTGCACAGGGGATCCTGGCTTAAGTTGACGGCCCTTAACGGGTTCGTCCGAAAACATTTTGTATATATAATTTCTGGAAGAGAATCAAGAGATTTCTTAATGAATGACATCGGCCGGCCGGGGGGCGTTCCGGCGTTGGCTCAACTGTTGTCGGGCGACGGTGGGAAAACATCAACCGGCGGCGCGTCCGCCGCCTCTTTTACCTGGGTCTGGTCCTGCGCGATTTTTTTCTCGCACGTGGCGATGAGCTCCAGCGCCGGCTTGTGATAGCCGACATCGGGGTACTTGGCGACCACCGCGCGGAAGCGCTCCAGGGCCGCCCGATAGTGCCGGGATTTGAAGTAGAAGTGCGCGATCCCGAATTCGTGCCCCGCAAGGTTTTTTTGGCAGGCAACGATGTGATCGGCGGCACTGCGGGAGTAGGGGGAGTCCGGAAACTGCTTCTGCAGCCGCTGGAAGGACTCCAGGGCCTTGCGGGTGGCGGTCTGATCCCGGTCGGGGGTCGACATGCGGTCGAAGTGGCAGCGCCCGATCTGGTAGATCACGTAGGGGATCGCCTCGTTTCGAGGGTGCAGCTTCTCGAACTCCTCGTAGGCGAACACGGCATCTTCGTACTGCTCGATGCGGTAGTGGGCGTCGCCCAGTTTCAGCTCCGCCAGAATGGAGTAGCGCGAAAAGGGGTAGATGTCCTTCAGCTTCTGGAAGTTTTCGACGGCTTTTTTGAAGTTGCCGTCATCGAACTCTTCCATGCCTCTCATGGCCAACTCTTCGGCGGAGAGGTTCTCCTCCGTCATCCCCAAGAAGCCGGTGACGGACTTCTTGATGTCGGAGGCGGTTTCCTGGATGGTGCTGCAGCCGGAGACCAGGACAAGGAACAGGCATCCTAAGGTCAGGAGGCGGCCGCGCGCGTATAGGCTGATCATGAGGCTGCCGTGGTCGGGCGTACGCAAAAGTCTTCTACCCCGCTACCGCACCGGTTGCGCGGTGGCTTCGCGCGCCCCCGCGAGATCCGGCAGATCGGGACGGGAGGGTCTCAGGCGGGAATGGCGCGATCGAAACCCGGGCGCCATCGGTCACACCAGTTTGTTCAGGGCGTCTTCGAGCTTCCCCTTGGCGACCATGCCGGTGATCTGATTGACGACGCCTCCGGCCTTGAAGAAGATAAGGGTCGGGATGGCCTTGATCCCGTACTTTCCCGGGGTCACGGGGTTGTTGTCCACGTTGCATTTGGCGAACTTGATTTTGCCGCTGAAGGTTTCCTCCACCACCGGAGCGATCGCCTTGCACGGCCCGCACCAGGGTGCCCAGAAGTCGACGAGGACCGGCAGGTCGCTCTTCAGTACTTCCGACTCGAAATTGCCGTCCTCGATTTCGATCATGCCATCCGCCATTTTGCTCGATTCCTTTCTTGAAAAAAATTCAATGGGTGATAATAGATTCAAAGCCTGTGGATGTCAACCGAACAAAGCACACCCGAAGGAGGCGTGACATGGTCGAGAAAATCCGCGTGGGGGCATTGATTTCGGGGGGGGGCACCAATCTCCAGGCCATCATCGACGCCGCCCGTGGTGGAGCGATTGCCGCCGATATCGTTTTCGTCGGCGCGGACAACCCCGACGCCCGCGGGCTGCAACGGGCGCGGGAGAGCGGGATTCCGACCTTCGTGGTAGACTACCGGACGCTCCTGCGGTCGTTCCGGCAAAATCCGGGCGGGGCGAAGCTGCCGGAGGATTTCCGGCTGGAAGAGGTCCGGTCCAAGCAGACCCTCTGGCCCCGGGACGCCGACCCCGCGAAGGTGGGTGCGTTTCTGACCGGCCGGGCCCTGGCCGAATCCCTGCTGCTGGAGGCCATGCGCGGCCATCCCTTCGATCTGCTCGTGCTGGCCGGGTTCATGCGCAACCTGACGCCTTATTTCATCGACCGGGTGAACACGGATCGCGCCCGCCCCCGCATCATGAACATCCACCCCGCCCTGCTGCCGGCCTTTGCCGGCACCGACGGATACGGCGACACCTTCCGCTACGGCTGCAAGGTCGGGGGGTGCACGGTGCACTTCGTGGACTACGGCGAGGATTCGGGGCCGATCATCGGTCAGCGCGCCTTCCCGATCCGGGAAGAGGACACGCTCGAGGCCGTCCGCCGGCGGGGCCTGGAGCAGGAGTGGCAGCTCTACCCCGAGTGCATCCAGCGCTTCGCCGAGGGGCGCCTGCGGACAATGCAGGTGAAGCACGAGCTGCCGGGCGGCAGAAGCTTCGAGCGCACGGTGGTGAAGGTGCTGCCGGTCCAATGATATGACATGCCCTGGCGGGAAGCCCGTTCCTTTCATCACCGCCGAAGACCCTATCCTCAGCTCCAGCGGAGATCGCCCCTATGGTGCGGTTGCGATCCGACAGGCTCGAATCGTGAAAGGGGGTTGGCCTTTGATTTAGCGGTGGCCGGATTTGGTGCCCAAGAGCTCGGCCATGGAGGGGGCGAACGGGCACAGAGGGTCGAAAGGGCGGCTACGCCTTGAGACCGTACTCCTTCATCTTGCGGTACAGTGTGCTGCGGGCGATCTTGAGCCGGCGGGCCGCCACGGACACATTGCCGCCGGCCTCCTCGAGTGCGGCCTGGATGATTTCCTGCAGGCCCTGCTGCATGCTCCCGGTGCCGACCTTGGTCGAAGGAGGCCTCCTGCGGGAGCGTGGAAAAAGATGCTCCAGGCAGATCTGCCCCCCCTGGCACAGGAGCAGGGCACGCTCCAGGACATTTTCCAGTTCGCGGACATTGCCCGGCCAGTGGTATTCGAGCAGGGACTTCAGCACGTCCTCTGACACCAGCGGCGCGGCGACCGCCATCTCCCGGGAGAGGCGATCCATTATGTGGTTCGTCAGCAGCGGGATGTCGTCTTTGCGGTTCCTCAGGGGCGGGATCAGGATCTCCATCACGTTCAACCGGTAGTAGAGATCTTCGCGAAAATGGCCCGTCTCCACATCATCCATGAGATCGGTGTTGCTGGCGGCGATGATGCGCACGTCGACCGCCAGCGTGCGGGTATCGCCCAGGCGCTGGATTTCGTTCTGCTGCAGCACCCGCAACAGCTTGGCCTGGAGATCGAGCGGCAGTCCGTTGATTTCGTCTAAAAAGAGCGTCCCCCGGTTCGCGAGTTCGAACTTGCCGATCATCCCCCTCTCGCGCGCGCCGGTGAAAGCCCCCCCCTTGTACCCGAAGAGTTCGGATTCGATCAGGTCCCGCGGGATGGTCGCGCAGGAAATGGCCACGAAGGGGCCGTTGTGCCGCTGGCTGTGGCTGTGGATGGCCTGCGCGAAGAGCTCCTTGCCGGTGCCGCTCTCGCCGATGATCAACACCCGGGAGTTGGACCTGGCGGCGATCTTGGCCAACTCGATCTGGTTGAGAAACTGGGAGTTCCGACCGCGGATGTCGTCGAACTCGTATTTCGAGTAATTGCCGCCGATGCGCTTGGCGATGTCGATCATCCGGCGTTTTTCGGCCATGGTGATAATCATCCCCAACAGCTTCTGGCTCGGGGCCTGGATCGGGTCGATCCGGCACAAGAAGGTTCGCGGCCCGTCGGGCGACACGAAGCTGATCTCGGTGGCTTCCGAGAAATCGAGACTGTCGAGCTGCTTCGCGAGCACCTCGCCCGAGACGACGAAGTCGGTGACCTGCTTGCCGATCAGGGGCCCGGCCGTCAGGCCGAGCATGCTGCTCGCGGCCCGGTTGAGGTGTGTGATCCGATGGTCCTTATCGAGGGCGATGAATCCCTCGGAAATCGAGTTGTAGATGGAGGTCAGCATGGAATTGAGCCGTTGGGCCCCTTCCTTCAGATCCCGTTCGAGCAGGCGGCTTTCGATGCTGCCTGCCGCCGCGCTGACCAGGGCGAGGGTGTGGCGGTGCATCCCCAAAACGCGGCCGGACAGGGTCACCGCGCCGATCACCTCCCCTCGGCAGCGGATGGGGGCGGAGGAGCAGGTCCACGGGTGGTGATTGAAATTGAAGTGTTCGGCCCCGGTGATCTGAACGGGACTTGCCAACTCCAGGCAGAGGCCGATCCCGTTGGTGCCGGCATGCTCCGTCGAGCGCAGACAGCCCGGCACATAAAAGTTTTTCACGGCCATTTCCAGGACATCCTGATCGCCGCGCACCTCGAGCACGTGGCCCTCTTTTTCAGCCAGGGTGACGATAAAGCCGGTGCCGCGCACGGAGATCTCGACCATTTCGATCACGGGCTGGGCGATTTCGATGAACTCGCGGAAACGGGACTTCATCTCGGATAGTTTTTTGGTGGAAATGACCGCCGGTGGGGCTCCGCCGAACGGGTCGAGCCCCAGGTCCCGGCAGCGGACCCAGGATTCCAGGATTACATTGCGCACCGGGTAGCTCGGTTCGCGCATGTGGAGGATCACATCCTCCCATGCCCTGCGGATAGGGTCGTCGGAGGGCGGCAGATCCGGCTGGGTGTTCATGGGTTCATCGGAGAGCGGCACGACATTGACCTTTCTTGTTCCAGGATCCGGCGCTCAAGACACCAATTATAACCGATTATACCAACTGCCGCCGAAAAGCAATTCGATACGTGCCAATTTTGTTTCATTTTGAGCCACGAGTCCCAATATAATACACTTTCTCCATGGACGGTCTTGATGCCTGCAGGCCGGGCCGCGGCGCGCGGATAGATATACTTAGCGAATCAAGTATGTTATCACATTGACAGATCGGCCATGATATTATCCGGGCAGTGTGGCACCGGCGTTGCAAAAGCAGGGTCACTTGAAGAATTGGTTGCGGCTTGCCGCGGCGGGCACCCCGCTCCGCCTCTGCGTGAGATGCGGAAATCGGATATGATCAACCGCCGGATTAATAACTTAACCCCGGGAGGACCCTCATGAAATTGAGCAAAGACAAGCTCCTCTCCTTCTACCGATCGATGCAGACCATCCGGCTTTTCGAAAGCCGCATCTCCGACCTGTACGCCCGCGGAACGGTGCCGGGTCTGGCGCATCTTTACATCGGAGAGGAGGCCGTGGCGGCCGGCGTGTGCGGCGCCTTGAGGCCGGATGACTTCATCACCAGCACTCACCGCGGCCACGGGCACGTGATCGCCAAGGGGGCCGAACTCAACCCCATGATGGCGGAGCTCTTCGGCCGGCGCACCGGCTACTGCAAGGGCAAGGGCGGCTCGATGCACATCGCCGACATGAACATGGGTATTCTGGGCGCCAACGGCATCGCCGGCGGCGGGCTGCCGATCGCGGTGGGCGCCGGCTGGTCCGCGAAATGGCGGGGAACGGACCAGGTCACGGCCTGCTTCTTCGGGGACGGCGCCTCCAACAACGGCACCTTCCACGAAAGCCTGAACCTGGCCTCGCTCCACAAACTGCCGGTGATCTTCGTGTGCGAGAACAACCAGTACGGCATCTCGGTCTGCCAACTCAAGCACCAGCCCATCACCGACATCGCCACCCGGGCGGCGGGCTACGACATGCCCGGCGGCGTCTTCGACGGCAACGACGTGTTGGAAGTCCACGAGGCCGCCGTCAAGGCCGTGCGCCGGGCGCGGGCCGGCGAGGGGCCGACGCTCCTGGAGTTCAAGACCTACCGCTGGCGCGGCCACCACGAGGGCGATCCCAATCAGGGAGAGCGCTACCGCACCAAGGAAGAAATCGCGCAGTGGGTGGAGAAGTGTCCGATTCAGCGCCTGGCGGCGCGGTTGGTCGCAAAGAAAACCGTCAGCCGCCGGGACTTGGACGTGATAGACCGCGAGATCACGGCCGCCATCGACGCGGCCGTTGACTTTGCGACCGGAAGCGAATTCCCCGACGTCGAGGAGATGTACGAGGACGTCTACGCGAGCGAGGGCATGGCCAAATGAGAGAAATCACTTACACCCAAGCGTTGAACGAGGCGCTGCGCATCTGCATGGCCGAGGACGAGCGGGTCGTCCTGCTGGGGGAGGACATCGGCTGCTACGGCGGGATCTTCCAGGTGACCAAGGGCTTGCAAACGGAATTCGGGCCGGAGCGGGTGGTGGACACCCCCATCTCGGAGGCCGGCTTCGTGGGCGCCAGCGTCGGCGCCGCCCTGACGGGCATGCGCCCGGTGACCGAGATCATGTTCATCGACTTCACCACGGTCTGCATGGACATGATCATCAACCAGATGGCCAAGATGCATTACATGTTCGGCGGCAAGGGCCGCGTCCCGATGGTGCTGCGCATCAACATCGGCGCCGGCCGCGGCACCGCCGCCCAGCATTCCCAGAGCTTCCACTCCATCTTCATGCACATCCCCGGCCTCTTCGTGGCGGCGCCCGCAACTCCTTACGACGCCAAGGGCCTTTTGATCGAAGCCGTCAAGAACGACAACCCCGTCATTTTCGTCGAGCACAAGCGCCTATACAACACCCGCGGCATGGTGCCCGAGGAGAGCTACCGCATCCCCTTCGGCCAGGCCGAGGTCAAGCGCGCCGGCCGGGATGTCACCGTCTTTGCCACCCATGCGCTGGTGTTGAGCGCGCTGGAGGCCGCCGAGGAGGCCGCCCGGGAAGGCATCGATGTGGAGGTGATCGACCCGCGCACGCTCGCGCCCCTCGACAAGGAGACCCTGATCGCATCGGTCAAGAAGACCGGCCGGCTGCTCGTGGCCGACGAGGACAACAAAACCTGCGGGGTGGCGGCCGAAGTCTCTGCCATTGTGGCCGAGGAGGCCATCGACTACCTCAAGGCGCCCATTCTACGCAACTGTTCGCCGGACACCCCGGTGCCGTTCTCCCCGCCGTTGGAGAAGGCCTTCATCTTCGGCAAGGACCGGTTGCTCGAATCCGTCCGACGCCTGATGACCTATGCCTGAGAAAGGAGGCTCCGCGTGGCTACCGAAGTCGTCATCCCGATGCTCGGGGTTACCATTGAAACCGGCATCATCGTCGAATGGATGAAAAATGAAGGGGACCCGGTTGTAAAAGGAGAGAGCCTCTTCGTGGTGGAGGCCGACAAGGTCGTCACCGAGGTGGAGTCGCCCGCTGCCGGTATTCTGGCCAAGATCCTCCTGCCCGCCGGGCAGAAGGTGCCGGTGCTGACCGTGGTCGCGGTCATCACCGCGCCGGGCGAGGCCGTGCCGGAGCGCTATCTCGGAGGCGCACCGGCTGCGGCCGCAGCCGAGCCGGCGCCATCGCCGTCACCGACCGCAGCCGAGCCGGTGACGGCCATCGCGGCACCGGCCGCACGCGGACCGATGCGGGCCGTACCGGCGGCACGCGCGCTGGCGCGCGAAAAAGGCCTGGACCTCGGCGCGATCAAGGGCAGCGGCCCGGAAGGGGTCATCCTCCACCAGGACGTGGCAGCGGCCTCCGCGGCCCCCCAGGTGGCGGTGTCGCGCCTGGCGCGGCAGGCCGCGCAGGAAGCCGGCCTCCCCCCGGAGGGGATCCCGGGCACCGGGGTGCGCGGCCGGGTAATGCGGGCCGACGTGACGCGCGCGGCCGCGGCGGCCGCCGCCCCGCGTCTGGGGAAGATCATCCCCATGGACCGCATGCGCCGGATCATCGCCCGCCGCATGGCGGAGAGCGCTTTCGCCGCACCGCACATCCATTTCTTCACGGATGTCCGCATGGACGCGCTGCTCGCGCTTCGCATGCAGATCCTGCCGGAGTTTGAAGCCCGCCTGGGCGTGCGACCGTCGGTCAACGATTTCCTGATCAAGGCCGCGGCCCTTGCCATCCGCGACTACCCGATGCTGAACGCGACCGTCAAGGGCGATGAAATCCACATCCTGCCCGAGATCAACGTCTGCCTGGCCGTGGCCCTGCCCGACGGTCTCATCACCCCGGCCGTCGCCGATGCCGACCAGTGCGGCCTGGGGGAGATCGTGCGCCAGCGCGCGGATCTGGTGCGCCGGGCGCGTAGCGGCGCCTTGACCGTCGCCGAACTGGAGCGCGGCACCTTCACGATCTCGAGCCTCGCCCAATACGACATCACCCACTTCACGGCCATTTTAAACCCGCCCCAGAGCGCGATTCTCTCGGTCGGCAAAACCCGTGACCATCTCTATCTCGAAAACGGACAGGTGCGCTCGGAGCAGATCGCCACGCTGGGGTTGTCGGTGGACCACCGCATCATCGACGGCTCCCTGGCGGCGGAGTTTCTCCAGGCGCTCAAGGCGTATCTGGAAAAGCCGGCGTTCACGTTCATGCACGTCTAAGAGAGGCGGAGTCTTACACCATGTACGATCTGGCCATCATCGGCGGAGGACCCGGCGGGTACGTGGCCGCCATCAGCGCGGCCCGGCACCGCATGAAAGTGCTCCTGATCGAAAAGGAGCGGGTGGGCGGGACCTGTCTCCACCGCGGCTGCATCCCCACCAAGAGCTTCTACTACGATGCCAAGCTCTTTCACGCCGCGCGCACCTCGACCGTTCTCAAGGGCCGGGGCGAACTTACCGTGGACCCGGCGGCCATGCGGGACCGGAAGCGCCAGGTGGTGAGCGGCCTGTGCACCGGCCTCGAGCAGACCATCCGCAGCCATGGGGTCACCATCGCGGCGGGCACCGCCGAGTTGGTCTCACCGCGGCAGGTCCGGATCGCATCCGCCGGCGCCGAGCCTTATCTGGTCGATGCCGCTCAGGTGATCATAGCGACCGGCTCGCAGCCTTCCGTACCCGCCGCGATCCAGGTCGACGGGCACCGGGTGCAGACCACCGACCAGGCCCTGGACTGCGAGGAGATCCCGCAGCGGGTGGTCATCATCGGCGGCGGGGTCATCGGTCTGGAAATGGCCGCGATCTACCTCAACCTCGGCTGCGAGGTCCGTATCGTCGAGCTGCTGCCGGACATCCTGGTCACCGAGGACGCGGACATCCGCAAGGCCATGCGCCAGCTGCTGCGTCAGCGGGGGGTCGCCCTGCACCTCCAATCCCAGGTGCTTCAGGTGGCGGTGGAGGAAGCCGGGGCCACGGTCGTGTTCCGCACCGGCGAGGGTGAGGTCCAGCGGGCGGCGGCCGACCGCGTGCTGGTCGCCACCGGTCGCGCGCCGGTCCTGGCCGGCATCGACGCGGTGCGCCCCGCACTTGAGATGGACGGCCGTTTCGTGCGCGTCGACGGCCGGCTGCGGACCAGCCTTGCGGGCGTCTATGCCATTGGGGACGTGATCGGCGGCATGATGCTCGCCCACAAGGCCTCGGCCGAAGCCGAGGCGGCGGTGGCCGACCTGCGCGGCGAGCGGCGCTCCGTCGCCCCGGAGCGGGTGCCGCGCTGCATCTGGGGGCTTGCCGAAGTCGGCGCCATCGGCCTCTCCGAGGAGCAGGCCGCCGCCGCCGGCCGCCGGGTGAAAGTCGGGCGGTTCCCGTACATGGCGAGCGGCGCGGCCCATGCCCTCGGCGCCACGGAGGGGTTCGTCAAGGTCGTGGGCGACCCCGGGACCGGGGAGATCCTGGGGGTCCACATCATCGGGGCCCACGCCACCGACCTCATCAGCGAGGCGTCCACCGCCATGGCCCTGGAGTCCTTCGTCGAGGACCTGTCCGAAGCCATCAAGCCGCACCCCACGCTGAGCGAGACCGTGAGCGAGGCGGCCTTGAGCTGGCGCAACATGGCCATCCACCTGCCGGCCTCCGGGAACTCCTCATGAAAGCGAACCACCGGCCCCGGCCCGGCACCGGGTGCGCGTCGGAGGACAGCTGATGGACTGGGGGACGACACTGGCCGTCCAGGGCCTGCACGGCATGGTCTACGGGATGCTCCTTTTTCTCGTGGCCTCGGGGCTCACCCTCATCTTCGGCATGATGGGGGTGCTCAACTTCGCCCACGGCGCCCTTTACATGCTGGGGGCCTATTTCTCGTTTTCGGTCCTGAGGTGGAGCGGCAGCTTCTGGGTGAGCCTGGCGGTAGCCCCCGTGGTCGTGGCTTTGATCGGCGTGGCCATCGAACGCTTTTTTCTGCGCAAGGTGCACGCGCACGGCCACGCCCACGAGCTGCTGATCACCTTCGGGATCGCCTACATCATCGAAGAGCTGGTGAAGATGATCTGGGGCAACATGCCGCTGCTGGTCGTGCTGCCGCCGGAGTTGAACGGTTCGGTGGCCTTCCTGGGCACGCAGTACCCGGTCTACCGCCTGTTCATCCTGGGGGTTTCGCTCCTGGTCTTCGTCCTGCTCTTCACGGTGCTGTTCAAAACCCGCATCGGCATCATCGTGCGCGCGGCGGTGGCGAACAAGCAGATGACCGATGCCCTGGGGTTCAACGTGCCCTTGATTTTCCTGCTGCTCTTCGGCATGGGGGCCTGGCTCGCGGGGCTGGCCGGCGTCATCGGCGGGCCTTACCTCATCACGAACCCCGGCATGGCGGCCACGATCATCATCGATCTCTTCGTGGTGGTGGTCGTGGGCGGGCTCGGGTCGGTGGAGGGCGCCCTGATCGCCTCGCTTCTCATCGGCTGGCTGCAGTCCTTCGGCATCCTGTTCCTGCCCCAGTTCGCCCTGGTCTTCGAATTCCTGCTGATGGCCCTGGTCTTGATCTTCAGGCCCCACGGCCTGTTAGGGGAGGCCAAGTGAGAACCGCCACCCTGCGCAACGCGCTCCTTTTGGCCGCCTTTGTCCTGCTCCTGGCTCTGCTCCCCAGGCTGGTCTCGGAGTTCAACCTAAACCTGATCATCAGCATGGCGATCTACTCCCTTTTCGTGCTGAGCTACAACATCCTGTTCGGAAACGCCGGGCTCCTCTCCTTCGGTCACGCGGCCTACTTCGGCATGGGCGCCTACACCGCCATCATTCTCTTCAAGAAGCTCAAATTCGGGATCCTGGCCGGGCTTTTCAGCGGCGCCGCCACCGGCGCCCTGCTCGGCCTGGTCTTCGGGATCTTCGTCGTGCGCCTGGGCGGCACCTATTTCGCGCTGCTGACGCTTGCCTTCAACCAGCTGATCTATGCGGCGGCCGAGAAATTCCGCCCCCTCACCGGCGGGGAGGACGGCGTGGCCGCCATGCGCCCCAACCTGACGCTGCCGGGGCTGGCCTCCATTGACATGTTCTCCACGGTCAACTGGTACTACCTGGTCATGGTCGTCGTTCTGGCGGGCGGCGCCTTCTGCTGGTACTTTACCCGCACGCCCCTTGGCCGCCTGAACGAATGCCTGCGGGAAAACGAAGACCGCGCCCGTTTCATCGGCTACAACGTGTACGCCTCCAAGCTGGCCGTCTATGTGATCTCGGCCTTCTTCGCCGGGCTGGCGGGGGCGCTCGCCGGCGCCTTCCAGGAGTTCGTCACCGTCACCTTCATCAATCTGGACAAGGCTTCGGAGGTCCTGATCATGACCTTCATCGGCGGGGCCCGTTTTTTCTGGGGCCCCATCCTGGGGGCCTGCTTTCTGACCTGGCTGAACGACATGATCAGCAGCTGGACAAAGCACTGGCCGCTCATCCAGGGGGCCTTGTTCGTCGCGCTGGTCCTGTACGCGCCCCAGGGCCTGAGCGGCCTGGTGATGCGTCTGTGGGACCGGCTGCGGGCGAAGGCCGCCGGAAGCCCGCCGGGGGCCGTGGGAGGCGGGGGGCGCGGGCATGCTTGAAGTGACCTCTCTTTACAAACGCTTCGGGCCGGTGAAGGTCATCAACGGCATCAGTCTCACGGTCGCCGCCGGCCAGCGGCACGCCATCATCGGTCCCAACGGCGCCGGCAAGACCACCTTGTTTCATCTCTTCTCCGGCAACTACACGCCGGACCGCGGGGCCATCGTTTTCGATGGCCGGCCCATCGCCGGGCTTTCTCCCCACCGCATCAACCGCCTCGGGCTGTCGCGTTCCTTTCAGGTCACCAACATTTTCGCCGGCCTGAGCGTGCATGAGAACGTCCGCGCGGCCGTTCTTTCCAAGCACGGCATTCGCTTTGATTTCATGCGTCCCGTCCGCCGCATGGCGGCCGTCAACCGCGCCGCCGCGGCGATCCTCGATCAAATCGGACTGGCGGACAAGGCCGACCGGTTGGCCGGTGAGCTCGCTTACGGCCAGCAGCGTGCCCTCGAGATCGGGATCACCCTGGCCTCGGAGCCCAAGATGATTCTCCTGGACGAGCCCACCGCCGGCATGTCCATCGACGAAACCCGCGAGGCGGTGCGGCTTATCACCCGGGTGACCCAGGGTAAGACGTTGCTGATCATCGAGCACGACATGGAAGTGGTTTTCTCACTGGCGGACGTGATCACCGTTCTGTTCTACGGCGAAGTGCTTGCGAGCGGCCCGCCCGATGAGATCCGGGGGCACCCCAAGGTCAAACAGGCCTATCTGGGGGGGGGATGAGCATGCTGACGCTCACCAACGTCAACACCTTTTACGGTAAGAGCCACGTGCTCTTCGATGTCTCTCTCGATGTGGGCCAGGGCGAAATCGTCGCCCTGCTCGGCCGCAACGGGGTCGGCAAGTCCACCACCCTCGCGACGATCATGGGGCTGGTCCCGGCGCAGAGCGGCTCCATCCGTTTTCGAGGCGCGGAGATAATCGGCCGCAAGGCCCATCAGAATGCCATGGCAGGCCTCGGCTTCGTCCCCGAGGAGCGCTGGATCTTCCCCAACCTCACCGTGCACCAGAACCTGCTGATGGGCATCAAGCCCGGACACCTGAAGAAGACCCCCGAAGGCGGCTGGACCATCGAGCGCGCCTACGAGAGCTTTCCCCAGCTGGCCGAGCGCCGGAATCAACTGGGCGGCATCCTCTCCGGGGGCGAGAAGCAGATGCTGACCATCGTGCGTACGCTGCTCGGAAACCCCGAGCTGATTCTGATCGACGAGCCGACCGAAGGGCTGGCGCCGAAGATCGTCGAGGGGCTGGTGGACGTGATGCAGGATATCGCCCGCCGCGGCGTCGGTATCGTGCTG
>CAZLSV010000007.1:49640-94325 GCA_964562235.1 uncultured Desulfatibacillum sp.
GCAAGGGCTGGCGGTTTTGCTGGTGGAGCAGAACCTGCAGACCTGCCTGCGCCTGGCGCACCGCATCTTCATATTGAGCAAGGGGGAGGTCAAGTGGACCGGCACCCCCAAGGAGCTGGAAGATCGCAAGGAGGTCCGCAAGCAATACCTGGAGGTCTGACGGCGGACGGACCGCCGCCGGCCCCTCCCCAACCCATCCCAAAGGAGGAAACGAAATGAAGACGATCCACGCATTCGCCAGAATAATGGCGGTTCTGGTGGCGACGGCCGTTCTGACATCGACCGGGTTCGCCCAGGACACGGTCAAGCTGGGCATCAACGAGGTGCGCTCGGGCGCGTTCACCACCAACGGCGACCGGGTCATATGGGGCGTCGAGGCGGCGGTGAAGGAAGCCAACGCGGCCGGCGGCCTCCTGGGCAAGAAGATCGAGCTGGTCATCGAAGACAACCAGATGAAGGGGGAGATCGCCGTCCAGAAGCTCAAGAAAATGATCCTGGAGGACAACTGCCAGATCATCATCCAGGGCTCCTCCTCCGGGGTGGGCGGCGCCATTGCCCAACAGATGCCGCGCTACAAGCGCATCTATCTGTGCACCAACGCCGAGGCCATGGCCATCACCGGCGAGAACTTCACCCCGTACACCTTCCGGACCTGCCTGAACGCGGCATCGCATGTCAAGGGCCTGGCCAAGTACTTCGGCGGCAAGGGGTTGAAGAAGCCTTTCCTGTTGAACCAGGATTACTCCTGGGGCTACGACGTGGCCAAATACTACGAGATGTACGTGACCCAGTACGCCAAGGACGCCAACGTGGTCGGCAAGGAGCTCCACCCCGTGTTCAACAAGGACTTCGGCCCTTACATCAGTAAGATCCAGGCCGCCGGCGCGGACTACGTCCTGACCGGCAACTGGGGCACCGACATGACCCAGCTCATCGTGCAGGGCCGCAGCCTGGGGTTGAAGATCCCCATCGGCAGCACCTTCATCGACGATGACGCGGTGGGTGCCGTCGCCGGAGACGCCTACATCGGCGACATCGGCGCCAACATGTACATCCTCGGCGTGGACACGCCCCAGGCCAAGGTCTTTGAGGACGGGTTCTTCAAGAGTTCCGGAGGCAAGTGGCCGTCCTTCGTCGCCATGGAGGCCTACATCGGCACCAAGATGTACTTCGAGGCCGTGAAGAAGGCCAAGACCTTCGAGACCGAGGCCGTCATCAAGGCCTTCGAGGGCCTGGCCTACGAGGGCCCCATCGGCACCATCACCATGCGCAAGGAAGACCACCAGGCCCAATCGCCGGTGGTGATCGGCGAGGTGGTGAAAAAAACCAAATACTATGACTTCCCCTACCTCAAGCCGCTCATGATCATCCCGGCGGCCGAAGTGTCCGCCACCCTGGAGGAAAGCGGCTGGAAGCCTTACAAGGAATAGCGTTTATTGAGCCCGGGCAGGGGGGCTCTCCCGCCCCTGCCCGGCATTTCAGAAGGGGATCGGCATGGATGTTCGCTGGCACCACGTGGCGATGGCGGTCCGGGACATGGACCGGGTCGTGGCGTTCTACCGCGACCGGCTCGGCTTCGAGGTCGACTGGGAGAAACCGCATTACGGCGGCGAGAGCCTCGCGCGGGTGGTCGGGCTCGAAAACGCCGCGGCGCGGGTGGTGATGCTCAAGGGCCCCGGGGGCCGCATGGAGCTGTTCCAGTACAAGACCCCGGCCGACGCTACCACCCGGATCGGTCGCCAGTGCGACTTCGGCCTGACCCACCTGGCGCTCGAGGTCAAGGGGATCCACGCCCTGTACGCCCGGTTGCGTGAGGCCGGCGTGCCGTTCAACTGCCCGCCCCAGAACCTCCGGCCCGGTGTCTGGGCGACCTATATGCAGGACCCCGAGGGAAACACGGTGGAGCTGGTCGAATACGAGTGAGGTGAACCCATGCTGTTGAAGGATCAGGTGGCGATCGTCACCGGCGGCGGCGGCGGCATCGGCCGGGCCATCGCCGAGGCCATGGCCGTTGAAGGCGCGCACGTGTCGGTCTGGGACACAAACGAGGCCTTGGCCGGCTCCGTGGCGGAGGCCATCCGCGGCCGGGCAGGGGCGGCCTCGCACCAGGTGGTGGACGTGTCCGCGGCCGGTGCGGTGCGCACCGCGGTCGCGCGGGTGCTTGCCGAGTGCGGCCGCATAGACATCCTCGTGAACAACGCCGGGGTCTGCCGGGTGGCGCCCATCGCCGCCATCACCGAGGCCGACTGGGACTTCGTCCTGGCGGTCAACCTCAAGGGCACCTTTCTTTGCTCCCAGGCCGTGATGGAGGTGATGAAAAGTTGCCGCCGCGGGAAGATCGTCAACATGGGTTCGATCGCGGGCAAGGTCGGCGGAATCGCGGTGGGCGCCCACTACTCGGCGTCCAAGGCCGCGGTCATGTGCTTCACCAAGTCCCTGGCGCGCGAGCTGGCCCCCTACGGAATCAACGTCAACGCCATCGCGCCCGGGGTGATCGCCACCGACATGACCCGGGCCATCACCGGCGGGGACTTCGAAGGGTACCTGTCCACCATCCCCCTGGGCCGGGTCGGATCCGTGCAGGACGTGGCCCAGGTGGCCCTCTTCTTGTCCTCCGAGCGCGCCGGCTACCTCACCGGCGAGATCATCGACGTCAACGGCGGCCAGTTGATGGACTGAGCCCCGGCCGCGCCGGCCGGCGCGACTTGCCGGACCGCATCCGGCCGCACCCTTCATTGCCAGCGCTAACTCAAAAGCAGGAGCCCATATGCCGACGCGAAATTTCGTGGAAAACCCGTTGACCGTACCGCAGTCCATCGCCCGGGTTCTGGTGGAATGCGGCATCGACATGACCTTCGGGGTCCCCGGGGGCAACAGCATGCAGATCTACGACGGCCTGTACGACTACCGCGCGAAGATCCGCTCGATCCTCGTCCGGCACGAATCCCTGGCGGGGGTCATGGCGGAGGTCTACGGCCGCCTGACGGGCAAGCCCGGGGTCGTCGTCGGGCAGGGGCTTTTCCTGCTCTCCAACGCCCTGCTCGGCGTGCTGGAGGCGCGGCTGGGCAGCTCCCCGATGCTGCTGCTGACCGATGTGACCGACGGCGCGCCCTATTCGCAGCACGCCCCCTACCAGTCGGGCACCGGCGAGTACGGTACCTGGGACGCCCGAGCGAGTTTTTCGGGTGCGGTCAAGGCGGTCTTCGAGTCGCACAGCGCCGTGCAGGCGGTCCAGCACACCCAGTTGGCGGTCAAGCACGCCACCGCGGGCCAGGCCGGCCCGGTGGCGCTTCTCTACCACAGCACGGCGCTCAAGGGGACAATCGGCCCTGCGGAGGAGCCACGCGTGTACGCCACGCAGGGCTATCTGAGCCGGCCAGCTCACCCGGTGGATGCCCTGGAGGTGGAACGGGTTGCGGAAAAACTGGCGGCCGCCCGCCAGCCGGTGATCATCGCCGGAAACGGCGTACGCGCGAGCCGGGCGTATGACGCGCTGCGACGGCTGGCGGAAACCGCAGGCGCACCGGTCGCCACCACCGCCAGCGGCAAGGGCGTCTTCGCCGAAGACCACCCCTTGGCGCTGGGGGTTTTCGGCACCTTCGGCCTGCCGGCCGCCAACGCGTTCATCGCGGCGGCGGACCTCATTCTGGCGGTCGGCACGAAGCTGGCCCCCTCCGACACGGCCTTCGAGAACACGGCCCTGATCGACCCGCGGCGGCAGGTCCTGGTCCAGGTCGACCTCGAGCCGCGCAATGCGGCCTGGACCTTTCCGTGCGACCACGTTCTGATCGGTGACGCGGCGGCGGTGCTCGCACAGCTGAGTCAGGCCGCCCTCTCTTCGGGGCGGTTCGAGGGGGCCGTCGTGGGGAACAGGGCCCGGGCGGTGCAATCCGCACGGGCCGAACACGGCTACTTCGACGAGCCGGAGTACGCGGGGGCTCAAACGCCCTTGCTGCCCCAGCGCATCGTCGCCGAAATCATGAAGGCCGCCGCGCCGACGGCCATGGTCACCTGCGACGCGGGCGAGAACAGGCTCTTCATGACCCGTTTCTACCAGACCCGATCGGCGGACTCCTTTCTGTCGCCGGCCGCCACCGGCGGCATGGGCTACGCCATCCCCGCGGCGATGGCCTGCAAGCTTCTCCACCCGGACCGGCAGGCGATCGCCGTGTGCGGGGACGGGGGGTTCGGGATGTCCATGAACGGCCTGCTCACGGCCAGGGAGGAAAACATCCCCATCGTGGTCGTGGTGATGAACAACAACGCGCTCGGATGGGTGAAGCATTTCCAGCAGGGGCGGGAGATCGCATCGGAGTTTCCCGCCCTGAACTGCGCGCCCATCGCCCGGGCGATGGGGTGCGCGGGGTTCCGGGCGCAGACCGCCGCGGAGCTTGCCTCCGCGCTGAAAGAGGCGCTCGCTTCGGGCCAGCCGGCGGTGGTCGATGTCGCCGCGGCGCTGGATGTCAGCTACCGGGACATTCTCTCCCCGCTGGCTGCGAGATGAACCCGCGCGTGCACGGGTGCACGCGGGCGCAGTTACCGGTAGGCGTTTCCGTAGGATTCCGCATGCACCTGTGCCTGGGGCAGGGACTCCCGGGGGTGGGGCGCCCGGGTCTCGCCCGGGTAACCGAGTGCCACGATCGACTCCACTTTGAGCTGGGGGGGAAGGCCGAGCAGCGCGCTTACGTACGCTTCGGCGGTCTGCCCCGCGTCGTGCATGCGTTCGCGGATCTGGATCCAGCAGCTGCCAAGCTCCAGGTCCACCGCCGCCAGTTGGATCATGATGGTGGCGATCGAGGCATCCTCCACCCAGACGTCGGACTTCGACGCATCGGCGCAGACGACGATGCCAGCGGCGGCGTTCTTCAGGAACGCCGACCCGTGCTCCTTGGCCTGGGAGAGGCGCGTCAGCATCGCGCGGTCGGTCACCACGACAAAATGCCAAGGATTGACTCCGCGTGAGGAAGGCGCCCGCAGTCCGGCCTCCACCAGAAGGTCGAGTTTTTCCTTTTCCACGGGTGTGTCGGTAAACTTGCGGATGCTTCGGCGCTTGCAGATCAAAGACATGAACATGGGAACCGGCCTCCATTCGAAAGGGTTGCATGGGCCAGGTCCCGGCGGGCGCTGGCCATGGGTGTTTCGAGGCATCCCGCCGCCGGCGGCAGGGGGTCCTCGTTCAGGTGGAATGCGGACGGAGTGCCATTCGCTCGCCCCTGCGCGTCAGGCCGGCGGGAATGCGCTCGCCGCCGCGGCTCAAGGCACCAGAATGACTTTCAGCGTGCGGCCGGCCTCGGCTTCCCGAAACGCCTCCTCGGCCCGGTCCAGGGGATAGGGCTGGCCGAGCGGCCTCAGGTCGACCGCGTCGGTGCGGATCAAGTCGATGGCCCTGCTGTAATCGCGGAACGTCGATGCGTAGGTGAAGTAAAAGGTGAGTTCGGCCCGCACCGCCGCCGAGGGCCAAAAAGGGAACTCCTTGGCGTACATTCCCACCACCAGGAGCCCTCCGCCGCGGCGCAGCAGGCGGATGGACGCCTCCAGGGCCGAAGTGGCGCCCGAGGCTTCGATCCACAGGTCGGGCGGCTCTCCTCCGCAGTGGCTTTCCACCGCTTCCGGAAGCGCCACCTGATCGGTGTTGACGGCGGTGAAACCCATCCGGCGCGCGGTCGGCAGCCGGGTGCTTTCGTCGGCCGAAGTGCCGCAGACCAGCACCTTGGCCCCCCCGCGTGTGGCCACCGCGGCGCAGAGCAGGCCGATGGGGCCGGGGCCGGTGATGACGGTCTTGAGCCCCGGCCGCACCTCCACCCGGGAGAGCGTGTGGACGGCCACCGACAGCGGCTCGGTCATGGCGGCCAGCACCGGATCGATCCCCTCCCCCAACCGGATGAGGTGCCGGTGGTTCACCACGGCGTGGGTGGCCATCCCGCCGTCCATGTCCAGGCCGATGACCTTGCGATGGTAACACAGGTTCGTGTCCCCGCTGCGGCAGTACCGGCAGTCCCCGCACCCCTGGATGCCGATGACGACCACCTTGTCCCCGGCCGCAAAATCACTGACCGCCCCTCCGGCCGCCTCCACCGTGGCCGCGAACTCGTGGCCGAGGGTGACGGGCGGCTTCACCCACTCGTAGCCGCTGCTCGCGCGGTAGGCGTGCAGGTCGCTGCCGCAGATCCCGCAGCTGTCCACGCGCAGAAGGACATCCTCCGGGCCGGGCCGGGGCATCTGGATTTCACAGAGACCGGCCTCGTAGGGGTTCCGACCGTATTTGACGAAGGCCTTCATTTTTTCGCTCACATCCCGAGGTAGGCTTTCTTCACATGGGGGTGGCCCGCGATCTCGCTGGTGGGACCCGCGAGCACGATGTGGCCTTTTTCCATGACGCAGGCGATGTCGGCGATGGCCAGGGTGGCGTGCACCTGCTGCTCGACCAGCAGAATCGTGACCCCCGTGCCGGCGATCGTCTTCACCATGGCGAACATCTGCTGCACCAGCAGCGGGGAGAGCCCGAGGGACATCTCGTCGATCATGAGCAGGCGCGGGTCGGCCATCAGGCCGCGCCCGATGGCGCACATCTGCTGCTCGCCGCCCGAAAGCGATCCCGCCATCTGGTTGCGGCGCTCGGAGAGAACGGGAAAGAGCGCGAACATCTTCTCGAGGTTCTCCTTCACCTTGGGCTTGGCGCGCCGGGAGTAGGCCCCCATCTCGAGGTTCTCCTTCACCGTCATCGTGCTGAAGAGCTTGCGGCCCTCCGGCACGTGGGCGATCCCCATCTCGACGATGTCCTCGGGCTTGCGCATCCCGATGGGCTCGCCGTCAAGGGTGATCCGGCCGCCGCGGTGCCGGATGATGCCGCTGATGCTGCGCAGGGCGGTGGACTTGCCGGCGGCGTTGGGCCCCAGCAGGGAAAAGATCTTGCCTTCGGGCACGTGCATGGAAACGTCGCGCAGGGCCTGAAAATCCCCATAGAAGCAGTCGATGTTCTCGATGGTCAGCAATTGGGTGTCTCCTCGCCGAGGTAGGCCTTGATGACGCACTCGTTGCTGGTGACTTCCTGCGGGGAGCCACTGGCGATCAGGGCCCCCTGGTCCATGACCAGCACCCGCTGGGAGACCGCCATGAGCGCATCCATCAGATGCTCGATGATGAAGATGGTCACTCCCCGCTCGTGAACCTGGCGGATGAGCGGCAGGTTCTCGCTGATTTCGGTCGGGTTCAACCCGGCCAGCACCTCGTCCAGCATCAGAAGCTTCGGACGCGTGGCCAGGGCGCGGGCGACCTCGATGCGCTTGCGCTGGGCGAGCGTCAGGCTGTCCGGCAGGCTGTCCGCCAGGTGATCCAGCCGCAGGAGCGCGAGCACTTGCATCGCCTCCGTGCGCGCCTTTTTCATGTGGGGGTCGCGCGCAAGCAGCGGCACCATCACGTTCTCCAGGACCGACATGGCGAAAGGGCGCACGATCTGAAACGTGCGCCCCAGCCCGGCCAGGCTGCGGCGCGCCGGGGAGAGTTGCCGGATGGGCCGGCCGTCCAGGGCGATCTCGCCCTCCTCCGGGTTGAGGATGCCGGAGATCAGGTTGAACAAGGTCGTCTTGCCGGCTCCGTTCGGGCCGATCAGGCCGACGATCTCGCCCTGCTTGATGTCGAAGCTCATCTGGTTGACGGCCTTGAGGCCGCCGAAGCGCTTGGTGAGGTTCTTGACCTGAAGCAGTGCCATGTCAGTTCACCTCCTTGGCGCCGGAGGGGGACCCGTCGCCGGCCCGCTTGGCGGGTTTGAGCCGTTCCAGCAGCGAAATGATCCCGCCGGGGATGAAATTCACGGTAACGATCAGCACGATACCGTAGACCACGTAGTTCAGGCCCTGCTGGATCGTGCCGAGGTAGAAGCGCAGGTACTCGCCGAGGGGGGTCATGATGACGGCGCCGACCACCGGGCCCCAGATGGTCCCCATGCCGCCGATGATGCCGTTCAGCGCCGGTTGCAGCGCAAACAGGGGTATGGAAAACATGGTGCTCGGTTCGACGACATAGATGAAGAAGACGTAGAAGACCCCAATCAACCCGGTCAGGCCGGAGCTCCACAGCAGGCCGATGAAGTGGGCCCGCCGGGTGTCCACCCCGAGCGCCTGGGCCGCCTCGTCGTTGGAGGCCGAGGCGCGCAGGTGGAAGCCGAGCGCGGAATAGCGCAGGCGGTAGGAGACGAACACCACCCCCACGGCCAGGGCCAGTGAGATGAAGTAAAACGGCAGGCCGCTCGTAAAAGTCAGGTTGGCCCAGCCGGGCTTGAAGGGGATGTTCAGGCCGACGGAGCCGTTGGTCAGGCTGCGCCAGTCGATGGCGATCATGCGCAGGACCTCGGCGAAGGCGATCGAGGAGAGGGTGAAAAACGGCCCCCGCAGGCGCAGCAGCGGCAGCGTCATGATGACGCCCCCCAGCAGCGACACGGCCACCGCGGCGAGGACCCCGATCCAGGGGGAGACGCCGAACTTGACGTAGAGGATGGCGCCCGTGTAACCGCCGATGCCGAAGTAAGCGGCGTGGCCGAGCGACATCTTGCCCCCGAACACCGGGATGTTCCAGGCCGAGGTCATCGCAATGTAGAAAAAAATCAGCGTCACCATGTGAACGATGAACTTGGAGTCCGCAAGCACAGGGACGGCGACCGCCACCGCGAGCAGGATGAAGCCCAACAACTGCCAACGTTTCGCACTCATTTTAGCCCGATCTCCTCCGTGCCTTTGCCGGTGCCGAAGAGCCCCTGGGGCCGGACCAGAAGCACCAGGATGAAAATCCCGAAATAGATCGCCTCCTTCAGGGCGGGCGACACGTAGGTGCCGCCGAAGGACTCCACCACCCCGATGAAAAGGCCTCCCAGGAAGGTGCCGCTCATGCTGCCCAGCCCCCCCAGCACCACCACGATGAAGGCGATCAGGGTGAAGGGCGCCCCGACCGTGGGGTAGACCGAGGAGAAGGGGATCAGCAGGATGCCCCCCAGGGCGGTGAAGGCCGCCCCCAGGCCGAAGGCCAGCATGTAAAGACGCTCCACCTTGATCCCCATCAGGCGTGCCACGGTGTTGTCCTCCACGATGGCGCGCAAGGCCTTGCCGACGAAAGTGTGCTTCAGGAAACCGTAGAGCGACAGAATGGACATCAGGGCCACCAGGAAGGCCACCAGGCGCGGTACGCTGATGATGATGTTCAGGACCTCCAGGGTGGACATGGCGTAGGAGGTCTGAATCGTGCGGAAGTCCCCCTTCCAGAAGATGAGCGCCAGGTTCTGCAGAATCAGCGAGAGGGCCACCGTGGCGAAGATCTGCATGTTGGAGGAGGCTTCCTGGATCGGCTGCACGATCACCCGCTGCAGGAGCACCCCGAAGAGGAACATGGCCGGCAGCACCAGCAGGGCCGACAGGTAGGGATCGATCCCGAAGAAGTTGTTCAGCCAGAAGGTTGCGTACATGGCCAGCATCAGCACCTCGCCGTGAGCGAAGTTGATGATGCGCACCACGCCGAAGATCAGATTCAGCCCGACGCTGATCAGCGCGTACACTCCGCCGATCAGCAGACCGGACACCAGCACCTGGAAGATCAATTCCATCTATGCACCACCTTTTGGCGTCATCCCGCCGGTTGCATTGGAACACGGCCGGGCGGTCCTGCGGGGGCGCAGCGCCGCCCGGCCGGGATGCAACGAGGAGTACTCTTATTTGGGCAGCGCCGGATCCATGAGGGCCGCGGCCTTCGGCCAGACCGTCACGAGCTTGCCGCCGCGCCACTGCGTGATGAGCCCTTCGGCCCGCTGGTTCT
Organism: uncultured Desulfatibacillum sp.; assembly: GCA_964562235.1. Taxonomy (GTDB): domain Bacteria; phylum Desulfobacterota; class Desulfobacteria; order Desulfobacterales; family SpSt-501; genus SpSt-501. The sequence goes on from CAZLSV010000007.1 coordinate 59,439, forward strand.
GGCCGTTTTCGCCGAACTTGACTCCCCAGCCGGTGGCGGTGGCCCCTTCGGGGACGTCCATGGACAGGGCGGCCTTGCGGAACGCGTCCGACGCCATGCTGCCCTTGGTCTTGGCCAGGATCTCAAAGAGCGCCTTGGCGCCCATGTAGTTCGCCAGGGAGTGCCCGGACTTGGGGTCCTCCTTGAAGGTCTCCTTGTACAGGGCCACGAACTCCTTCAAGCCCGGGGTGTAGTCGCTTTTCACCTCGTACTGGGTGAAATCGACGTTCAAAACCCCCTCCACGTTGTCGCCGAGCGCCTCTTGGAAGCTCTTGAGGCTGTGGCCGCCGCCGGTCCCGAAGAGCGGGATCCCCAGCTTGAGTTCGGTGGCCTGGCGTGAGAGCAGGATCGCGTCCTGTGCGTAGGAGACGGCGATGATGATGTCGGGCGCGGCTTTCTTCAGACGGAAGATCACCGGCGACAGATCGGAGGTGTTGGCCGCGTAGGGCTCCACGGAGACCACCTGGATGCCGAATTCCTTGGCGGCCGCCTTGAAACTGTCCGCCACCGAAGTGCCGTAGTCGGAGTCCTCATGGGCGACGGAGACCTTCACCTCCGAGGGTTTTTTCTTCAGCTGAGGGGCGAGCCACTCGGCGATGAACTTGGACTGGGACTTGCTGAAGTTGAAGGCCGTGGCGCAGGTGCGGTACACGGTCTGATAGCCGCGCTCGGTGATGGAGTTGGCGATCGCCCCGAGCTCGACGTACACCACGTTCTTGCGCGCCGCCACCTCGGTCGCCGCCATGCTGCGGGAGCTCGCGTAGGAGCCGAGGATGAGCCCGATCTTGTTCTGCTCGATCAGGCGTTCGGCTTCGGAGCGCGCCGCCGCGACGTCGACGCCGTCGGCGTTCACGAACACCACCGTGTCGCCGCCGATGCCGCCCTTCTTGTTGATCTCCAGGCGGGCGATTTCGGCCCCGCGCCAGCTCTCCTCTCCGAGCAGGGCCAGGGCGCCGGAGCGCGGATAGAGCGCCCCGATCTGCAAGTCCTTGGCGGCGACCGGGCCGGAAACTGCCAGCGCCAGCAGCCCGATCAGGAAAAACCTCAGGGTCCACGAATGTTTTTTCATCAAATGCCTCCTTCGAGTTGGGGTGGTTGCCATGAATCAGCCTTTCGAAACCGTCTGGGCGAATCCCCGGACATCGCCGGCGTGCATGGCCGCGTAAAGCGGCGCGAGCCGCTCGCGGGTGAGCGCAATCGGGTTGGTGGGCCGGGGGTAGCGCGTCAGGCACTCCTGCACCATTTCATCCAGGCCGCCGGCGGGGATCCCGAGCTCCGCGAGAGAGCGGGGCATGCCCAGGCCGGCGTTCAGATCGTCGACCCACAGCGCCAGGTCCTCGGCCGTGGCGCCGGGGGATCTCAGGACCGCCTCGGCCAGGGTCTTCATCCGTTCCGGCTTGGCCTGGCGGTTGAACAAAATGGTGTAGGGCAGCGCCATGGTGCAGGAGATGCCGTGCGGGGTGCGCGCGCGGTTGGCGATGGTGTAGGCCACCGAATGCCCCACCACCACGCCCGCGTTCAGGCACAACCCGCCCAGGTAGGCCGCGAAGATCATGGCGCGGCGGGCCTCCAGGTTTTTACCGTCCTCGTAGGCGGTCTTGAGCCAGCGGGCGATGATGCCGGCGGCGGTCAAGGCGTGGCCGTCGGTGAAGGGGTTCGCCCGGACCGACATGTAGGCCTCGCAGGCATGGCTGAGGGCGTCCAGACCGGTGGCGGCCGTCACCTGCGGCGGCAGGCTGCGGGTCAGCAGCGGGTCCAGCACCGCCGCCTGCGGGATGAGCTGCGGGCTCAGGACGATGGACTTGCGGCCCTCGATGGTGAGCATGGAGACGCTGGTGGCCTCGGCCCCGGTTCCGGCGGTGGTCGGCACCAGGGCGAGCGGAAGCAAGGGCTTGGGAAAGCTCACCACGCCCAGGTAGTCCTTGACGCCGCCGGAGTTGGTGGCAAGCGCCGCGGCCAGCTTGGCCATGTCCATGGCGCTGCCGCCGCCCACGCCGACCACGGCCCCAAAGGCCTGGCCGCGCGCGAATTCCGTCAGATCAAGGGCTGTCTCGATCTGCGGCTCACCGACGATGGCATCGAAGACCGCGGCCTCGAACCCCCCGGCCGCCAGCGGCTCCCGGACCGCGTCGGCCAGGCCGAGCCGGGTCACTTCGCGGTCGGCCACGAGCAGCACGCGGGCGGGCTTCACCTGCCAGCCGTTCAGCAGGTCGGCCAGCTTGGCCGAAGCCCCGTCGCCCATCATGACCTGACGCGGGGTGGTGAACGTGGCAAGCCCTGGGTTGTCGAATGAAATCATGATACGCCTCCTTTCAAGCTCCGCCCGCTGTCACGGGCTCACGAGGACATCCAGCCCCCGTCGATGTAGATCACCTCGCCGGTGAGGTAATCGGCGGCCGGCGAGGCCAGGTACAGAACTGCGTGGCCGATGTCCTCCGGCTTCCCGAAACGCCCGAGCGGGATGCGCGAGAGCATCCACTCCATGCGCTTGGGGTCGGTGAAGGCCGCCTCGGTCATGGCGGTGCGCACGTAGCCGGGCGCCACGGCATTCACGGTGATGTTGTGCGGGGCCAACTCCAGCGACAGGCTCTTCGTCAGGGCGAACACGCCCCCCTTGGCCGCCCCGTAGATCGAGATGTTGGGGATCCCGATCTTGCTGGTGAGCGAGGAGAGGTTGATGATCTTGCCGCCCCCCGCCTCCTTCATGATCCGGGCCAGGCGCTGGCTCAGGAAAAAAACCGACTTGAGCTGGATCTGCATGATCGTGTCGTACTCCGCCACGGTCACCTCCAGAAAGGGCTTGCGGATGTTGGAGCCGGCGTTGTTCACCAGGACGTCGACGCGGCCGAAGCGCGCCAGGGTGGCCTCCACGACGGCCGCGTGGCTGGCAAGATCGCTCACGTCCGCGCAGACGGTGCCGGCCTTGCGGCCGCAGGCGGCGAGAATCGAGTCGGCGGCCTGCTTCAGTTGGGCCTCGGTTCGAGAGACGAGCATGACCTCCGAGCCGGCCCCGGCCAGCGCCGTGGCGATCCCCAGGCCGATGCCTCGCCCGCCCCCGGTGACCAGGCTGACCTTGCCTTCCAACGAAAACTGCTTGAAACCGTTCGCCATCGCAGCAGCTCCTTATAAGAATTTTGCTTGAGTTAAGACCCTCGGGCTCGCTCGCGGAAACAACCCAGCCCGCACTACAGATCATTAGCACCGGGAGATGGAGACCACCAGCCGATTGGCACGCCGCCCATGCGGAATGGGAAGATGTGAAAAAGGCGGAAGGCAGGAACCCCCTGGCCTGAAATGCCTGTGAGGGGTATTCTGCAATCTGGGTGCCATGGCGCCCGGATTGTAAAGCGCATTTTATTTTTTTAAACATACATAGTTTTTACAGGTGGTTAAATTGCGATGCCGCCTGGTCTGGCAGGGAATTGCTATTGGGGCCCAGCGCAAAAAACATGTTTCGATTTGGGACACATGTTTTATAATCAAACACGCTTTTTGTTTCAGACTGAGAAAATATGGAATCCGGCCCCTGGAGGTACGGCCAGGCCAACGGGCGGGCCCGCTCGGGCGCCACACGACTTGTAAGAGGCTGGTTTAAGCCGCCCCCGGCCCCATTCCAGGCCCGGGGAGCGTGCGCGGCGCCTGAACGTGGAAGACGACTCGTGATGATATTCTCAGCGGGCCGGGGCCGTCCGGTTGGGTGGCGGCGGACCGATGGCCCATTTTTTGAATGTTTGTAATGTAAGGAGGCCAGGGTCCTCTCCTGTTCCCGAAAGGTTCCATCCCGGGGCCGGGGCGGTGGTGAACCGGAGCACGGCCCCTTGCCCTTGACCCCGGTCTATGCAGAACGGAGAGCGGAGGAGAGACGATGGAATTTGTGTTCTCGGAGCCGTTCACCCGTGAAATCGGCGGAAACATCCGCATCCCTATCGGGGAGCCGACCCCCCTCAGGGTCTTGATCGCGCGCCTGCCGGCCGAGGCCCGGGAAGTCCTTGCCGGCCGCGCTCCCTGGTCGGAGGATCACCTCCTGGCACGCGTCCTTTTTTTTCGTGAAGGCCGCCTGATCGGTCTGGGGGAGGCTGTTGCGGATGCGGATGTCGTCAAGGTGATGCTGACGGCGACCGGCGGGTAGACCCTCCGGCGAAGGCAAACGGTTATTTCAGGATCACGCGCCAACCCCGCCGCCATCGGCAGGGAATGCGCGCTTCAGCGGTTCAACCGAAAAAATAAACGGGCGGCTTGCCGTCGAAAGGAGATTCGGAATGCACGGCTACTTCGGCAGATACTTGTGGGTGGACCTGACCCATCGGCGGATCGAGACCCGGGAGGCGGATTCAGCGCTCGCGCAGCGCTACCTCGGCGGTGCGGGCATGGCGGCGCGCATCCTCTACGACGAGACCGACGCTCGGACCGACCCGCTCGGCCCGGAAAACGTGCTGGCGGCTTTTACCGGGCCCTTCACCGGGACCAAGGTGCCCTCCACCAGCCGCCACCACGTCATGGCCCGCTCGCCGCTCACCGGAATCCTGGGGGAGAGCAACGTGGGCGGGTCCTGGGCGGTGCACTTCAAGAAATGCGGCTACGACGGGCTGGTCGTCACCGGCCAGGCGGAGGCCCCGGTCTACCTGTGGGTCAACGACGCGGGCGCCGAGATCCGCGACGCGGCCCCGGCGTGGGGCCAGGACGCCTATGCGGCGGCCGCCTGGGTCAAGGGGCAGACGGCCGCCAAGGCCACCGTGGCCGTGATCGGCCCCGCCGGCGAGAAGCTCGCCCCCATCGCCAGCATCCCCCACATCGGGCACGTGGTGAGGGCGGCGGCGCGCACCGGGCTGGGCGCGGTGATGGGATCCAAAAACCTCAAGGCCGTCGCGGTTCTCGGCACCCGGGAGATCCCGCTGGCCGACCCCGCCCGTCTCGAGGCCAGCGTCAAGGAGCGGATGGAGCACATCAAAACCATGACCGAGGCCTTTCGCAAGTACGGGACCTCCGGCGGCATCGCCACCTATGAGAAAATCGGCAACTTCCCCCTCAAGAACTGGGTCCAAGGCCGCTGGGAGGGGGTCGCCAACATCACGGGTGTCGCCATGCACGACACTGTGCTCTCCGGCCGCAAGGCCTGCCTGGGCTGCCCCATCGTCTGCGGCCGCCACGTCAAGATCACCGAAGGCCCTTACGCACCCCTCGACTGCGCCGGGCCGGAGTACGAAAGCATCGGCACCCTCGGCGGGGAGTGTCTCGTGGGGGACCTGGCCGCGATCTGCAAGGCCAACGATCTCTGCAACCGCTACGGTCTGGACACCATCTCCACCGGCGCGACCATCGCCTTCGCCATGGAGGCCTTCGAAAAAGGGATCATCACCCGCCGGGACACCGACGGCATCGAGTTGACCTGGGGCAGCGGCGAGGCCCTAGTGGCAATGGTGGAGAAAATGCGCCAGCGCGAGGGGATCGGCGCCCTGATGGGGGAAGGGTCGTACCGCATGGCCCAGGCGCTGGGGAAAAATGCCGTGGAGTTCGCGGTGCATGTGAAGGGGCTCGAACCGTCCGCGCACGACCCGCGGCGGTTCTTCAGTCACGCCCTGAACTACGCCACGGCCGCGCGCGGGGCCTGCCACAACGCGAGCTGGAGCCATCCCTACGAGCTCAGCCTGAGCGCGCCTGAAATAGGCATCGGCCAGCCCCAGGATTCCTATCAGGTCGAAGGCAAGGCGGAATTCACCGCCAAGCTGCAGGACATGAACACGGCCTTCGACAGCCTGGTCATCTGCCGCTTCACCCAGGTGGGCAAGGCGGTCACGCTCTCCAACGTCGTGGAGTGGCTCTCCCTGATCACCGGCCGCGAGGTCGGGGTCCCGGAGCTGATGGAGGCCGGCGAGCGGGTGTTCACCCTCAAGCGCCTGTTCAACACCCGGCTGGGCATCAGCCGCAAGGACGATTTCCTGCCGCCGCGGCTGCTCACCGAAAACCGCACCGGGCAGGAACTCACCAACCAGCTGCCCCCCTTCGGCCGGCTGATTTCAGACTATTACGCCCACCGCGGGTGGAGCGCGGAGGGCATCCCCACCGAGACGAAGGTCGGGGCGCTGGGGCTCTGAAATCCCCCCGCGCCTTACGCTGGACCGGCCCCTCCGCGCTTCTGTCCGCCGAGGGGGGGGGCCGGGGTGACGGCGCGGCCGCTCAGCCTTCCAGGCTTTGCGCGTCGGGGTAAAGCAGGTATTTCAACCCCGCCCCTTTTTCACAAAGATCGAAGGCCTGCTGCCACTCCTCGATCGGAAATTCCCCGGAGATCAGCGGGCCGAGTTCGACGCGCGACTCTGCCAGAAGCTCAAGGGCCCGGTTCCAGGTCCGGTGGTTGTGGGTGAAGCTGCCTTTCAAGGCGATCTCCTTCAGGCAGATGTCGTCGTAGGGCAGTTCGATCCTGCGGCCGGTGAGGCCGACCTGCACCACCTCGCCTCCCTTGCGGACGGTCGCCAGGCAGTCGTTCACGGCGGCCGCCACGCCGGCGCACTCGAAGGCCGCGTCCGCGCCGCGGCCCGCGGTGATGGCGTCCACGGCGCCGCGCAGATCCTGCCGATCGCTGAAAACGATGTGCTCGACGCCGAGTCGCCGCGCCAGCCCGAGCCGCTCCTCGTCCAGCGACGTTCCGGCCAGGACCACGCGGGCCCCGGCGGCGCGCGCCACCTGGGCCACGAGTTGACCGATCGTGCCGGGGCCGGTCACCAGCGCCACCTGGCCGTGGCCGAGGGCGCTTCTCTCCATCACGGCGTGGACGGCAACCGCCAAAGGCTCGGTCAGCGCGGCTTCCCGGAAGGAGACGTGCCCGGGAAGCCGGTGCAGGGCGTCCTGGCGCGCCGCGACATAGTGAGCGAAAGCACCGTCTCTGGAAATGCCGAAGGCTTTGCGCCCGGGGCAGCACTGGGTGTCCCCCCGGCGGCAATGATCGCAATGCCCGCAGACGGCCGCCGCCGACTCCACCGTGACCCGATCGCCCGCCTGCCAGCCGCAGACCTCTGGGCCGACTTCCGCCACCACGCCGGAAAATTCATGCCCAAGCGTCACCGGCGGCTGGAGGTTGCCGTAAAGGTCGTGGCGGATGTGAAGGTCGGTCCCACAGATACCGGCGTATCGAACCGCAACGAGCACCTCCCCCGGCTGGGGCTCGGGCCGGGGGAGCGAGACCAACTCGATCTGCCCCGGGCCGCGGCGAAGTTTGCGCAAGGCGTTCATGAAAGGGGAGGTTCTTTTCCGGATGTCAGTCAACGTGCTCTCCTTTGGCGCGCAGGAACTCCTCGAAGCTTTCTCTTTTCGGCGCCTCGAACTGGACGTCGTTCAAGTCCGCCGCGATCGGCAGGCGGCCGTAGGCGCGGCACGCTGCCAACGCCGCGTGAATATGATCGGACGGGGTTTCGGCCGGGATCTGGTTGAGGTGAATCATGCAGCGGCCGCCGCGTGCCAGCTTGTCGATGTAAAACTTGATCCGCTCCACGATGGCCTCGACGGGACCCTCCTGAAGAAGCTTGGCATCGACACCGGCTGTGATGAAAGCGCTGTTCGCATCCGCAAATGCCTTTACGCGTTCCGGCCCGACGGCGTGCAGGTCCGGATCGAGCACGCTCAAAGCGCCGGGGCTGCACCGAAGTTTTTGTGAGAAAAAACGTTCCGGGTCGCGGCTCTTGGCATCCCCCCAATTGCCCCGTGTGACCAGATTGGCGCCCAGCCGGTCGCGCAGCCTCTCCGTGTAGGCGACGACATATTCATCCATCATGTCCAGCGTGATCAGCGGCGGCGAGGCCCAGGCGTCGCGGCCGTCCATGAGCAGGTCCGGCAAACCGGCCGCGCTGCGCAACGCTTCGATATGGGGTACCAGCACTTCGTCACAGAGAAAAGAAAAAAGCCGGTGCGCAAATTCCGGCCGCAGGTACATGTCCTGGACCAGATTTTCATACCCCCGCACATTCGCTGCCAAGCTGAAAGGGGCGGTGAAGTAGGCCCGCTCCAGCCGGCCCGTCATTTCCAGGTAATGTCGGTTGACCTGCTGGATCCAGGGCAGCCGGCCGGATCGACAGGGATCGGGGGGGGTGATGCGATCCAGGTCCGAAGGGGTGCCGATCAAGGCCTGGGAGCGATCGATGTCCGGCAGCTTCCCCGGAGGGTACACGACCTTCTGTCCCATAGCCTCCGCTTCGACGTTGTAGACATCCCAGAAATTAAGCGCCGCGTCGAACCCGTAGTATTCGGTGACCAGGAGTTGCACGCGCGTAAACAGCCGGGCGTCGGTGAAGAAGCGCTTGATGGGGACACCGGCCAGATGCGCCGAATGATCGTTGCTTTGAGCGCCGATGACAACGTGGTCAGCCGCCATGATTTGTTCGTTTCCTGCAGGTTAGTGGTTTTCGAGCTACAGATAAGAGCGGGCGCCCAGGTAGCGCGCGCGGTAGTAGTCGCTGGAAAGAGAGGCCACCTGGATGGCATTGCCGCGGCGGGGGGCGTGCAGGAACGTGTCGTCGCCCAGATAGATCCCCACATGGGAGACCCTGCCGCCGCCGCGGGTGGCGAAAAAGACCAGGTCGCCCCGGGCGAGATCGCCATCGTCGACCGGCCTTCCGGCCGCCCACTGCTCGCCGGAGGTCCGCGGCAGGTCCAGTCCGTTAAGCTGATAGACGACCATGGTGAGCCCGCTGCAGTCGAAGCCCGACACCGTCGACTCCCCGCCCCACTGGTACGGCACGCCGATGAAGCGCTCCGCCGTGCGGATGATCTCGTTCCGGAGCCGGGGTTCTCCGGCGGCCTGCGGCTGCGCGGCGGCATAATCCCCCGGCGCGACGATGAAGTACTCTTCGATGATGCGGCCCGCCTTCAGCCCCTCCGCCCGATCGACGGCTTCCTCCCGCGAAGGGAAGTTGCCGATGCGCACCTTGTAGAAACCCGATTCGTCGATGAAGTGATAGGCCGCCAGACGGCGCGCCAGGAGCCTCTCGGTGAGGCGCACGGCGTTGTCGATGTTTTTGAAGGCGCCGGCTTGAACGGTGTAGCGCAGCGCCGGCAGGACCGGCCGGGGCCTGGCCGAGGGCGGTTCGGGCCTTGCCCGGGACTGGCCGCCGCAGCCGGAGAGAAGCAGCATGAGGAGAATCCCGCTGATCGCGGTCAGTTTCGCTATTCCGCGCGGGCTGTCTGTTTTCGGGTTCACCTGCGAGCCCTCAGAGCGGTGGTCGGCATTGCGATGCGATGGGTGCCGAAAAAGGCTTTCCCGCCCGGCATGCCGAAAGGCATCGCCGGAGGCGCCCTGCCTTCATGGGTCTTACGGTGCCCCCCCCAGCAGCACCTTAACGATTACCGGAAACGCCACGAGGGTCCCGACCGAGGCCCCGAGGTTGGTGAAGGCGACCACGAGCAGGATGCGGGTGACGTTGTTGCGCCAGAACCCGCGGAAGGAAAGAATGTCCTCCGGCAGGCTCTCCAGGTCTTTGACCTTCGGCTTGCGTGAAAAGGCCTCCACGAGGCCCGACACCCAGCCGGCGGCGATCATGGGGTGCAGGGTGGTGAAGGGGGCGACGACCACCGAAGAGAGGATCGTGGCCGGGTGCGCGAGGGCGAGCCCGGCGCCGAGGCCAGCCAGCACTCCGGTGCAAAGGCTCCAGAGCACGATCATGTCGGTGCCGGCCTCCTTGCCGCCGAAGAAAAACCCCGCGACGATAAGGGCGACGATGCTGGCGGGGAGGCTCCACTTCATGACGGCGCCCAGCCGGCCCGGCGGCGGCAGCGCTTCCAGGGCGCCGAGGTCGACCTCCTCGTTCCAATGGGCCTGGATGCCGGGCAGGTGGCCGGCGCCGACCACGGCCACCACCTTCCGGCCGGGGGCCTGGCGGATCTTGGCGGCCAGGAACCGGTCGCGTTCGTCGATGAGGATGGTTTTCAGTTTGGGCATGGAGCGGCCGACTTCCGCGAGCAGGGCCTCGAGCACATCCTGCTGTTTCATGCGTTCGACCTCTTCCTCGGTGATCTCCTCCGCCGCGCTCATGGACATCAGCAGCTGGTAGACGAGTTTGATCCTGCTCCACCAGCCCAGCACGTGCCAGGCCCGGGACAGGGTCGCGCGAATGTCGCGGTCCGCCAGCCAGACCTGGGCGCCGAGCGCATCGGCCATTTCGACGGCCTTGAGCATTTCGGCGCCGGGGGTCACGTCCATTTTCTTGGCGATGCGCTTCTGGAAGGAGGCCAGCATCAGATTGGACAGCAGCAGAAAGGCCTTCTTTTCCCGAATGACCTTGATGATGTCCATGTCCCGCCAGCGGTCCTTCTGGCGCAGCGCCTGGTGGCGGGACGCGCACAGCTCGACGCAGACGGTGTCCGGGGTTTCGGCGGCGATGACCTCCTCGACCAGCCGCACGCTCTCCCGGGAGACGTGGGCCGTGCCGATCAAAACGATTTCCCTGTCCTTGTCGGGCAGGCGATGGACCATGTGGGGCTTGTCTGTCATAATGCTCCGTTATATATAGCTCAGAACCCAAAAGGGCCTGCCGCCAGGGGGAGCCAGGCCACCAACGCATCCTTTGCGGCTCGAACCCATGGCCCGGCGGCCGCTCGGGCCCTTACGTACGCTTCAACCTTAAAGTCTATTACATCCGACGCTGGATGGCAAACGAAACCGGAGGCAGGCAATGACGGCGAGCGGAATCGACAGCTATCGAATCCCGGTGGAGCCCTACTACCTGAGCCGCGGCAGCGAGGTGGCGGTGTTTGAAGCCGCCAGCGCCGCGCGGCTGCCGGTCCTGCTGAAGGGGCCGACCGGCTGCGGCAAGACCCGGTTCGTTGAGCACATGGCCTTTCGTCTGCGAAGGCCGCTGATCACGGTGGCCTGCCACGAGGACCTGTTCGCCTCCGACCTGGTCGGGCGCTACCTGCTGCAAAACGAGGAAACCGTCTGGATGGACGGGCCGTTGACGCTGGCGGTGCGCGCCGGGGCCATCTGCTATCTCGACGAGGTCGTCGAGGCCCGCAAGGACACCACGGTCATCATTCATCCGCTCACCGACAACCGCCGGCGGCTGGTGGTCGACAAGACCGGAGAGAACATTACGGCCCACCCCGACTTCATGATGGTGATCTCCTACAACCCGGGCTACCAGTCCGTCCTGAAGGACCTCAAGCAGAGCACCCGCCAGCGGTTCGTGTCCCTGGACTTCGACTACCCGGAGACGGAAAAGGAGGCGCACATTGTCTCCCGGGAGGGCGGGGTGGGGCCGGAGGCCGCCCGGAAGCTGGTGGCGCTGGCCGGCAAGGTCCGCAGCATCCGGGAGCAGGGGCTCACGGAGGGCGCGAGCACCCGGCTGCTCATCCACGCCGCGCGCCTGATGGCCCGCGGGGTCCCGGAAAAGGAGGCCCTGCGAACCGCGGTCTGCCTGCCGCTGACCGACGAGGAGCGGCTGCTGGAGACGCTCTATGACCTGGTCGACGATCTCTTCTGACCCGGCGAGGGCGGAAGCCCGATTTCCGCGTTGCGCTTCCTCCCGCGATCGCTGCGGCGTACGGTCGTACGCCTCGCGCCGCGGGACTCGCGCGCCTTTAACTCGGGCTTCGGCCCTCGCCGGGCGGGCGCCTCGGGAGAGGGAATTTATCGCGATACGTCATCCGGGCGCCGAACGAAGTTCCCCTTTGTCCGTTTTTGCATAGGGCGCCGGGGGATTTGAAAGCGACGCCCGTGGAGGACGCCTTTTAAGGCTATTCACCCATGCATGCGGATCTGGATAAGTCCATCGAGCCCCTCGCGCTGGCCGACCCGGGATTGGCAGGGGCCGTGGCGGCGCGTCTGGCGCGCAAGGCCGTGCCGGTGAGCGGAGAGGCCCTCGACCGGCTGGTCGAAGATTCCCTCTGGGCGCTCGGGGTGGAGGTGTCCTTCGGCCGGGCGGTGGCGCTGGGGTACGCCGATCTGGTCGGCGAGGTGCCCCCGGAGGCCCTCGATGTTTTCCGTGGCGGGCTGCGCGAGGCCGGCGACACCGGTCCCACGCTGGGCCGCATCATGGCCGAGTGCCTGCCGCCGGTGCTGGCGCTGGGCAACGGAGAGACGTTCGCGGGGTTCCAACGGGCCTGGAAGGCCATGGCGCGCAAAGGCACCCACACGCTGCGGGAGCCGCTGGCGGCCCTCGGGCCCCTGCTGGCCGGCGGCGATCGGGCGGCGGCCGGCGTCTATCTGGAGCTCCTGCACACCCTCTTCGCAACGGATCTGAGCTACGAGGAGGGGCGCATCCTTTGCGTTGCGCTGCCCAAGGCGGCCCGGGGGCTTGCGCCGGCGCGACGGGCCTGGCAGCTCAAGGAGCTGCTGCGCGTCGCCCGCGCCGACCGGCGCCTGGTGGAGCCGTTTCTGGCGGGTCTGTCCCGGGGACTGGAGTTGCTGCAGGAAAATGCCCTGAGGGACTTCGTTGCCGAGGCCCTGCGGACGTATGCGCGCCAGCGGGAGCACGGGGCCCGGGCGCTGGCCCTGGAGTCCCTGGCGGCGCGGGAGCGCTTCAGCGCCCTGCAGGTGAGCGTCGGGTTTTCCCAGGTCCAGGATCGGCTGCGCCGGTACCTGCAGGCCCGCACCGGGCTGGCGCTGTCGATCCGCCCACTGTCCGCGCTTCCCGCCGTCGAGGCCGCCGCGCTCGGCCCGGAGCGCATGGTGTGCTCCGACACCCGGGCGATCTACCTGCCGGATGAGATCGACCGGTTTGCCGGCATGGAGGAAAACGCCGGGCTTTACCGGCTGCTGGTGCGGCTGGAGGCCTGCTTCCACGAGTTCGGGACCTTCGACTTCGATGGGGAGAAGAGGCTCGAGCGCTGGCGGGCGGCCCTGGGCGGCCATCGCGCGGAGGCCGCGGCGCCGCAGCCGGGGCGCTCCGATCTGGAGGTCTTCATCGGGTGCTTCCCGGACCCGGTGCTGGCGGCGGACCTGTTCACCGTCTTCGAGCTGGGCCGCGTCCGCAAACGGCTGGAGCACGCCTACCCCGGCCTGGTCCGGAGGATTTACCCGGTGCTGCGCCGCGCGTTCACGACCCTCGCCGGTCCGGACCCGGGCCCGCCGGAGCCGCTGCGGCGCCTGCTGGCCGGCCTGGGGCTGGCGATCTCGGATGGGGGTGGAGATGCCGGGGTCGAAGCGATTGCGGCCGCCTTCGATGCGGGCATTTCGGCCGCCAGTCCGGTGGAGGCCGCCGCCGAAATGACCGTGCGGTTTTTCGAGGCGGTCCGGCGCCGGACCGCCTGGCCGGCCGGGGGGAGGCCGCCTCTGGCAACTCCTTTCGGCTGGCGCCCCTGGCCGAACCCCGCCGGCGCGGCCGGCCCCCTGGACCGGCTGGCGGAGAGGATTCAGACGATCCTCGCGGGGGAGGGGCTCGATGTGTACCGGTCGGACATCAAGCGCCGGCTCAACGCCGGCTCCGGGAATCTCACCCCCGAGGACCTTCGGGAGCTTTGCCGGCACCGGGCGGCGCTTGTCGAGCGGCTGGAGGCGACCCTTCCCGGCCTTGCCACCGGCGTCGCCCGGTCCGAGGGCCGACCGCCGGAGGACGGCCCCGTATATCGTTACCCGGAGTGGGAGGAGCGGCTCGGGGACTATCTGCCGGAGCATGTGCACGTGCGGGAGCGGGTCTCGGCGGTCGGAGCAAGTGATTTCTACCCGGAGGTGCTGCGCCGCCGCCGTGCCCTGGTGCGACAGACGCGGCGGGTATTCGAGCGCCTGCGCCCCGAAGGCCTCAAACGCCTGCGGCGATGGCCGGACGGAGATGAGTTCGACTACCGCCAGCTGATAGAGGCCGCCGTCGACCGCCGCATCGGGGATGCGCCCTCCGACCGGCTGTTCATCAAGCGCGTGAAGGACCGGCGGGACGTCGCCGTTTTGCTCCTGGTGGACCTCTCGCGCTCCACGGCCAACACCGTTCCGGGGTCCGAGGCGACTGTTCTGGAGACCGAGAAGGAGGCGGTTGTCGTCCTGTGCGAGGCCTTGAGCGTCCTGGGCGACGCGCTGGCCGTGGCCGGCTTTTCCGGCAGCGGCCGGCAGGGGGTGGACTATTTCCGCATCAAGGAATTCGATGAGGAACTGTCGGAGGAGGTCAAGCGGCGGATCGGCGCGCTGCGGCCCCAGCGCAACACGCGCATGGGCGCCGCCATCCGGCATGCCGCGCGCGACCTGGACCGGGCGGCCGCCCGGCTGCGCCTGCTGATCATTCTGAGCGACGGCTTTCCCAACGACGCCGAGTACAAGGGGACTCACGCCGTGGCGGACACGCGGCAGGCGCTGATGGAGCTGGGTGCCCGGCGGGTCCGTTTTCACGCCCTGACGGTGAACCTGCCGGCCGACCCGAAGCTGGACCGGTTGTACGGCAAGGCCCGGCACCACGTGATCTCCGACGTGAGGGAGTTGCCGGGGAAGCTGCTCAGGGTCTACAGCGCGCTGACGCGATAGGCGGCGTCGCCGAAAGCCCGGCCTCGGCGTTGCGCGGCGCCCCGCGGGCCCTGCGGCGTGACGGGGTACGTCTCGGTCCACGGGGTTTGCGCGCCTTGAATTCGGGCTTTGGGCGCCGCCGCCGGCGGCCTGGTGGTACCCTGAAAAGACTTTGTCAGCGATAGCACATGGGCGGAGGATCTCATGCTCGTTTACGACGACATCTATGCGTGGGAAGGGTTCGGCGGCAAGCTCCGGCTGGCGAGCGGCCGGTGCCGCCTGCGGATTTACGACCTTACCCGGGACGCCGCCGGCGGGCTGGCGCACCTGCGGCCCCTGATCGTCGTCGTTTCCGACCTCCCCGAGAACCGCATGTCGGCGCGCAGCTGCGCCGGGCACATCGCCACCTGCGTTGCGCGCGATTTCAAGATCGACCCCCAGCGCATGATGTTCATCGAACATGTCCCGGCCAGCATTTACGGCCAGCACCAGGAGCGCATCATCCCTGAAAAATACGAGGCCGCCGATTTCAACTGGACCGAGGGCGGGGCCATCCAGCCCAAGTGGCGCACGCTGCAGCCGCCGCTGGTGGAGGTGATCCGGCGGATCGTGGAAAGATTTGGGGGGCCGGCAAACAGAGAATAGTTGACCGGCTTTTACGGCATCGGAAACACCGCAAAGATCACCGTGCTCCAGACGGCGTGGGACAGGATCACCGGCGAGAGCCGGCCCAGGTGCGCGTACATGGCGCCCCAGAAGGCGCCGGCCACGGCCGCGGCGCCGACCAGCATGAAGTTGAGTGACCAGACGTGCACCCCGGCGTAGACGGCCGTGGCGATCGCCCAGCCCGGCCAGCGGCCGTAGCGCTCCATCAGGTTGCGCTGCAGGTAGCCTCTCCAGAAAATCTCCTCGCTCGGGCCGGTCACGCAGAACAGCAGCACGGCGATCGTCCACAGGGGGGTGCCCCCGCGTTTTTGGTAGATGCCGCCGATCTCGCGGCCGGCGAAATCGAAGAGGGTCATCGAGACGGCGCGGCCGGTCCAGAAAACCAAATAAAGAACCGCGGCCGAGGCCAGGCCGATGAAGACCGCGGCCGGATCGATTCGAAACTCCTCGCGGCGGATGGGCTGCAGGACAAGGGAGATCCCGGCCAGCAGCGAGGCGGACAGGGCGATCTTGACCCAGAAGGAGGCCCACGACAGCGCGAAGGTGACAAACCACAGGAAGGCCGCCAGGAGCACCGTGGCCGCCAGGGGCCAGGGGTGAAGCCGGGAGGGGTTCAAACCCAGACCCCTGCCAGCAGGGAGATGACCAGCAGCAGGCCGAAGGCCGTGTCGAGCTTGGCCGTCTGCGCGTCCGCGTCCAGCGGGACGTCGTGGGTCATCTGGCGCAGGAGCTTTAGCGCCAGGGGGGCGGACAGCAGAACGATCAGCGACCAGGGCTTGAGCGGGCCGAACACGGACATGGCGGCCACGGCCGCGTAGGCCGCCACGATGAGGCCCAGGTAAAGGGAGGCCCCCCGGCGCGCCCCCAGGACGATCGGAAGGGTCAGGACGCCCTTTTCGCGGTCGTAGCGGATGTCGCGGAGGTTGTTGGCGAGGAGCACGAGGGCCACCAGCACGCCGAACGGGATCGATATGAGCAGGGCTTCGGCGCTGACGGCCTGGCGCTGGACGTAATAGGCGCCGGTCACCATCAGCGGCCCCCACATCAGGAACACCGAAAATTCGCCCAGGGCGCTGTACTTGTAACTCAAGGGCGGCGCCGTGTAGGTGATGCCGGCCGCCGTCCCGACGATTCCCAGCCAGAGCACGAGCGGCCCGCATCGAAGCGTGAGGAAAATGCCGATCACGGCGGCGAGCAGGTAAAGCGCGTAGGCCGTGTTGCGGACCTGCAGCGGGGTCAGCCGTTTTTCCATCAGCGGGTGCGGTCGGTAGCGCGCCGTGGGCACCTGCGGGTCGTCCACCCCGGAGCGCACATCGTCGTAGTCGTTGATGAGGTTGCAGGCGGCGTGCATCAGGACGGCGGCGATCAGCGCCAGCAGGTAAAGCGGCCAGGAGAAGTCGCCGTCCAAGGCCGCCACGGCGCTGCCCACGCTGACGGAGATGGCGGTCATGGTAAACGACCATGGCCGGGCGGCCAAGAACCAGTCACGATAGATACTTTTCATGGATCCGTAAAACCGACAGTTAAATCGTTCAACAGGGAAAATGGGATCAGGCGCGGTCCGCCAATTTTCAGCTTGGTGCCCGTCAGGGTTTCGCCGCCGGCTGCGATTGGCCGAGGGCGGTGCGGGCCTCCTCCGCGGCGGCGCGAGCCTGGTCGATGGCTCGCTGCGCTTCGGCCCGGGCGGTCTCGGCCCGTTGCTCCTCTTCCCGGATCTTGTACTTGAACTGCTCCCGGCGGGAGGGGGTGTTGCCGAAACGCTTACGATAGTCGAGCGCCTGCTGGCTTTGTTCGTCCGCTTGCCGAATGGCCTCGCGCGCCCGCTGGTCGGTCTCCCGCGCGCGGCGCAAGGCCTCGTCGGTTTCGGACCGGCGCTGCTCGTCGAGGCGCTTCTCGTTCCGCTGCAGGCGTTGAAGCTCGTTTTGCCTGAGCTCGGCGGGCGACACCGAGGTGGACTCCACCATGTCCTTGAGGTTGGCGCCCCCCGGCGGCGGCTCGTCCGTGATGTGCATCCTCCCTTTGGCATCCGTCCACGTGTAGACTTTGCTCTGGGCGTGGGCGGTGCCGGCCGCCATGACGGAGAGAACCACCACGGCGGCCCAGACGATCGGTTTCATCGCAGACCTCCCTGAAAGCAAGATGGGAACGAATGGTACTAATTAAAATTATATGAAACCGATAAGGATGTCAATTTTGATCCGGCACGAAAGACGCTCCCGCCCGCTTTTTAAGCGTCGTCCCGAACGCCCCAGAAGCTTGACAGGTCGAGGGCGAATTCGGCCGGCCCCCGGATCCGCACGGGCTGCCAGTGCCCCGGCAGCAGCGCGTGGTAGTGCCCGGAGCCGTAGCGCTGGTCGATCAGCAGCACCACCCCGCGGTCGGTTTCGGTGCGGATGACGCGGCCGGCGGCCTGCAGCACGCGGTTGATGCCCGGGTACATGTAGGCGTACTCGAAGCCCTGCTCGATGCGAGCGGCGAAGTACTCGCGGATCAGCTCGCGCTCCAGGCCGATCGCGGGCAGCCCCACGCCCACGACGGCCGCGCCGGACAGCCGCGTGCCGACGAGGTCGATCCCCTCCCCGAAAATTCCGCCCATCACGGCAAAGCCCACCAGGGTGCGCGGGTTGTCGGTTTCAAAGCGCGCCAGAAACTCCTCCCGCTGCCGCTCCCCCATGCCCGGCGCCTGCACGATGACGTCGATGTCCGGGCCCGCCGATTGGAACGTTTCGAGCACCATGCGCATGTACTGGTAGGAGGGAAAGAAGAGCAGGTAGTTGCCCCGGTGTGGACGCACCAGGCTGTTGAGGATGCGGGCGATCTCGGGCTTGGTCCGTTCGCGGTGGCGGTAGTAGGTCGACAGCCGGTCGGCGACGAACACGGCCAGGTTCTCGGCCGGAAAAGGCGAGGGCAGCGCCAGGGCCTCGGCGGACTCGCTCGCCAGCATGGTCTGGAAGTAGTCGAGAGGGGTCAGGGTCGCTGAGAAGAAAACAGCTGAACGGCCGCGGTTCAAGGCGTCGCCGATCTGCCGCGAGGGGTCGATGCAGAACAGCTTCAGGTGCAGGTCCTTGGGCAGGGCTTCGTAGCAGACGGCGTAGCTTTCGTCGAACTGCTCGGCCACGCGCAGGAAGCCGCCGGCTTCGAAGTAGCGATCGAGAAGCTCCTCGCGGAAGGGGGTCTTGAGGTTTTTCTCGAGCCACTTCTCGGCGGCGGCCATGAAATCGCGCAGCAGGGGATAGAGCGCATCCGGCGCGCTGCGCTCGGCCACGGGCGCTCCGGCCGCCTCGAAGGGTTCGCGGGCCTCGCGCATCCAGGTGTTGATCTTGCCCAAGCTGCGGTAAACCGCCGGCAGAGGGCCTTTGACCGACCGGCGCAGGTCCAGGAAGGGCTGCTTGCGCAGCTCGGCGGAGAACATCTCCCGGGAGCGGTCCACCAGGTTGTGGGCCTCGTCCACCAGGAAGGTGTAGTCGCCGGTTTTCTCCAGAAAGAAGCGCCGCAGGTAGGCCTTGGGGTCGAAGGCATAGTTGTAGTCGCAGACGACGAGATCGGCCCACAGCGACAGATCGAGCGCGAATTCGAAGGGGCACACCTGGAACCGGTGCGCGGCGGCCGCCACGGCCTCGCGCGTCCAGGCCTGCTCGTCGAACATGGCATTGCGGGCCGCGGGCAGCCGGTCGAAGTGCCCCTTGGCGAAATCGCATTCCTCCGGGCTGCAGGCGGCCTGCGGGTTGAAGCAGGCTTTTTCCTTTGCGGTCAGGGCGAGGTGCTTCAGGCGCAGCCCCCTGGCGCGCAGCTCCTCCAGCGCTTTTTCGGCCGCCAGGCGGCCGGTGGTGCGTGCGGTCAGATAAAATAGCTTGTCGGAGGTGCGCTCCGCGAGGGTCCTGACGGCCGGGAAGAGCACGGCCATGGTCTTGCCGATGCCGGTGGCGGCCTGGATGAAAATGCGGCCGCCCCCCTGGAGGGTTTGAAAAACCGCGTCCACCATCTCCTGCTGCCCCGGCCGGTACACCTCAAACGGAAACGCCAGGCCGCGGATCGACTCGTCGCGCCGGCCATGCCACCGGCTGATGCGCGCGGCCCATTCCAGGTAGCGGCCCACCACGTCTTCGAAAAAGCGCTGCAGTTCGGCCACGGCGAAATGGCGGCGGACCTCCCGGGTCTCTGCGCTGTCCAGCCGCGCGTAGGTCAGCTGAACACCGATCTCGGCCAGCCCGCGCTCGGAAGCGAAGAGAAAGGCGTAGAGCTTGGCCTGGCCCCAGTGCAGCGGGTTTTCCTCGCGCAAACACTCCGCCGGGCTGCGGCGGGTGGTCTTGATCTCTTCGATGACCGGCACGGCGAGGTCTTCGAAAACCCCGTCGATCCGTCCGCCGATGGCGAGCGCAAAGCCCGCGGTGGACACCTGGCGGGAAATGGAGACCTCCGGGGCGTATCCGGCCGGCCGGCCGAGCTGGATTCTCTGGTGGGTGCGGATGGCGTCGGCCGCGCGGGAAGCCCCCGCGAACTCGACCTTCAGATCGCCGCTGCGCAGCACGAACTCCACCAGTTCGCGCACCCCGATGGACAGGATCGTTTTCGTCAACCCCCGGTGCTCCTCAATAGGGTTCAAAACCATTTAAACGGACAGGATTTGCAGGCTCCCGTTGATCATCCATATTTAATACGCGCTTTTTGCGGGTGGCCTGCCGATATCTGTTTGCGATTTGCAAAAAAAACTGGTATCAGAAAAATACGGGGAACGCCACTTAAAGGTCAACGGACGCGCCAGCGCGGGAACGGATTCCATGACCGGCTCAAATCTGACACCCACCAAAATCATTCCCATCGGCCCCCCATCCCAAACAGCCTTCAAGGACATCATCGGTCAGAGCCCCTCCATGAAGCGGATTTTTCGCATCGTGGAAAAAGTAGCTGCCAGCGAAACCACCATCATGCTCAACGGGGAGACCGGCAGCGGCAAGGGGGTGATCGCCCGGGCCGTGCACGAGTGCTCTCCGCGCCGCGGCAAGCCGTTCGTCCAGATCAACTGCGGGGCCACTCCGGAAGGCTTGCTGGAGAGCGAATTTTTCGGCTATCGGCGCGGCGCATTCACGGGGGCCGTGGCGGACAAGCCCGGAAAGTTCGAGATGGCCAACGGCGGCACCGTTTTTCTGGACGAGATCGGCGACATGAGCGCGGACCTTCAGGTCAAGGTGCTGCGGGTGCTCGAGGAGGGCGAGTTCGAGCGGGTGGGCGGCAACGAAACCATCAAGGTCGATGCGCGCATCATTGCGGCCACCCACCGGGACCTGGAAGAGGAAGTGCAGAAGGGCAGCTTTCGGGAGGACCTGTTTTACCGGCTCTACGTGATCCCGATCATGCTGCCGTCCTTGCGGGAGCGCAAGACCGACATCCCGTTTCTGGCGATCCACTTCCTGGAGGAATTCGCACAGAAGAACCGCAAGCCGGTCATGAAGCTCGCCCCGGAGGCCATGCAGGCGCTGATGAACCACCCCTGGCGGGGCAATGTGCGTGAGCTGCGCAATCTGATCGAGCGTCTCGTGGTCCTGAAGGAGGGCGACACCCTTCACCTGGAGGACCTGCCGGAGAAGGTCCGCCGGGGCGATTCCGGCACCGGCCGCAGCAAAGAGCGGGCCAGCGGCGAAGAGGGCATCTCCTTTCAGACGGCGGTGTCGGAGTTTGAAAAGGCGCTTATCCTGAGCGCCCTGGAGAAGACCAACTGGGTCAAGAACCGCGCGGCCGACATGCTCAAGATCAAACGCACCACGTTGGTTGAAAAGATCAAGCGGTACAACCTGGAAAAATCAGGAGAGGCGTAGGGCGGTTGGCCGATGACCATGGCCCCGGCCATCACACCCGGTTCTGCATCTCCCGCTCCGCTTGCACCGAACCAGGGTTGGCGTAGGGAACTACCGGATTGATAGTGCGGCAGACGGCAACGGAGGTTTTATCGATGGGCAATGCGGGCATCCTCTTCGTGGACGACGACCGGGAGATCCTGGAGCTGGTCAGGGAATACCTGGCGGAGGTCGGTTACCGGGTGGAGGTGGTGGACAACGGGGTGAAGGCCCTTGAGATGATCAAGGACACGCCCTTCGACATTGTCTTCACCGACATCAAGATGCCGGACATCGACGGACTGGAGCTGCTTTCAGCGATCAAGGAATACCGCCCGGAAACGGAGGTCATCATCGTCACCGGCCACGGGTCGATGGAGTCCGCCATCAAGGCCATGAAATTCGGAAGCTACGACTACCTCCAGAAGCCCTTCAAACTGAACGTGCTCAAAATCATCATCGACCGGATCCTCGAGGAAAAAAACCTCCAGCAGGAAAAGATCGTTCTGAAGAGCCGCGTCAAGGATCGCCATCGGTACGAAAGCCTGGTGGGCATCAGCCCCCGGATGCAGCAGATCTACGACCTCATCGACCGCATGAAGGCGAGCCGTCCGAATGTGCTGATGGAAGGCGAAAGCGGCACGGGCAAGGAGCTGACCGCGCACGTCATCCACCGGACCGGCGGCGGCCAGCGGCCGCTCATGCCCGTGGCCTGCCAAAGCCTCATGAAGGGGGTTGGCGTCGACGGGTATGGGCAAAAGCTGAGCGAGATGTTGAAGACCGCCGAGAACGGTACGCTGTTTCTGGACGAGGTTTGCGAACTTCCCCTGGACGCCCAGGCCCATCTGGCCGGCCTTTTGCGGGAGGGCCGCTCGGCGGACCCGGACGGGCCTTGCCGTCCGGCCCGGCTGGTCGCCGCCACCAACCGCGTCGTCAAGGAGGCCTTGGCCAAAGGCCATCTCGACCGGGATCTGCACGCGGAGCTGAACGACGTATTCATCCAGATCCCGCCGCTGCGGGAGCGCAAAGAGGACATCTGTCTTCTGATCAACCACTTCCTGCAGCAGTTCAACGCCAAGAGCGAAAAGAGGGTGCTGGCGGTGGCGCCGGAGGCCATGGATTACCTGCTCGGCTATGGCTGGCCGGGAAACGTCATCCAGTTGGAAAACGTGATCGAGCGGGCCTTCGCACTGGGCGTGGAACTGGTGATCCAGATCGAGGACCTGCCGGTGGAGATCAAGACGGCGGGAGAGATTTCCCGGATGCACTGAGCCTTGAGCGTACACGCTCAGGCGGCTTGCGCCTGCGGTCGTTTAAGCCGATAAACCCAGTCACGGCGGGCGTCGACGCTGGGAATACGCCATCCTCTGAATCAAAAAGCCGAATCCGGCTGCGGACATCCGTTTTCCCTACTCAATCCTGCAGCAGCGGGTCCACGTGCACCTCCACGTGCAATCGCACACCCCTTAGACCGATGTCTTCCAGCGAGAGCGAAACCGCCGTGCCGGATCCGGTGCGGGGCGGGATGCTCAACGAGAATTCGCGCTCGGCACTGACGCATCCGCGCCCGAAACAGGAGGCGCAGAAAAATTCACTCACCCACCCGGCGCTGCCGCACTCCGGGCAGGGCTCGAGCACCGGGAACCGGATCGGAAAAAGCCCGCCTTCGAGCGACTCCCGGGGGGAGAGGATCACTTGGAGGTAGATCTCCTTTTCGGGCGACCGAAACCGCCGGCGGGGATAGACGCCGGGCAGAAACCCCTCGAAGAACTCATCCACGAAAGAGCCCGCCTGAGCGAACGCCTCGTAAGTTCTCCTCCGTTCGCGAACGATTTCCGGCACCCGCGAGATGCGCAGCGGTGAACCGCTGCGCCGCAGTTCGTCGTCGTAGCGTCGGCGTTTTTCCGCGTCGGCAAGGGTGTCATAAGCTTCCTTGGCTTCCAGGAATTTGTCGGCACCCGCCGGGGCCGGTGCCAGGTCGGGATGCAGCTGTTTGGCAATGCGCCGGTAGGCGTGCTTGATCTGGCCGGGGCTGGCGCCGCGACCGACACCCAAGACGATGTAGTAATCCTTGGCCATGGGTCACCACCCGTTGCGATGGGTTTCACGGTTCAGGGATCTCAGGCGTTTACGCAAAACGGTGCGGGCCGCCCCCCGGAGGCAACGCCTTCCGAGGGGCCCGCCCGAGTGACGGCCGCCCTCAGGCGACCTTTATGGCAATCTTGCGCGGGGTGGCTTTCTCCACCTTCGGAAGGTCCAGCCGGAGAACCCCGTCGACCAGTTGGGCATCGATCTTGTTCTGGTCGATGACTTCGGAGAGCGTGAACTGCCGATAGAAGCGTCCGGTCTCGTACTCGATGATCACGTCCTCCTCGTCAGCGCCTTCGGCCGGTTCGATGTCGCCGATGATGGTCAAAATGTTGTCGCGCAGGTCGATGTTCAGTTTGTCCGGTTTTACCCCGGGAATATCGGCCAACAACGTAATGGACTTCTCGGTTTCGAAGATGTCCACCTCGGGCGTGAAGGTCGGCCCGGGAACGGTCTGCTCGGCCGGTGTGGTCAGTTCCTGTTTTTCTTTCACCTTGATATCCTTGCTGTCCGCCATCGTGCTCACCTCCCTTCTTGCCTATCGTACGTTGATCTGCCGCGGCTTGGCGGCTTGCGCCTTCGGAACGACCACGGTCAGGATTCCGTTCACCAGGCTGGCTTCGATCTTGTCGGGGTCGATTTCGCTCGGAAGCCCCACGATCCTGGAAAACTTTCCGGCGTCCCGTTCGCGGCGATGGTATTTGGCCTCCTTGTTTTCAGCGGGGATTTTTCGTTCGCCGCTGACCGAGACGCTGTTGGACGTCGCCTGCATGTCGAGGTCCGCGGAGGTCATTCCGGGCAACTCGGCACGAATGTAAAAGCTGTCCTTGTTTTCGGTCAGGTTGATCAGGGGAAACACCCCCGGCGCCTGGCGCTGGCTTGGCCATCCTTCAAACTGCCGTTCCATTTGACGCCGGATTTTTTCGAGCTCCGCGAAGGGGGATCTGTTTTCCCAGGTCGGGAAACCGTAAAAACGCCTGTAAATCATGTAAGAACCTCCTTTCCTTATGGGTTGAATCAACTTGATTTATTCATGGCCGGAAAGTTAAAACAAAAAATAAATATGTCAATAAGGTACTTTTACATATTCAATATTAATTTTTTATTTTTCTTTGAAATAGTAATGAATCGGGGCGAGCGTTGATGCCTCAAGCGGCTTTGGCCGCGGCGGGCCGGCGCGTGATATTGTATCTGGCGGGGGGGTGGCAGATCAGTTGCCGGAGATCAAGAAAAAAACGCTCCGCGCCCGCTTTGATGGCGGGAGGGGAGCGTTAGGGAAAAATCCGTTTGAAATAAAAACCGGAGGCGCTGCGTCAGCCGGTCTTGGAGGGAGCCAACACCAATTGCTGTCCCGGTTTGATCGGGTCTTTCGGAGCGAGCTTGTTCAGTTTGAGGAGTTGATCCGCCGGGATCCCGTATTTCCGGCTGATACCGTAAATGGTTTCCCCTTTTTGAACGACGTGCACCTTGGACTTGATCTCTTTTTCGCTTTTGCCGGGCGCGGCGGCGGGGGGCTTTGCAGCAACCGTATCCGTTTTGTGCGGAGCGCTTTCCGCCTTCACCGCTGTCGGCTCCGCCGGCTTGGCCGGAGCCTTTGCCACGTCCTTGGACAGCTGGTCGACTTTCTTGTTCAGGCCTGCTTCCAGTTGAACCATGCGTTCGGAAATGGAGGCGATCTCCTTTTCCTTGCGGTCGAGGCGCGCCAGGCCGGTGTCGATCCACTCGAGCTTGGCCAGCTTTTCCTCCATCACCTTCAGCCGGCTTTCGATTCCCTTGAGCTGGTCCCTTTCAGCGGTCTTGGGGGATCCGGACATGAACATCAAAACCACGATGACGGCCAGCAGAAGTCCGGCCCCTGCAATCAGAATGGGTTTCATCGATTTCCTGGCCCCCCCGCCCCCGCTGGTGGAATAATCGTAGGTTTCCTCCCCCTCGGTGCCGTGCGCGGTGCCGGCGGCCGGCTTCCCGCTCATGACGAAATTGCTCTCCGAGTTGCGATCGTGTTCGTGCATGTTGAACCTCTTCGTCTACTAATCAGGGTCGTACATAACCGATACTACAACATATAGACGGAAATATGGGTAAAGGCAAGAAAAAAGAAGATGCCGGCGGCGGCCGGCGCCGCGGGAGCGGCCGGATCGAATTTCCGCATGGGAAGATGTGGTCCGGACACCAAGGCTGTGGGGGCGCTAGGGTGGTATTATTGTTTTCGGGTGGGGTCTATGACATTGCCTTCGAACGTTTCCGGAGTTTTGAAATAAGTGTCCGGGTCCGCTTCGAGGCTTTCCAGGCGGTACTGATAGAAGCCGATGCGGGTGCGCTTGTTTTTCTGCGACCCGAAGTATTCGATCGGCTGCGCTTCCAGGTCTTCAATTTTTTTCTGGAGAGACGCCTTTTCGCGGGCGATCCTCTCACCCCGGCCCGGAGGCGCATGGCGTTTGATCTCCGCGGCCCGCCGCTGCTCCTCCGCTTCGCGCCGCAGTTCCTCTTCCAGTTCCCGGATGATGTCTTCGGTGTCGCGGCCTTCGGATGTTCCGGCCGCCGATCTTGCGGCCGGCGCCGCGCCGGATTCTTTGAACATTAGCTGCACGTCCCGTGCTTCCGATGGCGGCCGGTTGCCGAAGTGCACCGTACCCTGCTCGTCGGACCAGCGATAGACATCCGCGCTGAGGTAGGAGAGTCCGGGAATGGCGAAAAAGATGAAAAGCGGAAGGAGTCGAACCAGCATGCTGATCCAGACCCTGTGGAGATTTTTGGGGGCGTTCATTTCCAACCTGCGTTGAAGTTCAATCCAGACCCGACCATTGTCGATAGGCCCGGGTTACTCCGTTTTTTCCACAAAAGAGCGGATGGCCTGTCCCTGCACGGCCGGGGGGGTTTTAAATTTAACCCCGAAACCGCTCGGGCCGCTCCAGGCGATCATGCCGGTCATGCTGAACGGCTGCGCCAGGCTGGGCAGAGAGAAATTAAGGGTGATGTTTTCACCGATCGCCACGCGTTCCTTGGTTTCGATGAAAACCCCGCCGATGCTGATGTCCAGGATGTAGCTGCGGAAATCGTTGCCCCGGATCTGATAATTCGCGTTGATCAGACAGGATTTGCGCGGGTTTTCACGCATCGAGGGCTCGGTCCCCTCCAAGCGGACCGTTCTCTCCGGAGGCTCGGACTCCAGATGATAGCCCATCTGCTCCAGGAGAATCAGCTGCTGGTCCTCGGACATTTCAACGATCAGCTTGAACAGGTGCGCGGTCACCTTGTCGCCCACCAATTGTTTCAGAAGAATCAGCTGCTGATCCCGCGGTAGAACGCTGATCAGGTTGAAGAGCCTCAGGGTGACCCCGTACCTGTCTGTCTGCTGATCCGAGTCGAGCATGTCAGGCATCTTTGCAACGATGATTAAAAATAACCATGAAGTTCAAAGTGATAGCCCTTGGAGGCCGATCTTTGAGGCATGCGCCTGCACGCGATCTTTCCTAAATTATACGAGGTCCGGCCGGAATAGTCAATATTCACATTTAAATTAAACGCTTATGACAGCCTCGCAAATGGCTGTCACTCTGCCGGCCGGATTTCATATTCCGTGGTGATCTGGGCCACTCCCCGAACCGTGGCGGCCACCGAGCAGTACTTGTCCTGCGACAGGCGGATGGCCTGTTCGACGGCCTGGGCGGTCAACCCCCGGCCGGCCAAGTGGTATTTAACGTGGATCTTGCGGAAGGGCCAGGGCGGCTCGGGGTCGTGCTCCCCGGTGGTCGTCACCTCCAGAAAAGAGACCGGCATCCGTTTTTTGGCGAGGATCTCGACGACGTCCACCGAGGAGCAGGATGCCAGCGCGATCAAAAGCATCTCCGACGGCTTGACGCCGATGCCGGCGGCTTGACCCGAGAGGACCACCGAGTGATTGCCGGAGTCGATCCCCACGAAATGTTTTTCATTTAGCCAGCGAACGGTCGTCGTGGCGGCCATACGCACCTCCATGTGTTATGAGTTAATCGCCGGTTTGAGACTGGGGCGAACAAACAGGTGCAACTGAAGAACGGGTTGCGGTTCGCCATGCGGCACCCCGCGGCGCTTCCACCTGAGATGCGGGAGCTGGGCGCCGGCCGTCGCCGGGGCCCAAACAGGGAATCCGCTGGATGCCGGTGCGAATGCGATTCCGTCCATATCCCAGATCCCCGGCGATGTCGAGGCGTGCGGGAATCGATTGACACCCCCAGGTCTTTCGGGGTTAAATGCCGGTATCCACGACGGCCGGCACCGGAGGCGTTGCTCCCGGACGCAGCGGCTTTTCAATCAACCGAAGGAGGGACCAATGGCAGAGTTGTTGCGGACCTTGTTTCATGGTCGTCATGCGAAACTGGGAGCGGCTCTGGTGGAATTCGGGGGCTGGGAGATGCCGGTCCAGTATCCGGCGGGCATCGTGCAGGAGCATCTGGCAACCCGCCGCCGATCGGGGCTTTTCGATGTGTCCCACATGGGCCGTTTCCGGGTGGCCGGCGCTGACGCGCTGACCTTTTTGCAGCATGTCCTCACGAACAATGCCGCGGCGTTGAACGTGGGAGAAGCCCAGTACACCATGATTCCAGATGCGCGCGGCGGCGCCATGGACGATGCCTACCTCTACCGGTTTTTCGCGGACGAGTTTCTGCTGGTGGTCAACGCCTCCAACCGCCAAAAGGACTGGGAGCATTTGAGCGCGGCGGCGCGTGGGTTTCCGTCGGTTGAATTGGCGGACCGCACCCTCGAAATCGCCATGCTGAGCCTCCAGGGGCCGGAGGCCCGGGGCACCCTGTCCGGGATTCTCGAATCCGGGCGCCTTCCGGAGCCGATGCGCAACTGCCTGAGCGTCGCGGCCTTCAATGGGGCGCGGCTGCTGCTGGCGCGCACCGGCTACACCGGTGAGCCGATCGGGGTCGAGCTGTTCAGCGACGCCGAAACGGCGCCGGCGCTCTGGGACCGGCTCGTCGCGGAGGGCGTCCAGCCGATCGGCCTGGGGGCGCGGGACACCCTGCGCCTGGAGGCGGCGCTGCCGCTTTACGGCCACGAACTGGGGAACGATCCGGAGGGCCGGGAGATCCCGGTTTTCGCCTGCGGGCTGGCCCGGTTTGCCGTCAGTTTTTCCCCGCTGAAGGGCGACTTCGTGGGCCGGGCAGCGCTGGCGCGGCAATTCGAGGCCTGGCGCCGGTTCGCGGAGCAGGATTTCAGCCGCATCGCCGAACTCCCGCGCCGAATTCAGCCCATCGCTCTGATCGACAAAGGCATTGCCCGGGCCGGCGCCCGGGTGCTGCGCGGGGGCCAACCGGCCGGTTTCGTCACCAGCGGGACGATGGTCCCTTTCTGGGTGAGCGCGGGGGCCAGCATCGATTCCATTCAGAGCGAGGAGAGGGGCATGCGCGCGATCGGGCTGGCGCTGATCGACAGCGACCTGCGCGAGGGCGATGAGGTCGAGGTCGACATCCGCGGCAAGCTCGCCCGGGCGGTCATCGTGCCCTATCACCTGCGCAACGAGGCCCCGCCCCGGGCCTGGCCGATCCTCTGGAACGAGCAGCGCCGGGACAAGCGCGAGCGCCTCGCCGCCGGGGATTCGCTGCGCAAGGTCCGCACCCTGGTGGACAAGGCCGTTTGCAACCACGCCTGGCGGCAGACGGAATGCGTCAATCTCATCCCCTCCGAGCAGACGGCCTCGCCCATGGTGCGGCTGCTCTCAATCACGGACCCGGCCGGACGCTATGCCGAGCACAAGGCGGTCAAGGCCTTCAGGGAGGCCGAGGTTTTCTATTACCAGGGGACCGACTTCATTGCCGAAGTCGAGCAGTTGCTGGTCTCGGAGCTGAAGGCCTACCTGGAGTGCGGCGAGGTGGAGGCACGCACCATTTCGGGCCAGATGGCAAACACGGCCGTTTTCAGCGGCATGGTGGACTACCTCAACCGTACCGACCGCAAAGGGGAGCAGTCCCGCCTGCGCAAGGTCATGAACCACCACATTATCCGCGGCGGCCACCTCAGCGCGCAGCCCATGGGCGCTTTGCGGGATTTCGTCATGCGCGAGGGCCGCTGGGAGAAGCCGGCCGTCGTGAATTTTCCGGTGCTGCCGGAAAACCCCTACCAGATCGACATCGCGGCGACCCGGGCGCTGCTGGCCGAACACCGGCCGGAGCTGATCATCCTCGGCAAGAGCATGACGCTGCACCGCGAGCCGGTGGCCGAGGTCCGGGCGGCGATGACCGAGCTGAACACCGGTGGGGTCCTGATGTACGACATGGCCCACGTGCTCGGGCTGGTGGGGCCGCACTTCCAGCGCCCTTTCCGGGAAGGGGCCGACATCGTGACCGGCTCCACCCACAAAACCTATTTCGGGACCCAGCGCGGCATCATCGCGGCGAACGTTGCCCCCGCCGATGCCCGCTATCCGCTGTGGGAGGCGATCCAGCGCCGGACCTTCCCGGGCAGCCTCAGCAACCACCACCTCGGCACGCTGCTCGGGCTTCTGCTGGCGGCCTACGAGATGAATCATTTCAAGGAGGGCTACCAGCCGGCCGTCATCGCCAACGCCAAGGCTTTCGCGCGGGCGTTGGCGGAGAGCGGGTTGAACGTGGCCGGCGATCCGGCGATCTCCTTCACCGAAACCCACCAGGTGATCGTGCGGGTCGGCTACGCGAAGGGCGCGGAGACCGCCCGGCGCCTCGAGGAGGATCACATCATTCTCAACTACCAGGCCGCGCCGGACGAGGAGGGGTTCACGGCCTCCGGCGCGCTGCGCATGGGCGTGCAGGAGATGACCCGCTTCGGGATGCAGGCCAAGGACTTCGCCGAGCTGGCCGGGCTCATGGCCGAGTGCATCCTGCGAGGCCGCCGCGTGAAAGAGGAGGTGACCCGCCTGCGCCGGCGGTTCCTGGAGATGCAGTACTGCTTCACCGGCAGCGAGGTCCATGAGCTGATGCAGAAGCTCCATGGGCTGATCTAGCGTTTTGCGGCCAAAACCCACGGCCGGAAGCGGCGGAGATCTGCGATGGCCGGAGCCATAACGGGACCGAACGACCAGGAGCAAGCGATGGCTGAAATCAGGATGACGGGGGAGATCCGCACGGACTACGAGTGCGAGGTCAGCGGCCTGCCGGCCGAGCGCTGGGCGGAGGCCGTCTTCAAGGTGGGAAACGAGGAGATCGTGCTGGAGCTCAGCGTGGAGAAGGACGTGATCGTGGCGATCATGGCCGGCGAGGGTGCGGTCTGGAAAGGCACGCTGGAGGGATTGAAGAAAATCCTGCGCGGCGAGATCAAGGCGAAGTAGAGGACCCGCATGACCGACCGCGCCGTCACGACCGTCATCGACCGGGAGCGCTGCATCGGCTGCGGCGAGTGTGTGCGCCTCTGCCCGTCGCAGACCCTTGAGATGAAAGAGGGCAAAGCCGCCGTCACGGGCGCGCGCTCGCTCGGCTGCGGGCACTGCGCGGCCGTGTGCCCGGTGGAAGCGGTGCGGGTGGCGGCGCTCGACCCGCACAGCTTCCGGTTTCACACCTTTGCCTGCCGCACGGACTGGATGCCCTACGGCGCCGGGGATGCCGGCGAACTGGTGCGGCGGATGGCCTCGCGCCGCTCCTGCCGCTTCTTCGATGAGAGGAGCGTGGAGCGCGCGCTGCTCGAGGACCTCGTCCGGATCGGCACGACCGCGCCGTCCGGGACGAACAGCCAGGGGTGGACGTTTACCGTCCTGCCCACCCGCGCGGCGGTGATGGCGCTCGGCCACGCCGTCGGCGCGTTTTTCAAGCGCCTGAACCGCATGGCCCAAAACCCGCTGCTGCGCCACGGCCTGCGCCTCCTCGGCCGGCCGGAGCTCGCGGATTACTACCGGGATTACCACCAGAGCGTGGCGGAGGCTCTGGCCGACTGGGAAGCGCGCGGCCGCGACCGGCTCTTCCACGGGGCACCGGCCGTGATCGTGATCGGGTCGGCCCCCGGGGGGAGCTGTCCGGCCGAAGACGCCCTGCTCGCCGCCCAGAACATCCTGCTCGGTGCGCACGCGCTGGGGCTGGGCACCTGTCTGATCGGGTTTGCCGTCAGCGCCATGCAGAAAGAGGGCCGGATCCAGGCGGTCCTGAAAATACCACCCGAGGAAAAGGTGCACGCCGTGATCGCCCTCGGCCACCCGGCGGTGACCTTCCAGCGGCTGACGGGTCGAAAAAGAGCCGTGTCGAGATTCGTCGAACCCTGATGCGTGCCATACGCACCGCCGGCATCAGGTGCAATAACGAAGATTCAAACAGGCAAGCGGATAGCTAAACCCGGGATCAAATTGGGCATCGGCCTTTTGCCATAGAGCTCGTCTATCGCAACATTTTTTGATTTGACCAAAAGCACGTCCAGGCTGTCAGTAACAACTGAACCGCGGTAGTCACTTTTCGTTGGATATAATATCGAGAGACAATCTATCCAGCTCACTCTCATCCGAGATCATATCCACGCTTTTCTGGAGTACGCTTAGTTTGAGTTTAGCTGACCAATACCACCATAATTTGAAAAAAACCCAGAGGAGAGTTTAATCGCCGATAGTCGAATTATTAAGGGTAGCGTAATTATATGGACACGACGGCCCCCTCACCCTAACCCGCTCCCCCAGGACTGGGGGAGCGGGTTAGGGTGAGGGGGCCGCTCTCGGTCCATACTATTTCGAGACGATTAATAATTCTTGAGGCAGAACTTCCCTGTCCAAGACAGGACAGAGTTTGCTGTCTCTCCCCTGTATCTTTAGGGATAAATTCTCTTCATCGACTACCAGGTTCTATGGGTTTGGACCTGTAATGCCGGTCTAAGAACTTCAACACGACCAAGGGCACAATGATGAGAACGGGGTTGTATGTGGCAAGGCTTATCGAAGGGATGAGAAACAGGTAAAGGTTCTTGTGCAACGCTCCGGCAGCATTGGAAAAGATGGTAGCGCCCACCAACACAAACAGCGCCCCCATGGGCCAGTCTATCGGCGAAAAGCATGCGATCAGGCCCATTGCGGCTCCGAGGAGGCCGATACCTCCGGCCAGCACGCGAAGCCCGTTTTTCACGGCG
The DNA here is from genome assembly GCA_964562235.1 of uncultured Desulfatibacillum sp. Taxonomy (GTDB): domain Bacteria; phylum Desulfobacterota; class Desulfobacteria; order Desulfobacterales; family SpSt-501; genus SpSt-501. The sequence goes on from CAZLSV010000007.1 coordinate 91,527, forward strand.
ATCTTAATGCGTTCCGGCGTCACTCGCAGCATCCCGCTTTTTAACAGTTTCAGGTCAAGCGCTCTTTTGCTCCGGAACGGGTTCATTGTCGTCAGCATTGAGATGTCGACCAGTCGATCTGATGCGCGAAGACTTCTATAGCGCGGCCTGAAATCCCCGCCCGGCCCCAGGCCGGTCGAAAGAACGGTATCGCCAAAACACGGGACTATGGGGTCTTACTGAAGCGCAGGAGGGGCGGATGGCGATATTTTCCCCCGGCATTTGTCGACGCAGCCCTCTTGGAGTGTCTCAAGGCAGCCCTCAAGACAGTGGTTTTCGTTCACCCGGCTTTCCATGCGCTCTGCGATCAGTTTGAGCTGGTCTGAGCAGGCCGCGTTTTTTTGTCAATACCCCGCAGGTCTTCCCCCTGCCTTCTACAGTCATAGGCACATTTAAGCGTTGTTTTCGTTCCAAGTGGTTGAAACCACTCACACCGACCCCGGATTTTGGACGAAACGCATAGGCACACGACTTCGCATTAATAGCTTGACAATGGAGCGCTTGCATGCAATGTAGATAGGCATGTATGTACGCACCATCCAGCGCAAGAACAAGGACGGCTCCAGCGTCGAGTACGTCCAGCTCGCCCACAACGCCTGGAACCCCGAGAAGGGCTTCGCTCAGGCCGAGGTCGTTTACTCCTTCGGCCGCAAGGATCAGCTGGACATTGAGGCCATCAAACGGCTGGTCAATAGCCTGTGCCGCTTTCTTGGCCCCGAGGACGCCCTGCAGCTCAACGCCAAAACCGGCGACCAGGAGCCCCTGCCCTTTGTCCGTAGCCGCCCGGCCGGTGGCGCCCATTTGCTCAAAGCCCTCTGGGAGCGGTTGAACATCGGAGCCTGTTTGAAGGCCGCCCTCAAAGGCCGCGAGTTCACCGCCCCGATCGAGCAGGCGCTGTTTGCCATGGTGGCCAACCGCGCGCTGTCGCCCTCCTCGAAGCTGGCCATCGAGCAGTGGGCGGCCGAGGCGGTGTTCCTGGGCGGCGAGCAGACCCCGCTGCAGGTGCAGCACTTCTACCGGGCGATGGACTTCTTGCTGGAGCACGCCGAGGCCATCCAAAAAGAGGTGTTCTGGTCGACGGCGAGCGTGCTGAACCTCACGGTGGACCTGATCTTCTTCGACACCACCAACATCTACTTCGAGATCGATGAGCCGGGCCCCTCGGAGCTGAAGGCTTACGGCAAGTCCAAAGAAAAGCGCGACGATCTGCCGCTGGTGACCGTGGGCCTGGCGGTGACCCGCGAGGGGATCCCGGTGCGCTGCTGGGTGCTGCCCGGCAACCAGCACGTCAGCCAGTGTGTCGCCCAGGTGCAGCAGGATCTGAACAGCTGGAAGCTGGGTCGGGTCGTATGGGTGATGGACCGCGGGATGACCAGCGAGGAGAACCGGCGCGTTCTGCAGAGGGCTGGAGGCCAGTATATCCTGGGCGAAAAGCTTCGGGGCAATCACATGAGCGAGCTGGCGCTCAGTCATCCGGGCCGCTTCAAGGTGGTGGCCGACAACCTTCATGTGAAGCAAGTCTATGTCGGCGAGGGCAGCGGGCGTCGACGCTATGTGATCGCCTACAATCCCCAACAGGCCGAAGCGGATCGGATCACCCGCGAGCAGAACCTGAAGCGGCTGCGCTGCGAGCTGGAGACTCTGAACGGCAAGCGACGCAAAAAGCCCGAATGCCGGCTGCTGCTGCATCCTTCCCTGAGTCGGTATGTCAAAGAGCTCAAAAGCGGCAAGCTCAAAATCGACCTCGCCAAGGTCAAGCAGGAAGAGGCCTTGAACGGCAAGTTCCTGCTGTCAACCAGCGATGGGAGCCTGTCGGTTGAGGACATCGCTCTGGGCTACAAGCAGCTCTTGGAGGTGGAGCGTGGCTTCCGGACGTTGAAAAGCAGCCTGTCGCTGCGGCCGGTGTACCACTCTAAGGACGATCGCATCCGCTCCCATGTGCTGATCTGCTGGCTGGCGCTGCTTCTGGTGCGCATCGCCGAGGTGGAGGCTGGGATGAGTTGGGCGGTGGTCCGGCGCACGATGCAGCGGCTTCACCTTGGCGAATTTTTGAATGAAAGAAATCGTGTTCTCCGGCACACCGAACTGACCACCGATCAGGCCAACATCCTTAAAAAACTAAGAATCACCCCACCCAAGCCCTTCGTAAAACTCGAAGCCACCGCCTAAAACCATAGACACACGCTGAATCGGTCTCTAATCGTAACTCGCCGAATTGTTGTCCTATTCGGTAATCCGTTTGCCTATGACTGTCGAACCCAGGTTCCCAGGTCGACACCTCGGAGAGCACCCCGAGCCAGCAGATCACGCCGATCTTGGCAAATCCGTAATATTGGAACATGATCCCGGAGAGCATATCGGCCGCCTTTGCAAGCGTTTCCAGGTTGTAGGCGGCCGTTTGATTCCACTGGTAAACTTCGTGGGCGTTTTGCAGCTCACTCATGTGCTGCACGAGCCTTTTGTCGTACTCAGTAACCTCGATCCTGGCACGGTTTAGCTTGATGGTCTCAAGGTATTGGGATTCAATCAGTGGATGCAGGTCCGGATTAATTCTGCTCTGCAGATCCGCAATGTTTTTAAGAGTGGATTTTTTTTCATATCCAAGCCTCTTAGCAGGCTAAACTTCATGGACTCCGCCATAAGGTCATTTTTAGCCGTTTTGACGGCAAGATCGTTCCAGACCTCAATCTGCTTTTCCAACCGCTCCCGGTCGGCCACGCTTTTGGCCGTCTCATCAATGCAGGCCCGAAGAAGGCCCTG
>CAZLSV010000007.1:94335-95751 GCA_964562235.1 uncultured Desulfatibacillum sp.
TTCGGCAAACCGCGCCTTGGCCCGGCGTTTCTCCTGCTCGCTCAAAGGCTCCCTTGCCCGCTTAAGGCTTGCAAAGGTACCATCGATCATCTGAAGCGTGTTCTCGTATTTTAGCCGGGCTTCTTCTGCGGTAATCGATGCTTTGGTGGCAAGCTCGGCAGCCGAGCTTTTCCCCTTTTCGTTTGCGGCGGCAATGAGCGCCTTGGCATTTGCGATCGTCTTCTCGCATTTTTTGATCTGGACGAGAATCTCGGCCCGCTTGGCTTCAAGGGTTTCGATGGCGATCGCCGACTCAAGGCTTACCGCCTGGTCAGCAGCCTGCGCGCGGGACCAGCCGGTGCCGGGGCCCGCGCTCATTAAGAGGACCAAACCGGCGATTACAACTTTGGCGGCATTAACCACGTTATTTTGTCCTTTCGATCATGAACTCCCACTTGACGATCTCGTCTCTAGCCGCGCGCACGTTCGGGGCATCTGGGGCGGCCGCAAGGTAGGTTTTCATGTTCCTGACGGCCTCGTGGTAGCTTTTGGCCTCGGCGTTGACGAGCGCAAGGTTGTAGTAGAACTGGGCAACGTAGGGGGCCGCCCGCAGGGCTTTTTGAAGCTCGACCGCCGCCCCGGCGAAGTTCCCCTCTTTGACCTGCACCTCGCCTCTGATGGCGTACTTGCGGGCCTCCTCGGGCACCTCGGACAGGGCGGGGCTTTTTCTTACAATGAGAAAACCGGCCGCAAGGATTTCCTCCGCCTGGGGCGCGTCAGCCGCCCGCATTGCTGCGGAAAGCTCGGAAAGCGCCTCCCGGTACTGCCCCTTCGACTCGAAGGCGCGCGCCTTGTCGCGGCGGGCACTCACGTAAGGGGCAAATGCCTTAAACATGGCCCGCAGGTCGCTTGTTTGGGGAACATTTTTGGCTGAAACAGCGGCCGGGTCGACCGCTGCAAAGGCGTCAAGGGCTTGCTCCATTTTCCCGAGCCTTGCATAGGCGGTCGCCTCGGCAAGCCGGGCCGTAACGCTGTCTTTTAAGGCCGATAACGTTTTTACCGCCGCTTCCAACTGCCCCTGGTCAAACTGGGTGATACCGGTTGCAAACCGGACCCAGTCTGAAGATGGGTCGATCCTTGCGGCAAGCTCCGCCTCGGGAGCAGCCCGGGCGGGCTCGTTCAAGCGCCGGTAGATAAGGCTGCGGATGGCAATTAAGCCAGCCGCTTTGTTGTCGACGGTCTTTCCCCTTGCAACCACGATCTCGCGCTCACTCCCGTTTCGCAGAATCTTGAAAGGGATGTTGTCATCGTCGCCTTCCCTGATAAAGGCGCGCATGCTGTTGAGAAGAACCTGTTCATCAACACCTATGGTAGCAAACGCGAACACGGGACCACAGCACCCCTTAATTGCGTCTCCAGCCTGAACTCCCGCTTTTT
>CAZLSV010000008.1:0-45343 GCA_964562235.1 uncultured Desulfatibacillum sp.
CCCCCGCCGAAAGGGGCTTTCCGTGCAGATCGGCCATGAAGATCCGGTACACCGGCCCGGCCTCGAGCAGGATCACCAGCCCGATGTAGACCGCGCAGGTGATCATGAAGACGAGGCCCCCGAAGCTGGTGACCGTCTGGGTCGGGTTTTCCGCTTTGAAATCCGGATAGGCGGCGCCCAGGCCGATGCCGATGGCGACGATTCCCGGCACCAGGAAGAACACCGTGACGGTCGAGAGCGCCATCATGAACGGGGTCACCTGGAGCAGGAGGTTGGTGCCGACGATGAGAATTTCGGTCAGGACCAGCAGCGGCAGGTAGTAGATGAAAAACTTGATCCGCAGGAAGGCCCGCAGCGAGAGCGGGGAGGTTTTCACCAGCCAGAAGGCCTCCCGCTCCAGGCTCACGGCCGGGTAGGCGAAACGGGCGGTCACCGCCGTCAGCACGAAGAGCGCCAGGCCCATGTTCAGAAATGAGAACAGGTTCTGGAGATAGACCGTCTGGATGGGGGATTTTTCAAGTGGCAGCGCATCGAAGTTGTAGATGTAGATCACCAGCAGGGCCGCGATTAGAAACAGCTGGGTCCACTGGGCCTGGTCGCGGAGAAAGGTCTTGATCTCCTTCACCGCGAACGCGCGCACCGGCCCGGGCAGGAACCCAAGGAGCCGCTCGCTCAGCCCGTTGCCGCGGATCACCCGCGCGGCGGCCGTCTGGGTCTTGGAGAAGCCCTTGAAGTAAACGGCATCGGCGGTCAGCACCAGCAGACACGCCATGGCGGCCGCAAAGCTGGCGGCCAGGGCCAGGTGAAAGAGGCTGGTTCGCACCGCGCCTCCCAGCGCCGCCTGGATGCAGTCATAGGCCCAGGTGCTCGGCAAAAAGGGCGCCGCCGGCGCCTGCAGCGCGGAGATGTAAACCAGCACCGAGTCAAACACCTCTGGGTTGACCAGCTGCTCGGGCCGCACCAGGCGGATGGCCAGGTAGAGCACCACGAAGAGCAGCACCCCCACCAGGAGGACCACGCTGCGCATGCGCGTCGCGGGCACGAGCATCACCCCGGCCATCACCAGCATGGCGCTCAGCGCCGAGGCGATGGCGGCCAGCATCGCCAGGGCGAGCAGCGTGTTGGCATAGTAGAGCGCCCCCGCGCCGAAGACGATGCCGTAGGCCAGAAACACCGGCATGGTGAAAACGATCACCATCCAGGAGCTGTCGACCGTGCTGTCGATCCAGCGGGCGGCAAAAATGCGATGGGCGGCCACCGGCATGGAGTGCACCAGGGGGAGATCCCGCGACAGGTAAAGCGTGGAGAGGCAGGTCAGGATGCTGCTGAACAGCAGCAGGGCGAAGGAGACGATCAGGATCATCGAAAGCAGCTTGTAGGCGAGCAGATCGCCGATGTCTTCGATCCCCTGGAAGTAGCGCAGCACCCGCCAGGCGACCCAGAACAGCCCCCACCAGAAAGCGGCCCCCACGCCGCCGAGCACCAGCACCCGGGCGGCCCCGCCGCGGGTGCCGCGGGACAGGCCGCGGTTCAAGACCGGCCAGAGCCGGGGCCTCAGCAGCCGCCCGATCTCAACGATGAACCCCTTCATGACGGGCCGATGCCCTCCTTTCCCGGTTCAGCGCTCATTCGGCTGCCGGCGAGAGGGCCGTCAGCGTCAGAAAAACCTGCTCCAGGTCGGCGGCGGTCACGTGGGCTTCGCGCCGCAGGTCGGCGGCGGTGCCGCTGGCGATCAGCCGGCCGCGCGCGATGACGCCGATGCGATCGCAGATCTCTTCGGCCACTCCCAACGTGTGGGTGGACATGAAGATCGTGACCCCGGCGGAGGCCAGGCGCTTGAAAAGTGCCTTCACCATGATGATGGCCAGCGGGTCCAACCCCACCATGGGCTCGTCCACGACGAGCACTTCGGGTTCGTGCAGGAGGGCCGCGGCCATGATCAGCTTCTGCTTCATTCCGTGGGAATACGACTCGATCAGCTCATCGGACCAGTCCGCCAGCGAAAACGCCTGCAGCGCGGCGGCCGCCTTCTCGCGGAACCCGTTTCCCGGCACGCCGTAGATGTCGGCGCTGAACTTCATGAACTCCCGACCGGTCAGTTTTTCGTAAAGGTAAGGGCGGTCGGGGATAAAGCCGATTTTGCGCTTGGCCTTTTCGGGCTCGGCCTGCATGTCGATACCGGCGATGACGACTCGGCCCCCGGTCGGCGCCATGATCCCGCCCAGCATTTTGATCGTCGTGGTCTTGCCGGCGCCGTTCGGCCCGATGAAGCCGAAGATCTCGCCGCGGCCGACCTTCAGGTTCAGGCGGTCGACGGCCAGGTGGGTCCCGTAGGTTTTGGTCAGCTCCATCAGTTCGATCATAATCCGTCCAACACCTCGATCGTGATGGCGCCGATGACCGCCGCCAGATCCAGCTGCTGCTGCATGGAACCGGTGACCAGGCGCAGGTGGGTGACGTCCGCCGGCAGCTGGCCTAAGAGGGCATCCGCGGTCACCCAGCGCCCTAAATACAGCAGGTTCCAGGCATGGTAGTAGAACCGGCCTTTCATGTACGTCAGCCCCGCCTCGACCCGGGCGGGAATCCCGGCGGCGCGCGCCAGGGCCGCCAGCAGCATGGCGTGCTCGTTGCAGTCGCCCATGCGGTTTTCAAGGGTGGAGAGGGCATCCGGCATCGAGAGCACGGGCCGTTTCTCGATGTTGAGATGGACCCACTCCATGAGGCGCCGGGCTTTGGCCAGCGGCGTCGGCCGGGACGCGTCGCCGAGGATCGCGCGCGCCAGGGAACGGATGCGCTCGTGGTCGGACTGGATGAGCAGCTCGGGCTTGAGGAACACCCGTTCGAGCGCGGCCATCTCCTCCTCACGCGGGATTTCCGGAAGCTCGGCGAGGTTCTCCCGGCGCACGGTGAGAATCCCGTCGCCAAAGCTCTGGCGCCCGCCTTTCAGCTGAAGCCCCTCGGCCCGGATGCCGCCGACCCTGACCCGCAGCACCGCCAGCGCCGCGGGGTCCGCCAGTTCGCGGTTCGATGCCACCGAGGCCAGATCGGTCAAATCCTCGCTCGCTGCAGCGCCGAGTTCCTCGAGCGCCTCCTCGCGGCTGCTCTTTTCAAGACGCATGCCGAGCAGCCCGCGTTCCCGGAGCAGCTCGCCGGTGTCGGCGATCCACGCGGTCTGGGTCATGCCCCGCAGGCTCATGCGGATGCGGGTGGCCGGCTGCGGGCCGCCCATGACCTGAAGCTCCTCGCGGCCGACGATCTCGGCCTCAACCTCGGACTGGCCCATGGTGGAGGGGTCGAAGATGTCAAAACGGTAACGGTCGCCGGGTTTCAGGCGCTGGGCGGAAAGCGCATGGATGACGGCCGTCGTGAGATAGGGTTTGTTTTTCAGGGGAATCTCAAGCGCGCGCCGGTCCCCCGCGGCTTCGGTCCGCACGCGGAGCGTTTCGCCGGACACGGCACCCTTCGCCGCAAAGCGGAACTGGCCGGAGGCGATTTCGAAATCGAAGCGCTCCAGGGAAAGGTCGGCCAGCAGGTCGGCCCGGGTCTGAAGGTTGAGGTCCTGGACCATGCCCATGGTGTTGACCCGCATGAAGATCCTTTCCCGCAGCTCATACCCGGCGGCTCGAGGCGAGAGGCGGGTGTGCGAATAGCCGATCCTGCGGTGGCTCTGGTAAATGCGCATCCAGGAATCCCGCGCGTTGGCGGCGGACGGCGCCCCGGCCGACAATGATTTCGGACCCGAGAGCAGGCGTTCAAGCGCGTCGATCCGTATCAGGAAGAGGGCGGCAAAAAGCCCGGCCGCGATGAGCCCGGCGATGCGAAAGGGTTTCATGTGTCTGGATGCCATGGGACGGTACCGCGGGCCTCGGTTTTTACACTTGGAGAGCAGGTCGTTGTTATTGCTCCGGCGAGCAAATATGTCTAACTCCGGCATCTTGCGTTGAAGCGGAGCGGGGCGCCCACCGCGGCACGCCGCAACCAGTTCTTCAGGCCGCGCGACCTTCGTCTGGTTGCGAGTAAAATTTTAGCACGTTTCCGTCCAGATCTGAAATCCTGCGCTGCGGGATCTGCCTGTAGGTGTCTTCCATTTTTGATGCACAATATATGGGGGGCTTCCAGAACCGTCTGAATTTTTAGTATATTCATGCGCTTTTTTGTTGACATTCCCTTCGGTTTTCAGCATAGTGGAATGCATATTTTAACGTTAAGCGTTGGCCATGTTTCCAGAGCGTTTTTTTGATTCAACGAGTTCCCGATGCGTCTTGTTCCCGATCGAGGCGGCTTGACCGAGCAGAGTCCGTAATGGCTCTGCTTTTTTATTTGATATCGGCAAAGGGCCGGCCGCGGTAAACGCAGTAAAGATGGTTCAGAACAAAGCAATGGGAGGAGGAGCACTATGTCGGAAGGCGTCGTGAAGTGGTTCAACGAGAAAAAGGGCTACGGGTTCATCAAGAAGGATGACGGCCAGGATATCTTCGTCCACTACTCCGCCATCAAGGGGCAGGGCTTCAAATCGCTGGTGGAAGGCGACAAGGTACGTTTTGAAGTCCAGCAGGGCGCCAAAGGCCCGTCGGCTGCGGAGGTCGAAAAAATGGCGTAGGTCCGAAACGGCCGCCCGAAGTGAACTTGAAGCCGCCGCATGAGGATTGGCGACCCTTTCGCGCCTGTCCGTTGTCAATTCTTTAAACCCTGCCCGGTCGAGGCTGACCGGTGCAGGGTTTTTATTTCCTCAGCAACTCCTTGGCGTGCTCCAGGGTGACGCGGGTGATTTTCTCCCCGCCGAGCATCCGGGCAATCTCGCTGGTGCGCTCAGCGGCCGAAAGCGGGGTGATGGCGGTACGGGTGCGGCCGCCGGCCACCTGCTTTGAGATCCGGAAGTGGTGGTGGCCGAACCTGGCTATCTGGGGCAGGTGGGTGATGCATATCACCTGATGGTGCCGGGCCAGCTCCGCCAGCTTGCGGCCGACCACCTCGGCCACCGCGCCGCCGATGCCCGCGTCCACCTCGTCAAAGACGATCGTGGCGATGGATTCGGTGTGCGCCAGGATGGACTTCAGCGCCAGCACCACACGGGACAACTCGCCGCCGGAGGCGATGGCCGCCAGGGGCTTGAGCGTTTCACCCACGTTCGGGGCAATCGTGAACACGGCCCGGTCGATGCCGCTTTCGCTCACCGCGCAGGCGTTCACCGTCAGATGCACATCGGCCTGCGGGTCGGCCGCGGGCGCGGTCAGCTGGACCCCGAACTCGGTCCCGTCCATTTTAAGCGTTGCCAGCTCGGCCGCCACCTGGGCCGTGAACCGCTTGGCGGCCTCCTGGCGTTTTTTGGACAGCAGGCCGGCCTGCTTCGAGATCCGGGCGTGCAGCTCGGCCAGCCGCGCCTCGGCCGCTTCGATCTCCGCACCGATGTTTTCGATGGCGGCGAGCTCCGCCGCGCTCTGGGCCTGTTTTTCCAGGACGGCTTCGACCGACCCGCCGTACTTGCGCTTGAGCCGGTTGAGCTGGTCCAAGCGGGTTTCCACCGCCTCCATCCGCCCCTCGTTGATCTCGACGGACTTGAGATAAGCGCGCAGACGCTCCACCACGTCTTCGACGCGGTAGATGACCTCCGCACAGGCTTCCGAAGAGGGGCCCAGCGCGGGATCGATGCGGCCCATCTTCTCAAGACTGCGGCGGACCTCGGCCAGCCGCTCCACCGCGGAGCCCGACCCGCTGTAGAGTCCGTCGATGCCCGCGTTCACGGCTTCGTAAAGGGCCCCGGCATTTTTCAGGCGCAGGCGCTCCTGCTCCAGTTCCCGGTCCTCTCCGACCTGAAGGCCGGCGGCCTCGATTTCCTGGCATTGGAACCTGAGCAGATCGTTGAGTTCGGCCTGGCGGGCCCGGCGCGCGTTCAGCTCCTTCAGGCGTTTCAGCTGCGGCAGGATTTCGTGGTAAAGGGCGGCCACCGCTGCGCGCTGGGGCATGAGACCGGCGAATTGATCCAGTATGATCAGGTGCTGCTCTTCCTTGAGAAGGCCCTGGTGGGCATGCTGGCCGGAGATGCTGGCAAGGCTTTCGGTGACGGCACCGAGAATCTGGAGGGTGGCCGCACGTCCGTTGACATAGACCCGGTTGCCTTCCGCCCGCGAGATGACGCGCCGCACCAGCAGCCCCTCGCTGAGGTCGTAGCCCGTTTCCGCGGCGGCGCGCCCGGCCGCCGAGCCCGGCCGGATGTCGAAAAGCGCCTCCAGCTCGGCCGCCTCGGCGCCCGTTCGGATCATGTCCGTGGAGGCCCGGCTGCCTAATATCAAGTTGACGGCATTGATGATGATGGATTTGCCCGCGCCCGTCTCGCCGGTCAAAACGCTGAGGCCCGCCTCGAAGCGGATGCTCAGGTCGTCGATGATGGCGAAGTTGCGGATGGATAGCTCTTTCAGCATGCGGAGCGCCGGCGTTCTTGTTTACGTTGAAACGCCTCAAATCGGGCGCCTGCATTATACACGGGGTTCGCCGCTTGTAAAGATCATTGGAGGCCGTGGAGAAGTTGTGCCGGCCCCTTCAAAAGGACTTGAATACAGCCGTCAAATTTCTTAAATTGGTAATTTGCTTTTCAGACGTTTAATCACACGCGAGCGAGATGCGCCCATGGCACGACAACGACCCGTGATCGTCATCGCCACCCGGAACACCGGAAAAACGCTGGAGATCCGCGACCTGCTGGAGGGTTTTCCGGTCGAGATCAAAAACCTCTCCGACTTCGGGCCGATCCCGGAGGTCGAGGAGGACGGCGCGACGTTCGACGAGAACGCCTACAAGAAGTCGAGCTTCACGGCGCGGGTCCTCGGCTTCCCGGCGCTGGCCGACGACTCCGGTCTGTCGGTGGCGGCGCTGAACGGGGCCCCCGGCGTTCACTCGGCCCGCTACGGCGGGGAGGGGCTATCCGACGCAGATCGCTGCCGCAGGCTGCTCGCGGAGATGAAGGGCGGCGGCGACCGCCGCGCGGCCTTCGAGTGCGTGATCTCGCTCGCCGTTCCCGCCGGCCCCGCGCTGACCTATGAAGGCCGCTGCGAGGGCCTGCTCCTGGAGGCGCCGGCGGGCGCCAACGGCTTCGGCTACGATCCGGTTTTTTTCTACCCGCCGTTCAACAAGACCTTCGCCGAGCTCAGTCGCGAAGAGAAAAACCGCGTCAGCCACCGGGGCCGGGCGATGCAGGAGCTGCGCGACGAGTTCGAGAAGGTCATGACCTGGATCCGGCGGCACATGCCGCCGGGCGATCCCTGGAGCGACTGACGATGCCGGACTCATTCCACCATCTGGTTCTTAAAACCCGCAGCATCCGCCGATTTTACCAGGACCTCCCCGTGCAGCCTGAGACCCTCAGCGCGCTCGTCGACCTGGCGAGGCTATCGGCCTCGGGGGCCAACCAGCAGCCGCTGAAATACGTCCTGAGCTGCGCGGCCTCCATGAACGCCCGCATCTTCCCCTGCCTGGGCTGGGCCGCCTACCTCAAGGACTGGCCGGGGCCGGGGGAGGGCGAGCGGCCCGCGGCGTACATTGTCATCCTCGGGGACACCGCGATCCGGCCCGATTGCGACCGGGATCTCGGGATCGCCGCCCAGAGCATCATGCTGGGAGCCACGGCGAAGGGACTCGGGGGGTGCATGCTGGGGGCCGTCAACCGCCGCGAGCTGGCCCGCATCCTCGGGCCGCTGCACGGGCTGGAGATTCTCCTCGTGCTCGCCCTGGGGACGCCGCGCGAGGAGGTGGTGATCGAACCTGTCGGTCCGGACGGGGACATTCGCTACTGGCGGGACGAGCGCGGGGTGCACCACGTACCGAAGCGGCGACTCGAAGAGATCATTGTCGCTTCGTATTCGGAATAAATCATCCCCGCCCCTTGGGGCGGGGATGATTTATTTGGCCGGCTTGACCAAAATCCGCCCGCAGCCGTCCGGGTTGAGCGGGTCGCGAGGCCTCCTTGCCTGAACCCCGAAAACCTCTCGCCGCCATTCTTTTCAGCCGCCGGATGCTGATCGCCCTGCTCATGGGTTTCTCCTGCGGACTGCCCCTGCTGCTGACCCTGGGGGTCCTCCAGGCCTGGATGAAAGAGGAAGGAATGGACCTGACCTGGGTGGGGATGATCACCCTGGTGCAGTCGCCCTACTCCTGGAAGTTTCTGTGGTCGCCGCTGCTGGATCGCTTTTCACCGCCGCTGCTCGGGCGGCGGCGAGGCTGGCTGCTGGCCGCCCAGCTGGCCCTGATGGCCTCCATTGCCGCTTTGGGCGGGTCCGATCCCGTGGCGCACCCCGGCTGGATGGTGGCCAGCGCCGTGCTGGTCGCCTTTTTCAGCGCCACGCAGGACATCGTGGTGGACGCCTACCGCCGGGAGGACCTGCCGGACGCGGAGCTGGGGCTCGGCTCCTCGCTCTACGTTTACGGCTACCGCCTCGGCATGTGGGCCGCCTCGGGCGGGGGACTGATCCTGGCCGATCACCTCCCCTTCTCCCAGGTGTATCTGGTCATGGCGGCCGGGCTGATCCCCGGGGTGGTGACCACCCTGCTCGCACCGGAGCCGCGGGTTGAAACCGGCCCGCCGCAGTCGCTGCGGGAAGCCATATGGGATCCGCTCGCGGATTTTTTCCGACGCGACAGCGCCGTGTGGATCCTGGCCTTTATTCTGCTTTACAAAATCGGCGACACCATGGCCGCCGCCATCACGACCCCTTTCTACCTCGAACTCGGTTTTTCCAAGTCCGAGATCGGCGCGGTGGTGAAGCTGTTCGGCGCCTGGGCCACCATTGCCGGGGCCGTCGGCGGCGGGATCCTCATGCTGCGGCTCGGCATTCGCCGCAGCCTGTGGGTCTTCGGGGTGCTGCAGGCGGTTTCAACGGCCGGGTTCGCCGTCCTGGCCCGCATCGGCTGCAGCCTGCCCGCGCTTTCCGGGGTGATCGCCTTCGAGAGCATCACCGGCGGCATGGGCACCAGCGCCTTCGTCGCCTTCATGGCCAGCCTGACCAACAAGAAGTTCACCGCGACCCAGTATGCCCTGCTGACGAGCATCATGGGGCTGCCGCGGGTGCTGGCCTCCGCCCCCACCGGGTTTGCGGCCAAGCACCTGGGCTGGGAGTGGTTTTTCATCGGGTGCACCCTGGCGGCCGTTCCGGGGATCCTGGTGCTGGCGCGTTTTGCGCCCTGGCGGACGCCGGCCGCCGAGCCGACCGAAGGTCCGAATCGCCCCTGACCGGGTTGCGTTCGGGAGGACATCCTGGTAGAAGGTGATGATGGATCCCGCATCCGGTTTATTTCTATTCACTATCGGCCGAAGGGCCAACCGGCGACCGGCTGACCGTGCCCCAAATGATTGAAAATCTTCCTGACCAACGAATGCTCGAGCGCGCCCGCGAGCTTCAAAAAAAGCGTGTCGAAATCCTGGCGCTGCCGCCGGAGCAGGCGATCGAGCGGATCCTCTCCGAGCCCCAGCCGGCCGCGCTGGTCCACTCTTTCCCGGAGCCGGATCTCTACCTCCTGGTGCAGGAGATCGGACCCGAGGACGCCCTGCCGCTGCTGGCCCTGGCCTCCGACAAACAGTGGAATCACATCGTTGACCTCGAAAGCTGGGCCAAGGACCGCATCGAGATCAGCGGGGTCACGCGCTGGCTGACCCTGTTGATGGAGGCCGACCCCAAACGCTTCATGCGCTGGTTTCTGCAGGACCGCATCGGTTTCGTGGAGTTTTATCTGTTCCACAACATAGAGGTGCGGATCCGGGAGCACGACCAGGACCCCTCCGATTTCGGCGACGGCTTTTTTACGCTGGACCAGGTTTACTACGTGCGGTTCTTGAAAATGCCGGCGGCGACAGAAGGCCCCGCCGTCGGAGAGCAACAACGCGAAGCGTTCTTGGCCACGTTCCTCCGGCGCCTGGCCGAGCACGACCACCTCGTTTATCAGCACGTGCTGGCGGAGTCGACCCACGTCGTCCCGGCGGAGGCGGAAGAGGAGGAGTTCCACTGGCGCAACGTGCGGCTGGCCGAAAAGGGGTTTGTGCCGTTTGACGAGGCCATCGGCGTCTATCAGCCGATCACGCCCCGGGAGCTGGCATCGCAGGCCTCGAAAAGCCTACCTCGCCGCCGGGACGGGATCGCCTCGCTTCTTCCGGTGCCGGCCTATCCGCTGCGCGAGATGGCCGCGGACACCCACTTCAGCCGGGCGTTGGCCCGGATCGAACCGGGCCAGGTTTCGACCCACCTTCAGTGGGAGTTCGCCAATCTGTGCAACCAGGTGGTCGTTGCGGACCACCGCAGCATTCAGGACCGCGAACAGTTGCGTCAGATCGTGGCCAAGGCCTGCGGCTACCTCAGCATCGGCCTGGAGCGGCTGAAGGGGCCGAAGGATCCGGAGCCGGACCCGGCCATGGCGGCAGCGGCGCTCACCCGCTACCCCTTGATCCAGGTGTTCCGCCTGGGTTTTGGCGCCGCTCTCGAAATCAAATGGAAGGCCGAGCGCTGGCTCGACACCTGCTGGTTCGCGAAAGCCGGGCTAAAGCTCAGCTTCTGGGGGGAGCAGTGGATGGGGGTCATCGGCGGCATTCTGCTGAAAAAGCCGCAATATTACGACAACTACAAGACCGGGGTGCTCTACCGCGAATTCGCGTCCATGGAGGATGTCAACCGCGCCGAGGACGTGCTGCGGCAGGTGCAGGCCGTCGATTCCCTGCTGACGGCCTTGAACGTGCGGCTGGACCCACTCGCCCAGTACGGCTTTCTGACCTGGAAAAACCTGCTGCTCACCCTGTGGGCCCACCATCGACTCGGGGCGAAGAAGGCCGCTTTCGGCCCGCTGGCGCTCGCGCCCTTCAAACATTTTTTCAGCGAGCTTCTGCCGGGCGGCCCGTCGTCGGACGCGGCCGCGCCGCGCCGGGTCCCCGACGCCATGAAAACCGCCTTCCTGGAGTGGCTGGCTTATGAAACCGGGCTCAAAGAGGTCGAGATCTCCGAAAAGCTGGGCCGGATTTTCGAAGACCTGTTTAGCGAAATAGAGGCCGAGTTCGGCCGCGTGGCGGCCACGGAACTGGACCCGAGGTTCGTGCAGCTGTTTCTCTTGGAGACCTGAAATTTTCAGGCGCTGAGTGGCTTCCAGCCGGGCGGGTGAGGCCGGATCCCGCCGGCGCCGCCGGCAAGCGTCTTGTCTAATCAACGAATAGACGATAGAATCGAACGCAGGTTAAAGATGGGCTTTGCCGGTACGAGTCATTCGAGATAACCCGGAGTCGCCACCGTATGGAATATCTCAAATTGCTATTGATTGACCGGCTCAAATCCAAGGGCATGGACCCTGCGCTCATTCCCGCCTTTCTAAAAGCCCTCATGAGCCTCCTTTCATCCGAACCCGGCCTTGACCCCGCGCAGGCCAACCAGAAACTGAACTCACTGGGGTGGGATGAAGTGGCGATAGACTACCACTGCCTGCAGATCGCCATTGCCTGCCACGAGACGGATACGAAAGCTACGAAAGGCACTCTCAGCTGAAAGGACTGAAACCCGCCGGCATGTCGTGATAAAACAGTTTCCTTCCCCATGAATCGCATTTGTTGCTCCGGCCAGCGAACCTGCCAAGTTCAACATCTCACGCGCAGACCCAGCGGGGTGCCTGCGGTTTTCCAGAGTTCGTATCCTTCTTGAGAAAAACCACACAGATGCTCCGGGCGGGTTGACAACCCTAACCAGGTGGACTATCTCTATCTTCGCCTAATCCCGAAAGGCTTCGGGAGCGGGGAACCCGGTTTTTCGGGGCGCATCGCCCATCGGCGAGGGATAACCTCTTCGATCCCAGCCCTTCAGCTAACCTCGCAGGCGTCGATGAGGGAAACCTTCGGAATTGAACGGGGGGCTTTCCTCCACAATTTCGATTCCGGAGGCGCCCGCCATGCCTGTCGAGCATTCCCCGGTGAACGTCTCGCATTTCTGGTTTGTTTCCATCCGGAAGGATTTTTAAATCCGTTTTGCTTTCAACGGGCCCGGTAGAAGCGACGTCCGTGAACCGATTATTGGGCCGGCCGTCAAATTAAACAACGTTTAATACGGCGCCGACGGCGCGGCCTCTGCCAATAAACACATTCATAAACTTTCTCAGCAATAGGCATAAAATGAAAATTTCCGAACCAATTCACCCGACCGCCAAACACCCGGAGAGAAGGACCGAGCCACGATCCTCCATCCTGCCCAACCACCGGGTGGAAATCAAATTCCCCAGCGTCCCCGTTTATCAGTTGAAAGTGCGGGATGTGTCACCCAATGGGGCCGGTATTATCGTGAGGGCGGATTCCAAATTCCTGACCATGGTTCAGATCGGGCAGGAATTGAACGTGAATTTCCTTGCACCCGCGGAGGCTGCAACCTTATCCGGCCATCACAAGCTGCGGATAAAACACATTTCCGAGCTGGGCAAAGGCCGATTCAAAGGCCACCTGGTGGTCGGGATATCAATTCTCAAATAGCCCGGCTCGGCGGATGAGAGAAGCGCCGCCGCTGAGCGGCTCGGCACGGTACTTCCGCCGGCGACGGCCATTGTGATATCAGACCCGGCAACCGTTGTTGTCGATTCAACTTCAAAGGTGGTTTCCCATGAACCGAAGACGATTTATGAAAACAGCCTTGATTTCGGCCGCCATGGCCGCCACGGGGCGGGCGGGCATTAAAGCGGCGACGGCCGCGGGCTTGAAGGCCGACGGCCGGACAGACAAGATCGATTTTTACTGTCACTTTTCCGCGATGCGGGTCATCGATTATCTTGAGGCGGCGGGCGGGCCGAAACCGCACGTGTTCCGAAGTCTTTTTGCCAACACGCCCACGCTGATCGATCCCGAGCAGCGCCTGCGGTTGATGGACGATTTCGGCGTCGCACGCTCGGTGCTCGTGCCCCTGCCATGGCTGGAGACCGCCCCGGCCGTCCATGCCGACCCCCCCAAGTGCCTCCAGGCCGCCCGGCTGCTGAACGACGAGCTTGCCCAAATCGCCGACCGGCGCAGGGACCGGTTCAGCGCGGTGGCGGTGCTGCCGACGACCAACCCGGAGATCATGCTGACCGAGCTGAACCGGGCCGTCAAGGAGCTTCAGATGGCCGGCGCAATGTTCGTCACCGGCCCCACGGTCAAGCGGCCGGACCATCCGGACTACGAGCTCTTGTACGCCGAGGCCGCCCGGCTGGACGTACCGTTGTGGATCCACCCGTCCCGGCCGCCGCTTTACCCCGACTACCTCGACGAAAAAGACTCCAAGTTCCAGGTCTGGCAGACGCTCTCCTGGCTTCAGGACAGCTCGACGGCCATGGTGCGCATCGTTTTTTCCGGGGCGTTCGATCGCCACCCGAAGCTCAAGCTCATCATCCATCACCACGGCGCCCTGGTGCCCCTGTTCGCCCAGCGGATGCAGTACGGCTGGGATTATTTCGAGCAGAACACCGGCGTCAAGCAGCCGACGGAGATCTCGCGGCCCTACATCGAACACTTCAAGAAATTTTACTGCGACACCGCCACCCAGGGCAAGGAGCCGAAGCTGCTGGAGATGACCACGGCGTTTTTCGGGCCGGAGCGGGTTCTGTTCGGCTCCGACGCCCCGATGGACGCCAGCGGGGGCCGGAGCTTTACCGCCGACGCCATCGCGAGCGTGGAGGGCATGGAGATCCCCGCTTCGGACCGGACAAAGATTTTCCGGGACAATGCGTTGCGGCTTCTGAAGCTGGAATGAATCCGCGGACCGGGCCGGCTAAAAGAGCTTGGAGATCCTGAAGGCGAACTTGTGACCCTCCGGGCGGTTCTCCGCGCCGAATTCGTAATAGCTGTTGAGATACATCAGCCAGGTGTCCATCTTGTACTTCAGCCCGGGGCCGACGCCGAAGACACGTTCCCTGGAGTTGGCCTGGTCGTCGCCGTCCACCTTGTCGTCGGTGATCTGGAGCAGGGCATAGCCCGCGACGCCGAGGCGCAAGTCCTTCAATACTTCATAAGACGCGGCCAAGTTGGCGTGAACCGCCTGACCGGGCTGGGTATTGTTCGCCCGCAGCCTGAAGAAGGGCTGCTCGTTTTCAGAGTTCCAGAGGTAGTAGAGACGCGAGCTGAACTCCAGCCGCTGCGTCGGCACCAGGGTGAAGGCATAGTAGGGATTGAAGCTGTAGACGTTGCTTCCGACGTTGACCGCCGAATGCCGGCTGTAATCGCCGGTGGGCAGCTTGAAGAGCAGGTCCAGGCGCTGGAAATAAGGCATCCCGAAGAGCTTGTACTCCGGCCATTGGAGGAAAAAAGGGCTTACGGACACATCCCCCAGGCCGCGGTCATGGTCATTAGGGCCGAAATTCGTCTGGATGTCGATCTGCGCCAGGGGGACGAGGATCTCGGCCCCGTAGAACCCTCCAAGCAGCTTGTAATTTGAAATCCAGGCCAGGTGGGTCACCGCGCTCATAATGGTAACGTCGTTGGAGCCCGGCCGCTCCTCGCCCTGATAGTTGTTAAACTGGTCGGCGTGATAATAGGTGAAGAGCTCCTCCGCGAGCCAGCCCGGAAAGGCGATGGCATCCTGAAAATTCGTGTCCCCCAGGTTGACGGGCGGCAGCGCAAGGTCCACGGCGCGGGATCGGCCGGGCGCGACCAGAATCGCCGCGGCCGCAAGAACGGACAAAAAGACCCGCCAGGTTCTGCCCCGCCTTGAATTCAGGGCCGCCGCCGTACGGCCGCTGCTTGAAAAAGCGCTTTCTGCTCCGATCATGAAACCCGCCCTCCTGAAAATTTTTTCCGGCACCATACCGGTATGGTCGGGTTTCCCTATCGAAACCGTCGGATTCTGTCAAGAAACAAACCGGCCCCCTATAGATAGTTGAACGGGTGGTTGCGGCTTGCCGCGGCGGGCAGCCCGCTCCGGCTGCGCCGTGTCAAGCGTTGCCATGTTGGATGGCCGGTCTAACAAACGCCCTCCCGGCGCTCGCCCAGCCTGCCGGCCGCATCGATGATGACCCTGGCCGCGCGGTCTATTTCCGCTGCGCTGCTCATGCGGCCGGTGGTCAGGCGCAGCGTGCCCTTGGCCCACTCATCGGGCACACCCATGGCCTTGAGCACGTGCGAAATCTCCACGCGGTCGGCATGGCAGGCGGCCCCGGCCGAGGCGGCCACCTCCCGACCGATGACCTCCAGGAGGCGGTTGGCCTCCAGGTCGCGGAAGGAAAGGCTCAAGGTGTTGGGCAGCCGTTTTTCCGGGTGCCCGTTCAACCGCACCTCCCTGACGCCGGCGGCGATCGCCGCGTGAAGCCGGTCGCGCATCGCCTGCAGGTGGCGGCGGTTTTTATCCAGGTCCCGGGCCGCGATCTCGCAGGCTTTCCCCAACCCCACGATCTCAAGGATGTTTTCCGTTCCCGCCCGCCGCCCCATTTCCTGACCGGCACCGTGCATGAAGGGCTCCAGGGCCGCTCCGCTGTGGATGAAAAGCGCGCCCACGCCCTTGGGCGCATAGAGCTTGTGGCCGGCCATGGAGAGCAGATCGACCCCCAGCGCGTTCACATCGACCGTGATTTTCCCAAGCGATTGGGCCGCGTCGGTATGGACCCGGATGCCGCGGGATTTCGCGATCGCGGCGATCTCGGCGATGGGCTGGACCGTGCCCACCTCATTGTTGGCGTGCATGATCGTTATGAGAATGGTGTCCGGCCGCAAGGCGGCCTGCACCTCCGCCGCATCCACAAGGCCAAACTCCCCCACCGGCAGATAGGTCACCGCGCAGCCTTGCTTTTCCAGAAACGCGCAGACCTTGAGCACGGCCGGGTGCTCGAAGCGGGAGGTGATGATGTGCCGGCCGCGCCGGCGCAGGGCGTAGGCCGTGCCGAGGATGGCCCAGTTGTTGGCCTCGGTGCCGCCGCTGGTGAAAACGACCTCTTCCGGCGCGCAGCGCAGCAGGCCGGCGACCTGGTGCCGCGCGGTGTTCAAGGCCTGCCGGGGTTTCTCCCCGTAGCGGTGGCCGCTGGAGGGGTTCCCGAACTCCTCTTCCAAATAGGGCCGCATCGCCGCGATGACCTCGGGGTCGTGGGGCGTCGTGCCGTTGTAGTCGAGGTAAATGGGCTTCACGTTTCGATCGCTCCTTGATTGCGGGCCATCGCGCTATTGCTTTTGCTTGCGGAGGTTGCCCAGTTCGTTTGCCAGGAAGGTCGAGCAGGCGATCTCACGGCCGTCGCCGAAGCGGATCCCATAGGGCTGGCCGGTCGTGGAGGAAAAAGAGGCCACCTTCTCGATGAAGTCTTCGGCGGATCGGACCTGCGCCTGCCGCTGCCGCCACTTGCGCCGGAGAAACTCGGCCGCCGCCGCCGCGCGGTAGGACCGGCCGTTGCGGATGAAGGCGGCGTCGGCCATCCGCTCGACGGCGGCGATCAGCGCTTCGATCTGCTTCTCCTCGACGGACGGAAGACCGTCCGCCCTCAAGGCGGCCGAACCGAGCGACCCGGCCAGAGCCAATGCCGCGATGGTCAGGACCAACCATTTCCCGGGCGGGTTTCGGCCAGCGGTCTCTGATCGGGGGGCGCTCACGCCAGGCTGCCGATCAACTCTTCCGTTTGAATGTCCACCAGAATCAAGGCCGTCGGGTCGTCCATGGCATCCTTCAGTGTTTCGAATTAGGGGTGCGCTAATTTTAGCCTGAAACTGTATCGCCATGCATGCCGTGTTCAAGGGACCTGCCGGGGCCCTTCACCCGCGGTCGGACGCATGTGATTTTCGCAGGAGCCCGAAATCGTAGATCCCCGGCGAAGATCCCTCGATCAGGGTCGCGCCGACCGTCTTGGCATAGTACTCCGCCGGGCCCACCCCGCCGATGATGGCGTAGGCATAGCCCTCATCACGCATGGCGTGCAGGCACGCCAGCAAAAGCGCAAGGCCGACGCCGTGGCCGCGCGCCGTTTCGGCCACACCGGTCGGCCCGAAGAAATTTTTGCGGGTGCAGTCGTAGCAGGCAAACCCGATCAGCGCGTCCTTCTCAAGCGCCATGAAACCGCTCGGCGGCCTCACCGCAAAGGCCGCCGCGCTTTCCAACGCCCAGGCCGCGGTGAACCGACCGCGCACCCAATCCGCCAGGACGTCTTTTTCCCATGGATTGGGCCGGCGCACGACAACGCCCCGCAGCTGAATTCGCTTCAGCGCCTCATCTATATCAGGCAGTTGGTAGAGCTTTACGAGCATGTCCGGCATGGGAAGGCTCCGCCCGTGGCAGGGTATTTCGCGGAACAGTATGGAAAAGAGCGGCCCCTGTCAATTCCAAACCCCGGCCGCGTGTTGGTGGGTCACATCGTGTTGCTATTACTCCGGGGATTATTGCTCCGGCATGTATTAATCGTCTCGAAATAGTATGGACCGAGAGCGACCCCCTCACCCTTACCCTCCCCCAGTCCTGGGGGCAGGGTGAGAGGGCCGCCGTGTCCATACAATTATGCAACCCTTTATAATTGTGTTTAGTTCCCGCAGCTCACGTGGAGGGGGCGGCGCTGCAGGCCTCGGAATGCCGCTTGATCTGATCGAGCATCTGCACCGTTAGCCGGTGCAGGCGCTTGGGCACGCCGACGATATGCCCCAGGGCCAGCAGGGGGCCTTTGAATGTCTCAACGCTCTCCAGCAGCACCCCCCGCTCCTGCTCCCGGAAGCGCCAGGTGTGCACGGCCCGGATCCCGAGCCGCTCGCCCTCCCAGACGACCTCGCGGCCCGGCACGCAGCTGACCACCCGCGGTTTTACTCGCACCGGGAAGATGATGGGTTTGACCACGAAGGTGAAGCAGGCGCCGTCGGTCAGCACCTCGCCTTCAACGAAGCGGCAGCTCTTGCAGGCGGTGTTCCACTCCTTCCACTCCTCCAGGTGCGAAAACACCCCCCAGACGACCGGCAGCGGCGCGCGGATGTGGATTTCGGCTTGGATGATCATGTTGATCCTTGCACGGGGCTTGCCATTGCCCTGCGGATTCATATCGTATACAAGTGGGTTCAAAACCCTGGATCACGCCTGCGGGCACGGCGCCGGCCGATTCGGAAAGCGCAGCAACCGCCATCGGTTGTGAGCATTTTCGAGAGGCCGGCAACGCCGCCCCCGGGCGTCAAACGGGGTTATGAAACCATCTTTAATCATAATACTGGCCCGGCCACCCGCAACCGACGCCCCTGATGGCATTCGGAGGTCGTGGCAGGCCCTCACTCCCCCACCCTTTCAAAGGAGGTTCCCATGGCTGAGGAAGTCGCTTACACCTCGAACGTCAAAATCGAACGCATCAAGGGGCCCCTGCGCCGGGCGTACCTGCCGCATGTCCCCACGCCCGTGTTTTTCGGGGTGCACTCGGAGATCGCTCAACACTACGGGGTCGACACCAACGTTCACGAGCCGCACGCCGCCACCCTGGACTACGTCGTGGCGGCCGCCGCCGGCTGACTGACCGGGACCTTCGGGGGCGCGCTGGAAGCGCGCAAAATCCCGGCCGGCGACGGACGGCTGGTGGCGGAAGCCCGGGGCGAAGTGGAGCGCGACGGCAAGGTGCTGGTGATCAAGCGCATTCATGCAGACTACCATCTCAAGCTGGGCCCCTCCCAGCGCGAGACCGCCCAGCGGGCGCACGACATGCACGCCGACTTCTGCCCGGTGGCCCGCTCTTTCAAAGGCTGCATCCAGATCACCACCCGGCTGCACATGGAGGATCTCTGATGACGGGTAGGTCGGCCGGTCTCCCGTCGGCCGGCCGGCCGATCAAGGATCGTTCCATAACCGGCTGACCGGCCGACCGGCGACCGGCTGCCGCATTCCTATCAAAATGAGGGAGGTGCTTATGGCTGCCAAGAAGATTCTCATGCTGGTGGGAGACTTTGTCGAAGACTACGAAGTGATGGTCCCTTTCCAGGCCCTGCTGGCCGTCGGGCACACGGTGCATGCCGTCTGCCCGGGCAAGAAGGCCGGCGAAGCGGTGCGCACGGCCATCCATGATTTCGAGGGCGACCAGACCTACAGCGAAAAACGCGGGCACAACTTCACCCTCAACGCCACCTTCGACGACGTGAGGGCGGAAGGCTATGATGCCCTGGTGATCCCGGGCGGCCGGGCCCCCGAATACATCCGCCTGAACCCGAAGGTCATCGAGATCGTCAAGCACTTTGCCGGGGCCGACAAACCCATCGCCAGCATCTGCCACGGCGCCCAGGTGCTCGCGGCGGCCGGCGTCCTGAAAGGCAAAAAATGCTCGGCCTACCCGGCCGTCGGCCCCGACGTCCGGGGCTCGGGCGGCGAGTACATGGACATCGCCGTGGACAAGGCCTTCCGGGACGGCAACCTGGTGACGGCACCCGCCTGGCCGGCCCATCCCCAGTGGATCGCACTTTTTTTGCAGGCGCTCGGAACGAAAATAACGCTCTAGCCTTTTATCTCTCCTTGCCCATACGGCAAGGGGAGATAAAATTGACGGAGGTTCCACCGCCCGTAAATCCAGGCCGAAAGGGAGCAGCCGGATTGGAATCGATCATCCAGCAGGTCGCCGATCTGATCTTGAACCATCCGCCATGCGTGGCGCTCACTGGCGCCGGAATCAGCGCGGAGAGCGGGATTCCGACCTTCCGGTCCAAGGGGGGGCTCTGGGAGAAATTCGACCCTGCCGTCTATGCCTCCATTGACGTTTTTCGCCAGGACCCGTCGAAATACTGGAGTATCCGCGGCGAGTTCATCCGCAATTACGATTCCTACCAACCCAACCCCGGCCACCTGGCCCTTGCCGAGCTTGAAAGAATGGGCCTGCTGAGCCAGGTCATCACCCAGAACATAGACGGCCTGCACCGCAAAGCCGGAAGCCGGAATGTCATTGAGCTTCACGGGAGTCTGCGGGAGATTTTCTGCGTCAGATGCAGCCAGGAGTACCGAGCGCCCCAGATCCCCGAAGGCATGCCGCCCCTTTGCGAATGCGGCGGCGTGCTCAAACCCAACACCGTGCTCTTCGGGGAGTCGCTCCCGCCCGAGGCCCTGGAAACCGCCTGGCGGGAGTCCAAGACCTGCCGGGTGATGCTGGTCATCGGCACTTCGGCCGTGGTGCAGCCGGCGGCCTCCTTGCCCTACGTCGCCAAGGACCACGGCGCCGCGGTGGTCGAAGTCAACATCGAGCGGGCCTTTTCGAACGCAGACCATTTCCTCGAAGGGAAAGCGGGGGCGGTGCTGCCTGAGCTTGTGTCGACGTTAAGAAAAACAGCTAAAGGAGGACAACCTGCATGCCCACGCTGAATGTAGAAGATCATGGGCCGATCGCCGTCCTGAGATTGACCAACGGTGTTACCAACCCTGTCGGAAAAGAGCTTCTGGAGGAGATGCGTGCGGCGATCAACGATGTAAGAGACCGCCGCAAAGGCCTGGTCCTGGCTGGGAACACGAAATTTTTCAGCATCGGGCTCGATCTTCCCAATCTTCTTGCGCTGGGCCACGATGAGATGGCCGACTTCTGGATCGCGTTCGAGGATCTCGTGCTATGCCTCTACACGCTGCCCATTCCCACCGCCTGCGCCCTGGCAGGGCACGCCACCGGCGGCGGCGCCATCCTGGCGCTGGCCTGTGACTACCGGTTTATGGCGGACGGAAAAAAACTGATCGCTCTGAACGAGGTCAAAATCGGCGTGCCGGTCCCCTACCTCGCGGATCTGCTGTTGCGGCAGATCGTCGCGGACCGGGTGGCGGTAGAGATGGAGTTCCGCAGCGGGTATTTGGGCCCGAATGAGGCCAAGGCCGTTGGGTTGGCCGACGGCGTTTGCTCTGAGGACGAGGTCGAAACGCGCGCCATGGAAAGAATATCAGAGCTGATCGCCCTGCCGGCGCAGGCTTTTGCACTTACCAAGCAGCACCGCACGCGGGAGATCCCCTCCCGATTCGAAGCCATCCGGCAGGACCTGAACCGGGCGTTCATGGAGTGCTGGTTTGCGCCCGCCACCCAGGCCCTTCTCAAAGAAGCCGCCACCAAATTTTGACGCGGGTATGCCCCGTTTGAATCCGGCCGAACTGCACGAGGCGGAAATGCGGGCGGCGCGAGAAGCCCTTATTCCCAGCCGGCTTGCTTCTTGATCGAACGCAGGGTGAGGACGAGGGCCGCCTTGAGGGTGTCGTTGACCCCCGCGCCGGAGGCGGCGCTGGCGGCGAAGGTGGGCGCTTTGAGTTGGCGGTTGTAGAGCCGGTCCATCTCCTCGATGGACATCAGCGGCACCCCGACCTCCGCCAGGTCGCGCTTGTTCCACTGCATGACCAGCGGAAACTGGAAGATGTTCATGCCGTAGTCTTTCAGGTTCTGGGCCAGGTCCCTGATGGATTCGATGTTCTGCTCGTGTCGGACACGCATCGAATCCGCCACGAACACGATCCCGTCGGCGCCTTTCAGCACCAGCTTCCGGGTCGAGGCGTATTTGGTCTGACCAGGGACGGTGTAGAGCTGAACGCGGGTCTCGCACCCCTTGATGGTGCCGAGGCCCATGGGAACAAAATCGAAGAAGAGCGTCAGGTCGCCCTTGGTCTTGATCGACACCATTTCGTCGATCATCTGCTTGCGGCTGTTCTTGAAAACGTACTGGAGATTGGTGGTCTTGCCGCAACGGCCCGGGCCGTAATAGACAAGCTTGATTTCAACCTCGCGTTTTTTCAGATTGATTGTCGCCATAACCAGCTGTCGTTAAGAAAAAATCGATGGGCGTAAGGGCCGATGGCCTGCCTTTGGCAGTTGGCTTCCGGCAGATATGCGCCGCTAACAATTCTTCATAATAGAAAACCGCTGACCGGTAGTCAAGGAATGAAAAACGGCACGTGTGAGATTTACATCGGCAGGTTGGCGAAAACATTTAGAAAAATAAATCATCCCCGCCGCAACCGGCGGGGATGATTTGGTTGCTGGAGTATTCATGAACCATCGGCCGAAGCCGATGGTTCATGAATAATCGGTGCTGTGGGCTGCCGGCGTTCCCGTGTCGACCGATTCCCGGTCGGCAATTTCAAGGGACTTGTCCAGAACGGCGAGGGCCTCGTCCACCTGAGCCTCGGTGATGATCAGCGGCGGTGCGATCACCAGCGTGTCGTACCACGGGCTGACGTAAACCCCGCGCTGCATGGCGTCACCGGCGACCCGGCCGGTGACGAGGGCCTTGGTGCCGAATTTGTCGGCCTTGGTGTCGAACGGCTCCTTGGTCTTGCGGTTTTTGACCAGCTCAAGCCCCCAGAAATGGCCGATGCCGCGGACATCGCCGACGCAGAGGTGTTTGTCGGCCAGCTCGTAGAGCCTTTTTTTCAAATGCGCGGAGACGCGCTGCGGCAGCCCGAACGCCATCAGTTTCTTCAGCTCGCCGATGGCGGCCGGGATGGCCGCGGCCGACAGCGGGTGGAAGGCGTAGGTGTGGCCATGGCAGAAGACCTCGTCTTCGAAGAACTCGGCCACCTTTTCCGAGGTCGCGGTAACGGCCACCGGGGTGTAGGCGGCGCTGGCGCCCTTGGCCGTGGTGATGAAATCCGGCGTCACGCCCCAGTGCTCCATGGCGAACGCGGTTCCGGTGCGGTACCAGCCGGACATCACCTCATCGGCGATCAGCAGCACGTGATGCTCGTCGCAGATTCGCCGCAGCATGGGGTAGTACTCCGGCGGCGGGATCAGCCGGCCGTTGGTGCCGACGATGGGCTCCACGATGATGGCGGCCACGTTGCCCTCCTCGCGGATCATGTAATCCAGAAACTTGGCGCACTGCACCCCGCACTGGGGATAGGCGAGCTCGAAGGGGCAGCGGTAGCAGTTGCTGTCCGGCGCAAACCGCACGCCCGGGACAGTGCAGCGGGCCTGCTCTGCGTACCAGCGCCGGGGGTCGCCGGTGAGCGAGATGCTCGCCGCGGTCGAGCCGTGGTAGGACTTGTAGCGGGAGATCACCTTGTAGGCCGGGGCGCAGGCCTGGCGGACCATCTTAACGGCCGCCTCGTTGGCCTCGGTGCCGCTCGTCGAAAAAAAGAAGCGGCTGAGACCCTGCGGCATGACCGTTTGCAGCGCTTCCACGGCAGCCATGGTGGCCTCGTTGGCGAAGCTCGGAACGATGTAAGGCAGCTTTTCGGCCTGCCGGACAATGGCCTCGATGACCACCTTGTTCTTGTGGCCGAGGTTGGAGCACATGAGCTGGGAGGAAAAGTCGATGTAGGCCTTGCCCTTGTCGTCGTAGAAATAGATGCCCTCGGCGTCGTTTACGAGCAGCGGGGCTTTCCACCCCTTCTGCCGGCTCCAGGTGTGGAAGCTGTGGGCGGCGTATTCCTGGACTCGTTTGGCCGTGTCCGTCATGATGGTCCCTCCTTATTCCAGTGCGGCAAGCTTGGCCCCATGGGCCTTGCGGTTCTTGCCGAGGGTTTTCAGCGCCCGGGCGACCTCGGGCAGCGCCTTGAGCTTTTCGGCGGCGTCGGCGTAGTAGCGCTCCGCCCGGCTTTCCAGACGGGTGGCCGTCGCCAGCACCTCTGCCGCACTCTGCACGGCCGCCCCCTCGCAGGCCTCGCAGTAAGGGGCCCGCGTAAAATCCCTGACGGGCTCGAGAATCATCTCCGTGACGTTCTCCCGCCGGATGCGCTGCACGGTTGTTACATTGCGCGCCGCCTCGGCCTCGAGCTGCGCAAACAGCGCCTTGTGGCCGGCGCAGGCGGGGTTGCCCGAAGCGGCCGCGTAAAACTGCTGGTCCAGGCGCTCGAGCTCCTCGGCGAAGTTCAATATGCTGCCAAAGTTTTGTAATGGCATGGTGGACTCCTAAAAATAGAAAAGGTTCGAGGGGTCGAGGGTCCAAGCGGTCAAGTGAAAAAATCAGCTCTTGCGTCAGGCCTGGGGACCCGGGTTTTCACTCGAACCCCGGACCCCTTGGCCCCTTGAACCCTTTTTTCTACAGCCAGCGTTCGATCACCACCTTGGTGTCCGTAAAGAAGTTGAAAATCTCCTGTCCGTGGCCCTTGGTGTCGCCGTACATGGACTGGCCGGCGCCGCCGAACGGGAAAAAGGACATCGGCGCGGCAATGCCGATGTTCACCCCGATCATGCTCGGCTTGACTTTGTACTTGAACTCGCGCGCCGCCGACCCGCTGGAAGTGTAGATGCAGGCCGCGTTGGCAAACCCCCGCGTGTTGACCAGCTCCATCGCCTCGTTCAGGTCCTTACAGCGCACGACACTCACCACCGGCCCGAAGATCTCCTCCTTGGCGATGGTCATCTCCGGGGTCACCCGGTCGAAAATCGTGGGGCCGACGAAAAACCCGTTCGGCAGCCCTTCGACCTTGGCGTTGCGGCCGTCCAGAATCAGCTTCGCCCCCTCGGCGATGCCCTTCTCGATATAACCCAGGACCCGCTGCTTGTGCGCCGCGCTCACCACCGGCCCCATGCTCGTCTTCTCGTCCAGCCCGTCGCCCATGCGCACGGCCTTGGCCGCCGCCATGAACTTTTCGATCAGCTCATCGGCCACATCCCCCACCGGCGCCAGGATCGACCCCGACAGGCAGCGCTGCCCCGAGCAGCCGTAATAGGAGGTGATCAATGACGGCATCGCCGGGCCCAGCTTCGCATCCGGCATCACCGCCACGATGTTCTTCGCCCCGCCCAGTGCCTGCACCCGCTTGCCCGTCGCCCCGCAGCGCTCGTAGATGTACTTGGCCGTCGGCGAGGCGCCCACGAAGGAAACCCCCTCGATGTCTGGGTGATCCAATATCGCGTTGACCACATCCTTGGAGCCGTGCACCATGTTCACGACACCCTCCGGAAACCCCACCGAATCGAGGATCTCGAAGATCTTGGTCTGCGTCATCGGCACCTGCTCGGAGGGCTTGAGCACGTAAGTGTTGCCGCTCACGAGCGCGTACGGCAAAAACCACCACGGCACCATCGCCGGGAAATTGTAAGGTGCGATGGCGGCAAAGACCCCGATCGGCTGCCGGTGGCCCATGCAGTCGATGTCCTTGGCGATGTCCTCCAGCGTGTAGCCGCACATCAGGGTCGTCACCCCCGTGGCGTGCTCCACGTTTTCGATCATCCGCCGCACCTCCCCGCGCGACTCGTCGATCACCTTGCCCTGCTCGCGGGTGAGCACCCTGGCGATCTCTTCAAAGTTGTTCTCGAAGGCATCCTTCAAGCGAAAAAGGTACCGTGCCCGGCTCAACGGCGGGGTTGCCCGCCATTCCCAGAAGGCCGCCTTGGCCGCCTTCACCGCTTTGTCGACGTCGGCTTTGGTCCCGTAAGGCACCTGCGCGATCTTCTCGCCCTTGGCCGGGTTCCAAATGTCCCCGAAAACCTTGGAATCCGACTCCACCCACTCCCCGTTGATGTAGTTTTTCATGACCGGCAGTGCCATAGGCCCCCCTTTTTTATGTTTGGATTTATTGATGCATAATTGCGCATATGGATCGATGACGCTTAGCTTATTTTAACCGCGTGCGGTTGTCAAGACAGATTAAGCTCTTTCCAACGAAATCAATAATTATGTTGACAGAAAAAAA
The DNA here is from genome assembly GCA_964562235.1 of uncultured Desulfatibacillum sp. Lineage (GTDB taxonomy): Bacteria > Desulfobacterota > Desulfobacteria > Desulfobacterales > SpSt-501 > SpSt-501. The sequence goes on from CAZLSV010000008.1 coordinate 25,488, forward strand.
CGAATTCGGCTAATTCAACAACCATTACTTTTGGAATCAGACAAATAAGAATGAGTTTCCACGGCAAGGGGAGGGGCGGATGGGGAGAACCAACGGCCAGGGCCGGAAGAAGACGATTGACGCGGTTGACTGCCGCATGATCGAGCTGCTGCAGAAGGATGGGCGCATTTCCAATACCGAAATCGCAAAGGCCATCGGCATTTCGGAGTCCACGGTCCGCACCCGGTTGCAGCGGCTGATCCTGGAGCAGTACATCCAGATCGTCGCCGTCAGCAACCCGCTCAAGCTGGGCTTCGAAGTCGTGGGCACCATCCGCATCCATGCCGAAATCAAAAAAATGGACCGGATCATCCGCGAGCTAAAAACCATCAAGGCGCTCTGGCACATCGTGCAGACGACCGGCGGCACCGGCATCGACACGGAGTTCGTGCTCAAGAGCCTGGATGAGTTGAACCAGTTGATCTTCGGCCGGATCAACCGGATCGACGGGGTGCTCCGCACGGAGACATCCCTTTTTCTCAACTACGTAAAAAGGGAATACGACTGGGGCACCGCCGTGAGTTAGTGTCCATCCAGAAATGGTGGATTTCGGTTCAGGCCAAGGCCGCAGCGATTTCGCAACCGCAGGCGTAGTGAGGCTACGCCGAGGATGGCGAAGAGCGAGAACGCCGGAAAGGGCCGAAAGACGCCGCTTATGGATGGACACGAGTTAGGGCCTGCGGCAGGAAAGGCCCGTTGAAAACGCCAGCGCCTCCTTTCAAGGCACATCCCGGCGACACGGTTGTTTGAATCCATCTGAGTGGGCGGGCGAACGCGCCCATGGAAAACCGGCGGCCGTCATTCTGTAATTTTTAATAATGCCTCCAGCACCTCCTGGGCATGCCCCTTGGAGCTGGCCTTGGGCCAGGTCGCCTTCACCACCCCCTTGGGGTCGATCAAGACCGTGCTGCGCACAACCCCTTCGAACTCCTTGCCGTACATCTTCTTGGTGCCCCAGGCGTCGTAGGCCTTGGTCACGGAGGCGTCTGTGTCGCTCAGCAGCGTGACGGCGATTTTATTTTTCAGGATGAATTTTCGGTGGGATTCGACCGAGTCCGGGCTCACCCCCAGGATCGCAGCGCCCAGCTTCTCGAACTTCGGCTTGAGCTCTGAAAACTCCAGAGCCTCTGTTGTTCAGCCGCTGGTGCTGTCCTTGGGGTAGAAGTAAAGCACCACCCATTTCCCCGCAAAATCCTTCAGGCAGACCTTGTCCCTGTCCGCCGCCGGCAGACAGAAAGCAGACGCTTTGGACCCTTCCTTCGGCATGGTTTCCTCCTTTTTCAAGTGGCGATGATGACCCGATGTCGGCTTCGGGCGATTTCGGCCGTACCCAGGAATTCTTTAATCATAGGATCGCCGGTGCTGATTTCAAGGCGTATCAGGCTTCGAGACCGGGCTTCGCCTTGAACTTGAAGCGCAGGGAGACCAGGTAAACCACGACGATGGCGGCGGCAAGCCGCGGCAACCAGGCATAGACCGGGCTTACGATGAACGGGAGGAACAGCAGGGGGTCCTCGATCATGGAGTGGTTGATGCCGATGGACAGCTGCAGCTTTTCCACCTCTTCCGGGCTGAGCCTTAGTTCGCGCGATTGCTCCATTATGATGGCTCCGCCGTAGCTTAGCCCGAAGAGCGCGCCGGTCAGCCATAGCAGCGCGGCCTGCCGGTGCAGTCCCATCACTTTCAAAACGGGCGCGAAGATCGTCACGCACCCATCAATGACGTCGTAGGTCTTCATCAGCTCGATCAGGATCATCACACTGAAAATAATGACGAAGATCTTGAGGCCGAGCCGGAGCATGTCGATGCCCCATTGCTGGAGGAAAACGGCCAAGGGGGGGACTTCACGCAGTCCGGCCGCCACCGCCGCCGCATCCGCCGGAGCGGGTTGCAGCCACCAGGCCGTCGCCAGACACGTCAGCACGGCCGCCGCCAGGCGCACGAGGGTGGTCTTCACGAAGTGGATCCCGGATTTGGCCTGGATAATGCCCTCCTGGGGCAGGCTGTGCGCGATGAGCACGAACACGGTGATCAGGGTCATATGCTCCGCCGACAGCGGCAGCACCGCCAAGGCGGCCAGACAGCCGTAGATGCCGGCCGCAAGGCCGATCAGGATCGGCAGGGCCGCGGCCGGCGGCAGGCTCATCACGCCCATGGCCGGCTCGAGCAGGAAGTCGACCCGGTGCAGCCAGCCGCTGAAATCAAGCAGTGCCGTGGCCAGCGAAACCGGCAGCAGGATCTTGAGCAGCCAGATGTAGCTGCTCAGGCCTTTGCGCAGGCCACGGTTCAGCGCGCCTCGAATTTTTCGGCTCGGGTCCAGCATGGTGCCTTCTCGCACTCCACCAAAATAAAAACCGCCCTGCACCGCCCCCTCTGCGGCGACCTCCACTGGGAGGGCGGTTCCGGCAGCCTGAGCGGACTCATAGCCGCTTTTGGCCGCCTTGGCAACCGTCACGCGGCAGAGGCTGGTTGCAACCCACGGAACTGAAAAACGTCCGATTCAAGCTAAAGTTTAACTCCACAAAGGCCGATCTTAAGGCATATCCCCGGCTTTTCCTTCGGCCGGGCCTGCGGCGTCTTTGCTTGAGGTTTCCGGATAAAATGAAAAAAGCAGCCTCCGTACACCTTCAAGACGGCTCGGTGGCCGTCGACCTTGTCGAGGCTTTTGGAAACGCCCTCAAGAAGTTTCCGGATCGCCCGCAGCTTGTGAAGCTGTACGCGGAGATGCTCTCCGCGAAGAAGCGCAGAACCGCGGCGATTCAGCGATACGACCAGGCGGCGCGTCTTTTCCTCGAAGCGGGCCGGCTATTCCAGGCATGGATGTCCAAAACGCTTCAGTGGCGGATTCAGCGGCCGTCTCGGGAGCAGTTTCTTGAATTTCATCGCACCCTCGCGCACACCGCTCACAATGGCGCACCGGTCGATCACTTCATAAAAGACCTCACCCCCGCCGAACGGATGGCGGTTTTCTCTCAATTTCGGCGCTTGGTGGCCCCGGCCGGCAAAGCCCTTCTCAAGGCCGGCGAATGCCCGGAGCATCTCTACATCGTAGCGGCGGGGGTATTAAAGGAAAACACCTACCAGATGGTTTCTGAGAAGCCGAGGTTCCGACGGGATGCCAGCCGTATTCTGTGGGAAGCCGACTGCTTCGGAGACATCTACCCTTTCACCGAGCGGATTCCCTCCCGGTCGGATGTCGTGGCGACCACCCGGGTTGAAGTGGTCATGATCTCCAGGCAACGGCTGATGCGCGCCTGCAGCAGATACCTCAATGTGGAAAACGGCATCATCGGCTTGTGCCGCATCCGGTCGGCAAAAAGAACCGAAATTCCGTCGAACCGCGTGCGTAAAGGCCTGCGCTACGCCATCCCCACCCGCATGAGTGTCTCGATACTTCCCAACGGAAGCGGCGAGCCCCCGATGGTCATGGAGGGCTATTCCAGGGATCTGTCCATGTCGGGGGTCTCCTTCGTCCCGGAAAGAAACGGCCCACCGCTGACAACGGACGGCGCCGCAGGCACCGACGCGCTTCTGAATCGCGCGGTCCGCGTCACTATCCCCGCCGCCGATTTTTCGGTTTCGATCTCAGGCCGAATCGTCCGCAACCGCCACATCGTTATCAACGGTCAGAAATCCCGGGCCTTCAGCATCCAGTTCGCTGAAATACCGCCGCGCTTACGGGGGGCGTTTTTCGCGCTTGCCGAATGCGCCGGGAACGAAGGCCTGCCGCCGCAACCCTGACCCCTTTCTGAATCTTCTTGCAATTGTCTGTCTCCTGAACCCGCTGCAATAGAGTTGCCGCCGCTTTTCTGTTATTACTGCGGCAATAAATATGGCAAATTCCAAAACTCAGCCACCCGACGGCTGGCCCCCCCGCCTGCGCCGTATCGCGAGTTGCCATATTGGTTGGCCGGTCGAACAAAAAGTCAAAACGTCCCGGCGGACGACAGGCCATGCTTGAAATCACCTTTATCACGGTACTCGGCCAGATCCTCTTGCCGCTGGCCTTTGTGATCCGACTCTGGCGGGTCGCATGCCGCCGCGCGGCGTTGCTGATCTGCGCCCTTTCGGCAGGGTGTTACCTGGCTCTGGTTGCTGCGGTAGGCGTCTGGCTGCTGGTGCCCTGGTATTTGCCCTGCGGGTTCGCACTCCTGGCTTTGGCGGCGGCCGCGGCGACCTGGCGGCGTTGCGGGCGATCGCTCCCGCCACGGCAGACGCGCTTCCGGTCCGGTTTCCATACCGGCTGCGCCGCAACGATGGCGGTTTTTTGTGCGAGCATGCTGGCCTGGGCGCTGAACGGTTATGACCCCCCGCCCGGGCCATCGCTCAGCCTGTCTTTGCCGTTGAAAAACGGGGTGTTCTACGTGGTAAACGGCGGGTATTCCATTCTCATCAACCCCCACATGAAAACGCTCGACCGGGAGTCGCTCGCGGCGTATCGCGGCCAGAGTTATGCCGTCGACATCGTGCGGCTGGATCGGTTCGGCCGGCGTGCGGACGGATGGTGGCCGGCGGAGCTGTCGCGTTACCATGTTTTCGGCGAGCCGGTTTATGCGCCATGCTCCGGGGTGGTCGTGCGGACCGAAGACCGGCTGCCCGACCTGACGCCACCCGATTGCGACCGACAATACCCGGCAGGCAACTTCGTGCTGATGGAGTGCACTGAAGCAGCAGTGTTCCTGGCGCATTTGATGCAGTCCAGCGTTTCGGTAAGCCCCGGGCAGTGGGTCCCGGAGGGGGAACGGATCGGGAGGGTGGGCAACTCGGGGCTCTCTCTGGAGCCGCATCTGCACTTGCACGTCCAGCGGCCCAACAACGCGCATGACTTCCTGAACGCCGCGCCGCTGCCCTTCCGGATCGACGGCCAGGTCCCGGTTCGCAACACGCGGTTCCACTCTGGGCGTTGAAAATGTTTCGGGCCTTGCCGGACGGGGTTGGCAGGGGCCGATCGCAGGTCGGCTGAAACGCAAAAAAAAACTAGAATTCGATACCGTCTTGTTTCAAGGATGCATAGTAATCCAAAACCCGGACAACGTAAGCCCGGGTTTCGGGATAAGGCGGAATGCCGTTGTAGCGCAGGACATTTTGTTCTCCTGCGTTATAGGCGGCCAATGCCAACTTCACGTTTCCCTCGAAGCGGTCCAGCAACCATCGAAAATGCCGGGTCCCCGCGTTGACATTCTCCGAAGGGTTGAAGACATCGGTGACGTCCAGGGCGTCGGCGGTGACGGGCATGAGCTGCATCAACCCTCTTGCGCCCTTTTTCGACTTTGCCTTGGGATTGAACTGGGACTCGGCCATGATGATGGCCATGATGAGATCCGAATCCACATCGTGGCGGCCGGCGGCCTCGTGGACGACCTTGTCGTATGGCAGGAGTTCGGGTTCGCCAGTGGGTTCGTAAACGAACGCCAAGACATCGGCCGCGGCGTCTTCTCCGTAATCCACGTGAACACCGTCGTGGAGGGCCGCCTCCGCGGCGATCACGCGCTCCGGGAATTGCCGATCCGGGTTGGTTTCCCCGGGCAGCTTGACATCGGAGATGGAAACCAACGCTCCCAGGCTGAGAGCGAACGCCCAGACTTTTGACTTTCGGATAAACGCTTTCTTCGGGCAATCGTCGACACGGTAGGCCATAACATCGCCCTCCTTTCCAGGCGCCGCAAAACCAGCAGGACCCCCCTCGGATGTGCAGCGCAAGCCTGTCCCTGGTCAGTTCTCCTGCAAAAACCGTGCGCTGAGGGTCGCCAACATGGTAAACTCTGTTTTTGCAGAAGAAACTACCCAGTACAAAGGAGCCTTATAGGAAATTTTTCACCTATCGCTGAGAAATTAACTTTCCCGGTCTGAGCAAACCTGTCATCTAAAGTTATTTAATGATTGTACCAGACAAAGTAAGTCCGAATTGAGTTTCCGCATCTCTCACCGGCAGGTTTTCCGCTTGACTTGCAGAGGAACGGCTTTTATTTTGCCTGCACCGATGAAGAAAATCAAGGAGCCCGGGAGGCGTGAACCGGGCACACGGGAGGCCGATGATGCGCTGGGAAAACAATCGCCGTAGCGAAAACGTGGAGGACCGCCGCGGGTTTCAAGTATCCCGGCGCGCCGCCGGAGGGGGCATCGGAACCCTTCTGCTGGTTCTCGTGGCTCTTTATTTCGGGGTTGACCCGTCCATTTTCTTGAACCAAGGTCAGATGCCCTTTCCGGGAGCCGGCGCTCCCACGGAATCGGCACCCTACACCGCCTCGCCCGAAGAAAAACGACTGGCGGATTTCGTCTCCGTGGTTCTGGCCGACACCGAGGAGACATGGCATGCGCTCTTCAGGGACATGGGCAGGCCCTACGAGGAGCCCAAGCTGGTGCTGTTTTCAGGAGCGGTCGAATCCGCCTGCGGCATGGCATCCGCCGCGGTCGGCCCATTCTACTGCCCGATGGACCAAAAGGTCTACATCGATCTCAGTTTCTACAACGACCTGAAGCACCGGTTCGGTGCGCCCGGGGATTTCGCCCAGGCGTACGTCATCGCTCATGAAGTGGGGCATCATGTTCAGAACCTTCTAGGAATTTCCGAAAAAGTTCAATCCCTTCGCAGTCGGTCAAGCGAATCCGAGGCGAACAAGCTCTCCGTTTTGATGGAACTGCAGGCCGATTGTCTCGCCGGCGTTTGGGCCTACCATGCCGACCGGGCGCGCAAGATTCTCGAGCAGGGCGACATTGATGAAGCCCTCATCGCCGCCAGCAGCATCGGCGACGACCGTCTGCAACGCCAGGCCCGGGGCCATGTGACCCCGGACTCCTTCACTCACGGCAGTTCGGCCCAACGCGTCCGCTGGTTCAAGCACGGAATTGAAACCGGAAACATCGGCCGGTGCAACACGTTTTCATCGGAAAAGCTATAAATCCGCATCGGTATGGAGCAGATATGGCGAAGATAGAAACCGATGGCGAAGTCAGTTGGGATGAGAAAGGCTGCCAGAGGAAGGACTTTCGCCGTTTCTTCGAGGCCAACCAGCCTTTGTATGCCGATTGTCTTACCAAGTACGGCAAATTCAGGGAGAGGGTTCAGAACTTGAGCGCCAAGGGGGTTTTTCTCGCCACCCGCAGAAAGCTCTCCGTGGGCGATGAAATCGCCATGACCATCCCTCTGGTCCACGCCAAGGCCCTGATCCGGGCCACCGGAGAAATCATTCGGGTGGAACCCGAAGGTGTCGGGGTCGAGTTCCGGGTGATATTCAACTATTAGGCGGCGGGTCCTCGAACGCTTCTTCCGTTATCGTTTTCATCACGTCATAAATCACCGCATCTGAAAAACCGCGGGACTGCATGTACCTCAACAGACGAGGCCTTTTTTTCTCCGGCGCCGCGCCTTGCTGCAGGCTCCTCCATTTTTTAAGCGCCACCCGTCGCGCCGTGGACCGTTCTTCCGCCGGCGGCATGCTCGCGTCCAGCCCATCTTCGGCGTCGTCCCCGGCCAGTCCTCTTTTGATAAGCTCGCGGCGGATGCGGTGATTGCCGAAACCCTTGCGCTTCATAACGTCCACAAACTGCCCTCGCACGCGCCGGTCGTCGATGTAGTTGAGCCGCAGGCACTCGGTGATCACTCGCTGGACCACATCCTCGGCATGACCGCGATGCATCAGCTTTTGCGTCAGTTCCAACGACGAGTGGTCGCGGCGAGCAAGGATCCGCAGAGCGCTGTTCAGAGCCTTGCGGTAATGGTCGTCGAAGGACTCGATCATATCCCCTTGTCGTGGCGAGCGGTAATCTGGCATCTTTGTTTGACGGAGGAACAGTTCCGGTCTAACGGAAAATCGGGTGGATGACAAGTTGGTTTCATTTTTGAAAAATGCAAAGAATTATGAAAAAAAAGGCTAAAGTTCCTGGAAAAGCCGGCGATAATACCTTCAAACGGATATGAAGTTTGACTGCGTTAGGGGACTTTGCTAAAATCAACACACGGGCCAGGCATTAGGCCGCGGCCCGTCAAAAAGGAGAAGGGCAATGGAAATCACTCCAAAAAATCAGGCAAATGCAATCGATGCCTATAATTCTACCCAAGTCCAGATCAGGCAAAAACCGGGAATCGAGGAAGGTGCCGCCTACGAGCAGCAGGGGCTGAAAACCGACACGGTGGTCATTTCCGATACCGCCAAACGCATCCAGGAAGCCCAATCGAAGATCCAGTCGATCCCGGATGTTCGAACGGAAAAGGTGGCTGAACTCAAGGCCCGGATTGAAAATGGAACCTATGAGATCAACCCGGACAAGATCGCCGACAAAATGATCCGGGAATCCTTGATAAACGATCTTCTTAAATAGTCTCAGTGCGTTGGTTCAAAAAAAAGGGCGATTCGGGATTACGACCCGAGTCGCCTTTACGTTTCGGCGGGCGGCGCATCTATACCTCGAAGCCTGTTAACTGGGAAATGGAATCGCTTCGGCCCCCTTCCCCGCCCCCTTCCCGGGACTCTCTGGAATAAATAAGGTTTTCACCTTTCTGCGTGAGTCTGAGGTTCAGGCTCGGGCCCTCCACATTATCCACGATCCCGACGGACACCAGCTCTTGGACAGCCCTCTTGAAAAGTTTTTTCTCCTCGGCGTTGAGTCCCTTCAAATAGACCAGCTCAAGCCAATGAGACGGCAGAGTGTCGTTTTTCTCCGCACTGAGCGTCCTGAACTTATCGAGTATATCGCGTTTTATCGCCTTTTTTTCCCTCATTCGACCTTCCTCCGCCAACTTCATGGATAGATTTTTTCTTTGGTGCAATAAAATAAAAAAATTGTAAAACAGATCCTTGTGTCAAATCGCGCCGCAGTCGAGACATAATGCGTAAAGCCCTTTTGCATCGTTTAGCTTCGACAGGTCTTCAAACGCCGATGCGGCCAATACCTTCAAAACGGCGGCCCGTTCGGGTGCTGCAACTTCCAGCGCCTTGACGAGCATCCGGGTGAACAACTCGTTGAGCTCTTTCACAAGTCGTTCACGGCGCGTGAGGGGCTGCTGGCGATATTCGACGGCATACGATTCAAGCCCCGCTCTCTTTGCCGCTGATTCGATGGCCTCCCCCATCCCTCCCAGCCTGTCGACCAGGCCCTTCTCGAGCGCGCTTTGGCCGGCCCAGACCCGCCCTTCGGCGACCTCCCTGACGGCTTCGGTCGTCATGTGGCGCCCCTCCGCCACCCGGGCGATGAAGGTGCCGTAGCCCTGCTCCATGAACTGATTCATGGCATCCGCCATCAAGCTGTTCATCGGCCGGTTGGGGTTGAAGGCATCCGCGAGCCGGGTGGTGCCCACTCCGTCGTTGGAAACCCCAAGGGCCTGCAGGCTGCGTTCGAACGTCGGGAACGCGCTGAAGATACCGATGGAGCCGGTGATCGTGGTGGGCGAGGCCCAGATTTCATCAGCGCCGCTGGCAATCCAGTAGCCGCCGGAAGCGGTCACGGATCCCATGGACACCACCACGGGCTTGCCGGCCCGCCGGGCCAGCTCCAGTTCGCGCCGGATGGCGTCGGAGGCGAACGCACTGCCGCCGGGGCTGTCGATGCGAAGCACAATGGCGCGCGTGGCGTCATCTTTCCAGGCCTTATGAATCATGGCCGAAAGAGATGCGCCCCCGATTCTGCCTGCCGGCTGGGTGCCCTCTAGAATAATCCCCTGGGCGACGATCACGGCCACCTTCGGTTCTGGACCCCCGGTCTTGGGTGAGGACGCGGGGGCGGCTTTAAGATACTCGTCGAATCGGATCTGGTTGTAACTGCCACGGGATCGGTCTTCCCCGGCGAGTTGTACCAGCTCGTCCCGCAGCTGATCCGATGTCTTGAGTTCATCTACCAGTCCGAAGGAAAGTGCCAGCTGCGCCGCCTCGCCCCGGGCGGCGGCCAGTCGGGCCGGAAAATGGTTGACATAATCGTCGATCGCCGCCGGTTCGATGCGGCGCTGGCCGGCAACGTCGTTTTTATAGGAGTCCCACAGCACCTCCAGCAGAGCGGAGTTGGCCGTGCGGTCGAACTCCGACATGTCATTGCGCATGAAGGGCTCGAGCGCTGATTTGTAGCTCCCGACCCTGAAGACATGCAACTGGACCTGAAGCTTGTCCAAGGCCGCCTTGAAATAATTTTGGTATATGCCAAACCCGGTCAGCAGCACGCCGCCCATCGGGTTGAGATAGACCCGGTCGGCGTGGGCGGCGAGGTAGTAATGGCGCTGCATGAAAATATCGGATGCCGCCACCACGGGTTTCCCGGACTCGCGGAAGCGTTTCAGCGCCGCGCCGATATCCTGAAGTTTGCTCAACCCGGCGCCCTGGAGCTTGGTCAAATCGAGCAGGACCGCTCGGATGCGGGGGTCTCGCCCGGCCTGGTCGAGGGCGTCGAGAATGTCCTTCAGCAGCGTTTCAGCCGCGGCATCTTCCCCCAGCAACTCGCTCGACAGCAGGCTCTCCGAACGCTGCTCTACGATGACCCCGGCAGGGGCCAGCACCAGCACGGCGCTTTCCGGTACCTTGGCGCTTCTTTCCCCGAAGGCGAGCACCAGCAGCAAGACCACCAGCGCTACAAAAGCGAGGTTGGCAACCAGCCGGCGAAAAAAGGTCAGGGCGCTCCAACCGGCTGATATCAATCGCCCGAAAAATCTGATAAGCTTTTTCATCGCTGTCTGAAAAACGTTTCACAGACCTGCTGAAATCCAATCCATCTGAACAAGCATGCCACAATTACAACTACAAATAATAATGCGTTTTTTTAATTTGTAAAATGCTTCGAACTGGAATATCCAGCGATGTTCGCTTCAAATTGACTTCGACGCCTGCTTTTTCTATCCTGCCTTGTAAATCTTGGGCTGTATCCGAGATGGAATCCTTTTGGCTCTGCGCCAACGGAGCACCGTGTTGAAAAAGCTGATACTTTTGATTTTCGTGGCCGGCCTCCTCGCCGGCGCAACCGGCGTTCTCTGGCTGTATCTCTCTCTGCCGAACGTGAGCTATCTGAAATCCCAAAACCCCAAGACCACCGCCTTGATCGATCAGCGTCAGCGGGAAGCCCAAGGGTCGGGCAAGGAATTCAAGGTCCGCCAGACATGGGTCGGGTTCGACAGTATGCCGGTATTGCTGAAAGAAACGGTGCGCGTGGCGGAGGACGCCCGCTTTTACGAACATGAGGGCATCGACTACGAAGAAATGAACGAGGCCGTGAAAAAAAACATTGAACAGGGTCGATGGGCCCGGGGGGCGAGCACCATCACCCAGCAGCTCGCCAAGAATCTTTATCTCTCGACCGAAAAAAGCCTCATCCGCAAGCTCAAGGAGTATTTCCTGGCCCTGCGCCTGGAAAGGGATCTCTCCAAAAACCGCATCTTTCACCTGTACCTGAACGTGATCGAGTTCGGCCCCGGCATTTTCGGCGTGGAGGCGGCTGCGCGCCATTACTTCGGCAAAAGCGTCGGACAACTGAGCCTGGAGGAGATCGTGAGGCTGACCGCGGTTATCCCGAAACCCCTTGTCGAGAGCCCCACCCGCAACAGCCGCTGGCTGAAATGGAGGGCCGGTTGGCTATTGTCGACGCTGCATAAAACCGGCCGCATCAACTCCGACCAGTACCACCAGGTCAGCGGAAGGTTCAAATAACGAGGCCCCCGGCGGGGGCCTCGTTATTTGAGCCGGGTCGAGGCTTCAGTTGACTTTGATCTGCTTTCATTTTTCTCTTGTATTATTTACCTGCAAGATTATTATTAATTAACCTTTTGGATAAAAAAATAATCGTGTCTTTTTAGTTGTCAATATGATAACATTACTTTTTAGAAAAGATTTTTTAAGTAATTAACCGTGCCCATGGACAAGAAAAACGACCGCTCATTCATGGACGACATCAGGCTCCCGCAGCCCGACACGGATGATCTCCGGGGTCGGCAATCGGTCCGGGCCACTTTCAAGCTGTCGCCGCGGGCGATCGAAGCCCTGAGCATCGTGGCCGTGCATTTGGGCATCAAGCAGAAATCCCTCTTTGATCATTTGATCGAAGATGTTCAAACCCTTAACACCATCGCACAGGAAATCGAGGCCGATCAGTTCCGAACCATGGGCCGTGTTCAGAAAACTTTCGTCATCAGCCGCCGGACGCTGCTCTGCCTGGATGAAATATCCAAAGAGTCCCGGGCGCCGAGAGACGCGCTGGTGGAGTATTCGATCCAACGCCTGCTGCCGGTGATCGCGCGCGAGCGCGAAAAGCATCGCAAACGCAAAAAGCTGCGCGATGACATCAACCGCCACCTGGAGGAAGGCCTGAAACTGCTGGAAAAATCAAGGGCGCTGATAGGTGAAGACGACCCGGTGACCGCCCGGCTCGAAGCGGCCATGAGTTATTACGAAACGGCGCAGGCCGGCATCTCACACTTTGTGGAGAAGGGGGATATCATCGAGGATTTCTAGCTCTAAAGCACTTTCACAACCACCATGGTAATGTCATCCGTCGGCCTGGCGCCTTCCCGGTAGGCTTCGAGCGCTTGCGTGACCGCCTGGATGATCTGACGGGAGTTGTCGGCGTGGCGGGTTCGGAGGATCTCGCGCAGACGCTGCTTGCCGAACATTTCACCCCGAGGGCCGGCCGTCTCCCAGATGCCGTCCGTTCCGATGAAAATGATTCCACCCGCCCTCAGCCCCTCACGCCGCTGCGCTTCGAAGGCCACGCCTTTTTCCAGTCCAAGAGGCATGCCGCGGCCGGCCAACTCCTCGAACCGGCCGGATTCCGGATCGTAGTAGATGGCCGGATCGTGCCCGGCGCGCACCCACCGCACACTTTTTCGCCGGCCGTCGACCGACAACAAAAAGAGCGTCATGAAGGCGCCGCTGTCGCCCACATCCTCCGTGAACTGGCGGTTTACGTCCGCAACGATTTCAGCAAGGCTGCCGGGCAGCGAAACCCTCAGCCGCAGCGCCGCCCGCGCCGAGGCCATCAGCAGGGCGGCGTGCACCCCGTGGCCCGACACGTCGCCGACGGCCATCGCGGCCGCGCCGGCACGATCCTGGGCAACCGTCAGAAAGTCGTAATAATCGCCACCGGTTTCGTCGCAATAGAGGCTGGCGCCGGCGATGTCCAGCCCGGGCAGGTCCGGCTCGCCCCGAGGCAGCAGGTTTTGCTGGACCTCGGTCGCCAGCCGCAGCGACTCACGCATGCGCAGCTGGTCCTCCAGTTTGGGGACCATGTCGTTGAAGGCTTGAATCAACTGGTCCCGCTCATCGCCGGTCCGGGTGCCCAGCCGGACGCTGAAGTCCCCTCGGCTCAGCCGGCCGGAAGCATCCACCAACTCGTAAATGGGTCGCGTGAACCCCCGCGACCCGGCCAACGCCGCTAAAACGGCAAGCAAAATCGCGCCAACCGCCATCAGCGCCGTGGTCAGCAGCCCTTCGGCGGTGAACGTGCGGACCGCGCTGACGGTTTTTTCGGGAAGCCGGTCGGTGACCTCTCGGGGTACAATCAGGATAAAAGCCGCTCGCGGGGGCATGGGCGCAAAGGCCCATATCGAAGGGACGCCCTTGTAAGGCATCTCCAGAGCGCCGGAGCGGCCGGCGGCGATTTCGCGGGCAAGCTCCGCCGTTTTCTGCGGGTCTTCTCCTGCCAGCCGTTCCAGCGTGATCCCGCCCTCCCATGAGGATGCCTGGCGCTGGTAGTCCTTCTGCGCCACGATCAGCAGGTCGATGGCCTGGGTTTTCGGGTCAAGATCGGGCGCAACCAGAAAGGAGCGCATGGCGGCGGTCCAGATGGAAGACAAGGCGTCGATGCGCAGCACCTCCGTGAGCAAGACATCCATGGCAGCCACCCCGGCCTGCGATCCGTCCGGGTGGCGGAGGCGTTTCGACACCGTCATGATCAGCTGACCGGTGGTGGCATCGACCAGGGGCAGGCTCCAGGAGGCCTCATCGGCGGCATCCAGATACCAGGGTCGCCGGCGCGGGTCGTACCCGTCCGGGTAACCCCCGTGGCCGGGATATGAAACGTGGGCCCCGCTCTCCGAACTGACATAGACCCATAGCAGGGAGGGATAAAGCGTGGAATAAATATCAGCGAACGTGTCGGTCAACAACGAAAGCCGGTCGATGTCCTCCGCGGCGCCAAAGAGGGACCCGCCCGGCGCCATGACCACCACGGGATGCTTGAGACTGACGAGATCCTCCACCCGCCGCCCGTCGACGGATTCCTTGGCGGGCCCGGACGAAGCAGCGGCATCCGGCGGCGCGGTGGCCCGGTCTTCGAAATCGGCCGCAAAATAGACCTTTACGCTGGCCGGCGGCTCCTCGGTGAAAACGGCCTCGGCCTCGCGCGCCAGCCCGTTCAGCGCCAGTTCGAATGATTTCTTGGTCTGAGCCAGAATGGCGGCCGAGTTCTCCGCCGTACGTTTCAGGATGGCGCTGGCAAGACCGGCGAAGTTGTGCTGCACGTCCTCGGATATCACCTGCCCCATGCGGGTCGTTCCCCGCTGGCTCACAAATGTGAGAATGCCCAGCGGAACCAGGCTGAAGATCAGCAGGATGAAAAAAAACTTCCAGCGCAGTTTCATCCACCCTCCTCTCGTTTTGAAGACGGGACACAGGACACTCTTCGCATATCGCAAGGCTTTGAGCAAGTCAGCGACCGCATGCGACACGGCCGGACCGTGCGCAGGCGCAACGGCGATGGTGTTACTTCGGCGCCTGAACAGGTTCAACGTGAGCTGGCGCCAGGAGGATCGGGGTGCCCGCCGCGGTGCGCCTCTGCGTGAGATGCGGGTCTTGCGCATAATTAACCGCCGGAGTAATATGAATCCGGCCAGGGGCAGGCCTGCCCCTGTGCGGGCGACGGGCGCCCCCTGCGCCTTTGCGCAGGATGAAGGGATGGCGGCCGTGGCTCGCAAGCAATCATGACCCTTCAGGAGGTGCGCGGTGAAAATCGAACTCCTTTATGGCCGCGGCAAGCTTCCGGTTCATCTGCCCGATGGCCTCCGGATCACCACGATCCGCAAAAAGCCGATGCCGGCCGCGTCGGACCCCGTGACGGAATTGCAGACATCCTTTCGAAAGCCGGGCGCCGGGTCCCCGCTGAGGGAGCTGGCACGAAATCGCAAAAACGCGTGCATCCTGATCTGCGACGTCACCCGACCGGTTCCCCACGGCCGGCTGCTGCCCCCGCTCATCGATGAGCTTGCGGCCGCCGGAATGACGAAGGAAAATATCCTGATTCTCGTCGCAACCGGCCTGCACCGGCCCAACGAAGGCGAAGAACTGCGGGAGTTGATCGGCTCCGAGGACGTTTTCACAAAGGCGCGCGTTGCCAACCACTTCGCCCGCGACGGCGAAGCCCACGCCGACCTCGGCCGGACGCCGTCCGGGATTCCCATCCGGGTGGACCGGCGCTTCGTGGAAGCGGAGCTGCGCATCGTGGTCGGCCTGGTGGAGCCGCATTTCATGGCCGGCTACTCCGGCGGCCGCAAGCTCGTCATCCCCGGCGTCGCCCACCGCGACACCATTCTCAAGCTCCACGCCGGGGTCATTCTCGACCACGCCAGGGCCGCCAACACCGTCATCGAGGGCAACCCCGTCCACCAGGAGCAGTTGCACATGGTGCGGGTTATCGGCGAGATCTTCGCCCTGAACGTGGTCATCGACGAGGAGCGGCGCATCGGCTTCGTCAATTTCGGCCCTGTCGAGCAAAGCCATCTGGAGGCGGTGGCCTTCATGCGAAACCATGCGGAGGTGCCCTGCCCGCGCCGGTTCAAGACCGTGGTCACCACCAGCGCCGGCTTCCCGCTGGACAAGACCTATTACCAGACGATCAAGGGCATGGTCGGCGTTTTAGATATCCTGGAGCCCGGGGGGACCATCATCATCGCCAGCGAATGCTCGGAGGGGATGGGCAGTTCGGAGTTCGTGGAAGCCCAGCGCGTGCTCTGCCGCGTGGGCCCCGAGCGCTTCATGACCGAGCTCATCGCCCGCAACCACGCCCGCATCGACGAGTGGCAGACCCAGATGCTGGTCAAGGCCCTGCGCCGGGGAAGGGTTGAGCTCTACACCACCGGCTTGAGACCTTCCGATCGGGCCGATATTTTCGTCGAGCCCGTCGCCTCCGTCGAAAAAGCCATCCTGAAAAGCACGCGGGACCACGGCGACAACAGCGTCGCCGTAGTCCCGGAGGGACCCTATGTCATCCCGGTCTATCGTCCGTAGGTACAACGCAGGATCACGGCCCGAGGCGCCGGTTTTCAGGAAGCCGTGAGCTTTCCGGCCCGAAACGCCTTCAGGTAGCTCATGCAGTAAGCGTCCCGCCCCATCAACGTCTCCGCCGTGGTGATGCAGCCCATCATGCGCGCATCGAGCGGGTTGACGATGGCGCCGTCGAGCCCCCGCGCGATGGCCATCACCATGAAGGTCTGGTTGATGAACTTGCGCTCGGGCAGGCCGAAGGAGATGTTCGAAAGCCCGCACATGGTGTGCACGCCCTTGAACGTCTGGGTGATGCGCTCGATCGCCTGCAGGAATTCGACCCCGAAGGCGTTGTTCGTGGCCACCGGCTGCACCAGCGGGTCCACGTAAATGTTTTCGATGGGCACGCCGTTGCCGACCAGCCCGTTGACGAGCCGGTCGGCGATCGCCAGACGCTGGTCGGCGGTCTCGGGCATGCCCTCGTCGCTCATGCACAGCGCCACCACCTTGCTCCCGGACCCTGCCACCACCGGCAGCAGCTTCTCGTAGCGCTCCTTTTCGAGCGAGATGGAATTGATCATCGCCGCGCCCTTGTGCACGGCGAGCGCGGCTTCGATCGCCTCAGGGTCCGGGCTATCGATGCAGCAGGGCGTGTCGACCGCGGCCTGGACGCTGGCGACCAGCCACGTGAGCAGCTCGGGCTCCTGGCCGACGAAGACCCCGGCGTTGACATCGATGTAGTGGGCGCCGTGGTCACGCTGTTCGCGCGCCAGCTTCGCGATGCCCTCGGCGTCCCTCTTCTCGATGATCTCCCGCACCGACTTGCGGCTGGCGTTGATCAACTCTCCCACGATCAGCATGATGTGCCTCCGCGCGACCGGCACCCC
This sequence comes from uncultured Desulfatibacillum sp., assembly GCA_964562235.1. Taxonomy (GTDB): domain Bacteria; phylum Desulfobacterota; class Desulfobacteria; order Desulfobacterales; family SpSt-501; genus SpSt-501. The sequence goes on from CAZLSV010000008.1 coordinate 42,580, forward strand.
CGCCCCGGTTCTCCCCCCTCTCCATAGGAGAGGCCGGGCGAGGGTGAATACGGTTGAGACGTACGGTTTCTGCCCAACTCGCCAGGGATGGCCGACTAGGCGCTCGCGCCGGCAAACCGCCGCGCCAGCTCCACCGCTTCCGTGGCGTTGGCGCCGTAGCCGTCCGCCCCGATCTTGTCGGCAAACGCCTGGTCCACCGGCGCTCCGCCCACCAGCACTTTGACCTGGTCGCGCAGCCCCTGGGCCTTCAGCTCGCCGATGACCTTCTGCATTTCGGGCATGGTGGTGGTGAGCAAGGCCGAAAGGCCCAGGATGTCCGGCTTGAGCGCCTTGACCTGGTCGATGAGCTTCTCGACGCTGAGATCCACGCCTAAGTCCATCACCTTGAAGCCGGCCCCCTCGAGCATCATGGAGACGAGGTTCTTGCCGATGTCGTGCAGGTCGCCCTTGACCGTGGCCATGATGATGGTGCCCCGGGACTGGCTTTCACCGCCGGCCAGGCGCGGCTTGACCACCTCGAGCCCCGCCTTCATGGTCACCGCCGAGACCAGCATCTCCGGGACGAAGATCTTGCCGGAGCCGAAGTCCTTGCCGACCACGTCCATGGCCGCGATGAGGGCGTCGTTGACGATTCCGCCGGGGTCGCGCCCCGCGTCCAGCGCCTGCTGAACGAGTCCTTTGATCTCTGCATGTTTTCCGCCGATGACGGCGTCCTTGATCGCGTTCAGATGATCGGCCATCGATTTCAATCCTCCTTATCGGATCGCGATGGGGTAGGTTCCGTGCCTCAGGCAGGTCTCCCGCATCGCCAGGTAGTTTTCGTATTTGGCCCAGTTCGGGACCGAGTTGCCCGAGCCCAGCGCAAACCCGCCGCCGGGCGCCGCGTCGCGCAGCAGTTCTTTCACACGCGCCTCGATCTCAGCGGTCGAAGCGCTGCGCAGCAGTTCGTTGGACACGTTGCCGATCAGGCAGATGCGCTCCCCCCACTGCTTTTTGACCCTGGCCATGTCCATGCAGGACGGGTCGATGGGCTGGATCACGTCCAGCCCCATGTCGATCAGATCGTCCATGAGCACGCTCAGATCCCCGTCGGAGTGCATGAGGAAGAGGCGGTTGTTCGCGTGGCACCTCTCGCCCACTTTCCGGTACCAGCTGAAGACGTGCTTCTGGAGGGCGGCCGGCGAGATCATGGGGCCGGTGCCGAAGGCGATGTCGTCCACCACCCAGACCCCGGCCACGTGCTCCATGGCGAAGATGGTCTCGAGGGCCTTGAACTGGATGGTCGCGACACGCTCGAAGACCTCGGCCACGAAGGACTCGTCCATCACCAGCTTCAGGGCGAAGTTGTTGAAGCCCATCAGCATCCAGGTCAGCGTGAAGATCTTGCCCGAGATGGCGATCACCTTCATCCCCTCCGGCAGCAGCTGCTTGACCGCGTGCAGTTTGCTGAAGTCGATGTCGGCCGCGGCCTCCCAGGGGAACTTGTCCAGGTCCGATCGCTCGTGGATGAAACTCGTCATCTCCAGGTTCCAGGCCTTGGGGTCGGTGGTGCCGGGTTTTTCCCGCAGCACCATCTCCTTGAGGACCCGGGTGATCTTGGACTCCTCGGTAACTTTTCCCGGGGACATCATGCTGACCGTGATGGGGATGAAGTCGTAGCCCGCCTTGGACCAGAACTCCACCTGCCCGGGAAGGTCGTCGGCGGTCACCGTCCGGCCCAGAAACTTGCTTTGGATGGAGTAGTCGATCAGGATCTCGCCCAGCGGCACCCGGTCGGTTTCCCGGTGCTGGACGGCCGCCAGGAAGCGATTGAAGTCGGGCTTCAGGTTCATGCGGATTCTCCTTGCATGCTGTTGATTAACGCCTGTTCGTAACGTTGTGGCCTGCAACCCCGGGCGCGACGCTCGCAGCGGAGCGCCGAAAGCGAGCCGGATACTAACCGTTCCCTTTGAGCTTCGCGCTTTCAGGTTCCTTTCAGCTTCCGGCTTCGTCAATATCCCGCCCGGGCCGCCTCGACGATGGCTCTCAGGTTCTCCAGCGGCGTGGAAAGCGGGATGGCGCACTCGGGACCGATGAGGTGCACCCCGGCCTCGATGGCGTAGCGCGCCTGCTTATAAACGTCCTCCGGCGTGCCCTGCAGGAGCGCCTGGGGGTTGTTGACGTTGCCGGCGAGCGACACCTGGTCGCCGATGCGGCGCACCGCCTCCCGGGAGTCCACCTGCCACTCGAAGTGATAGGCGTCGACGCCGGAGCGGGCAAAAAGCTCCAGCCGGTCCGAGCAGTTGCCGCAGACGTGCAGGATCAGCGGCCCGCCGACCTGGGCCGTGATCTCCTGGTGGATGGGCAGCAGATACTGCTCGTAGTGGTGCGGCCCCACCAGGTTGCGGGTGGCATGGTCGGCCAGGACCACGATGTCCGCCCCGGCCTGAAACTGGGCGTTGATGAAAGCGATGGTGACCGGCATGAGCTGCCGCAGCATCTTCGTCACCTTGGCGCTCTCGCCCATGCCCACCGCGAGCAGAAAGTTCTGGGTGCCGGCCATGTGGTAGGACATGGTCCAGGGGCCCATGACCTTGCCGATAACGGCCGCCCGTCCGCCCACGTGGCGCCGCAGGATGGAAAGCGCGTCCAGGACCACGCGGCAGGCGGGTTTTTCCAGGAAGTCGGAGGGAACCACCACGTCGGAGAAATCCGCGTTGGGGAACTCCTTCACGTCGGGCATCTTGTCCCGGTCGCCCCAGTCGACCCGCGCCCCCAGCGCGGC
>CAZLSV010000008.1:45353-89271 GCA_964562235.1 uncultured Desulfatibacillum sp.
CTGGACCACGGAATACTCGGGCATGACCGTGTCGAAGCCGACCACCTCGTGGCCGGCCAGCGCGAGCTCGGCCATGGCGTCGGCGTTGAGGTGCGCATCGGGGAAGGAGACCCCGGCCTTTTCCATCAGCCCGTGGCAGGCGATGGAGGTGGGGTTGCCCGCCGCCGGCCGCGGCCCGCGCCGGCCCCCGAACATGGCCGACATGACCAGATTGTGCGAATTGAGCTTCATTTGCGTTTTGGCCTCCGCGATTGAGCTTTCGGATGAATCACGTTGTAACCACACAAGGTGCTCTGCTGAAGATCGATGTTGAGGTTGGCCTCGATGCGCCGCACGACGTCGAACAGGTGCAGCACCATCTCGCGCTCGGCCCGGTCGGCATCCCGGGCCGCGATGGCCTCGGTCACCCGGCTGTGAAACCCCAGGGCGTCTTCGACGGCGCCCGGCAGCCGGGCCACCTCGCCGATGAAGCGCTGCAGCATGTCATGGATGGTCTGCAGGAACTTGAGCAGCACCCGGTTGCCGCAGATCTGGCTCAGCTCGAGGTGAAAGGCCGCGTCCTGCCGGGTGAACTCGGCCTCGTCCCCGCGTTGGAGCGCCCTGCGCTGCTGCTCGAGGGTGGCCCGCAGGCGCTCGATGTCCTGCGGCCCGGCACGCGCCACGGCCAGCCGTACCGCATTGCGCTCGATGCAGATGCGCGCCTCAATGAACTCCCGGACGCTCAAAGGATCGAGCAGAAACTGCCCGCCCAGGGAGCTCAGGTACCCGCCGGGGGTCGGCGGCTCGACCACCGTGCCCACCCCCTGCTGCGAGGAGAGCAGCCCCATGGCCGACAACTGGTTGACGGCCTCGCGCAGCGTGTTGCGGCTGACCCCCAGCTGCCGGGCCAGTTCCTCCTGCGGCGGCAATTTCTGGCCGCGCTGGTAGCGGCCGGTGGCGATCATCTCGTAGAGCGCCTTGAACACCTTGTCGGTCGCCGAGGTCTTCTTGATGGGGCTCACGTTCATGGTGGCCACCTCTCATGGCGTATTCACGGAAAGGTCCGCACCGCCGGTCGGGCGCCCGACCGGCCGAGGACTTCTTTCTATTTGGCGGGCATCTCCTCCAGCACCTGCCGCAACCCCTTGAGCTCGCCGTCGTTTCCGAAAGGCAGCGCAAAGCCCTCGGCCGAAACGACCAACCCCTTGGCCCGCGCTTCGGCCGCGAGCGCGGGCGACACCGCCAGCCGCCTCAGATCCGAGGTGTTGATGATCCAGGCCAGGCGCACGGTGTCGGCGGTCCAAAGGCCGATCGACCGGAAAGCCGCCTCGAGCGCGCCGCGGTCGGAGGGCCGTACGATCGGAACGCGCGCTTTCTCGGGGGCGACGGCCGTGATGCAGTTGAGCGCGGTCATGCCCGCGTCCATCCGCTCCACCACACGCCGGTGCACGTAATCGGCCAGGCCGAGCCCGATCGCGTTTCCCCCCGTCCGGGCCGAAAGGCCCCGCAGCACGATGCGCGTGATGACCGGCCGCTCGCACTCCTTCTCGTAGATGTTCATGATCCGACCGATCACCTTGGTGTCGAAGCCGGCGCCGGAGATGTCTTTGCCGATTTCATCCACCAGCAGCACGTCCAGCTGGTCGAACGGCAGGCTGGCGTGATGCTCTCGGGCCTCCGCGAGCAGCTGCGGCTCGCGCGCGAAAACCGCCGCGGCCGGCACCGCCTCCAGGCGGCGCACGGTGTTGGTCTTGTCCTCCAGGATGGCGAGCCCCCCGAGGATGGGCAGCTTCTGAAACAGGACCCTGGCCATGGCCTGGATGGCCTTGACATAGCTGATCCGCACCGCGAGCTGGTGCATGACCTCGGCCCCGGCCACGCGCCCCAGGCCCACGACCGCCATCTTGATCAGCCCCGACTCGATCTCGCCGATGAACTCCGTGTGCTCCTTGACGCGGTTGACGATCAGAATGTGATCGGCGTCGAGCGCCGCGCGGTCGGCGTACACCGGGCAGTTCTCTGCCGCACCCACCACAACCGGCTCCATGCACTCGTGGATGGGTGCCCCCAGGCTCTCCGGCGTCTGCCCGAGGTGCCGGAGGACCTCGATCTGCCCCTCGGCCGTGCCGCCGCCATGGCTGCCCATGGCCGGCAGGATGAGCGGCCGCCCGCCTTTTTCCGAAACGGCGGCGGCCGCCGCCGCCAGCACTTCGACCATGCAGCCCACCCCCCGGCTGCCGGCCGTGATCAGCACGCTCTGCCCGGGCTTGACGGTGTTGAGCAGCCCCGTGCGCTCCAGTTTCTCGCGGACGCAGCCCGGCACATCCAGCCGGGGGCCGGTTTTGAAATCCTGCTCGAGAAGGTGAAGTGCCGGGAAGTTCATCGGTGGATTCGTCTTTCGGTCATCAATTGCGCAGCAGCAGTTTGGGTAGCCAGAGCGAGAGCCCGGGCCAGGCCACCGTCACGATGTTGGCCACCACCGTCCACCACAGATAGGGCATGGTCGCCTTGTAGATCTGGGTCATGGTCACATCCGGCGGCGTGATGCTCTTCAGGTAAAAAGCCGACGGTGCGAACGGCGGCGTGAGATAGGACAGGTGCATGTTCATGCAGTAGACCACGCCGAACCAGACCGGGTCGAAACCGAAGTCCAGGATGATCGGAAGGAAAATGGGCACCGTCAGGAACAGGATCCCGATCCAGTCCAGGAAGCAGCCCAGGAAGGCCCAAATGAAATTCATCAGGATCACCGTGCCCCAGGGCCCCAGGTCCAAGGCCTTGATGGCATTGGTGACGAAGGTGGTGCCGCCGGCGAGCGTGTAGGCGCCGATGATGGTCTGGGCCCCGAAGAAGAGCCAGGAGAGCATGCAGGAGATGCGCAGGGTCTCGTAGAGCGAGTCGCGCAGCATGACCCAGTGGAGCTTGCGGTTGATGGAGGCAGACACCAGGGCCAGGATCACGCCCACGCCCGCCGCCTCGGAGGGCGTGGCGACCCCCGTGTAGATCGACCCGAGCACTCCGGCCGTGATCAGCAGCGGAAGGACGAGCTCTTTTAAGGTCGCAAGCTTCTGCCGGATCGGCATGTCGCGCAGCTCCTCGGCCACCAGGGGTGCCGCCTCGGGGTGCCGCCAGCAGTGCCAAACCACATAGAAGATGAACATGGCGCCCAGCAGGAACCCGGGCATGACCCCGGCCAGGAAAAGCTCGCCCACCGAGACCCCCGCGGTCATGCCGTAGACGATGAAAACCACGCTCGGCGGGATCAGGGTGGCCAGCCCGCCGCCGGCCGCGACGCTGCCCAGCGCCAGCTTGTAGTTATATTTCTTCTTGAGCATCTCGGGCAGCGCGATCAATCCGAAGGTCACGATCTCGGCGCCGATGATGCCCACCATCGAGGCCATGATGGCGTTGGCGATGATGGTGCCGACGGCGATCCCGCCCCGCAGCCCCCCCGCCCAGACGTTTACGGCCCGGAAGAGCTGATCGGCGATACCCGCACGTTGCAAGAGCCCCGCCATGAGCACGAAAAGCGGCACGGACATGAGGGTGTAGTTCATGCTCATGTCGAAGACGCGCGAGACCAGCATGAACATCACACTCGGGTCGAACTTCAGCAAAACCAGGCCGACCGCCACGGCCCCGAGCGACCAGGCGAGCGGCAGCCCCATGGCCATGAGCCCCACCATGGCCACCACGATGACGATACTGATCCACTCGATGCTCACAGCTCTTCACCCTTCGCAATGTAGTAGAGGTCGCGCACGAACTTGGCCGTCTGCTGCAGCAGGAGCAGGAGGAGGGCCGCCACGAGAGCGATCTTGAGCGGCCAGATGACCGGGTCCCAGGGGCTCATGGTGGTCTCCCGCACGGCGATGGACTGCTCCATGTACTGCCAGGCGGACCAGATCATGACCCCGATGTAAAGCAGGAAGGCGAAATAGGTCACGCAGTCGATGAGCGCCTTGCCCCGTCGCGAAAGCCCGTGGTAGATCATGTCCACCCGCACGTGCCCGTCCTGCTTGAGCGTCCAGGCCCCGCCCAGCAGATAAAGCAGCCCGCAGCCGAAGACGGTGGCCTCGGCCACCCACACGGTGGGCTTGATCAGCACCTCGCGCATGAAGATCTCGTAGAAGATGATGAGTGCGACCAGGAGCGCGAGGATGCTCACCACCTTGCCGACCCAGATGCTGGTACCGTCGATCAGGGATAAAATCTTTCTCACGGTCGTTTCCTCGATAGGTAGGGAGAGCAGGCCACACATGCCCTCCCTGTGTTCAGCCAAGAACCCGTTTTAAAAATCGCAGATCACGGTCCCAGGCAAGGCGCCGGCTGCCGAGACCGCGCAGCATACGTTTCAGTATGTGAGCAGGTTGAGGCGGCCGGCAACACCGCCCAGGACCGTCAGATGCATTTTTAAACGGGTTCTACTGGATGCGGCCGAGCTCCCGCAGCCAGGCTTCCTGCAGCTCGATGGCGCGTTTGGTCTGCTCGTTCTTGCCCTTCCATCCCTGCCAGATCTCCTGAGCGATCTTGCGGGCCTTGGCCCGGTCCTCGGGCGACCAGGCGATCGGGGTCAGGCCTTTGGCCTTGGCTTCCGCCACCACTTTGGCGTCGTCCATGGCCACCTTCTCGATCGTGTCCCAGGCCCACTCGCGGCAGGCCGTGGTCAGGATCTGCTTGATGTCCTCGGGCAGCTTGTCCCAGTCGGCCTGGCGCACGGTGAAGTCGCCGACCGGCATGGAGTGGAAGCCGGGGTAGGTGAAGTAAGGAGCGACCTGGTTGAACCCGGTCTGGTTGTTGATCGAGGCGGTGGCCCAGTTGGTAGCGTCGATGACGCCCTTGTCCAGGGCCGAGAAGATCTCGGTGCCGGGCAGGACGACGACCGAGGCGCCGGCCTTGGCCATGAACTCGGCTTCCATGCCCTGGGGCTCGCGGATCTTAAGGCCTTTCAAGTCATCCATGTTGCGGATGGGCTTCTTGGACGGCCAGGACTCGACGCCCCAGCACATGACGCCCACGGTGTAGGCGCCGAAGGGTTTGTAGAGCTCGCGCAGCAGTTCGAGGCCGCCGCGGTAGTGCAGAAAAGCGTCCAGCTCCCAGGGCTGCTCGTAGGCGAAGATGAAATCGCAGAGGGCCGCGAAGGCGGGGTTGCGCCCGCTGGCGTAGCCCGGCCACACGTGGATGGCCTGCAGCACGTTGCCCTGCAGGGCGGTCAGGGTCTCGTTGGTCGGCACGATGGCGCCGGCCGGGTAGGGCTCGATCTCCAGCCGTCCGTTGGTGAGGACCTTCACGCGCTTGCAGAACTCCTCGAAGGTCTTCTGCGGCCGCTCCTGGGCGTTCCACAGGGTCTGGGCCTTCCACTTGATGGGCGCCTGCTGGGCCCACGCCGGGGCCGTCAGGGCCATGGCCACCATCAGGGCGATGGCGGCCACGATGATGCGTTTTTCGGACAGTCTCTTCGTGCTCATCGAACTTCCCTCCTTGTGTGTGGTTGGTTGGTGTCCGATGCGGCCCCGGCCCGATGCAGCCACAGAAAGCCGCAGCTTCTGCCTGAAAAAACCCGCCCCAAAAGTCATCCAATCATTGGATGATTGGATGACTTTTGTCAAGAAAAAAAAGGGGGGCCCGGCCCGGGTCCCCCTTGGCGCTGATCAATAAACCGGCAATGGATATGGAAACGCTGGTTCGGGTGAAGGCGGAGCGGGGCGACCACCGCGGCGCGCCGCAACCAATTCTTCAGCTGACTCTGCCACGCCCCCCAGCCGTCGCAGGGTTACCGGTTTAATAACCGGTCTTCTCAGCCGGCCTTCGAGCGGGTCACAGCGGCTTCAGGCACTTCCGAACCTGGTCCAGGTTCTCGGGCGAGGCCACGAGCAGGTGGTCGTCGATCTTCTGGCCGTCGAGGTATTCGTTGAGGAAAAACTCGCTGCCGTCGATCTTGGTGAATTTGCCTCCGGCCGCCTCCAGGATCACGCGCGCCGCCGCCAGGCCCCTGAAGGTCTCGTTGGCGACCAGCGCCGCGTCGGCCCGGCCCATGGCCACGTAGCAGATGTGGGCCGAGGTGCAGCCGAGCGAACGGATCTTGCCGGGGAACGTGGAGCGATACTGCTGGTGGAAGCGCGAGTAGGTCAACAGCAAGCTCTCGTCGTCGATGCCCTCGGAGCTGGGGATCTGGATCTCGCGCCGGCCCCAGTAGGCACAGCAGCCGGCCCGGGCGTGGAACAGGTCGCCGGTGGCCGGCATGAAAAAGACGCCGAACACCGGCCAGAAATTCTCGAGCAGCGCCAGCGAAAGGCCCCACAGCGGGATGCCGGCCTGGAAATTGGCCACCCCCTCGAGCGGATCGAAACTCCAGAGATAGCGCGTGCCTTCGTGGGAGTAGTCCTGTTTGACTTCATCGTAGCTGAAAAGTTGGTGGCCGGGGTATTTCCGGTGTAGCTCGCTTTGGAAGTACTCCGTCAACTGGATCTCGGCCTCGGTCACCACCCCCTGGTCGAATTTCACCTGGGGCCTGCCCTTGCCGTAGAACACCATGGCCTTCTCGCCGGCCTGATGGATGAAATCCATCCCGAACCCGATCAGGTCATCGAATCCCGGTTTCTTTTCGTCGCTCATTCGTCCTCCTGGTTCAGTTATTGTCTATTCTCACGTAACCGTTGAAATCAGATGCGGGTCCCGCCTTATCCGATCAATGGCCTTGGATATCCTTAACGCTATAACCGGCGCCGGGCAAAGGATCAAGAGCAAAGACGTAAAAGGGGTTGCTTGACAAGGCGTTCCCCCTTGACGTAGGGTCGTTTATAATTTTCACGACTTCACGAAAGCCGTTTCAAGAGCGGCTTTCGTGCGATGGAGGATAAATGGATCCCGACACGCCGACCCGCGAAACGGCCCTGGCGCTGCTCAAAGAGTTCAACCAGAGCGAGAGCCTGATCAAGCACGCCCTGGCGGTCGAGGCCGTCATGCGCCACTTTGCCCGCCGGCGCGGCGCGGATGAAGAAAAGTGGGGGATTGTCGGCCTCGTGCACGACCTGGACTACGAGAAGTTCCCGGATCAGCACTGCCGCAAGACCGAGGAGATCCTGCGCGAACGCCAATGGCCCCCGGAATACATCCGCGCCGTGGTCAGTCACGGCTGGGGCATCTGCTCGGATGTGCCGCCGGAGAGCGAAATGGAGAAGACGCTCTTCGCCGTGGACGAGCTCACCGGGCTCGTCACGACCTCGGCCCTGGTGCGCCCGTCGAAGAGTGTGCTCGACATGGAGGCCTCTTCGGTCAAGAAGAAGTGGAAAGACAAGCGCTTCGCGGCCGGCGTGGACCGCTCCATCATCGAAAAGGGGGCGGCCATGCTCGGCATGGAGCTCACCGCCCTCATCGCCGAAACCATTCTGGGGATGCGAGCGGTGGCTGAAGAAATCGGCCTCAAGGGGACGCCGGCGGCGTAAGAAGCCCGACGCCGGCGGTGCCAGGCGAAGCTTGAAGATCGAATCTTGAAGCTGAACGCCTGAAGGATTTTATTTTCCCCTATGCGCTTCCGGCTTCCCGCTTTCAGCTTCGAGCCCGCTGTTCCTCAGCTCTCCGCGCGAAAAAGAGAAATAAATCCCGCACAGGCAAAGCCCGAAGAAAATGAACAGGGCGTAGCGCACGCTCGCAAGGAAGGCGGGATGCCGCGCGGGGGTGATCGGCACCCGTCCGATGACGAGGGCGAAAACGAGAGTCACGGTCCCCAGGGAAAACATCTGCCCCAGCAGGCGCATGGTCGCAACCGACCCGGAGGCGACCCCGTAGTGGCGCTTCTCGACCGAGCTCATGATGGCGTTCATGTTGGGGGATGAAAACAGGGCGAACCCGAACCCCAGGGTCATGAGGCCGGCGACGATGAAACCCATCCCGGTGCCGGCCCCGACCCGGGTCAGAAGCAGCAGGGCCAGCGCCGTGATGCCCATCCCCGCGGAGGCCAGCAGCCGCGGCTCCACCCGGTCGGAGAGCCGCCCGGCCAGAGGGGAGAAGAGGGCCATCATCACCGGTTGGGCGATCAGGACCAGGCCGGCCTGTTGCGGAGAAAGGCCCTTGATGTACTGCAGGAGCAGGCTCATCAAAAAAGTCACACCGAACGTCGCCCCGTAGTGGATGAGCGCCGCCAGGCAGGAGAAGGCAAACACCCGGTTGCGACCGAACAGCCGCACTTCAAACACCGGGTGCGCCACGCGCAGCTCCCACCCGGCAAAGGCCGCCAGGCCGCCGGCACCGGCCAGGACCAGCACCCCGCCCCAAGGATCCGGAAGGATCGACACCCCGCACATGAGCGCGATGATCGCCAGGGCATAGATGAGCGCTCCGGTGAAATCAAAGGGCTCCCCGCGGGCGCCCGCCCACTCGCCCTTGAGCTTCCAGAGCGTCACCAGAATCAGGCCGATCCCAAAGGGAGCCGGAACCAGGAACACGCTGCGCCAGGAAAAGGTCTGGGTCAGCCATCCGCCGACCAGGGGCCCGCAGCTCAGGCCGGAATAGACCGCTGCCACCGTGATGCCCAGCACCTGGCCGCGCTCCTCCAGGGGGAAGACCGATGTCACGATCGCGATCCCCGTGGCGAAGATCATGGCTATGCCGACCCCCTGGATCACCCGGAAGACGATCAGAGCCGCCATCGACCAGGCCAGGCCCGAAAGCAGGGAGGCAAGCGTGAAGAGCAGCGTGCCGGCCATGAACACCTTCTTGCGGCCGTGAATGTCGGCCAGCTTGCCGACCGGCACCAGCGCCACGGCGGCCGCGACGAGGTAGGAGGTCGCCACCCAGCTCAGCATGACGGCATCCGCCTGGAAGTGGGCCCCCACGGCCGGCAGGGCGATGTTGACGGAAGAGAGCATGAAGGGGGTCAGAAAGGAGCTCAGCGAAGCGACCAGCAGCGCCGACCACCGCTGGGCCTTATCCTCCGCGGTTGGTTGTGAAGAGACGGGAATCATACGCAGCGACCCACACGGCATTGGTGTTTCGAGAAATTGAATGCACCGACCCCGGTTCGGGGTCAGGCGCCACCCGCACCCCGCACCTTCTGTGCGTGAGCCGACGAAACATAACATAAGGGTCCGGCGACGGATATAAAAATGCCTGATTCCCGCATCTCACGTAAAGGCGGAGCGGGGTGCCCGCCGCGGCGATATCATCCGGGCGCAAACCGGAGTCCACGGCCGGCTTTACTTGCCAGACGCCCGCCGCTATAGTTGCGGCATGACTCCCGAGCTCCCAGCCCCCCGACTGGTCCTGGCCCCCCTGAAAGGCTTCACGGACGTTATTTTTCGCAACACTTACGCCGAGCACTTCGATGGCTTCGACAGCGCCATGGCGCCCTTTGTGGCCACCGTGGCCGCCGACCGGCTCACCGACAAGCATGTCCGGGACCTCCTGCCGCACGAGAACACCCGCTTGCCGATCGAACCCCAGATCCTGGGCCACACCGCCGAGGATTTCATCTTTCTGGCCCGGCGCCTCTTCGACATGGGCTACCCGGATGTGAACTGGAACCTCGGATGCCCGTTCCGACCGGTGACCAAGAAGCGCCGCGGCGCGGGGCTGCTGCCCTACCCTGAACAAGTGGATGAATTTCTTTCCAAAACCCTGCCCGCCATCCCCGGCCGGCTTTCGATCAAGATGCGCCTGGGCCGCAACACGCCCGACGAGATCCTCCAACTGCTCCCCGTCCTCGACCGCTACCCCTTGCAGGAGATCACGATCCACCCGCGCACCGCCCGCCAGCTGTATGAAGGCCTTCCGGACCTCGACATGTTTGAGGTGTGCCTGGAGCGGACCCGCCACCAAGTCGTTTACAACGGCAACATCGCCGATCTGCAAGGCTTCCGGACGCTGGCGGCCCGGTTTCCCCGCGTCGACACCTGGATGATCGGCCGGGGGGCGCTGTCGAACCCTTTCCTGCCGGCTGCCATCAAAAACGGCCGGGACGGGGCCGCCGACCAACTGGAGAGATTCAAGGCCTTCTACGAGGATCTCTTCGCCCGGTACCGGGAGCGCCTCTGCGGGCCGGGGCACCTGCTGAACCACATGAAGGGCTTCTGGACCTACTTCGCCGCGGGGTTTGAAAACACGGACATCGGAAAGCGCATCCACCGCACCTTCACCCTGCCGCGTTACACAGAGACGATCAACCGCTTTTTCGCGGAGGAGGCCCGCTGGCGAAAATAAGCCGCCCCCTGCGCAAGCGGCGGGGGCGGCTTGTTGTGCGGAAATGATAACACCCTGTTAAGCCGATCCGACCCCCCTGGGGGCCGAACGGCTACTTCTTCACCTTCAAAACCATGAACCCGGCGGTCCCGCGCTTGACCAGAAACGAGGCGGTATCGCCCGGTTTGGTTTTGCCGAACTCGGTCTTCATCTGGTTCACCGACTGGATCGGAATGCGGTTGACTTCCTTCACGATGTCCCCCTGCTGCAGACCCGACTGGTCGGCTTTGCCGCCGGGCTTCACCGCCACCACCAGAACCCCTTTCTCGTTTTCATCGATGCCGAAACGCCGCGCGGTTTCAGGGTTGAGGTCCGCGGCCCGAATGCCCAGCTCATCGGTTTCCGGCGTCGGGCCCTTGGCCTCCGGTTCCGCTTCCTTGCGCTCGGCCAGCTGCACCTTCAGGACCTTCTCCTTGCCGTCGCGCAGGAGCTTCACGGAGACATCCTTGCCGACCGCCATTTCGGCCACGGCCGAAGAGAGTTCGCGGCCGGTGCCGACCGGTTTGCCGTCGACGGCGATGATGACGTCCTTCGCCTGGATGCCGGCCTTGTCGGCCGGGTCTCCCGGGAAGACCTGGGTGACCAGCACCCCCTTCTGGTCTTTGAGCCCGTAGTACTGGGCCAGCTCCGGGGTCAGGTCCTGGATCCCGACCCCCATCCATCCGCGGGTGACGCTGCCGCGCTCCTTCAGCTGGGCGATGATGTTCTGGGCCAGGCTCACCGGGATGGCAAACCCGATCCCCTGGCCCTGGGCGACGATGGCGGTGTTGATCCCGATCACCTCGCCGTTCATGTTCAACAGCGGCCCGCCGCTGTTGCCCGGGTTGATGGAAGCGTCCGTCTGGATGAAATCGTCGTAGGGGCCGGCGCCGATGAAACGCCCCTTGGCGCTGACGATGCCGGCCGTGACGGTCTGCTCCAGGCCGAAGGGGCTGCCCACGGCGAGCACCCAGCTGCCGACCTCCAGCTTCTCGGAGTCCCCCATTTTCAGGGGGGAGAGGTCTTTGGCGCCTTCAATCTGGATCAGGGCCAGGTCGGTCTTGGGGTCGCGGCCGATGATCCTGGCATCGAACTCCCTTTCGTCCGAGAGCCGGACCTTGATCTGGTCGGCATTCTCGACCACGTGATTGTTGGTGACGATGAAGCCCTCTTTGTCGATGAGAAAACCGGATCCCAGGCTCCTTTGCTTGAACTCCCGGCCCGGGCCGCCCTCACCGAAGGGGTCCCGGTTGGGCTCGCGGTTTCCGAACGGGTTGCCGAAAAAGTGCCGGAACACGGGCCCGCCCTCTTTTGTGGTTTTCACGGTGCGGATGTTGACCACCCCCGGCTGCACCTGCTTGGCCAGGGCGGAAAAATTGGGAAGCACCATTTGGTACTTCGCATCGGCCGCCTCGGGTTCCTTGGCGTCGGATCGGGCTTCCATGCCATAACCCCAAATGATGCCGGCCATCACCAGCACGGCCGCTGCCACCGAAACTTTTTTTGTGAAACTTGGAATCATCTATAAACCTCCTTTAAGTTTTGCCCTTGGCTGATATTGGATTTTATGAAAATGATAATAACCCGACAAGTTCACCGCAAGATGACCGCTGGATGATCAAAATGTTATCGTGTGTGCCAAAATAACGTTCCGCATGACGGACGTTGTTTTGTTACAACCACTTAGGCCGCCCTTCTTTTTTCGGGTACATTTTTATGACATGCGGTATGGATGGGTCCTGCGGAGTCGGCCCAACCGACCCGCCGGACGATCGGCGGCGTCATAAATCCTTTTGCGGTGCTTGGGCGGCGCCGGAGAGATTGCCGGGATAAATAAGGGATCTCTATCGGCTGCCCGCGGGAGGATTCGACGGATTCATTTTTTTCCTGAACTCCGTCAGGGAGCCGATGGTTTTTCTGAGCAGGATCTCGGAGTGGCCGTCCACGATATAATCTTTCAGCTCCCCTATGACCTCATAACCCAGGCTGCGGTAGAAACGCTGGGCTTCCGGGTTGAAGGACGAAACGCAGATGAACATGTTGGGGTGACTCTTGAAAACGCGCTGCTCGGCGAAATCGACGAGCCGGCGGCCGAGGCCGAGGCTTCGCCAGCGGGGCGCCACGCAGATCGACTGGATGTAGCCGACGAAGCCCCCGCGGAGGTTCAGCACGATGAAACCGGCGACTTCGTCGTTCTTTGCGGCGACGTAGATCTCCTTCTCGACCGAGGAGAGGTTGCGCAGCGAGGCGGCATAGTCGCGCTTCAGGGTGATCCAGGGCTCGGACTCCGCCATCATCCGCGCGCAGGAGTCGATCTCGGGCTGTCCCTGAATCGGCCGTATCATCACTTCGGGTGCCATATTCCTATCCGATCCCAAAGAGAGTCGCTTCCAAAATCCCCCCAACCCCCATTGACAAAGGGGGCGAAGGGGGATTTCGTTCCAAGCCGGACGGGGGGAAGCGCCTTGGCTTGCTTTCTCTCCAGCCGCCCACCTTACTTCAGCCCCCCCATGATGCCGCGCACCGCCGCCGGCAGATCGGCCGGCAGCACCACCACCTTGGCGTTCTGGGAGGCGGAGACGTTGCTGAGGGCTTCCACGTACTTTTCGCCCAGCAGGTAGACCACCGGCAGCTCGTTTTGCTGGATGGCCTCGGTGACCTTCTGGATGGCGCGCTGGGTGCCCTCGGCCAGCACCACCTTGGCCTGGGCATCGCGCTTGGAGGCCTCCAGGCGGCCCTCGGCTTCCAGGATGGCGGCCGCCTTCTGGCCGTCGGCGCGGGTCACCACGGCGCGGCGCTCGCGCTCCGCGGCGGCCTGCTCCTCCATGGCCTTCTGCATCGTGTCCGAGGGCTTGATGTCCTGGATCTCCACGGTCTTCATGATGATGCCCCAGTCGGAGATGTCGTCGGATATGGCCGTCTTGAGCTTGGCCTTGATCGCATCCCGCGAGGAGAGCGCGTCGTCCAGGTCCATCTCGCCCACGATCGAGCGCAGCGAGGTCTGGACGAGGTTCTGGATGGCGAGGATGTAGTTCTCCACGCCATACACCGCTTTTTCCGGAGAGAGAATGTTGATGTAGGCGATGGCGTTGACGATCAGAACGGCGTTGTCCCTTGTGATCACCTCCTGCGAGGGGATATCGAGCACGATGTCCTTGGTGGTGACCTTGTAGGCGACCGAGTCGATGTAGGGCATGATGATGTTCAACCCCGGTCCCAGGGTCTTGTGATATTTCCCGAGCCGCTGGACGACCTGCTTGCTGCCCTGGGGCACGATCCGCACTCCCAGCATGATCGTGATCAGCACCACCACCACAAAAACCACCACCATCACCATCCCGGGCATAGGGTCCTCCTGCTGCGATTGTAGGTTTAGGATTATTTCTATCGCTTGGCCACGATCAGGGTGTTGCCGGAAATATCGGTGACGACCACCCGGTCCCCGGCGGCCACCGCCTGCTCGCAGATGAATGGCCACTCCTCCGACCCCAGGACCGGGGTGGTGAACCGCAGCATCCCGCGCTGGTCCCGGGAGGGGACTTTGATGACCTGCCCGGCCTCGCCGACGATGGCCTCCCGGGACAGGCCCGCCTTGGTGCGATCGGCCATGAGGGGCTTGAAAAGCTTGAACCACAGAAACGTCATCAGACAGGCGCCCAGCGCCCACAGGAAAAGCTGCCACGTGAAAGTGGTCGCCGGGGCCACCAGCAAGACGCCGCCCACGATAAGACCGGCCAGCCCGAACCAGAAGATGGTAAAGCTCGGGATGAAGAGCTCGGTGAGGATCAGAATCATGCCAAAGACGATCCAGTGCCAGTATTCGGGCTGCAGTCCCATGGTTTCATCCTGCAAGAGGGTAGAAGATGGCGGTGAAAAAAGTATAACCCAAGACCTGCCTTCATGCAAATTCGAGAGGAGCTTTCAAGCCGGCCGCCGGACCCAAGTCATCCGGCCGCGCAGCGCCGCCTGGAACCCGAAGGCAGCCGCAGGCGGGGGGGCTCCGCATCGCGAGGTCGTCGGGACCGGGTCGAAGACCCGGGGGGTCACTTCCCCATCAGGCTCGGCAAAAAAAGAACGATCTGGGGAAAGAGGGTCAGGATGACGACGGTCAGGATGATCGCCAGCAGAAAGGGCGCCGCTCCCCTGAAAATCTCCGCCATGGGCACGTCCTCGGCGATGCCGGCGAGGGTGTAGACGTTCAGTCCCACAGGCGGCGTAATCAGCCCCGCCTCCATCATCAGCACCGCCACCACCCCGAACCAGATCGGATGAAAGCCCAACGATTCGACGACCGGAAAGATGACCGGCAGCGTCAGCACCATCATCGAAATCGCATCGAGAAAACAGCCCAGACCAAAATAGATGACGACGATGATGGCCAGCACCGCGAAGCGTGAAACGTCAAGCCCCGCAATCCAGACCGAAACCTGGGCGGGGATCGTGGAAAGCGCCAGGAAATAGCTGAACACCGTGGCCCCGGCGACCAGAAACAGCACCATGACCGTGATCCGGGTGGCCTCGAGCAGGCAGGCGGCCATCGTCTGCCGGGTCAGGCGCCTTTTGATGATGACAATGACAAAGAGCGCAAAAGCGCCCACGGCGCCGGCTTCGGTGGGGTTGATAAAACCGAAATAGATGCCGCCCATCACGACGCAAAAGACCAGGGCGGGCGGCCAGATTCCCTTGAGGGCGGCGAGCTTCTCTTTGAACGGGACCTTTTCCGGCAGCGAGGGGGCGAGCGCGGGATTGATCTTGACCCAGACGATGACCACCATGGCGTAGGCGGCGGAAAGCATGAGGCCGGGCAGAATGCCGGAAACGAACAGCTTGCCGATGGACTGCTCGGTCAGCATGCCGTAGACGACAAACCCCAGGCTGGGCGGCAGAAGAAAGCTCAGCGTGCCGCCGGCCGCCACCACGCCCGCCGCCAGCCGCGGGGCATAACCAAAGCGCCGCATCTCGGGCAGCGCCAGGCTGCCCATGGTGGCGGATGCGGCCACGGAGGAGCCGCTCACCGCGGCAAACCCCGCACAGGCGGCGATGGTGGCAACCCCCAGACCGCCCGGAAGCCGACGGAACCACAGGTCGAACGTCGCATAAAGCTCCCGGGTGATTCCGGCCGCGCCGGCCAGGCTGCCCATGATGATGAACAGCGGAATGATGGTGAAGGGATAGTGCGACGCGACGCTGTAAACCGTCTGGGCGATAACGGGCAGGGCGGCGCCCAGGGCGGAAAGCTGCCAGATGCCGAGGAAGCCCACGAGCATCATCATGAAGGCGATCGGCATGCCCATCACCAGCAAAACGACCAGCAGAACGACGCCGAGCGCACCGACGACCATGGGGTCCATCACGGCCTCCCGGCCAATTTTCGAACGGATGCGATGAAGTCCAGCAGCAGCTCCAGCCACAGCAGCAGGCCGCCCACGGCCACCAGCAGCTTGAACGGCCACTGGGGCAGGCGCAGCTGGTCCGAGACCGCCTTTTCGTGAACCCCCTCCACATACCCCTGCCAGACCAGGATGGCGATAATCACGAGTGCGGCGAAGGTCGTCACGGCCTGGGCGGCCGCCCGCGGTTTCGGCGAGAAATTTCGGGTGAGGAAGTCGACCCCCACGTGGCCCTTGACTTGTTGGGTGTAGGCGGCGCCCAGCAGCACGATCACGGCCAGCATGAACTCCGAAAGCTCAAACGTCCCGGGGATGGGCTTGTTGAAAAAAGACCTCCCCATCACGTCGCCCACGGTCAGCAGCATCAGCGGGATGGCCAGAAACATGCCGACACAGCAGGCGCCGTAGCTCGCCTTCCGGACCCCCGCGCGAAACTTCCCCAGGCCGTCCATGCGTCCCTTTCCCGGTGATGAGACACCCCCCTCGCGCCCGGGCCGGCCGGCGAGGGGGCCGTGTCGTTATTGCTCCGGCGACCGAATATATCTAATTTTCGTATCTCCCGCAGAAGCGGAGCGGGGTGCCCGTTGCACCTGTTCATTTGCCGGAGCAACCGTTAGGCTTTTTTCAACTCCGGCGGGCACGCCACGACCTGGACGTTGCGCTTTTCGCACTCCTCGTTCATGACGGCCACGGCCTTCTTGGCCGGCAGGCCCTTGGCCTCGAGGTCCGCCACCCATTTCCGGGTGACGTCCTGGAACTGCCCGTACCAGCGCCGGGCTTCATCCTTGCTCAGTTCGACCATTTTCACGCCCCCCTGGGTGATCTCCTCGATCAGCTTGGGGTACTCGCTGCGGGTAAGCCCTCCCGAAGCCCTGAAGGGGTTGGTGCCCAGCTCGTTTACGATCTTTTTCTGGTCCTCGGGCAGCTTGTTCCAGGTGTTCGCGTTCATGATCATTCCCTCGGAAACGCACCCGAGGGTGGTCACGACCCCGTATTTGACCACCTCGTGAAGCTTGAAGGCCAGGATGACCGGCGGGCAGGTGACGATGCCGTCAATGGTGCCGGTTTCGATGGCCATGTAGACGTCCCCCGGCGGCATGAAAACCGGCTCAGCACCCAGGGCTTTCGCGTAGCTGGTCTGATGGCCGCCCGGCGTTCTGAGCTTCAGGCCCTGGAGGTCCTCCATCCGGGTAACGGGTTTCTTCGTCCAGATGTAGGACTGGATGCAGCCGTTGAGCTCCAGGACCTTCACCTCCTTGAACTCGTCTTTGAGGATGCGATCGTAGACGGCATTGCCGATGTCGACGGCGAGGTCCTTGCCGTCCACCCAGGCGGCAAGCGAGAGCACGTCGGTCAGCGGGAAGCGGCCCGGCGTGAAGGTGGCGGTGAAATAGCCCATGTCGGAGAGCCCCTTGGCCACGATGTCGTAGTGCTCCGGCGCCTTGCCGAGCGCTCCTCCGGCGTACAGGTTGTATACGAGGCGGCCGCCGCTTCTCTTTTTCATTTCATCGAGCATGGGCGCCCAGACGGTCTTGGTCTCCCGGCTCAGCGGTGGATGCCAGGTGCTGAACTTGAGCCGGGTGGCCTCGGCCCAGGCCGGCCGGCCCTCATGCAGCCCCAAACCCAAAGCGGTTCCACCGATGAGGCATCTCTTGAGAAAATCTCTGCGGGTCCATTCAGCACATTTTTCGCACATGGCGCAACTCCCTTTCTGTTCACCGCTTGGCCGGCTGTCAATCTTCCCGAGGCCCGCCGGCGAGGCCGCCGCGGTCACCGGATGAAGCAGGCCCCTTGGCCGGTGGGGGTTTGTGCAGGGGCCGGATCCTCCGGCCGGTCGTCACCGATCAGCTCCTCGCGGAGGCGGTACCCGTATTGCTCCACCAGCCCGAGCCGCTTTACCACCTCCACGCCCGCGCGCAGGGCGCGGCCGCTCATGTTGAGATACGGCCGTCGCAGGTCGCCGGCCGGCAAGCCCAAAACCCTCGCCAGGGATTTAACCGGAACGGGATTTACTTTCGAGTAGGTGAACTGGATCAACGGCAGGATTCTCAGATAGGTCTTGCGGAAGTCGAGGGCATCCTGATGGGTGACCCAAGGCTTGGAGATGATCGCCATCTCGCGCGGGGCGACGTTGCCGGTCATGTTGGCCGTGCCGTGGCCGCCCAGCGACATCACCGCGGGCACCAGGCCCAGGTGGGGCGAGTCGCAGCACATGACGGACATCTCTTTTTGGGCCGCCAGGATCTGCGCAATCTGTCCGGGGCGGGCCATCGCCTCTTTGTCGATCACGATGTTGGGGTGATCGGAAAGGCGGACGAGGGCCTCGGCCGGCAAATCCGTCCCGACCCGGATGGGGTTGTTGTAGATGCCGATGGGGATGGGGCTCGCGTCGGCCACCTCCAGGAAATACGACACGGCGGCATCCACCGGCGCGTGCACGTACGAGGGGGCGGTAATGACCGCACCGTCGGCACCGGCCCGGGCGGCGTAGTGCACCATGGCGATGGTCTCCTGGGTGTTGTTCGCGGTGCAGCCGTAAAAAAGCGGCAGGCCGTATCGCTTGAACGCAACGGTTTCCGTGATGACCCGGTGGCGCTCTTCCTTCGTCAGCAGCGACACCTCGCCGGTCGAGCCCATGATCAGAAGGGCACTCGTGCCGTTCTGGGCCTGAAACTCGATCAGCCGGCCGAAGCCTTCGATGTCGGGTGCCCCGTCGGCCGTAAACGGCGTGATCAGCGCTACGAACGATCCGGTGAGTATCCGCTTGCCCATGAAAGAAATCCCTCCCTGGAAAATAAGCATGGCCGCCCCAGCCGCTCTCAAATGTAAAACAGGCGCTTTCGCACAGACTGAGGCATTACGTTGTTATACAGCAAGCCAAGCCTATTTTTCAATCGATGAAAGGGGCTGGTGGGGGAGTCCCCGCGGCACATGGAGAATATCCAGTCAAAACCAAAGCCGGGCCATGAAAGATCGCCGGAGACGATGGAAGGGTCCGAGCGACCGGCCAGGCGCGAAAACGCGGAAGCGGCTTTCGGGGCACGGCCGGCCGTCCATGGCGCGGGCGGCCGGATGTGATCTATGTGGGATTGGTGGGGGTCTCCCCGCCCTGCGGGGCCGGCGGCGTTTCCGGTGCGTGCGCCGTTCGGTAGTTCCGGATCACCGGGCGCAGGAGCAGGTAAGCCACGAGGAGGATGGCCGCCATGCCCGCCACCACCAGCATGACTCTTTCGAGGTAAACCGCCCCCACGGCCATGGCCCCGAGCAGCAGCGAGACAACGACCAGGGGCCAGTCGAAGGTGATCCCGGCCAGGTAAATCGAAAGGGCGATGATGATCGTGACGGTGGGGCCGGCCGCCTCCACGTTGAGGAAATTCTGCTTGATCAGCCAGAACACCAGGTAGACCGCCGCCCCGGTCCCGATCCACTGCAGCAGCTGATGCTGCAGCACCTTCCAGCGCAGCATGCGGTGGCGGTGGCTTTCCGAAAGGAGGCAGAGCAGGATGGAGAGCGCTCCGAAGCAGGGCACCATCCAGAGCCAATAGTCCAGGGAGTGCTGCTTCCAGAACGGCGTGCTGGCCAGGCCGAAGCCGCACAAACCCAGAAGAAGGACCAGCAGGACACCGCGGCCGACGAGCCGCCAGTTGATTTTTTCCGGAGGGAGGGCGGGAAGCGGCTGGGGGTCCACCATGGTCAACTCCGCGTGAATGGGTTGAAGTGACGAGCCAAAAGGCGCATCGGGGCCATACGCAGTTTGTATTGTATTCCGTTCCCGGTGTCAACCGGGGCCGGCCGCCTCCGGCGCCCCGGAAACCGCCGGGGACTAAGCGTAGCCCAGCTCCGCCAGGCGCTCCTCGCTCATCCCGAGAAAATGGGCCACTTCGTGGGCCACGGTGATCTCGATCTCTTCCTCCAGCTCCTCCCGGGTGGCGCACATCTCTTCGAGCGGCTCCTTGTAGATGTAAATCGTGTCCGGATAAAGCGGCGGCTCGCCCACGGTGCGCTCGTTCAGCGGCACCCCCCAGTACACCCCGAGCAGGGGCTCATCCGGCGGATAGCCCATTTCCTCGAGCATGGCGGGATCGGGCCGCTGCTGCACCGTGATCAGGATGTTGTCGAGATGCCGGCGGATTTCCTCCGGGATCCTGCGGATGGCTTCTTTCACGATCCGGTCGAATTCTTTGTTGCCGAGCTTCATGGGGTTCTCTTCGCGGGAAAGGTCGCGATTTCCTGCGCCCGCCGAAACATGTTAAAATGAAATTAGACTTGTGGTAGAGTAGTGACCGGGCCGGTTGATTGTTAACAGCATCGTCAGTAAAGGGCAATGAATTTCACGTCGAAAATTCCGCGATATCTTTTCGATCGGAAAGACTACGACCTGATCCGGATCGTCAACGACGTTCTGAGCAGCTCGAAGTTCACCCGCAAGCTGTACTTTTCCTATTTTCACCCCAACGGCATCAAGGAGATGGCGGAGACCAAGGGGCTGCGCTCGGCGTACGCGGTGGCGCAGCTGCTGAACTCGCTTGAAATCGGCGGGGTGGAAGACCGGCTGAACGCCCTGCGCTCGCTGCGCCGGGAGGTGATCGACACCGCCGAGGGGCCCATTCCCAAGAACACGGCGCGGGTGCTCCTGCAGATCATGAAAAATCTGGTCCGCGCCTACGGCAACCCCCGACGCCAGCTGGAGCTGGCCCACGATTTCCGCATGACCGCCTCGGGCAAGCCCCGCATCGTCCGCCGGCAGCTCAGACAGCACCACCTGCTGGAGATGCCCGAGGAGTGGAACCAGATCGCCTTTGACGACTATGTGCACGATGCCAACACCAAGGGCCGCAAATCCTCCACCCACTTGATCATGGACGCCTGGATCAAGGGCATCCGCCGGCTGCGGGTTATCCACTACAATTTCATCGAGCCGCGCTTTGCCGCCGAGCTGTTCGAAGCCGCCAAGACCCTCGACATCGACGTGCGCATCGGCATCGAGTATTCCGCCGGCCTGCGCGACAAGTACGTCCAGCTCATCTGGGTGCCGCGCGGCTTTGCCGACGCCCAGGCGTTTCTGTGTTTCCTGGCCGAGCCGCCGGTGATGAACCTCATGGCGGCCGGACGCCGGGCCTCCCTCTACCAGCAGGCGTATGTCATCGCCCTGCTCAAGAAGTTCAACGCCGTCCACTGCGCCGATCTCAGCCGCCGTCTCGGCACCGAGCTGCCACCGATCGGCGAGGCGGAATTTCTGGCCTTCGTCGGCATCGGCCAGAAATCCAAGCTGCACCTGTCGAAATTCATCCATGACCATGTGTTGAAGGCCCTGAAAAGGCACGTGGCTGTTCTCGTCAGGGAGCTGGACGCGGCCACACCGGACCGCCGCCGGGAAATCACCGAATGGGTGGACTGTCTGAACCGGATGGACCTGGAGGGGCTGGTGGACGGGTACCTGGAGCAGTCCCAGAACCCGGAGATCCCTTTCCCGGACCGGCCCTTTTCCGGACCGGACGTGCCGGAGCTGCTGCGGCTGACCGCGCCGGAAATTCTCGGCCGGCTGGCGGCGCTGCATTCCGGATACCGCGTCACGCTGAACCTGACCGACCTGAAGGTCGAGGAAGTGCTCGAGCTGCTTTACGATTGCCAGGGCATGATCACGCGGCTGGAGATTTTCAACCTGAAGGATTACTCCGCTGGCAAGACCGCGCACATTCCCGAAATCAGCCGGCTGATGCAGGCGATCAACGAAGGCAGCGTCATCCTCCTCAAACAGGTCATCCGCGAGATCATCGGCCGGCTGCGCGACCCTGCCTCCTCCGATCAAGCGGCGCGGATCGAAAAGCTGACCGCGATCCTCTACGACATCGACACGTTCAAATCCTACTACGCGGGCAGGTTCCTCAAAGCCCGCATCGGCAGCGACTCCACCGGCCGCTCGGCGCGGCTGCACGGCATGGGGCTCGCCATCCTGGACACCCTGCCCCGCAGGGCCCAGCGGGAGATCGAACGGTGCCTCGGCACGGACGGGCACGAGATCATCCCGATCCAGATGATCGCTTCCAAATCCCTGACGTTTATCCCCGCTCCCGGAGGATCGGCCTTCGGCCAGGCGCTCAGGCGCCGGTTCGGCTCGGGGCCGCTGGGGGTTCTTTTTTCCAACCCTCAGACGAGCTGGCGCGTGGAGCCGCGGCACACCCGCATGGCCGCCCGGGGCAACATCGTGACGCTGGGGGGGACCCAGAAGATCATCGACAACGGGCTTTCCGTCGAAACGACCGGAGCCGCCGAAGCCCAGCGGGCCCCGGGATGGCGTTTCCTGAACTCCCGGCTGAAAAACGCCCTGAAAGTCCTGATCGGCTTCATCCCGGCCTTCGCCACCTTTGCTCTGACCAAAGACTGGTGGCTTTTGGCCTACGGGGGCGCCTTCATCTGGTTCGGCATCACCGGCCTGCGCAACGTCGTGCAGTCGGTGCTGGGCGGCGGCGGCTTCCGCCGCTCGCCCCTGCTGAACTGGAACGACTACATCAGCTGGTCCCGCATCACCGATTCGCTGATGTACACCGGTTTTTCCGTGCCCCTGCTGGACTACCTCGTGAAAACGATCATCCTGGACCGCGGCTTCGGCATCACCACGGCCACCCATCCCGTGCTGCTCTACACCTTTATGGCCTTGGCCAACGGGGTTTACCTCTCCAGCCACAACCTGCTGCGCGGGCTGCCCCGGGCGGCCGTCTACGGAAATTTTTTCCGCAGCATCGTCTCCATCCCGATGGCGATCCTTATCAACATGGCGGCCGGCGGCGTTCTGACCGCCTTCGGCACCTCCGAGGTCTCCGCCGTGCTGCAGAAATGGGCGGCCATCATCTCCAAGACCGCCTCGGACATCGTCGCCGGCTTCATCGAGGGCCTGGCGGACCGTCACCGGAACATCAAAACCCGCCTGCGCGACTACAAAGGCAAACTCGAGCAGCTGTTCGACATTTACGCGCAGCTGGAGCTGATCTTCCCGGACGTGCAGACCTTCGCCGTCCTGCAGCACTCGAACAAACTCAAACAAAGGGCCAGCGTGGAGGCCCGCGACCTGGAGAAGATCATCATGGTCCACGCGCTCGACCTGCTCTATTTCTGGATGTACCAGCCGCGGGCGCGCACCGCGCTGCGGCAGTTCGTCGCCACCCTGTCCGAAGACGAGCGCCACATCCTGGCGAGCTCCCAGTTCACTCTGCAGCGTCACCGCGAAATCAGCCAGATGTTCATCGACGGCATCCTGGGCACCAACTTTCCCCGCCCGCTTTCGTTTTACCTGTCCCGAAACGCGGAGTACCTGGAGGCGATCAAGGGGCTTGTGTTCGATGAGACGTTCGCCGTTCCCACCGGGGAGCCGCCACCCCCCGAGTCCCTGCCGGAGACCGCCGTCGCACCGGTCGCCGAGTGCGTCAGCCCTTCGGTGGCGGGGCCGCCCAATTGAAGATTCTCATCGGCCCTGCGGCCACAAACGGTCAATGACCGGGTTTCTTAGTGGGCAGCGGCATCTTGCCGCACGATGGGCGGCGGCGGGCCTGCCGTGTACGGCAATTCCAGCCTGGATTATTCCTGTGTTGACAACCTGCGATCTGTTTTCCTAAGGTTGGGTCGATAAAGCCGGTCTGTTCCATTTCCGGGCCTGTCCACGGAAGAGGACCGAAATCAACCGGACATCCATCAAGCGAGGCCATATGCGCCACCATATGAGTTTGCTGTTCAGGAAAATCGCTGTCCCGCTGGCCGTTATGCTCGTCGCATCCGCAGCGGCTTCTGCCCAGAGCGCGGCCGGCAAGGCCGAGATCGGGTTTCTTTACGCCTTCGGCGCCCATGTGGGACCGCCGGGCAAGGGCAAGGTCATTTCCGTTCAAAACGAGACGACGCTGAGCGCCGGAGACCGGCTGAAGCTGTTCTTCGAGCCCAAGAGCGATCAGTATCTCTACCTGCTGCACATGAGCTCCCAGGGGGAGCTCACGCCGCTGTTCCCGGCCGCGGGCCAGCCCGCCCACGTGGCTCGGGGCGCGAAGGTCTTCATCCCCGCGGACAACCATTGGTTTGAGCTGGATGCCCACCCCGGGCAGGAGAAATTTTTTCTCATCGCGACGGCCGAGCGCCTCGATCGCCTGGAGGCTCTCTGCGTCCGCCACGCGGCCCTCAGGGACAAAGCGGAGGTAGCGTCCTCCACCGAGGCCATTCTCGAAGAAATCAAACAGCTGCGGCAGAAGAACAAGCAGCTGTCGGCCCCGGCGGAAAAACCCGTGCGCATCGGAGGGAGCGTGCGCGGCGAAAAATCATCGAGCGCTCCGGTCGTTCCGGACATCACCCCGCTGGCGGCCGAAGTCACGGCGCCCGGTTTCTACACCAGGACCTTCATCATTGACCACCGATGACCGCGGCCAATGGGCCCGTCCGCTGCTGTTGGCTGCAGGCCTGTTGGCGGCGGTCAACCTCTTCCATTTCCTGTTTCCGGTTATCTTCGACACGTGGGAGGCGCGGCTGAGTGACCAATATCTCCGTCTGAAAACGACGATTCCCGGCTTCGCCCCGCCCTACGATGGCGCCGTCGTCCACGTGGACTTGAACAACACCAGCCTGCGCGCGCTCAAAGACTATCATCCCTCCCGCGGCCACTATGCCCGGGTGATCCGCAATTTAGGCAAGATGAGGGTCTCCGTGCAGATGTGCGACATCATCTTCGCCGGCGAGACCGGCGCCGAGAACGATCGGTTTCTGATGGAGGCGACCGGTCAGTCCCGGGACGTGGTTTTCGGAATGGCCTTCCGGCTCTCTTCCTCCCCGGGCCGGGCCGATGCGGCGGAAGACCCTGCCGCCCGCGATTACCTCCGGCAAACGGCGTGGAGGATAGCGGCCTCCCCGGAATCCGCCCGCTACTATCACGGCATCGATCCCCTGGTCACTTGGCTGCCGCTGGCGGAGCTCTCCCTGGGCACCGGCTTCCTCACGCTCGTCCCGGACCCGGACGGCGTCATCCGACGGCTGCCGCTCCTTGTGCGGTTTGAAGACGCCTTCTACCCCAGCTTCGCCCTGAAATCCGTTTGCGACTTCCTCAAGGTTCCGCCCCACCGGGTGGCGCTCGGCCCGGGCGCGATCACCCTGCGGGGCGCCGTCCGGCCGGGCCGCCCGCAGGGGGCGGACCTCGTCCTGCCGGTGGATTCGCGCGGCGGCATGCGCATCAATTTCGCAGGCCCCTGGGGCCGGATGAAGCACTACAACTTCTCGGACATCTACTTCGCCTCCGACGACCCGGAGCGGCTCGGGGACTTCCAGGATGAGCTCGAGGGCCGGATCGCGCTGCTCTCCGACATCTCCACGGGATCAGCGGACATGGGGCAGGTGCCGATCGACGAGGCCTACCCGCTGAGCGGGGTTCACGCGAACGCCGTCAACACCATCTTAACCGGCAGCTTTATCCGGGAGCTGCCGGGCACGGCCGCAACGGCGGTCGAGATCCTCCTGCTGTTGGCCGTCACGGCGCTCTCCTTCCACCGTTCGGCGCTGGTGAGCGCCGGGGGCAGCGCCGGCCTCGGCGCGCTTTTGGCAACTTCAGCGGGACTGGTTTTCCTGCAGTGGAACCTTCTGGTGCCGGTGGTCAAACCGCTCATCGTCATGGTTTTCGGATGGGCCGGCCTGTCCACGTGGCATGCCCTTGAAAACGCCCGGGCACGCGCCGAAATCGAACGGGCCCGCCAGCTCGCCGAGCATGAGCTTGAGATCGGCCGCAAGATCCAGACCGGGTTTCTCCCGGCCAATCTGCCGACACCTCCCGGCTGGGAAATCGCCGCCCATTTTCAGCCCGCGCTTCAGGTCTCCGGCGATTTCTATGATGTCTTTGAACTGGCCGGAGGCCGCTGCCTGGGTATCGTGATTGCCGATGTCTGTGATCACGGGGTGGGCTCGGCGCTTTTCATGGCCCTGACCCGCAGCCTGATACGCGCGTTTGCCTTGCAAAGCGCCGACCGCCTGAGCGTGGACCCGAACGACCCGGCGGGATGGTCTCAGACCATGGCACTGGAGACGGTCCGACAGACCAACGACTACATCGCGAACAACCACGGGGAGGCCGGGATGTTCGCGACTCTCTTTTTGGGCATTCTGGACCCGACCACCGGCCAACTCACCTACGTCAACGGGGGGCATGAACTGCCTCTGTTCCTCAGCAGCGGGCGTCCGGCCGCCTATCTCAAGACCACCGGATTGGCCGTCGGGGTGATGCCCGATGCGCCTTACAAGACGGAATCGATAGTGTTTGAGTCCGGAGACTGCCTCGTCATGTACACGGACGGGGTCACCGATGCCGATGACAGCGGGGGCGAGCATTTCTCGAAACAGCGATTGGTCAGCCTGGTGTCGGAAAACAGTGT
This sequence comes from uncultured Desulfatibacillum sp., assembly GCA_964562235.1. GTDB lineage: Bacteria > Desulfobacterota > Desulfobacteria > Desulfobacterales > SpSt-501 > SpSt-501. Next base: position 71,326 of record CAZLSV010000008.1, read on the forward strand.
CGCTGCCCAGACACTTCTAGACCACGTGATCGCAGCCTTGAACGCGCATGTGGGAAAGGGCTCGCCCGCCGACGACATCACCCTCCTGTTTATCAGAAAAACAAAATAATAACAAATAGTTGTATTAAAAATCGACTTGAGGGTTGATCACGACAGGATTTTTCGCCATAATGGCATTTGAACAGACTCACCATGCCGATTTAACCCGTAAAATTAGAAGCGGCGGCGAACCCTTGCGGTTTGCGGCCGCTTTTAAGGCTTTTAGGGGAGATATTACCAATGAGCGTCAATTGGGCAAAAAACAGCAAGGCCAAACCATTCCTTCTGCTTGGCATGGCGTATTTTCTATACCTGGCAGTTGGCTGCTCCATGTGGTCCAAACCTTCGCCCGGATACGCCGCGGCCGCCAAGGAAACGGGCCGGAAGGAGGAGCCGGCGGCGGCCGAAGTCTACCCGCAGGGCGAAATCCCGCCGTCTGTCGGCCAAATCAAAGCCGTGCGGGTTTACAGCACCTATGAACGCATCGATACCGGGGTCGACCTCGCGCCCGGCCGACTCTACTCCATCATGGCCAAGGGCCGGGTGTTTCTCGATCCCGCCGATGCCGGCCGGGGGCCGAGCGACCGGCGCTTCGTCAAGACGATCGGCACCGGCCCCCAGACCTCCGTGTTTGTCAACGAGGTGGGGGATACGTTTGTCTCGATCGGCTCCGGCCGGCTCAGCCTCGGCTTCATCGACCAGAACTTCAAGGACAACCTCGGCTATCTGGATGCCATCATCATCGCCTGGCAGACGGACGACTACGCCCAAATTGCGGAGTTTCTGCAAAAGCTTCACGAGCGCCACTCGGATCATCCCGGAATCACCCAGGCCTACATGCGGGCGGACAAGGTCCGGGACCTGGGCGCCGCCCGGATGCAGACCGCCATGGAGATCGATCAAACCAAGGCCAAAATCCTTGCCCTCCAGCAGGCCGCCTCCCAGAAAGGCGGACCCACACCGGCGGAGCGCCAGCACCAGCAGCGGGAGCTCGAATACAAGCTGGCCGAGCTCACCGCCCGGCAGGCCCAGCTCGACCGGCTGAGCCAGCAGCTTCAGGTCGAGAAGGCCAGGTCCGTCCAGCTCAGCCAGGAGCTCGAGAAGGAGCGTCGGGAAAAAGAGCGCATGAGCAAGATCGCGGCCGAGGGCAAGGCCCCTCCGCTTCTGCTCATCACCAGCCCGGAGGACGGCCTGCAGGTGGAAGTCGCCAGCGTGCGCCTGACCGGGGCGGTGGAGGGCAAGCAGGGCCTGAAGAGCCTCGATGTTTTTCTCAATGGCCGCCTGCTCGACGCCTCCGCCGAGCGCGGCATCCGGACGGCGGGCGGCAGCGCCCCCCGCCGGCTGAACTTCGACCGCAAGATTCAACTCGACGAGGGCCACAACCATCTGCGGGTGGTGGCGACCGACACCGAGGACCTGGTCTCGGAAAAGACGCTTTTTGTTCATTATCAACCGAAACGCCGCAACGTCTGGGCGGTGGTGGCCGGCATCAACGACTACCCGCGGCTGCCCAAGTTGAAGTACGCCGTCAACGATGCCGAGGCCTTCTACCGTCTGCTGGTGGAGGACAACCGGGTGCCGGCCGAAAACGTGACCCTGCTGACCAACGAGCAGGCGAACCTGGTCAACCTGCGCAGCACCCTCGGCACCCGCATCAAGAACGCCGCCCGCGAAGACGACATGGTGATCATCTTTTTCGCCGGACACGGGGCCACCGAGCGGGATGCCGCCAGCCTGGACGGCGACGGTCTGGAGAAGTACCTGCTGCCCTTCGACACGGACCCGGCCGATCTCTACACCACGGCCATGCCCATGGTGGAGGTCGGCCGCATCCTGAACCGCATCCGCTCCGAACGGCTGGTCTTCATCGCGGACGCCTGCTACAGCGGCGGCAGCGGCGGACGGACCATCAGCCTCGCCGGCATGCGCGCCAACATCGGGGACGGGTTCCTGGAGCGGGTGGTGGGCGGCCGCGGCAAGGTGATCATCACCGCCAGCTCCGCCAACGAGGTCAGCGTCGAAAAGGACGAACTGCAGCACGGGGTCTTCACGTATTACCTGCTGGAGGGGTTGCGGGGCAAAGCCGATCTGGACCGCGATTCCAAGGTCACGGTGGACGAGGCGTATCGCTACGTGTACGAGCAGGTTCCCATGGCCACCGGCCAGGAGCAGCATCCGGTCAAGAAGGGGTCCGTGGAAGGCAACGTGGTACTCAGCATCGTACGCTAAAGAATCAGGGGGGGGAGCCGTGGCCGGCTCCACCCCCCTGATTCTTTTTGGAGGGCGCTCGTGCGGCGCGCCTTACCCCGGTAAAAGGGGGTTGGTCACCTTCACTCCTGGAAACCGGCCGAAATCCCTGTCGGCGGTCCAGAGCTCCCTCACCCCGTGAAGCCGGCAGAGCGCCGCAACGCGGGCATCGTGAACTTGGCCGCCGGCCGCCTTTCCCGCTTCAACCATCGCCCGCAGCTCGGTCCAATAGCCTTCGGTCTCGGACAGAACCGATGCGCTGGGTGATTCCAGCCAGGCCTCGACCTGATCCAGGGATTTATTCAACGGGGTGGGCGGGGCGTAGATCCGGGGATGCGTGACGACCGCTAAAAATTCATGAACGCACGGCCACGGTATCGCCCAAAGCGCCCGCCCCTCGGCCAACTCCGCCATTCGATCAAAAGCGGAGGCATGCCAGGCGGAGTCCTCCCGATGGGCGTAAACCAGGATATTGGTGTCGACCGCGATCATCCGCCTCTTCCATCGTAGACAATGCCGCGAATTCGCTCCCATGAAGCATCCGCGAGATCCGGGGCAAGCCCTTTGCCTTTGAAGGAGGCCTTTCGCAACCGAAACCGGCCTTTGCGCTTGCGATCGTTCAGCGTTTTGCGAAGGCCCTCCTCGATGAGGGCGGTCACGGTCGTCCGCTCTTGAGCGGCGACCTGGCGAGCCTCCTCCAGCAGGGCGTCGGATATATTTACGGTTGTTTTCATATGTCTGTATGTATTATGGCATCCATCGGTATGTCAACCTCACGTAGGGCCTTTGCCCGGTAACATTCAAGCGAACGCCCGTATCACTTTTTTTTCTGCAGCGCTTCGCGCTCGCGGGCCAACTCGGCCAGCAGCTGTTCAACCGTCCACTTCTCCGAAACGGGGGTGAGCACCGCCCAGAGGGCCGGCTGCATGCCCGACTTCCGGCAGACGCTCATCAGCCCGATCAGCTGTGCCTCGGTGATGCCGGCGACGATGACGGCCCGCGGCAAGGCCGATGGCAAGCCCGCCCCGCTGCCGTCGGCAAGCTCGAGCAGATCGGAAAGCGGTGCCGCCCCCTGCCCCGTGGCCACCCACACCTTCGGCACCCCGGACATACCGGCCGCCCCCAGAATCGCGTCGAACTTCTTTTGGGCCTCCGCCCCGAAGCCGCACAGCAGCAGCTTGCGCGGGCCGTAAAGGATCTTCTCCGACCGAGAGACTTTCTCAAAGGTGGATTTTTCAGCCATTCTCCTCTCCCCGGTTTATAGTGGTTGTCAAAACAACGTTCCGATCGGCGGGCGTTTTTCGTTACGACCACCTATGCCGCCCTCCTTTTTTCCGGTACATTTTTATGACATGCGGTATAGCCGATTCGAACACGCCGCGGCTCCGGAGTGCTCAGCCATCCGCCCGCGGTTCAACTGGGACTTTACCCGTTGGGAAATCACGGGGCGCGCCACGGAGTCCGGGTTGCCAGCGAAACCGTTTTCATCGCGGGGTCCACAATCACCCCGGCATTTAAACTCGAATACCAGACCCCGATGGGGCGCCCCGCGGGGTCCAAGATGGTGAAACCGGTCGTGTAGGAGCCCGCCACCGGGAAAGACCCCACCAGGCCCACCACCTTCTTGAACGTCGCCGAGTCGGTTGCGACCGCATTCCAGAGCGGCCCGCCTTCAAACCCATACTCACGATCCAGCCCGATGACCCCGTACGGGCTGTTCTCCTGGTTCAGATACCAGTAGCGGTAGCTGGGGTTGGACTCCACGTTTTGAAACTGCCGGGCGACCTCCGGGCTGGTCCGGATATTTCCGATGTTCCCCGTCGTGCAGGCGGCGAGAAGCGCCGCGCCAAGGGCCGGAACAAGCAAAAAAAGTCTTCGATTCATGACACGCCTCATGGTTGTTTAGCAGCTTTGCTAAAAGCCGAGTTGAACTCCGATGCCGCCGCCGGAGCCGATGCCGACACCGACCCCGCTGCCATACCACCCGTTGTTGTCTAGCCAGGGCATGGCGGCGTTGATGGACACCACATTGGTTTCAGGGTTTACTTTGATACCGGCGTTCAGGCTCGAATACCACATCCCGATCTGCTGGGCCTGCGGGTCCAGTATGTAGGCCCCGTAAGTAAAAGCGCCTCTCGCCGGAAAACTCTGCACCAGTCCGACCACCTTCTCGAAGCTCTTGGAGTTGGGGTCCAGCTCCTTCCAGTTGATGTCCTCGACCCGATAGGGCTGTTTCAAGCCGACCACCGCGTAGGGGTTGTTTTCCTGGTTGTAGTACCAGTAGCGGTAGCCGGGTTCGGCGTGAAAGGTTTCAAACGCCCGTCCGACCTCGCGGCTGTTCCGGAGACCGCCGCGGTTCGCCCCGGCACACCCGGCCATGAGCAAGGCCGCCAGAACCAGAACCCCCAGGATCCCGCACAGGGTGTTGGCTTTATGAATGTTCATCGTCGAACCTCTCGGACTGGCACGGGTTAAACGCTATAACCCGATAATAACGATGGAAGGTTTCAAAGACAATACGTAGCGGGTCTCTCGGCTCTTGGCAGGACCCTTTTGCCCGTCTCATCGCACCACAGAAAAAGGGTGCCCGGAATCCCGGGCACCCTTTTTTCTATCAGCAAATTTTGGAATGCCCTCCGCGGCTATACGCTGAAAAACATCGGCAGGAGCAGGAACCCGGCGGAGATGATGACCATGTAGATGATGAAATAAATCATGCAGTAGCCCATGATGTCGCGGAAGTTGAGCTTGGCCACTCCCAAAAGCGGGATGGCCCAGAACGGCTGGATCACGTCAGTGATCATGTCGCCCCAGGCATAGGCGATGACCGTCATGGGCCCGCTGACCCCCAGGTTCTTGGCGGCCGCCATGATGTAGGGCGCCTCAACGGCCCACTTGGCTCCACCCGAGGGCACGATGTAGTTCAGGATTCCGGAGTACCACATGACGATGAACGGGTAGGTCTCCTTGGTCGCGATGGCCGTGAACCAGTCGCCCATCACCTCCGCCAGCCCGGAAAACTTGATGATCCCGAAGATCCCGGCGTAGAAGGGGAACTGAACGACGACTCCCCAGATGAACGAGCCGCCCTCCATGGCCGCCTTCAGGAACGAGGCCGGCGTCCAGTGCAGCAGCACGCCCAGGACCAGGAAGACGAAGTTCACCACGTCGAGGTTGATCCCGCCCCAGCCCTTCTGCGCAAAGTACCAGACAAGCCAGATGATCCCGCTCGCCGCCACGAGGAGGTTGATGATCGGCGAGTGCTCGAGCCACAGGGCCGGGGTCATGTCCGCGGGCTTCGGCTTGGGCGGCGCCTCGAAAGTGGACTCCTTGACCAGTTCCGGGTCCGCTGTGAACGTCTCCTCTTTCCGGGGGTGCATGAGCGGCCCCACGAGAGTCAGGACGACCAGAACCGCCAGCGCCAGCAGCAGGTTGAAGGGGTGGAAGATGGTCTCGGTGATGGGGATGATCCCGATCTCCTTCTCCAGGAAGTGCTTCGGGGTGGCCACCAGCAGCGGGGCGGAGGCGGAAATCCCGGAATGCCACATCGTGCCCAGGCCCAGGTAGGCGGTCGCCACCAGGAGCCGGTAGTCCACGCCTTTTTGCTTGCGCACCAGGAAGCGCACGAAAACCGCGGAGCCGACGATGCTCAGGCCCCAGTTGACCCAGGCCAGCCCCATCGACACGAGGGCCATCAGGGCGATGGCGCCCTTGTTGCCCTTCGGCAGGGAGGCGAGGCCGTTGAGCAGGCGGCTGAAAATCGGCGTGGTGGCCAGGATGTAGCCCGTCATGATGATCAGGCACATCTGCATGCCGAAGGAGAGCAGCACCCAGAAACCGCTGCCCCAGTTTTGAATGAGTTGATAGGCGGTGGCTTTCGTGAAGATGAGACCTAAAACGTAGGCGGCAATGGTGAGGATGACGGCGATGACCCAGGCGTCCGGGACCCAGCGCGTGCTCCAACGTGTACTGGCCGATGCGAGTTTCTGAAGCATGATTCTCCTCCTTGTGGTTGCTGGTTTAAGACCGCGTTCAACCGACGCTTATGCTTCACTGCGCAAGAACCGTGAGTGACGATGGCTATCAGAGTTATTTTGTCTGCCTTTACCTCCTTTCCGGAAAAATTCGGCGCCATTCTTTCAGCCGGCAGGGGTATTGTCAATCCGAATCAGCTCCCCGAATCAACTCCCCAGGACCGCCGAACGGATGCGTCGTCCTTTCCGGCCCGAAGCGGGCGGTCGCAGCTCAATCGATCCTGCAGCGCATGATGATTTTGCTCCGCGAGGGCCGGGCGCATTCCACGAACCCGGCGCGGCCGAACATGGCCGGAAGGCCCATGAAGCTTGACACCGGGGCGAGCGGGGTTGTCTTCGGCGGGGTGGGGTAAGCTTCGAGGATGGCGCCGCCCCTCGCCTTCGCATAGTCCAGTGCCCCGCCGATGAGCGCCTCGGCGCCCCCCTGGCCGCGGAAACGGTTGGCTACGTAGAAACACACGATCGACCAGACCGGCTGGTCGTCCAGGCGCTTGAGCACCGGCGAACGCTCCAGCGAGCTGAATTCCTCCCGCGGGGCCACCGAGCACCAGCCCACCGGCTCTCGCCCCAGATAGGCCATGATGCCCGGCACCTTCCCGGCATCGACGATCGCCTTCAGGGCCAAACGGTTGCCCTCGCCCTTGCGCGCTTCGAACTCGCGCCGCGTCGAGCGCCACCACATGCACCAGCAGCCGCCGTAGGCGCCGTGGGCTCCGAAGAGCTTCTCGAAATCGGCCCAGCGGCCGGCCGTCAAGGGGTGAACGGCGAAGCCGCCATGGGTGGGCAAAGCCGGCGCTGTACTTTTCATGCCATCCAGACCTTTCCTATGCGCTCGAGGGCAGGACGATCACCGCCTCCCCCCGGCGGCCGTCGATGCAGATCTCCAGGGGCCGGCGCCAGCGCAGCAGCCGCAGGTATTTTGTTTCCCGGGGCGATGCCGCCTCCTGCAAGTGCTCCCAGTGGATGAAGGCCGCCGAACCGTACGGTACCGACAGGCAGCCGATGTTCAGCGACGTGACGTTCTGGAAAAAATGGGTCCCCTGGGCCGGGTCGACGTTGAAGCCCTTGAGGCCCACCTCGACCAACACCTTCACCCCTGAAATCTGCGCCCAGCCGACGCCGATGCCCATCCAGGGATCGGTCGAGCCCCAGCGCCCGAAACCGATGAGAACGTACGGCCGGTTTTCGCCGACCAGCACCTTGTTCAGCTCGCCGATCTCCCGGGCGATCTCGCGCGTCTTGGAAGTGTCGAACCCTTCGGGCTTGACGCACACCACGTCATGGATCCCGCGGTAAAACCCGTTGCCGTGGGCCATGTTCGAGTAGCAGAACGCCTTTTCCGTGAGCGCGGCGGAGACCTCGGCCCGCTCCCAGCGTTGCTTGGAAGCCATGGGCCTGAGCTGCAGGGGATAGAACACGGGCCGCTGCTCTTCGGGCAGATCGCAGGCGAATTCGATCTCCACCGGGACCCGCATGGAGCGCTCGCAGATGGAAAGAAGGCTGGAGAGCAGCTCGCCGAATTTCAGCCGGGGGTCCCGCAGCACTTTCTGGAAAGTGACGATCCGGGGGCCGTCGTAGAAAAAGCTGTCCACCAGCAGGCCGCTGTCGGCCTGGTAGACCGAGGCCACCTTCTGCAGCACCCATTGGCTTTCCGCGACCGAGAGCGGCAGCAGCTTCTGCCGGTCCATCGCGGCCGGCTCCCGCGGCTCTTGGATGGGCTCCATGTCCAGGGCGTAGAAGTTTTTCTGGGTGAAGTACAGCCAGTCGCGCATGTCGGCAAACTGCGGCAGCAGCAACGGGTAGCGCGGGCAGAACCGCACGATGGGCCCGCCCTCCACCACCGTTTTCCCCAGCCCGAGGGCGATCTGGGCGACACCGTCCTCGGGCTTCATGTAGGAAATCGGGTAGAAATTGTGAGACTGGGCCACGCCGGAGAAAGTGGGGTAGAAATAGCCCCCGCGGCGGCAGCCGCCCAGGGTCTGGAGCACCACGGCCATGCGCTCGTCCTCGAGCCGGTAGCTCGTCTGCCGGAAGTAGGCCCGCGGGTTGTCCCCGAAGGTCGACGCCCAGACGAGCTTGACCGCGGTCAGCAACGACCCGAGGCGCTGGTCCAGGGTTTCGTCGCTGTTCGGCAGCATGTAGGTCGAATAGAGGCCGGCCAGCGGCAGGTTGTGGGAATCCTCCAGAATGCTCGAGGAGCGCACGGCCAGGGGCTCGCGGACGGTCTGCAGATAGGCCCGCAGGTCGTGGATCATCTCCTCGTGGAGCTTTCCCGCCAGGAAGCGCTGCTGAAGTTCGGGATAGGCGATGGCGCCCTTCAAGGCGAGATCCCAGAGCCGGTTCTCTTCGAGAAAGCGCGCGAATTCGTTGGAACAGATGACCAGGGTCGGCGGGATCTGGATCGCGAGCTCGGGAAACGACTGGCGGATTTCGAGCCGGGAGAGCAGATAGCGCAAAAACCCGATGCCCCGCGCCTTGCCGCCGAGAGACCCCTCCCCCCAGCGCATGAACTGGAGCTCCAGCGGGTTGCGGCCGGGGATGAAGCGGGTGATGATGTCACTCTGTTTTTCGTAGAGCACGGTCTCAATCACGCGGATCAGGAAGCGGCGCAGCTCCTCGGCGTCTCGAAAATCCTCCGCGCGCTTCGGGTAGAGCTGCTCGGCGATCTTGATCTCGGTGCGCGCCATCATCCAGTGGGAGAAATGCTGCTGTTCGGCATGGTGCAGGATCGACTCGGCCGGCACCTCCCGCAGGCAGTCGAGCAGCTCGCGCGGGTTTCCCGCGCGGGCGATTTCCCGGCCGTCGCGCATCCGGAAAATGAAATCGCCGAAGCCCATGGTCTCCCGCAAAAACCGCTGCAGGTCCTCTATCAGCCGGCTGGAGTTCTTGTCGATGAAGTGGGTCTGCAGCTGCTCGGCCCGGTTTCGGTTCTTCTCCGGTTCGGCGGACTGGATGCAAACGGGCAGCTCGCGCATCTCCCGGCGCAGCATGTGAACCAGCTCGAAGCCGGCTTCATCGTCCAGCCGGCCGCCTTTCATGAAACGCACGTCGGTGATGACCCCTAAAATATACGGCCGGTAGCGCCGGTAGACCTCGACGGCCTCCTCGAAGCTTTCAACCAGCACCACCTTGGCCCGCGAGCGCATCCGCAGCTGCCGGTGCAGATGGTTCAACCCCTCGTCGATCAGCCGCCGGGTGAGCACCATGATGGCGGTGTAAATGGCCGGCAGGAACGTCGAGTAGTGCGCGACGGAGTCCTCCACCAGCAGCACCAGGCGCACGCCGCCGACGCGGGTGTCGTGATCGACATTGGCCCTGTCTTCGAAGTACTTGATGATGGCGACCAGCAGCGTGGGATCGTTTTGCCAGAGGAAGATGCGATCCACCCCGTGGGGCTTCTCGCAGCCCTCCAGCCGCGCGAGAAACGAAGGGTCCGTCGCCAACAACGCCACGGGCAGCTCCGCCCGGATCGCCTTGACCTTGCGCGCGAGATCCAAGGCCAGATCGGCTTCTTCGTGCACGATGGCGAGCACAAGGTCGATCGTCTCCGACCGGATCACCTCCAGCGCCCGCTCGACGCTGGAGACCTTGCGGATGCGCGGCACCGTGGAGAGCCCCCGGTCCGCGTACTGCTGCCAGATGCGCTCCTCGAGAGTGCCGTCCTCCTCGATGATGTAGCCGTCGTAGACGCTGGAGACCAGAAGGATTTCACGGACGCGGCTGTTCATCAGGGAACGGAACGTGTCGAAGCGGTGCTGAAGGGAGTCGATGTCCACCATGAGGCCACCTCCACAGGCCCTTGAATCTTATAGGCCGCTGTGGCCCGACAAAGCAAGCTTCGTACCGGGCCGCACGGGCTTGTCGCCCTTTCACTTATTAAGGGTTGCATATTTATGTAAACACGGACGCCCTCTCACCCTGCCCTCCCCCAGGACTGTATAGACCGGGAGAGAGGGGGCCGCTCTCGGTCTATGCTATTTCGGGACGATTAATGACCCGCCGGGGGGGCGGCGGCCCCGGCCGGGCGGGCGCCCCGGGCGCAGCGCGAGTGCCGCCGGTGCGAATTTCCCCGCCGGGGAGAATTTCCCCATCCAAACCCGGCCCTATCAGCCCCGAAGAAGCAGAGGGTCCGCGAACCCGGAAAATGAAAATAGACAATGAAACCAGCCCCATATCTCCTCGGAAGGCTCGCCCGAAAAATCGGCGGGCGCAACTGGTACGGCACCTGCAATCACCTGCAGTAACGACGGTCGGAAGAGGCGGGACGCCTCTCCTGCCCATAAAACCAAAAATAACGACCAGCGAAGGAGCCTGAAAATGACCAGCCAGCGATTTATCGCCCCCTGCAGTGTCCACCCGCGTGTGGAAGAAGACGACGACCGGGCCCGGGTGCGGATGGAGCAACTCATCCAGGTGAGTTTGTGCTCGAACTGCAAGCATCTGGGCGAATGCGCCTTTCTCCCCAAGGCCTTTTCCCCGTTGACGGGGTGCGAGCTCTACGAATGCGGGCCTTCGGAAAAACCGCGCCTCACGGTGGTGAAAAACAGTGGCACACCCGCCGAAGGGCTGCCGGAAAGCGACGACCCGCTGCTCGGCCTTTGCGTCAACTGCGAGAACACAAATGGCTGCAACCTGGCCAGGCCCGCCGGCGGCGTCTGGATGTGCGAGGAGTACTGCTGAAGGAGCGGCGCGGGGCGCGAAACCCGATCGAGTGCAGGTCGTCCCCGTCCCGTTTCGGCGGGGAAGGGCAGGAGGCATCGCCGCTCGAGGGCGAGGCCTCATATCTTTTTGCATTTGCAGAAAATTGAGGCTAAGCTAAAAACTTGTCAGCGGCATCGACCTTCCGCCGCCGGTCAACTTATTCGAAAACCGAAACCGCATCAGAGATTGAGAGGTTGGGTCATGAGTGAAAAATTCAATGCCTTTGAAATGGCTCAGGCGCAGTTCGACCGGGTGGCCGAACTGCTCGGGCTGGACCCGGGAGTCCGGGAACTGCTGCGCTGGCCGATGCGGGAGTTCCACTTCACGATCCCGGTACGCATGGACGACGGGTCGGTGCGGGTCTTTCGCGGCTACCGGGTGCAGCACAACGACCTGCGCGGCCCGGCCAAGGGCGGCATCCGCTTTCACCCCCTGGAGACCGCCGACACCGTGCGCGCGCTGGCGACCTGGATGACGTGGAAGTGCTCCCTGGTCGACATCCCGCTCGGCGGCGGGAAGGGGGGCGTCATCTGCGACCCGCGCCGCATGTCCGCCCGCGAGCAGGAACAGCTCTGCCGCGGTTGGGTGCGCCAGGTGTTCAAGAATGTCGGGCCGACCCTGGACGTCCCGGCCCCGGACGTGATGACCAACGCCCAGCACATGCTGTGGATGCTCGACGAGTACGAAACCATGGCTGGCGGCCATTATCCCGGTTTCATCACCGGCAAGCCGATCGGGATGGGGGGCTCCCTGGGACGAAAGGAAGCGACCGGCTACGGCGTCATGTACTGCGTGCGCGAGGCGCTGCGTCGCCTGGGCCGTGACCTGAAGGGCCTGACCGCGGCCTTCCAGGGCTTCGGCAACGTCGCCCAGTACGCCGTGCGCTGGCTCACGGAGGCCGGCGGCAGGGCCGTGTGCGTCTCCTGCTGGGACGGCCGCGACAACACCGCCTACACCTACCGCAGAGCGGAGGGCGTCGACCCGGATTTTCTCGCATCCATCGCCGACAGCTACGGCGCCATCGACCGGCAGAAAGCCGCGGAGGCCGGCTACGAGGTCCTTCCTGGCGAGGACTGGATCAAGCAGCGCGTGGACATTCTCGTCCCCTGCGCCCTCGAAAACCAGATCAATGCGGAAACCGTCAACCACATCGCCGACAGCGTCGTGCTGATCGCCGAGGGCGCCAACGGCCCGACCACTCCGGAGGCCGACCCGGTGCTGCAGCAGCGCAAGATCTTTGTCATCCCGGATTTCCTCTGCAACGCCGGCGGGGTGACCTGCTCCTACTTCGAGCAGGTCCAGGCCAACATGAACTTTTTCTGGGAAAAGGACGAGGTCCTCAAGCGCCTGGACGCGAACATGACCAAGGCCTTCCACGCCATGGCCGACTTGGCCGAAAAGCGGGCCGTCTTCATGCGCGATGCCGCCTACATGATCGCCGTCGAGCGGGTGGCACAGGCCGCCAAGCTGCGGGGCCGCGTCTGAAGCCGTTCGCATAACCGCGCCGGCCGCCCTGTAAGCGCCGAGATGCCAAGCAGAAACGAGACAAAACCCGACGACCCTGTCGAAGGCCTTTCCGCGAGAACCTATCAGGATTTCCGGCGGCTCTTCAACGAGATTTTCGCCTCGGCCGGCGAAGGGCGCATGACCCTGGAGATCCTGAAGACCATCGCGGCGACACTGCTGCGGTTCTTCCGGGGCCGCGCCGTCGAGATCGTTTGCGAAGAGAAGGGCAAGCTCCTGCACGCCAAGGCCTTGAGCGGCCGGCCGCCGCCGGTATCCGGTTGGAGAGAAAAGGAGCCCGGCGCCAGGTCCTTTTTCGATGTCATCGAGACCGCCCCGGCCGAGATGGTCGACGGCCTGAAATCAGAAGAACCGCTCAGGGCCGGTCCTAAAAAATTCGTTTTCATGTTCCCCGGCGAGCCTCGCCGGAAGCGGCCCCGAGAGGATGGCATACGGCACGTCTTCCTTCTGCTGCCTTCCGGCCGGCCGGTCGTGGGCATCGTGGCGCTCTCCTTTCCAAAGACCCGGTGCGCCGACGAGGCCTCTCGCGACCTGCTCACCCGCCTGGCCAACATCATCGGGCTTTCGCTCAGCCACAACCTTTCGCGTTTCGAGCTGCGGGAGCGGGTCAAAGAGCTGACCTGCATGTACAACATCGCCAACCTGGCGGTGAGCACCGAGCACGGCGAAGGCCATTATTTGCAGCAGGCGGTCGAACTGCTGCCGCCGGCCTATCTGTACCCGGAAATCACCCGGGCCCGGATCGTGCTCGACGCCAAAACTTTTCAGACCGCCGGTTTCCGCGAGTCCGCCTATTCGCAGCGCGCGGAAATCGTGGTCGGAAACGTCAAGCGGGGAGGGGTCGAGGTCGTGTATCTCGAGCCCCGGCCCGAGCTCGACGAAGGCCCCTTTCTGGCCGAAGAACGCCGGTTGCTGGATTCGGTCGCGCGGGAGATCGCCCTGATCATCGAGCGCCGGCAGGCCGCGGTCGAACAGGCGCGGCTGCAGGATCAGCTGCGGCACGCCGACCGTTTGGCGACCATCGGCAAGCTGGCCGCCGGGGTTGCCCACGAGCTGAACGAGCCGCTGACGGGGATCCTGGGATTTGCCGAACTCCTGAAAGAGCTGCCCGGCATGCCGGCCCAGGCCGCAAGCGACCTGGCGCGCATCGAGTCCTCGGCCCTGCACGCCCGTGACGTCGTGCGCAAACTGCTCATCTTTGCCCGGCAGATCACCCCCAAACCGGGCCGGGTCAGCGTCAACCGCCTGGTCCGGGAGGTGGTCGCCTTCTTCCAGGGCCGGTTGCGGGAACAGGGTATCAGTGTACAGACCCGGCTCGACGGCTCGCTCCCGGACCTCCTGGCCGACGAGTCGCAGATCCGGCAGATCATCATGAACCTCTGCATCAATTCGATCCACGCCATGGAAAAGGGGGGGCTGCTCTCCATCGCCACCCAGGACCGCGCGGAAGAGGTGGTTCTCTCGGTCCGGGACACCGGGCCGGGAATCCCGGAGGAGGTCAAAGACAAGATCTTCCTGCCGTTTTTCACCACCAAGGATGTCGACATGGGAACGGGGCTGGGGCTGTCGGTGGTTCACGGCATTGTCGAATCCCACCGCGGACGGATCGAGGTCGTCAGCGAGGCCGGCCAGGGCGCCGAATTCAGGGTGTACCTGCCGGTGAAACGGAATCAACCGCCATGAAACCAAAGAACTCGGTTCCATCCGCGTCCGCGGGCGCCACCATCCTGGTGGTCGACGACTCGGCGGACGCGCTCGAGCTGATGAAGCGGCATCTCGGGCCGGCGGGGCACACGGTCATCGCCGCCTTGAGCGCCGAGGAAGCCTCCCGCCTGATGAAAGACACGGCCTTCGACCTGGTGGTCACGGACATGAAGATGCCTCGGGTGAGCGGCCTGGATCTCATCCGCCACATCCGCACCCATTACAAGGGGGTCGGCATCCTCATGGTGACGGGGTATCCCTCCATCGGCGGCGCCGTGGAGGCGGTCCGGCTGGGCGCCGAGGATTATCTCGCCAAACCGTTCACCAAGAGGGAGTTGCTCGACGCGGTAGAGGCCGCCCTGGCCAAGCAGCGCCGGCGGATTCTCGGCCCGCCGGCGGCACCGGCCCCTTCGGGCATCATCGGCGAATCCGAGGCCCTTCAGGCCGTTTTCCATGCTATCGAAAAGGCCGCGGCGGTCAGGGCCAACGTGCTCATTACCGGGGAAAGCGGCACCGGCAAGGAGCTCGTCGCGCGGGCCATCCACTACCGAGGCGGCCGCGCCGCCCACCCGTTTGTCCCCGTCAACTGCGGCGGCATCCCCGAGGGCCTGCTCGAAAGCGAGCTGTTCGGCCACCTAAAGGGCGCCTTCACGGGCGCCACGGAAACCCGGGCCGGTTTTTTCCAAACCGGCCACAAGGGGACGATCTTCCTGGACGAGGTGGGGGAGACCAGCCTCGCGATGCAGGTCAAACTGCTGCGGGTCCTGCAGGAAAAGGAGATCTGCTTGCTCGGCTCCAGCCGCCCCCAGGCGGTGGACGTGCGCGTCATCGCCGGCACGAACAAGAACCTTCAGGGCCTGATTGCCGGCGGCCGCTTCCGCGAGGATCTCTTCTACCGCCTGAACGTGATCAGCATCGAGCTGCCGCCGCTGCGCAGCCGCGGCGCCGACGTGCTGCTTCTGGTGCGCTACTTCAGCGCCAAGTACGCCGATGAGATGGGCCGGGCGGCGCCGCAGTTCACCGACCGGGCCCTGGAAAGCCTGAGCCGTTACCCGTGGCCGGGAAACGTGCGCGAGCTGGAAAACCTCGTGCAGCGGCTTTTGGCCATGGCGGAGGGCGACATCATCGACGCCCCGGACCTCCCCGCCGGCATGCGCTCGGAGTGCTTTGCCGAAGCGCGCGGCCTGGACCGGACACTGGACCAGGTGGAAGCCGAGTACGTACGGCAGGTGCTGGACAGGGTGAAGGGCAACAAGAGCCGGGCCGCGAAGATTTTAGGCATCGACCGCAAGACGTTGCGGGAAAAGCTCAAGCGCATCGGGTTGACCGACTGAGCATAGAAGTGGTTTCAAAGCCTCGGATCACGCCCGAGGGCAAGGCGCCCCACGGGCTGAAAGCGGAGCGTACACTTTAGTACGCGAGCATTTCAGGCCGCGGGACACCGCCGCCATAGGGTGTCAGACGGGGTTTTAAAACCACTTCTACAGGCCGGCGGCGACGGCGGCAGCGCCCAGCAGGGCGGTGCGGTCGTTCTTGATGATGTAAAGCGGCGTCATCTCCACCAGGGGCGACAGGCGCCCCTTCCGGAGGTAGGCCTCGACGGTGCCGCCTTCCTGCAGCTTCGCCGTCACTTTTGGCGGAATCCCGCCGCCCAGAAACAGCCCGCCGGTGCTGAGGTAGGTCAGCACCACGTCCCCGGCCCGGGACCCCAGCAGCCCGGAGAAGATCTCGAGTGCCCGGACGCAGATGGGATAGGTTCCTTTCAGGCCGTGGGCGGTGACCACGGCGGCCGGGACGGGCGCCGCTGCTATTTCCGCCTGCAGGGCCTGCGGCTCTTCACCGTAGGAACGCTCCCGCAGGAAAGCATAAATATTGAGGATGCCCGGGCCGCTCAGCACGCGCTCGACGCTGACGCGCTTGCGCAGCTTTTCCTTGAGGTATTTGAGCAGCTCGAACTCGATCTCGTCCTTGGGAGCGAACTCCACGTGCCCGCCCTCGGAGGGAAACGGATGAAAGCGGCCATCCCCCCCCAGGACCGAATAGGCCTGCCCCAGGCCGGTCCCGGGGGCGAGGACCGCAAAGACCCGTCGCTCCCGCTCCTCGCGGCCCGGGTGCAGCGTGATCAGGTCCTCCGGCCCCAGCAAGGGCAGAGCGGCGGCCGTGGCGGCATGGTCGTTCACCAGCCGCACCTTCGATATCCCCAGGTTCTCGCCGAACGCCCTTTCTTCGATGACCCACGGCAGGTTGGTCGCCCGCACCGTCCCGCCCACGACGGGCCCGGGCAGGCCGATGCAGGCCGCCTCGATCCGGCCCGCCGTATTGCTCCGCTCGAGAAATCCCCGGACGATCTCCTCGAGTGACGGAGCGCTGCGGCTATCGAATTCCGCCAGATCCAGCTGCTCGAGGGCGCAGGGGGCCTTCGAACCCGCCCGCTCGTAAAGAGCCAGCCGCGTCTTGGTCCCGCCCGCATCGCCTGCAAGGATGGTCATTGTTCAAGCCTCAGCTGCCCTTGGTCTTCACGATGAGGTCGCTTCCAGAATCCCCCCAACCCCGCTTGCCAGAGGGGGCGCCCCGCATAGGATGGCGCCGCGCGCCTCAGCCCGCCCCCTCGATCGTCGCCCGGTTTCGGCCATGGGTCTTACTGGCGTACATGAGGGTGTCGGCGCGCTTGACCAGCGCGGCCGCCGAGTCTTCCGGTCTGGCCAGAGTGCCGCCGATCGAAACAGTCAGGGTTAACACACCGCTGCCGGTGACGACCTGGGAATGGGCCACCAGGACG
The DNA here is from genome assembly GCA_964562235.1 of uncultured Desulfatibacillum sp. Classification (GTDB taxonomy): domain Bacteria; phylum Desulfobacterota; class Desulfobacteria; order Desulfobacterales; family SpSt-501; genus SpSt-501. The sequence continues at coordinate 88,354 of CAZLSV010000008.1, forward strand.
CGCAGCCGCTCGGCGATTCCCTGAAGCGTCGGCGTGTCCGTGTGCGGGAAAATGCCTGCAAACTCCTCCCCGCCCCAGCGGCACACGATGTCGAACGGCCGCACGGAAAGGGAGAGCGTGTTGGCCACGATGGCCAGGACCTGGTCGCCGATGTCGTGTCCGTAGCGGTCGTTGAACTGCTTGAAGTGGTCGATGTCCAGGAAGAGCAGGCCGAAACCGATCCCGCTGCGCCGCAACTCCTCCAGCCGCGAATGCAATTGGGCTTCGAGGTGCCGCCGGTTCGGAAGCCCGGTCAACGCGTCGACCAGGGCGAGCTTCTTAAGCTCCTCCACCTGCTCCTGCAATGCCTGGCGCGAGCTCACTTCCGTGAACACCTCGACGGCGCCGGCGAAGCTGCCGTCCGCGGCGGGCAGCGGCGAGGTCCGCACCCACACCGGCAAGCGGTGTCCGAGCTTGTGGTGCAGGTAGACCTCGGCTTCGTGCGGAGCGCCATCGCCCATGGAGGCGACCAGCGGACAGGACCCTTGGCACAGCTGGCGGCCGATGGCATCCACGTGGACGAGAATGTTGTCGGCACAGGACTTGCCGACCACCTCCACGGCGGAGTACCCTGTGATCCGTTCCGCGCCCTTGTTCCAGTAGGTGATCCGGCGCTCGCGGTCCACGAAATAAATCCCGTCGCTCATGTTCTCGACGAGGTCACGGTACAGCTCTTCGGAAGGCATTTTTACTGCTCCGGGTTAAGCATAAAACACCTGATTAAATAATAGCATGGGAATGCAGTCCGTACAAACAAAACGCCGCCGTATCCAGAGTTGCCATAGTTGGTTGCCGGTCTTCCGAGCAGATAGCCGTTTATTCCGGTGGGAGCGGCTCCCGGCCTTCGCGGCCAGGTTTGCTTCGGCGGAGTAGGCTTCC
>CAZLSV010000009.1:0-20261 GCA_964562235.1 uncultured Desulfatibacillum sp.
GCCGTCAAAATCCTATGCAAGGCCGGGGGCCGTGCGGCTGCGGATTGAAAACCTGCAGACCCCGGGCGGGGCGCGGCCCCGCCTGAAAGGCATCTGCCTGGAAGTCCGCGCGGGTGAAATCCTGGGCATTGCCGGGGTTTCCGGCAACGGGCAGGCGGAGCTGGCCGATGTCATCGCCGGCGTGCTGCCCGCATCGGGCGGCACCCTGGAGATCAACGGGCAGGCGGCTTCCCGGCTCACGCCGCGGGAGGTGCAGGCCCTGGGGGTGGGGCGAATCCCCGAGGACCGCATGGGCACCGGCCTGATCACCAGCCTGCCGCTGCGCAGCTGCATGGTGCTGCCGCGCATCCGCGAGCGCCGTTTCAGCCGCTGCGGATTCCTGAATCACCGGGCGATCGGGCGCTTTGCCGGCCAGCAGATCCACAGTTACGGGATCAAGGCCGCCGGCCCCCATGTGCGCACCGGCACCCTGTCCGGCGGGAACCTTCAGAAGGCCCTGCTGGCGCGCGAGCTGGCCTGGGAGCCGACGCTGCTGCTGGCCGCCCAGCCGACCCGCGGCCTGGATATCGCCGCCGCCCGCTTCGTTCACCAGCGCTTTCTCGACCTGCGCGGCCGGGAAGGTGCGATGGTCCTGATCAGCGAGGATCTGGAGGAGCTTTTTGCCTTGTCGGACCGCATCGCCGTCATGTTCGAGGGTCGCATCATGGAGGTCCTGGACATTCGCGATGCGACCGTGGCCAGGATCGGCCTGCTGATGGCCGGGGTCCGGGAGGCGGCATGAACGGGATCCGCCTCGAACCCCGCACCCACAGCCCCTGGTGGCTGAATGTGCTGCTTCCGCTGGCGGCTGTCGGGGCCACGCTGGTGTTGTGCAGCGGGCTGGTCGTGCTGGCCGGCGCCAATGTGTTCACCGCCTACGCGAAGCTTTTTCTGAGCTCCCTGAGCACCCCCTTCAACCTGGTCGAAACCTTGGTCAAGGCGGCCCCTCTCGTTTTTACGGGCCTGGCCGTGACCGTGGCGTTCCGAGCCAAGTTCTGGAACATCGGGGCGGAAGGCCAGCTTCTCGCGGGCGCCATGGCCGCGGCCTTCATCGGCGCCCGGGAGGGGCTGCCGGCCTGGAGCCTCGTGCCCCTGATGATTGCGGCCGGTGCCTTGGCCGGGTCGGTGTGGGCCCTGCTGCCGGCCGTGCTGAAAACACGCTTCAAGGTGGACGACGTCGTCACGACCCTGCTGCTGAACTTCGTTCTTTTTTACGGCATGCTGGCGCTGTTGGACGGTCCCTGGAAGGACCCGCTCAGCGGCTACCCGGACTCGCCGGACATCCGCATGGAGGCGGAGTTTCCGATCCTGCTGCGGGCCACGCGCCTGCACCTGGGCGTGCTGCTGGCCGCGGCTGCGGCCGCAGGGGTCTGGCTCCTGCTGTGCCACACGACCCTGGGCTTCGAGATCGACGCCGTCGGTGAAAACCCGAACGCTTCCCGCTATGCCGGCATCAACATCGCGGCGGTGACTCTCCTCACCGCCGTCGTTTCCGGCGCGCTCGCGGGGCTGGCCGGGGTGGGGGAGGTGGCCGGCATTCACTTCCAGGTCATGGCCGGCCTCTCCCCGGGCTACGGCTACACGGGCATCGTCATCGCCATGCTCGCGCGTCTGAACCCCATCGGGGTGGTGCCGGCGGCGATTTTTTTCGCGATCATCATTACCGGCGCCGAAGCCATGTCGCGGGCGACGGGCGTCCCGGTCTTCCTGGCCGACGTGATTCAAGGCATGTCCCTTATCACCATGCTGGCGGCCCTGATGCTGACCCAGTACCGCATCCGCTGGAATCGACCCGAACATGAATGAAATTCTCTCGCAGATTTTTCAGGTGGGGTTTTTGGCGGCGGTGATCCGCATCGCCACCCCGCTGGTCTTCGGCACCCTGGGGGAGCTCTTCGCCGAGCGCGCCGGCGTCCTGAACCTGGGCATCGAGGGCATCATGATGCTCTCGGCCATGGCCGGCTTTTCGACCGCCTTTTTCACGGGCAACCTGTGGCTGGGCGTGCTGGCCGCTGTGTTGACCGGGGTGGCGGCCGGGGCGCTGATGGGCCTGCTGACGGTCAGCCTCGGGCTCAGCCAGCACGTCTCCGGCATCGGGCTGACCCTGCTCTGCTCGGGCCTGTCGTTTTTCTTCTACCGGCTGATTTTCGGCCAGCCCTCCTCGCTGCCGAAGATCACGCCCTTTGAGACCCTGGCGCTGCCCTGGCTCGCGGAGATCCCCGTCTTGGGCCCGATCCTCTTCAACCAGTTCGCCCTGGTCTACCTGGCGATGGCGGTCGTGCCCGCGGCGGCCTTCGTGCTCTACCAGACCCCATGGGGCCTGAACCTACGGACCGTGGGAGAGAACCCGCACGCCGCCTACTCGGCCGGGGTGAGCGTGGCCGCCATGCGCTACCAGGCGCTGCTGGTGTCGGGCGCCCTGATGGGCCTGGCCGGGGCCTTTCTCTGCATGGCCCAGTACAACGCCTACACCTTCGGGGTGATCTCCGGCCGCGGCTGGGTGTGCATCGCGCTGATCGTCTTCGGCCAGTGGAGCCCTTGGAAAAGCGCGGCCGGGGCGATCCTGTTCGCCTTCATCGACGCCCTGCAGCTGCGCCTGCAGGCGAGCAGCGCGATCCACCTGCCTTACCAGCTCTTCCTGATGCTCCCTTTCGTGCTCACCATCGTGGGGATGGCCCTGGTCTCCCGCAATGCGCTGGCGCCGGCCGCCCTGCTGAAACCCTTCCGCAAGGAGGCCCGTTGATGCTGGATCTTGTCGTTCGCAATGCCACGCTGCCGGATGGCCGGCGGGGCATCGACATCGCGGTGCAAGACGGCCGCATAAAGGAGCTGGCGCCGGCGCTCGGCGCCACGGCCCGCCGGCAGATCGACGCGGCCGGGTGTCTGGTGACGCCCCCTTTCGTGGACAGCCATTTCCACATGGACTCCGCCCTTAGCTACGGCCGGCCGCGGGTCAACCGCAGCGGCACGCTGCTCGAAGGCATCCAGCTCTGGGGCGAGCTGAAACCGCTCCTGACCGTCGAGGCCATCAAAGCCCGCGCGCGCCGGCTGTGCCGGTGGGCCATCGCCCGCGGCACGCTCGCCATCCGCAGCCATGTCGACGTGGGCGACCCGCAGATGCTCGCCGTCCAGGCCCTGCTCGAGATCCGCGCGGAGTTCAAGCCCTACCTCGACCTGCAGCTGGTGGCCTTTCCCCAGGACGGCTATCTGCGGCTGCCGGCCAACCGGGAGAACATGGTCCGGGCGCTGGACATGGGGGTCGACGTGGTGGGCGGCATCCCGCACTTCGAGCGCACCATGGCCGAGGGCGCCGAATCGGTGGCCGCCCTGTGCGAGCTTGCGGCCCGGCGCGGCCTGAGGGTCGACATGCACTGCGATGAAAGCGACGACCCGCTCTCGCGCCACATCGAGACCCTGGCCTGCCATGCCCAGCGGCTGGGCCTTCAGGGCCGCGCGACCGGCTCGCACCTGACCTCCATGCACTCCATGGACAACTACTACGTCAGCAAGCTCATCCCGCTGATGGTCGAAGCCGGGGTGCATGCCGTGGCCAACCCGCTGATCAACATCACCCTCCAGGGCCGCCACGACACTTACCCCAAGCGCCGCGGCATGACCCGCGTGAGGGAACTGATCCAGGCCGGCGTCAACGTGGCCTTCGGCCACGACTGCGTCATGGACCCCTGGTACCCCCTGGGATCCCAGGACATGCTGGAGGTGGCGCACATGGGTCTGCACGTGGCCCAGATGACCGGCACCGAAGAGATGCACCGCCTCTTCGAAGCCGTCACTTTCAACGGCGCCGCGGTCATGGGATTGGAGAACTACGGGCTCGCGCCGGGGTGCTATGCCGATCTGGTCGTCCTGCAGGCCGGGGACCCGGTGGAGGCGCTGCGCCTCAGGCCGGCGCGTTTGTTCGTCCTGCGCCGCGGCGAGGTGATCGCGGAAACCGCTCCGGTGGCCTCGCGCCTGAACCTGGGGGGGCAGGCGTTGTCCGTCGATTTCAGGCACGACGTCGGCGATTATTAGCCTTGCCATGGCGCCAACGACACCGTGTCGGCCAGCGAGTCTGTTCTTTTGTGGGAGAGGTTTGCGGCCTCGATCTTTCGCGGCTGGAAAGCCGCTCCCACAGGAAGAAATGCCCATTTGACTGGAAGACCGGACACCCAACACCGCAATTTTAGATCCGGATTAGGTAAGGCGGGGTGCCCGCCGCGGCCAACCCGCTCCGCCTGGCGTCGGCTCACGTTGAACCATTTGCCGGAGCAATAATAAACCGACCATGGATATGGCCAGCGCCTGTTCGCCGGTGGGTCGGGAATGGATGTGACATGAAGGAGTGGCGGCTTCTCGACACCCCGCCCATGACGGCGGCCGACAACATGGCCCTGGACGAGGTGCTGCTGGAGTTGAAGGGCCGGGGCCGGACCCCCAACACCATTCGGTTTCTGCAGTTCAAGCCCCGCTGCGTCCTGGTGGGGTTTCACCAGTCGGTTCCGGAAGAGATCCGGGTCGACTACTGCCGCGAACACGGGATCGACATCAACCGCCGCAACACCGGCGGGGGCGCTATTTTTTTCGACGAAAACCAGCTCGGCTGGGAGGTGATCTGCGACAAGTCCTTCTTCAACGTGACGCTGCCCACCGTGAGCCTGTTTCGAACCCTCTGCCTTCCGGTCATCTCCGCCCTGGAGCGCTTGGGTCTGAAGGCGGAATTCCGGCCCCGCAACGACATCGAGATCAACGGCCGGAAGATTTCCGGCACCGGCGGCACGGAATCCGACGACGCGTTTCTTTTCCAGGGCACGATGCTGGTCGACTTCGACGCGGACACGATGCTCCGGGCGCTGCGGATCCCCGTGGAAAAGCTCAAGGCCAAGGAGATCGATTCGGTCAAGGACCGCGTGACCTGCCTGAACTGGGAACTCGGCGCCACGCCGGGCCTTGAACGCATCAAGGCGGCCGTGCGGCGCGGCTTCGAACGGCACCTGGACATCCGGCTCGCGCCGGCAGGCCTGACCGCGGAGGAGGAGGCGCTGTTCCGCTCCCGGCGGCCGCACTACCGGTCGGCGGAGTGGATCGACCGGGTGCGCCCGAGGCTCCGGCCGCGGGAGACCCTGCAGGCCGCGCACAAATCCGAAGCCGGCCTGGTGCGTTTCACCCTGGTCGTCGACGGGCACCAGAAGCGGGTGAAGGAGTTGTATGTCACCGGCGACTTTTTTTCCTACCCCCACCGGGCGCTTTACGACCTGGAGGCGGCGTTGCGGGGAGCGCCGCTGGAGCGCGAATCCCTGCACGGCACCATTCGCCGGTTTCTGGCCGAACGGCGGTTCTCCATTCCGGGGATGGCGTTTGAGGACTTCATCCGGCCGCTCGACCTGATTTTCGAGAAAATCGAAATCGCCCGATTCGGCATTCCTCTGGAACACTGCAACCTGATCAGTCCGACCAACGGGTCGTTTGCCGCCATCCGCGACAAGAAGCCGTCCGTTTTGCTGCTGCCCTACTGCGCCAAGCGGACCGGGTGCGACCTGCGGCACCGGAAAACCTGTCGGGCCTGCGGTGAAGACGGCTGCACCATCGGCACCGCCTGGCAGATGGGGCGGCAGTGCCGGATGCGGGTGGCCACCGTCGTCAGTTTCGAAGACCTGTGGGAGGAGCTGGTGCGGATGAGAAGCGCCGGGGAGCCGGCCTTCATCGGCTGCTGCTGCCAGCCGTTTTTCGCCAAGCACGCGGATGATTTCCGCCGGTCCGGGGTCCCCGGGATCCTGTTGGACATCGACAACACCACCTGCTACGAACTGGATCAGGCCAAGCGCGCCTATGCCGGGCAGTTCGAAAACCAGACGGCGCTGAACCTGGACCTGCTCCAAAGCGTGCTGAACGTGCTCGGGCCGGCGTGAGCGCTGCGCGCGCGGGCCAGTGCCGACCGAGACAGTGTCCCGGTGCGGGTGCCGCGAGTCCCCGGCCGTTCAAACAGGAGGAGCGTGGGTGAACGGACGATCCACGGCAGTCGCCCCCCCGGAAACGGCCCTGCTCGTCTGCGACGTTCTGGTGGTCGGGGCGGGTCCAGCCGGGTCCAGCGCCGCGTTGGCGGCAGCCCGGGAGGGGGTTCGCGTGGTGGTGGTGGACCGCCGCCGGGTGATCGGCGCTCCGGTGCAGTGCGCCGAGTACATCCCGGCGGCGTTGCTTGGCGATCTCCCGGCCGACCGCAGCTTTCTCGTCCAATCGGTGCGGGCGATGCGAACCATCCTGCCGGGCGGCGACGTGACGGAGATTTCCGCCCCGGGGTTCACGATCCGAAGGGACCGCTTCGACCAGGTCCTGGCCGCCGCCGCCGCCGAGGCCGGGGCCCGGGTGCTGCTCTCCACGGCGGCCGCGGAGCGCCCGGGGCCTGAAACGGTGGTCTTGAAACACGCGGACGGCGGCCGGTCGAAGATCGAGGCCCGGATCGTCATCGGCGCGGACGGGCCGGGTTCGGTCGTCGGACGGTGGGTCGGGGTCGCCAGCCGGCGCCGGATCCCCGGGGTTCAGGCCCGGGTGACGCTTTCCAGGCCGCTCGATGCCACCGAGATCTATCTCGAGCCCCGGATCCACGCCGGGTATGGCTGGCTCTTCCCGAAAGGCCGGGAAGCGAATGCAGGAGTGGGCTGCGCGCCCGATCCCGGCGGACGTGCATCCCCCCGGCGCGTACTGGAACGGTTCCTGGAGCGTTTGAGGGACGAGGGGAAGATCGGCCCCCGGGTGTGCGGGTATCAGGCCGGCTGGATACCGGTCGAACCGGCCCGCAAGAGCGTTTGCGGCAACATCCTGCTGGCCGGCGATGCGGCCGGGCACACCCATCCGATCACCGGCGCGGGGGTCTTCAGTGCCGTGACCTGCGGCAAGATGGCCGGCCGGTGGGCGGCCCGTGCGGTGCGGGAGAATGACCTTGATCTGCTGCGGCACTACGAGGAGGAGTGGCGGGATCTCCTCGGCGAAACCCTGGAGCGGGCCGGCCGGCGGCGCCGTTTCATGGAAGCGAACTGGGGTCGTTTCGATGAGATCATCAGGCACTGTTGGATCGCCTACCGGGAATACCATGCCGAACCTGGCCCGGGTGCTGGAAGAGGCCCGGCAGATCAGCTGGGATAACCTGGGCCGGCGGATCACCTTCTTCCTGCCCGGGATGTTCACCCTGGACGGCCGGACCGGCGACTACCCCGCGCTGTCGATCACCGGGCCGCGTTGCGACTTGCGCTGCGAGCACTGTCAAGGCCGATTGCTCGAGTCCATGATTCCGGCCGAGGACCCGGATGCGCTTTTCGAAAAGTGCCTGGCCCTCGAACGCCAGGGCTGCCGCGGGGTCCTCATCAGCGGCGGCTGCGACCGCGACGGGTGCCTGCCCTGGGAGGCGTTTTTGCCGGCCATCAGGGCCGTCAAGGAAAAAACCAACCTGTTCATCTCCGCGCACGCGGGGTTCATCCGCGAGAACGACGCGGCGGGCCTGAAACGGGCCAGGGTGGACCAGGCCCTGGTCGATGTGATCGGCGATGACGAGACCCTGCAGAGGATCTACCGGGTCCCCTTCGGGGTCGAGAGAGTCGTGGCCGGCCTGGAAGCGCTGCGGGTGGCCGGCTTGCCGGTCGTGCCGCACATCGTGTGCGGGATCGATCACGGACGGATGAAAGGCGAGCGAAAGGCGTTGGAGATCCTTGCATCTTTCCAGGTCGAGCAGGTCGTCATCCTCTCCCTGATGGGCCTGCCGGGCACGCCCCTTCAGCGGGCCAAGCCGCCGGAGGCCGAAGCGGTCGCCGAGTTGATGGCGCTCGCCCGTTTCAAGATGCCGCAGACCTCCATCAGCCTGGGGTGCGCGCGGCCCCGCGGAAACACCCGGCTGGAGGTCCTTGCCGTGGACGCGGGCGTGAACCGGATGGCCCTGCCCTCGGCGGAAGCGCTGGAGCGGGCGCGGTCCTACGGGCTTGAGATCCGTTACCAAAAAACCTGCTGCTCGGCGCCCGCCGCCTGGACCGGCCGCGGCTGGTAGCGCAAAGGAGAAACGGCGATGGCGGAGTTGGAAGGCGATGCCCCCCGAAGCCCCGGCCACGTGCGGATGAGCCTGGCCGCCGCGATGACGCTCGGCTACCAGCCGGGCCTGTTCTATCGGGATGCCCGGCTCCACTGCATCAACCTGCTTCTGACCTACCCGGAAGGCTGCCGTGCGCGCTGCGCCTACTGCGGCCTGTCGGCCGGGCGCCCGGAATCCGGCCGCGGCAAGAGCTTTATCCGCGTGCAGTGGCCGAGCTTTCCGCTGGAGGACGTCATCGAACGAATTGCGGAGCGCCGGCAGGCGGTCCGGCGGATATGCATCTCCATGATCGCCCGGCGCAGCGCGGTTGACGACACGGCGAGCGTGTGCGCCCGGCTGCGGTCGGCGTCCGACATCCCGGTCTCGCTGCTGGTCACGCCCACGGTTTTGGAAAAGGGCGATCTCGAGCGCTTCCAGGCGGCCGGCGCCGACCGGATCGGGGTGGCGGTGGATCTGGCCACCCCGGCGCTCTTCGACCGTTACCGGGGCAAAGGGGTCGACGGCCCGCACCGGTGGCAGGCCTATTGGGACTGTTTCCAGCGCGCCGTCGGCGTCTTCGGCGAGGGTCATGCCGGGGTTCATCTCATGGTAGGGATGGGCGAAACCGAAAAAGAGATGTGCGCTGCCATCCAGACGGCCAAAGACATGGGCGGGCGGACCCACCTGTTTTCCTTTTTCCCGGAGCCGGGCTCGCGCATGGCCGATCACCCCCGGCCCACCATGACGCATTACCGCCACGTCCAGGTGGCGCGCTACCTGATCGACCACGGCCTTTCGCGGGCCGAGCGATTTGCCTACACCCCGGAAGAGCGGATCGAGGAATACGGCATCGGCCCTGCGGATCTCGAGCGCATCGTCGGCTCGGGGCAGCCGTTTCGAACCAGCGGATGCGAGGGGTACGACGGCGAGGTGGCCTGCAACCGCCCCTATGCCAATTCCCGCCCGGGGCCGAACCTGCGAAACTACCCTTTTGCGCCGACCGTTGAAGACCTGGACCGGATCCGGCTGCAGATGAGCCGGAAACGCAGGGTCGCAGACACTCAATGAAAATGGCGCTCATCATAAACCCGTCTGCGGGAAGTCGGCGATTGGCCCCGCGGGTGCGCCGGCTGGCAGAGAGAATGGCCGCGGATCGGGGCGTGGCGCTTTCGGTGGTAATGATAAACGGCCCCGGACATGGGAGGGAGCTGGCGCGCAAAGCGGTGAGCGCCGGGGCCGGGCGCGTCCTGTGCGCCGGCGGCGATGGCACGCTCAACGCGGTGGCGGCCGGGTTGATCGGCACCGGGGTGCCGCTCGGCGTCGTCCCCACGGGCTCGGGCAACGGGTACGCCCATTCACTGGGCCTGCCGGGTGACGCAAAGAAAGCCCTGCGGCTGGCCTTCACGGGAGCCCCCCTCCGGATGGATGTCGGCTACCTCAACGACCGGCTGTTTCTGGGTACGGCCGGGGTCGGTTTCGACGCCCGCGTGGCGCACCGCTTCGACCGTTCCCGGCGCCGGGGCATGGTTGGCTATCTGCGCATCATCCTGGAGGAGATCGCCGGCGCTAAGACCACGCGGGTCCGGCTCATCACCAACGGGCAGGCCACCGAGGCGGAGGTGCTGATGCTGGTGTTCTGCAACACCCGCGAGTTCGGCAACGGGGCGCGCATCTCCCCCTCCTCCCGGCCCGACGACGGTGTCGCCGAACTGAGGCTGGTGCGCAAGCCGCCCCTGGGGGCGCTGCCGCTGGCCCTCCTGAGTCTTTACACCCGCCGCGCCGATCGCCTGCGCTACATCCGCAGCATCGCCGCCACCGAGGCCGAGCTTTTCCAGGACGGCACCCTCGCCCACCTCGACGGCGAGCCGATCCTGATCGGGCACACCGTGCGCTTCCGCCTCGAGCCGCGTTGTCTTCCCGTCGTCGTCCCCTGACGGGAAGCCGTGTTTTCCTGCCACCCGCACCGCAGTTGGCATGTCCGATGGTGCGGCGAGCGAACGGCTCAGGAACTCTTGCTGAGCCGACCCAGGAGGCCTCCGGCCGCCAGCCCGACCAGGAGGAAGGACATGTTCGCCGGCCCGATCGTCTGACCCACGCCGAAAAAGTACCCGGCGACACACCCGACCAGAAGCGCCACCCCCATCCACATTGAAGGCGGCCGGCACTTCTTTTCTTCTCCGGGCGGCTTCGAGTTCTCAAGCGGGATATACGGCTGGACGGGGCTTTCCCAAGAGGGCTCGGCGGGAGGGGGTTCGACGGAAGGGGGCTCGGCTGGAGCGGCCTTCACGGCGGCGGGCCTGGCCGCCCTTTTTTTAGTCGGTGCAGACGGCGGGGGCTCCGGGGCCGTCTTGTTTTTTTCGACCAGTTGGTCTGCCGCCGCATCCTTCAGGGATCGCTTCCGCGCCATGGGGTTTTCCTCTCAGTTATAGGATCTCGTCACACAGGTCCCGGATTTCCCGGGCCGCTACGCTGTTCGGCGAGTATTTCAGAACGGAAACACCGGAGACGATCGCCTCGACGTATGCGATCCGCTGGGAAATTTCGGTGTTGAAGATGTCAATCCCGTAGGAGTTGAGCGCATCGCGGGCCTCCGTCGCCAGGCGCGTGCCGGGGATCTTTCGATAAACGAGCAACCGGGCGGACAGCCCCTTGTGTTTGCGGCCGGCATCCGTGACGAGTTGGATCGTTTCCCGGCTCGACCAGATATCCAATGAGCTGGGTGCAATGGGAATGATGGCCAGGTCCGAAGAGGCCGCGATCTCCCGGCTGATGTGCGAAAGCGCCGGGGGCGAGTCGATGACGACATGGTCGAAGGCCCGGCGGTGGTTTCCGATCTTGGCGCCCAGCTCCGGCATGGCCAGCTGAACGACATCGAACTCACGGTTGGCCCCGGTGGCCTGCCATTGCAGCACGCTGCCCTGGGGGTCGGCATCGACCAGCAGGACTTTGCGTTTTTTCAAGGAGAGGGCGCTGGCCAGGTTGATGGCGGTCGTGGTCTTGCCGACGCCGCCTTTCTGGTTGATCAAGCTGATGACCATTCTCGATACCCTTTCAGGCGATGAGGTAGTCTCTTACGGCAGGCACGGCTTCCCCGGCGATGTTGGCTGTTTTTATAAATATTCGGATTCGATAAAGCAAACTTTTTTTTAAACCCTTTGCAAACCCGTCCATCCGGAGTAAAATTCCTGCCCCATGCAAAAAGGAGAATATCATGCTGTACGAGAAGGAAGCCCTGCGGTATCACCGGGAACCGCGTCCCGGCAAGATAGAGGTGGTCCCCACCAAGCCTTGTCTCACCCAGTCCGATCTCAGCCTGGCCTATTCGCCGGGTGTGGCGGTCCCCTGCCTTGAAATCCAAAAGAACTCCGACCTGTCCTATGAGTACACCTCCCGGGGCAACCTGATCGCCGTCATCACGAACGGCACCGCCGTCCTGGGCCTCGGCAACATCGGGGCCTTGGCGGGCAAGCCGGTCATGGAGGGCAAGGGGGTGCTCTTCAAGCGTTTCGCCAATATCGACGTGTTCGACATCGAGATCAACACCCAGGACCCGGACGAATTCATCCGCACGGTGCGGGTGCTGGAGCCGACCTTCGGCGGCATCAATCTGGAGGACATCAAGGCCCCGGATTGCTTCTACATCGAGGAGGAGCTCTCGCGCCGGATGTCCATCCCGGTGTTCCACGACGACCAGCACGGCACGGCCATCATATCGGCGGCCGGTCTGTTGAATGCCGCGGAGTTGACCGGACGCCGCATGGCGGAGATGCGTGTGGTCATCAACGGCGCCGGCGCCGCCGCAATCGCCTGTGCCAAGCTCTACATCCAGTTCGGGATCAAGAAAGAAAACATCGTGCTACTTGATTCCAAGGGCGTGATCTTCAAGGGCCGCACGGAAGGGATGAATCCCTACAAAGAGGCCTTCGCCGTCGAAACGGAAATGCGCACCCTGGAGGAAGCCGTCAAGGGCGCCGACGTGCTCGTGGGCCTATCGGTCAAAGGGGCTTTCACGCCGGCCATGCTGTCCAGTATGCGGGAGAAGCCCATTGTTTTCGCCCTGGCCAACCCGGAACCCGAGATCGATTACTTCAGCGCCAAGGCCATCCGCCCGGATGCCATCGTGGCCACCGGCCGTTCGGATTTCCCCAATCAGGTCAACAACGTGCTCGGTTTTCCCTACATTTTCCGGGGCGCGCTGGACGTGCGGGCGACGAAGATCAACGAGCCCATGAAAATGGCCGCCGTCCGTGCCCTGGCCGAACTCGCGCATGAGGATGTTCCGGACGCGGTGATCCGGGCTTACGGCGGGAACCCTATCCGCTTCGGCCCGGACTACATCATCCCGAAGCCCTTCGACTCGCGGGTCCTCCTGAAGGTCGTTCCGGCCGTGGCGCGGGCGGCGATTGACAGCGGCGTGAGCCGCCACCACCCAGCCACCGGCGTGACCTATGTCCGGCAGCTGGAAAAGCTTCTGGGGCCGGAGCGGGAGGTCATGAGCAAACTGGCGAGCAGCGCCCAGCAAAAACCCAAGCGCATCGTGTTGCCCGAGGGCAATCACCCCGTCATCCTGCGTGCGGCCCATTTTGTCGCCAAGGAGGGCATCGCCCATCCGTTGCTCTTGGGCAAAGCGGATGAAATCCATGCGCTGGCCGACAGCCTCCACCTTTCGATCGAAGGCATCGAAATCCTGGACCCCGACGAAAGCCCGTTCTTCGATGAATTTGCCGACCGGCTTTTCAAAATCCGCCAACGCAAGGGCTGGACCCTGGCGGAGACGCAGTTCCAGCTTCGCCAACCTTACATCTTCGGCGCCATGATGGTCCGGGAGGGGCTCATCGACGGCCAGGTGCACGGCATCGCCCAGAGCTACCCCAACGCCATTCGACCTGTCTTGCAGGTGATTCCCCTGCGACCGGGCGTCGCGACGGTGGCCGGGCTTTACCTGATGCTTCTCAAAAATCGCACGGTTCTTTTTGCCGACTGCACCGTCAACGTCGAGCCAAACGCCGAGACCCTGGCCGAGACCGCGGTTCTCGCGGCTGAGATGGCGCATTTTTTCGGCATGCAGCCCCGCGTGGCGATGCTCTCTTTTTCAAATTTCGGTAACGCCCGCCATGCGCTGTCCCAAAAGGTCGCGCGCGCGGTCGAGGTCGCCCGCAGGCGCTTGCCAAGCCTCGTCATCGACGGCGAAATGCACGCCGACACGGCTTTGATAGAAGACAAGCTGTCGCAGATGTTCCCGTTCAACCGCCTGGGCGGATCCGCCAACGTACTGATCTTCCCCGATCTGGGGTCGGGAAACATCGCGTATAAACTCATGGAACAGCTGGGAGGCGCCACGGCCGTCGGCCCCATGCTGCTCGGTTTGAGCAAACCCTTCAATGTGCTGCCGCGCAACACCGACATGGAAAACGTGGTGAACGTCATCACCATCACCTCGGTGCAAGCCGAGTACCTCAGCTTCGACAAACCGGCCGCATGACGTCCGGCCCAAAAAATCATTTCAGCCCGGCATCCCTATATGCGTTCATCATACGCTCCTTAAACGGGCCTTCTTTTGCAGGTGACAACCTGGATTCGTTTTCCAAAGAAAAGCCCGGGTTCATTCGCATTACATTTTGTGCAGCCCAGTGGGCCTCGACATGCCGGTCGGACAGTTCGTAGGCGGCGGTGAGCCCCTTGTAAGCCAGATAGGCGTAAAAGGATTGAGGGCTGCGATCGATAACTTCCTTAAACAATGGAATAGATAGGTCATATTGGGCAGTTCCCACAAAAGCCCATGCAAGCTGCACTACATAGTTAACCGGCCGGAAGGGAACAAGGCGGACAGCCGTTTCGCATGAATCAATGGCCTCTTCGAATTCTTCTCCCATGCAGAGCGCTAAGCATAGCATGTAATGGCGGCCGGAATCGTTAGGAGCTTGCTGGACACCCTTGCGTCCATATACGATGGCGGTTTTCATATCTTTTTTCAATCGGCTGATGCGGCTCATCGTGCTGTAGGGCGGGTAATCCGGGTCTGCGGCCAGTGCCATTTGAACGGTCTGTTCCGCCTTTTCAATGACTCGCTTCCGTTGCGTTGTCAGGCGCAGCTCAATTTCATCCAAATAGGCATTGGCTAACCATGTGTAAGCCCTGCCGAACTTGGGATCGATCTGAATCGCCTCCTCGAAGGACTGCTGAGCCTTTTGAACGTCCTCGGGCCTGCGGCCAAGGTGGTAGTACAGACCTTTCAGGTAGTGTTCATACGCTTTCAAGCTGGTGGGCCTTGAGTACTTCAGGCCGCCAGTGGCATAGCCGGTTATCCGAACATTCAGAAAAGCCATCACCGCCATGGTTATTTCGTCTTGAAGGGCGAACAGATCGGAAAAATTGCGGTCATAGGTTTCCGACCAGATATGATTTCCGCTGCGGCCGTCGATCAATTGAACATGGATGCGCATCCGGTCCTGATCACGCTGCACGCTGCCTTCAATCAGGTATAGCACCCCCAGTTTCGCGGCGATTTCCTGAGCCTGCATGGGGGTTCCTCTGAATGCAAAGCTGGAGGTGCGGGCGGTGACGTAAAGATAGGGTCCTTGCGACAGACTCGTTATCAGCTGATCGGCAACGCCGTCGCTGAAATACTCTTGCTGGGGGTCGCCGGTCAGGTTTTCAAAAGGCAAAACCGCCAGGGACGGTTTGTCGATGCTCGGATAGACCGCAAGGCTCAGGTCGACGCTTTCGGCCGGATTGCGTGTTTTGTATAAGGCGAGCTTCCACCCGATAGCGGCCATGATTGCGATAACCGCTATGGCCGCCAGGCCCCATATGGCTTTGCGGACCCTTGGACGACGGATTCGGTCTTTTGACAACGGTTCGGAGGCGTCGGCCTCGCTTGGTTCCACGAAAACCCCATCGGTTCCAGGCTTACGGCTGAGACGATTCACAAACTCTTCCCAGGCCGAATTGTCCCGAAGGTTCCCCAATGTGACGGAAATATCATTCAAGCCGACAAAAGCCGCATCGAATGCGAATTTGAATCGCCACGTGTTGTTCTCATCGTAGCTGAAAAGAGCTGCCCAGACATCGCACTCTTCCTCCGAGCAATCATACCTGAATTTTCCCCCTTTCTCATAAGGTGAGATGAGAGCTCGATCGAGGACTTTAAAGAGCGCCGCCGACTCCAGATCCGGAAGTCTGTTGCGCCATGCCATTTTAATTTTCGCCCACAAGCCCTCCACATGTTCGGATGCATTTTTACCTGAGAGAGATTTGTCGAGCAGCGCCAACACGTTCTGGTGCCGGTGCATATGAACGAATCCCGGCCTTCCCTGCTTTTTCGTCTCCGTTATGATCAGGGCAATAATCGAAAAATAGAATCGCCGGGAGGGGGTATCGAAATGGACGACCAGAGGTGCTTTGCTGCCAGGGAATTCAAGCGTGATTTTGTATTCGGCCAAATCACATTGAATTGTTTCAGCCTTTTCCATGGCGACACCTTGAAAAGATTGAATGGAAAAAAACTGAACCGTTCAAACGGTTATACCTTCACGTTCCATGATAATCAATCTCCTGCATGACAGGTGGCGATGCAAAGATCAACATGGCGACTTTGTTGATTAAATTAAATTTGCATGCAGGCACTTGTAAAATGGACCATTCTGCTGTGGCGATTGAAGGAATCGAATGCGTTTCCGGTGGCCGAAAGCAGATCGGCCATGACAACAGCCGGCGAACTGACAGCCCGGCTAAAAACAGCGTAAAGAAAGGAGGTACTTCATGAAAAGGCTCGCTTTGGCAGTGGTAACAAGTTTGGTTATTGCCACCGTTTGGGGAGGGGATGTTTTGGCTCAAGGCAAGAAAGAGTCACAGTTTTCGGGGACCCATTATTACGGACATACACCCAAAGTCTTCAAACTCGACCAGGACCAGATGATTGTTCAATTTGAAACCCTTGGGGTAAGGGTTAACGACAATGGCGAAGGCCCGTTCCACGAGGCCTCCGTCCAGATTGCGGGCGTTCTGTTCAGAGGCAAGGATGGAACCAGGCTCAGAGGTTTCGAGACATGGACCGATAAGGACGGGGATAAATTGGTATGGGAAATCATGGAAAAGAAAATTCAGAATTCACCACCCGGCACCTCCCCCGGCACGGCGAACGTAGTTTCCGGCACCGGTAAATACGTCGACACGCAGGGCACCATGGATTGGGTTCTGCGGTATCCGAAACCGTTTCCGGAAGGAACCGGTCGGGGAATCTGTAGCGAAAAGGTGAAGCTGCTGCTGCCCAATTAGCGCAAAGAGGGGAAATGGGTTTCCCTCGGCAGATGCCGGGGCTAAAGGTCGGTGAGGGGTTGATCAGGGTACGAAAAAGTCGTCGCCGGGCCGCCAATGTTTTCTTTATGACCCCGCGAAGGACAGGCTGCGCCCCGAGGTTCAGCGGGTTGTCTGCAGCCATGATTAGCCCGGTCAATCCCTCCCCATTTCCGTTTTTCCACTTTACCTCGCCGCCGATGCAAGATTTTTCGGTATTCAGGCAGGTTTCGTGCCGGACCCGCAGACTCCAGGTTTAGAGTTACCCACAATGCCCTACTCGGTTTTTTCAACTCCTTCCGGCCCCTCCCTGTAGGCGACCGGTTCGCCGTACCACCCGGACGCCCGTCTTTTCCAGTACTCGGTGTGCAGACGCAGGGTCTTCGGACCCGGAGCGCCGTCTGCGATTCTGCCGTTATCGATCGAAGTGACAGGAATGACCCCTCCGGCGGTCGTCGTGAGAAAAACTTCATCCGCCGAGCGCAGTTGTTCGGGTGAAAGCCTGCCTTCGAGCGCTGCGATGCCGAGGTCCCGGCAGAGCTCGAGCGTGGTTCGCCGGGTCATACCATCCAGAACCCCGCGCCCCGGTGTTACGAGCCGCCCTTCAACGTCGGCGAAAATATTGAAGCCGGGCCCCTCCGCCACGTCGCCATTCAAGTCAAGCAAAATGACCGTTTCCGCGCCGGCCTCATAAGCTTCAAACAAACCCATCTGGAAATCGAGCCAGTGGTAGTGCTTTACCATCGGGTCGACCGACTGCGGTGGTACGCGCACGCGTTGGCTGATGTGCAGCGACATTCCGCGGGCCTGGACCTCGGGTGGCGCGACCCACATGTATGGCATGGAGAAAGCCTGGAAGCGATTTTGGCAAAGCCTGAGGTCGCGGCTTCCGATCGGCGGGCGGCCGCGGGTCATGATGATCTGCACATAGGCGTTTTGGAAACCCGGCAGGATAACGAGCTCGTGAACGATGCGGCGGATCCGATCAAACGATTCGGGCGAGGTCATCCGAAGCCGATCGATGGATCGCTGAAAACGGTCGAGGTGATCCTGGAGCCGGAAAAACGACCCATCCCAGGCCGAGATGGTTTCTTGGCAGGCGTCGGAGCGCAGAAACCCCCAATCGAGAAGCGAAATCCGAGCTTCCTCGATGGGGCAGAACCGGCCATCCACATAAGCCGCACCGGCGGTGAAGCGCTCCTCGACGGGCGGCGCGGGAAGGCTGGTGTGGGGAGCGGGCCATACGAGATTGCGAGGCGACTGAGCATCTTTAGTCATTATTGGGTCCTTTCGACGGGAGGGGAGATTTCTCGGGTGAAATTATACCTCGCGATCCAACCGATGCAGCACGAAGACGACCAAGAACGAACCGGCCAACATCCAGATCGGCCCAAAAAGCCACAAACCAATCGGTATCGCCAAGTAGTACCCGCGCATGCCAAGAGTGTAGTGCAAAGCGCCGTGGTTCAGAACGGCTGTGACAGCATCCACGGTGTTGGTTGGCTCGAGTTCGGGGGAAACATTAACCAGAAGACTGGCGTGGTTGTAATACCGGATGCACAAAGTGAAATTGAAGAACGCGTAAAAGAACAGAACCGAGAGGGTCAGCAATTTGATGATCCACAAGGTTTCACTCGGGTGCCCGAAGATATTCAGTGCATGGGTGGCATTAGAGGTGATTTCGTCCCGGAAAGCCGACGCCACCAGCCCCAGACTGATCAATATGGCGGTCGAAGCCAGAAAGGTTGCCGCCATAATCCAGTTGCGAATGGTCTGCACGGCAAGGATATCTTTTTTGTCCTCTATGACAGCTTTCACCCAAGCGAGCCGGGCATGATTGGTGACACCGATGGCGGTGGACATCGGATTTTTTTGAACCTGGATATAAAGTCTGAGGTGGTAAACAAAAAGGAGGAAAAAAGAAGCCAGGATAAAACCGGATTCCGTCAATTGCGACACCGACATCCGCGTCCTCCTTTCATCTGACCGGCCCGGCAGCAGAAGGCGGCGGCTTCCACCGGGTAGGAAGGTTGAATCTCCAGCCTTTGAGCCTACCACACTTTGATTTGAAGGTTAACACGGAAGGGGGACTTGATTCTCGGCAACTTATTGTCGTACCAATCACCCGACAACATGGGTTCGTGCAGAAGCGTCGCTTGTTACGAGATCCCGTCGCTGCTTAATTAAACGATTTCAGCATAAACAATTTGGTCAAATTCAACAGGGGGAGGTTGGAATGGAAAAAAACCAAATGAAACCCTTGGCAGCTTGCGGCTTGTGCGGGAAATCCGAACCGCAGATGTTGCCCGCGGTCCTGGTGCGGCCTCCCCTCGTCGAGGAGATCAAAAAACAGTACCCGGACTGGAAAACCGAGGGCTACATCTGCCGCTCCGACCTTAATCGATTCCGTTCCGAGTACATCCAGGGCCTTCTTGAATCCGAAAAGGGAGAATTGAGCTCTTTGGACCAGGAAGTGCTCAACAGCCTCAAACGCCACGAAACCCTCGCCAGCAACGTCGACGAAGAATATGAAAAGACCTTTACGCTGGGGGAACGGCTGGCCGACCGGCTGGCGGATTTCGGCGGCAGTTGGAACTTCATTGTCATCTTCGGGGCGGTTCTGCTGGGGTGGATTGTTCTCAACTCGGCGGTTTTGGTGGCGAAACCCTTTGATCCCTATCCGTTCATCTTCTTAAACCTGATTTTGTCCTGCATTGCGGCCATCCAGGCACCTGTGATCATGATGAGCCAGAACCGCCAGGAGGCCAAGGACCGCCGCCGGTCGGAGCACGCCTATCAGGTCAATCTCAAGGCGGAGCTTGAGATCCGCCATCTTCATGAAAAACTGGACCACCTGCTCTCGCATCAGTGGGAGCGTCTGGTGGCCATTCAGCAGGTCCAGCTTGACCTTCTCTCGGAGATCGGTCGTATTCGGGAAAACAGCCAGGATCCGCCTTGAGAGACGGCTTCGGTCGTGTTAGCGGGCAATGTCCCGATAAAGCGGACCTGAAGCTTAGAAATTCACTCGTTTCGGCCGGCCCTATTTGAGGTCGACCGCCCGGATGACGCCGTCCTTGAAGAGAAAATGGCGATAGGCGGGGGAACTCGGTGGGCTCTTCGCCTGAACGACCGTGATCGACTCCCAGACCGCGTCGCCCTTCATAAGGCCGCGGTCTATCGCCGAAACCTCGAGCACCTTGAGCTGGGGCGGCCCGATCGAAAGGATCTGGACATTGTCCGGGTCGTCGGAATTCATGCGAAGCCAGGAGATGATCCTGAGCTCATACTGCTCGGGGAAGGGACCGGCGGCCGCCTCCAGCGCCGCGGGCGTCATTTTGGGATCGGGCGTCTTCCCGGGCCCGGCGGCGCAGCCCAGCAGGAGAACGACCATCAGAAAGCTGATCCAGCTTTTCATGAGCCCCTCTTTCATCATCGATGTTTCCACCTTTTAAGGCTTAATATATCGAGCCATGTTGGCCATGTCAATTTGTCTATGTCAAGCAGCGCTCATCCGAACCCTCCGGGACAATTTCGCGAAATGCCCGGGTTATTGCTCCGGCAAAACAAACAGGTTCTACGGGGGCCGATGTCAGGCACCCCGTTCCGCCGCTGCGGGAGATGCGGCAGCTGAACATGTTCCGTCGCCGGATCAACAACCGGTCAGCGGCTCTTCCTTGCGTTGCTTGAAATCGATGACAAACGCCGTGTCGAGCTTCTCCGGCTCCTGGTAAAACCCGCCGAACCCCGCGTCGATAAACTCCTGCTTGATGCGCTCGTATTCGCGGCGGTCGAGGACCGTCCCGATCAGGGCGTGGCGGTCCGCGCCGTAAAGCGGGCGGTACTGGGCCATCAGGCTGATGGCGATGTCCTCGGGGTCGAA
>CAZLSV010000009.1:20271-29701 GCA_964562235.1 uncultured Desulfatibacillum sp.
GCAGGTCCAGCGCCTTGACCACGTCCGGGTTCAGATCGTACTGGCCATCGGCCGACTCGAAGGTCTGCTTCAGGAAGGCGAGGAGCTCGCGGCTGGCGGACTGGTCGTTCGGCAGCACGAGGTGGCGGATGCACAGGCCCCGGCGGGCGATGCCGGCTTCGTCGCAGACCAGCGGGCCGACCTGCCGGAACATGCGGCGGATGGCGTCCCGGTTGATCTCGACGTAGTCCGGGGCCTTGGAATAGAGGCGCGCCGGTTCGTTGCGGCCGTATTTCATGTCGGGCAACCAGACATCCACGATATCCTTGAGCAGGTCGATCGTTTCGACCCGCTCGTAGCCGCCGCAGTTGTAGACCACCGGGAGGGTCAGACCCAAAACGGAGGCCTTCTGCAAACCCCGCACGACCCACGGCAGGAAATGGGTGGCGGTCACCAGGTTGATGTTGTGACAACCCTGCGCCTGGAGCCCCAGCAGCTTTTGCGCGAACTCGTCCACGGAAAACGTCCGCCCCTCCTGCTCGTGGGAGAGCTGGTAGTTCTGGCAGAAGACGCACTTCAGCGTGCAGTGGGTGAAGAAGACCGTGCCGGAGCCCGCGGTGCCGGAAAGCGGAGGCTCCTCGCCGTGATGGGGGAAGAGGCTCGAGATGACGAGCCCGCCCGGCGCCGTGCAGAAACCGAGCTCGCCTTCGAAACGGTTCACCCGGCAGCGCCGCGGGCAGAGCTCGCAGTCGCCGGCGATTTGATCCAGCGCCGCGATGCGCTGCGCCCAATCGGCATCGGTTAAGAATGAGTAGCTGGCGCTATGCATGGAACAGGTGTTGCCTTTTCTTCTGGATAATCAGAAAGAATATGCATTTGGACAGAAAAAAAAACCCCTTCCCTGTTCTCCGGGAAGGGGTTTTTTATTCGGCTAGGGCGTGATCAGCGCCGGGTCCGTGATCACCCCGAGGTGGCGGAAACGCCCGCCCTTGACCTGCTGGACCTGAACCTCCTTCACCACCTCGCCTTTGGTGAAACCCTTGATGACACCGGTCAGGCCGTCGTAGTCCTTGGTGGCGGCGATGGCTTCCCGGAGGGCTTTCCCGCCGGTGCCCTTGGCGCGCTGGATGCCGTCGCAGATGATCATGAAGGCATCGTAGGCCGACGCGCCGACCATGTCCGGCTGGATCTTGAACCGGGTTTCATACTCCTTCAGGAACTCCTGCACGAACGGCCGCTTGTCGTCGCGGTTGAGGTTGGTGACGATGACAAAGCCCTCCGCCGCATCGCCGGCGATCTCGAGCGTTTTGGGCGAGTCCGCGCCCTCTTCACCGATGATCTGGGTCTTCATGCCGAGCTCGCGCGCCTGCTTGAGCACCGGCCCGGTCTGAAAGTAGTAGCCGCTCGCAAAGATCACGTCCGGGTTCAATTCCTTGATCTTCGACAGGTAGGGTTTGAAATCCTTCTCGGACATCGGGTAGTTCAGGGCGATGACGACCTCCGCCTTGCCCTTGGCGAATTTGGACAGGTACTCGTTGAAGCCTTCGGCGAGCGTGCGGCCGAAGTCGTTGTCGCTGGTGAGCAGGGCGATCTTCTTGGCCTTCATCAGCTCCACGGACGTGTAGGCGGCGGCGCGGCCTTCCACCGCGCCGAGAAACCCGTTGCGGAAGTTGAAGTCGCCGGCCTTGGTGACGTCGGGGTGGATCGCGTAGGCCGCCACCAGGGGGATGCCCTCGTCCTGGAACAGGGGCGCCACGGCCCGGGAGGGCATGCTGTAAGAGCCGGCCACCAGGCCCACCACCTTGTCCTGCTGGATGAGTTTCTGGGCGAGCGCCACGGCCTCCTTGGCGTCGGCCCGGTCGTCGTAGGCCACCAGCTCGACCTTTTTCCCGAGAAGCCCGCCGGCCTTGTTCACCTTTTCCACGGCCAGATCCACGGAATTCTTCACGCTGGCCCCGTCGGCCGCGGCAAACCCGGTGAGCGGGGCCAGCAGGCCGATCTTGATTTTTTCTTCAGCCTCGGCTGTGCCGAAGCTGAAGAAAAAAATTATTCCAAGGATAGAAAGCGTTTTAATGAGTTTCATAAAGCCTCCTTTTCGACGGTTTTAAGTTTCAAGTGTTAACTCGCTTGTTATTCTCCTAAATACGCCGCCTTCAGCTTCGGGTCTTTCAGCAGCTCCTCGGCGCGGCCCTCGAACACGCAGGCGCCGGTTTCGAGCACGTAGGCGCGGTGGGAGATCTCGAGGGCGGCCATGGCGTTCTGCTCCACGAGCAGGATGGTCAGGCCGTGGTCACGGTTGAGCTGAGCGAGCACCTCGAAGACCTGGTCCACGAGCTTGGGCATGAGCCCCATGGAGACCTCGTCCACGAGCAGCAGGTCCGGGTTGGACACGAGCGCCCGGGCGATGGCCAGCTGCTGCTGCTCGCCGCCCGAGAGCGTGGAGGCCGGCTGGCCCCGGCGTTCCTTGAGAATCGGGAACAGCTCGTGCAGCCAGCCGATGCGCCGGTCGACATCGATCTTGCGGCGCAGCCCGTAAACCCCGGTCATCAGGTTCTCCTGCACGCTCAGCCGCGGGAAGACCCGCGCGCGCTCCGGGACCAGCCGCATGCCGGCCCGCGCGCGCTCGAAGGACGCGAGCCGGCACATTTCCCGCTCCTTGAAGCGGATGCGGCCCTTACGCGCCGCCACCAGGCCCATGATGCCGCCGAGGATGGAGGTCTTGCCGGCGCCGTTGGCGCCGATGATGGAAACGAGCTCTCCTTTTTCCAGCCCGAAGCCGACGCCGGACACCGCGCGGATGTCGCCGTAGGAGATGTGCAGATCGCTCACCTCAAGCAGCATGCGCGCTTCCTTTCCGGCCCAGGTAGGCCTCGATCACGGCCGGGTCGGCGCGCACCGCGGCCGGGCGCCCCTCGGCCAGCTTGCGGCCGTGGTCCAGCACCACGAGCCGGTCGCACAGCCCCATCGCCACCCGCATGTTGTGTTCGATCAGGAGCACCGTCAAACCGTCGGCCCGGATGGCCCGGACGAGCGCTTCGAGCTGGGCGATCTCCTCGTGGCGCAAACCGGAAAACGACTCGTCCAGCAGCAGGAGCTTTCGGCCGACGGCGAGGGCGCGTGCGATCTCGAGCCGGCGCAGGTGGCCCAGGGGCAAAAGCCCGGCCCGGCGCTCGGCCAGGTCGGCCAGCCCCACGCGCTCGAGCAGGCCCAACGCCGCGAGCCGCTCGGTTGGGGTCTTCCAGCCCGACCAGATCTTCGGCAGGCTCCGGTAGCGCGCGACCCCGCGGGCCGCAAGGACATTTTCAAGGACGCTCAGGTGGGCAAACGGCCGCACGATCTGAAAAGTGCGGCCGATGCCGAGTCCGGCGATCACGTGCGGCGCCAGCCCGTCAATGCGCTGCCCGTCAAAGGCCACCTGCCCCGCGGTGGGTTTGTAGACCCCGGAGATGAGGTTGAAGCAGACCGTTTTGCCGGCGCCGTTGGGCCCGAGCAGCCCGAGAATTTCGCCTTGCTGAAGACCGAAGCTGACGCCGTCCACGGCCCGCAGCCCGTCGAAGTGCTTGGAGAGCCCGGTGATTTCGAGCAGCGGGGGGTTCATGGCCTGCCCCCGGGCCGCATTTTCGCGAACACCCGCCGCGCCGTGCTGTTCTCGCCGAGCAGCCCGCCGGGTTGGAAGCGGATCATCAGCAGAAGCAGCAAGGTGTAGAAGAGGATGCGGTAGTCGGTCAGGGGGCGGAAGAGCTCGGGCAGCACCCCGATGATGAGCGCGCCGAGGATCGGGCCCCAGAGCGTCCCGATGCCCCCCACCACCACCATGCTCAGCAGCGAGACCGACAGCGGGAAGGCGAAATCGGAGGCGGAGATGAAGCGCATGAAATGGGCATAGAGCGCCCCGCCCAACCCCGCCATGCCGGTGCCGATCACGAAGGCCAAGAGCTTGAAGCGCACGGGCGAGATCCCCACGCTGGCGGCGGCCGTCTCCTCTTCCCGCAGAGCGAAGCAGGCCAGGCCCGCCCAGCAGCGCGTTAGCCATCCGCAGACGGCCATCACGACGACCAGAAAAAAGAGGCACAGACCCAGAAACTCCGCGCCCCGGAGCTTGAGGTCGAAAAGCCCCACCCGCGGAATCCCGCCGATCCCCAGCGCGCCGCCGAAGAACTCGAAGTTGTTGAAGACCGCTTCCACGATGAAGTTGATGCCGATGGTGGTGATGGCCAGAAAATCCTCGCGTACCCGCAGGCTGGGGATGCCCAGGAGCAGCCCGATGAAGGCGCTCATGGCGATCACGATGGGCAGGGCCGCCCAGAAGGAGAGCCCCGCCTGGGTGGCCAGCAGGGCGGCGGTGTAGGCCCCGATCCCGAAGAAGGCGGCGTGGCCGAGGGAGATCTGCCCCGCAAAGCCCACGATCACGTTGAGGCCGCAGGCCACGATGCCGTTGATGACGATGACGGTGGCGATGGTGATAAGGTATTCGCTCAAGCGTAAGTTCCTTGGGTCGTCGCGCTAGCGTGAGCCCATGAGCCCCTGGGAGCGCCACATGAGCACGCCGATCATGGCGATGAACGCGAGCGCATCCCGGGGCAGGGGGATGTCCGCGTAGCCGATCAGCATCGTCTCCGCCATGCCGAGCAGCAGCGATGCCACGACCGCGCCGGGCACCGAACCCAGGCCGCCCACCACGATGAGGGCGAGCGTTTTGTAAGCCGGAATGGCGCCCATGGTCGGGTAGACCTGGTTGAAGTAAATGCCCACCAGAATCCCGGCCACGGCCGCGACGGCCGAGCCGATCACAAAGGTCACGCTCACGATCCAGTGGGAGTTGATCCCCATCGCATCGGCGATGGGCATGTCCTGGGAGGCGGCCCGCATGGCGAGCCCCAGCTCGGTTTTGGTCGTGATGATCCAGAGCAGGCCGATCACCGCGGCGGTGATGGCGTACACGGCGGTGATCGTGGAGGTGACCGTGACCCCCGCGATATGAAACTCGGGAAAGGGCAACTGGGCATTGAACGTGAGAATCTGGGGGCCGGCCACCAGCCGGCACAGTTCCTCGACGGACAGCAGGATCGCGATGCTGGCGATCAGGGGCACGAAGGGCGGGAATTTCAGCAGGGGAAAGTAGACGAAGCGTTCGATGCAAACCCCCACCAGTGCGCAAACGGCCATGCTCCCCAACACCGCGGCCAGGAGACTGCCGGTGAGGTCGAAGAACCAAAGCCCCGCATAGGCGCCGATCGTGTACACGGCCGCGTGGGCGACATGCAGGATGCGCATGATCCCGTAGACCAGCGCCAGGCCCAGGGTGACCAGGGCGTAGATCGACCCCGTCGCGATGCCGTTTAAGAGTTGTTCGATGAAAAGTTGCATGGTTGGATGCGGGGCTCTCGATCCCGAATACGCGATGACCGGTGCGGCCGGAAAAAGGACCACCGAATATCCGGTATCGCGATTTCTCCCGTCTTTGGAGTCTCGCCGCTGCCTAAATTTTCAACTCCGCCAGGGCCGCCCGCTCCTTCGCCTCGGCATCGGCTTCGAGCCGGTCGGCTGCGCGGCGCAGTTCGGAGGTGAAGGCCTCGTCCGTGATGGCGCCGAGGTTGATCCGCACGTTGTAGACGGCCGCCCGGGCGGCCATGCGCGCGGCCAGCACCCCGGCGGCCCCGTCGGAGGCGGCGTTCGGGTTGCCCTTCGAGATCACGGTGCGGCCGAGGTCCATCAGCGCGACGGCCGCCCGGGCGACGCCCAACGGGACGAGGGCGGCCTGCTTGAAGGCCTCCTGGACGGCCCGGGCGCGGTCGGCCTTCTGCGCCTCGGTGCCCTTCGGCATCTGAAAGGCCTTCAGGACCTGGGCGTAGGACTCGGAATCGCGGTCGATGTCCTCAATCAGCGTCCGCCGCAGGTCCGCCGCTTTTTCAGCCACCGTCCGCATCTCGGCATCCACGCTCACGAAATTTTTCCGGCCGATGGTCAGATGCGCCACCATCTCGGTCAATGCAGCGGCCAGCGCGGCATTCAAGGCCGCGGAGCTGCCGCCGCCGGGAACCGGGTCCCCGGATGCGGTTTTGGCGAGATAATCCTTGATCGACAGATCCGTCAGCACCGAGCGCCTCCATGTTTGAGTTTGTCGAAAACCAGGACGCCGCCCTTGATGACCTTTTCCACCGTGCTCACGCCGATGTGATAGGGGATGAAGCGGTAGGACGGGTTTTCAAGGATGACGACGTCCCCCTGTTTGCCGGGATCGAGGCTTCCGACGATCTCGGCCCGTCCCAGGGCGGCCGCACCGTTGATCGTGAGCGCGGTCACGATCTCCTCGGGCGAGAGGTTCATGTAAAGCGCCGCGAGCGCCGCCACCAGGGGAATCGACTCCGAAAAACAGCTCCCCGGGTTGAAATCGGTGGCGAGGGCGACCGCGCCGCCGGCGTCGATCATGAAGCGGCCCCGGGCGTAGGGCTCGCGCAGGCTGAAGGCTGTCGTCGGGAGCAGGGTGGCCACCACGCCCGCCGCCGCCATGGCAGCCAGGCCCTCGTCGGAGGCGGCGAGCAGATGGTCGGCCGAGACCGCGCCGATTTCAGCCGCAAGCTCCGCGCCCCCCAACCGGACGATTTCGTCGGCGTGCAGCTTCGGTTTCAAACCCGCGGGGGCCGCCGTTGTCAGCAGGCGGCGGGACTGCGCGACGGAGAACACGTTCTTTTCGCAGAAAACATCGCAGAACTCGGCCAGGCGGCGGGCGGCGACCTCGGGCAGCACTTCTTCCAGCAGAAAATCGATGAAAGCGTCCGCGCGGCCCTTGTACTCGGGCGGGACCGCGTGCGCCCCCATGAAGGTGGGCACGACCTCCAGCGGGTGCCGGCGGTTCAGGTCGGCCATCACCTCCAGCTGCCGGATCTCGGTTGCGCGGTCCAGGCCGTAGCCGCTCTTGCCCTCGACCGTGGTGACCCCGAAGCCGAGCATGGAATCGAGCCGCTTCAGGCCGGCTTCGCTCAGTTCCTCGCGCGAGGCGTTGCGCGTGGCGGCGACGGTGCTGAGGATTCCGCCGCCGCGCTGCAGGATGTCCATGTAGCTGTCGCCCTTCAGCCGCCAGGCATACTCCTGCGCGCGGTCGCCGCCGAAGACCAGATGGGTGTGGGAGTCGACGAACCCCGGCAGCACGGCCTTGCCGGAGGCATCGATCGTGTCGAAGCCGGAAAGATCCCTGCCCGAGTTTTCGAGTTCAGCCGTCACTTCCGCCGTGCCGCCCACCCGCGAGATTTTGCCCTGCTCGATGACGACGGCGCCGTCGACAATGATGCCGAGCTCGGACATGTCCCGGCCCTTCTTGGCGGAGAACCCGGAGCAGGTCACCAGTTCGGTCGCATTCTTGATGATGAGGCTTCCGTTCATAAGTCGCTATTCATAGATTCTTGATTCGAGCACCTGCTCCATCTTGAAATTCTCAAGCTGCAGGTAATAGGCGGCCGTGTCGATCAAGGCCCCCATGGGGACCAGGCCGACGATTTCACTGCCGACCACGGGCACGCCCCAGCGCCGGGCCTCGATGCGGATCAGCTCGAACACGCGGTAGAGGGCGGTCTTGGTGAAATCGGTCATGTTGATGGAGACCTGAACGATGCCGCGCTCCTTCAAGTCGATCCCGATGGCCTTGCAGTAGCGCAGGCCGCCGCTGAGATGCCGGACCTTGCGGGCGATGTCGTTGGCGATCTCGAGATCGGCGGTGCCGAGGTTGACGTTGTAGGCCACGAGCGGCATCCGGGCGCCCACGGCGGTGACGCCGGCCGAGGGGTGGATGCCGGCCGGCCCGAAATCCGGTCGCCACTCGGGCTGCCGGATCTTCTCGGCCATGCCCTCGAACTGCCCCTTGCGGATGTCGGCCAGGTTGCGGCGGTGGGCGGCCGTTGCGGATTCCTCGTAAAGGAAAACCGGCAGGTTGAAATTTTGGGCGGCCGCCTCCGCCGCCCGGCGCGACAACGCGACGGCCTCCTTCATGTCGACGTTCTTCACCGGGATGAACGGCACCACGTCCACCGCGCCCATGCGCGGGTGCTGGCCCTTGTGGCGGCGCATGTCGATCAGCGCGATCGCCGCCCCCATGGCTTCGAGGACGGCGGCCGTGAGCGGCTCGGGCTCGCCCACCACCGTGACGACGCAGCGGTTGTGGTCTTCGTCCCGCTGGCAGTCCAGAAGTTTGACCCCCTCCCGGCCGCGGAAGGGCTGGATGATCTTTTCGATCTTCTCCCGGTCGCGCCCCTCGCTGAAATTGGGTACACATTCGAGGATACGGGTCATGCCGGCCATGGGTCGCTCCTTTTCTATCCGTTTTTTTTCATCCGTTGGAACGCCGCGGCGACCAACTTCTCCAGCAGTCCATCATCCGCCCGATACGGCAGCGTGATGTGGTCCGCGCCGGCCTGCAGCTCGTTGTAGCGGATGCACGTCTCGATGGAGGCCTCGTTGCGTGCCCAGGCGCGACGGGCCACCCCGCCCATCACGTCCCAGGGCAGGGCCCGCCGGATGACCGCGTCCACGCGCTCGCTGCCGTCGAGCACCAGGCCGAAGCCGCCGTTGATGGCCTTGCCGATGCCGACCCCGCCGCCGTTGTGCAGGGCGACCAGGCTCATGCCGCGGGCGGCGTTGCCGGCAAAGCAGTGCGTGGCCATGTCCGCCATGATGTTGCTGCCGTCGCGGATGTTGGCGGTCTCCCGGAAAGGCGAGTCCGTGCCGCCGGTGTCGTGGTGGTCGCGGCCGAGCATGACCGGTCCGATCTGCCCGGTTCGCACCATTTCGTTGAACTTCAGGGCGATCTTCGTCCGCCCCAGCGCATCCTGGTAGAGGATCCGGGCCTTGGTGCCGACCACCAGCCGGTTCTTGGCGGCGTCGCGGATCCAGTTGTAGTTGTCGCGGTCCTGGAAGCGCCGCTCGGGGTCGATGCACGCCATGGCGGCCCGGTCGGTCCGGGCGAGGTCCTCGTCCCGGCCGCTCAAACACACCCAGCGGAAGGGGCCGTAGCCGTAATCGAAGAGGATCGGCCCCATGATGTCCTCGACATAGGACTGGAAGATGAAGCCGTCGAGCGGGTTCTCGCCGTTTTGGCAGATCTCCTTGACGCCGGCGTCGTAGACCGCTTTCAGAAAGCTGTTGCCGTAGTCGAAGAAATAGGTCCCGCGGTCCGAAAGGGCCTTGACGAGGGTATAGTGACGGCGCAGGCTCGCATCCACCATTTCCCGGAACCCGGCGTGGCCGCTGCGCAGCAGCTCCGTGCGCTGCTCGAAGCTGATCCCCTGGGGGCAGTACCCGCCCTCGTACACGGCATGGCAGGAGGTCTGGTCCGAGAGCAGATCGATGTGAATATCCTGCTGGAGCGCATGCTCCAGCAGGTCGACCACATTCCCGTGAAAGGCGATGGCCCGGCCCCGGCGGCGGCGCAGGGCGTCGGCCGCGGCGGCGAACGCCTCGG
>CAZLSV010000009.1:29711-87429 GCA_964562235.1 uncultured Desulfatibacillum sp.
TGGTCCGTCACCTGGTCGATCCAGCCCTGGTCGAGTCGGGTTTTGATGCGCGAGCCGTCCACCTCCGCGATGATGCCGACCCCGCCCGCGATGACCACGGCCTTGCCCTGGGCGCCGCTCATGCCGCCCAGCCCCGAGGTCACGAACAGCCGGCCGGCCAGGTCCTGGTCCGCCGGAATACCAAGCTTGGCGCGGCCCGCGTTTAAAATCGTGCTGCAGGTGCCGTGCACGATGCCCTGGGGCCCGATGTACATCCAACCGCCGGCGGTCATCTGCCCGTAGTTGGCCACCCCCAGCGCCATGGCGCGGTGCCAGTTCTCCGGGTCGTCGAAGCAGCCCACCATGAGGGCATTCGTGATGATGACCCGCGGGGCTTCGGACGAGGATGCGAAAAGGCCCACCGGGTGCCCCGAGGCCATGACCAGGGTCTGTTCGCGGGTGAGGACTTCCAGGTAGCGTTTGATCAGCCGGTACTGCATCCAGTTCTGGCAGACCTGGCCGGTCTCGCCGTAGGTCACCAACTCATACGGGTAGAGGGCGACCTCGACGTCGAGGTTGTTGTCGATCATCACCTGGAAGGCCCGGCCTTCGATGCAGCCGCCTTCGTACGCGTCCACGGGACGACCCGTGATCGGGCCGGCCGGCCGGAAGCGATAGCCGTAGACCCGTCCGCGGGTCGTCAGTTCCTCCAGAAACTCCGGCGCCAGCGTGCGGTGCCACCTCTCGGGGATGTAGCGCAGGGCGTTCTTGAGGGCGAGCGCGGTGTCCGGTGCCGAGAGATTGAAATGCCGCGCCGGCGCCCGGCGGATGCCCGCGGCGAAATCCGGCATCGGCGGCAGTTCGTCGAAAAGCGCTCCGAGATGAATCCGCATGGCTTGCGAGATGGACTCGTTGGAGTACACGTTGCGCATCCTTAGGTTGTTTTCATCGGTGGCTCAGGCCGCCGTTATTTTTTGAAGCCTATCCTATGACGATTCACTTGACGATTCACTCCGCTCCGTCTTTGCGTGAGAAGCCGGAACTTGGGATATTGACGTGCCGGCTTAAAAAACACGAGAGCTTCCGGGCCGTGGTCTGACGCTTATGATTAGTCTAAATTTAAATGCAATTCAAGCGGCGGTTTGGCCGGGAAGCTGAACGCATTTGTCGGGAGCCAGAGGCCCCACAAGCGCATCCGGCCGAACACGGCCCCGGCCTGAGACCCTGCCGACCCCGTCGGCCAGAAGGGAGTTGCCGGGACGGCCTCGGCGCGGAGAACCCCGACAACCATCAGACGGGAATTGACTTTCGGGAAAAAAGATTGCACCCTCGAAAGGTTTCCCCCGTTTTGTGATCGGGCGCCGTGATGCGCACGGCGCTCCCGCGGAACATTCAACTCCGGAAGGCCAATTTCATCGGAAGGGAGAAAATAGCATGAAGATCGGATTTGTCGGACTGGGAATCATGGGCAAGCCCATGGCCAAGAACCTGTTGAAGGCCGGTTACGAACTGGTGGTTTACGATCTGGTGGCGGCGCCGGTTCAGGAGCTCGTCGACGCCGGGGCCAAGGCCGGGTCTTCGCCCAAAGAGGTGGCGGCGCAGGGGGAGGTCATCGTCACCATGCTGCCCAACTCGCCGCATGTCAAAGAGGCCGTGCTGGGGAAGAATGGCGTGATCGAGGGGGCTCGAAAAGGAAGCATCGTGGTGGACATGAGCTCCATCGCCCCGCTGGCAGCACAGGAAGTGGCGGTCGAGCTGGCCCGGAAGGGCGTCGAGATGCTCGATGCGCCGGTCTCCGGCGGTGAGCCCAAGGCCGTCGACGGGACGCTTGCCATCATGGTCGGCGGCAAAGCCGAGATCTTCGAGAAGGTCAAGCCGATCCTGCTCAAAATGGGCGCCTCCGCCGTGCTCTGCGGCGAGATCGGCAGCGGCAACGTGACCAAGCTCGCCAACCAGATCATCGTGGCGCTGAACATCGCGGCCATGTCCGAGGCGCTGGTGCTCGCCGCCAAGGCGGGGGTCGATCCCGGCAAGGTTTTCGACGCCATCAAAGGCGGGCTTGCCGGCAGCACGGTGCTCAATGCCAAGGCGCCCATGGTGCTCAAGGGCAATTACAAGCCGGGCTTCCGCATCGAGCTGCACATCAAGGATCTGCAGAATGCCCTGGACACGGCCCACGCCATCGGCGTCCCGATCCCGTTGACCGGCACCATCATGGAGATCATGCAGGCTCTGCGGGTCGACGGAAAGCAGAAGGACGATCACGGCGGCGTGATTCAATTCTATGAGAAGATGGCCGGGCAGCTGGTCCGCAGCGATCTTTAGCCTCGCATGAATGGCATGACCCTTCCGGTGGCCGGGGACGTGACGGCCGGGTGACGCGAGCTTCGACGGGAAGAGAAGAAAAAACGGAAACGGGGAGCTCTGCCGGTTCGATGACCGGCCAGGCTCCCCGTGTCCTTATTATATCGCAGCGGGCAGTAGCGAAGCGGCGCTACTTTTTCTTCTTTGCGACCGTTTTTTTTGCAGCCGGCTTCTTTGCAGCCGTTTTTTTTGCAGCCGGTTTCTTGGCGGCGGGTTTTTTTACAGCCGTTTTTTTTGCAGCCGGTTTCTTGGCGGCAGGCTTCTTGGCGGCGGGTTTTTTCGCAGCTGGTTTTTTCACTGCTTTTTTGGTGACTTTTTTTACTGGTGCCATTTCATCCTCCCGTTTGTGGATTGTGGCGGCGCTGCTGCCCTGGAATTTCAAGGCGCGGTCCGCCGGCTGGTTGCCGTATTTCCTACTATAGCTCGCAAACTTCATAGATGCAATCCTTTTCACCGATCGCAGCGGCCGAATTCCTTTACTTCCTCGATCGCGCGTTCTAAGATTTAAAAAATTCCGCGAGCGATCGCTCTCGGCGCACCCAACGAAGTTCGCGCCGTCGGGGGCATCGGCGCGTTGCGCATCGCACCCGAACACCCCGGAGAGCGAACCCCATGAAGAACTTGTTTCTCGATATGGACGGAATGACGATTGAGGACCTCGCGGCCGTTGCGCGGGAAGGAGCGGCAGTTCGTCTGGGCCCCGCCGCGGAGCACCGCATCGCAGAGGGCCGGGCGCTGGTCGACCGGTGGGTAACGGAAGAACGCAGAATCTACGGGGTGACGACGGGCTTCGGCGCCCTGAGCGACGTGGCCATCTCCAAAAAGGACACCCGGCGGCTGCAGGAGAACATTCTCATGAGCCATGCCGCCGGCGTGGGCGCGCCCCTCCAAGCGGAGATCGTGCGTGCGGCCATGGCGCTTCGACTCAAGGATTTCGCGCGCGGCCATTCCGGCATCCGCCTGGCGACCGCCCGGCACCTCCAGGGCCTGCTGAACGGCGGCATTGTTCCGGTGGTGCCGGAGAAAGGCTCGGTGGGGGCCAGCGGCGATCTGGCGCCCCTGGCGCACATGGCCCTGGTGCTGCTGGGAAAGGGCGAGGCCTTTCACGAGGGGCGGCGCATCAGCGGCGCCGAAGCCCTGGCCGTCTGCGGCCTCCCGCCGCTTCAGCTCGAGTCGGCCGAGGGGCTTGCGCTGGTCAACGGCACCCAGGTCATGACGGCCATCGGGGGGCTGGCCGTTTACGATGCCATCCGGCTCTCGCGGCTGACCGACATCGCGGCCTCCATGAGCCTTGAGGTGTTGATGGGCAGCCGTACGGAGTTCAACCCCAGGATCCACCAGGTGCGGCCCCACCCGGGGCAGATCGCGGCGGCCGCCAACATGGAGCGCATCACGCGCAACAGCGAAATCATCTCCTCCCACCAGGACTGCTCCCGCATCCAGGATGCCTACACCCTGCGCTGCTCGCCGCAGGTGCACGGGGCGACCAAAGACGCCATCGCCTACTGCCGTCGCGTGATCGAAACCGAGATGAACTCCTCGACGGGAAACCCTCTCATTTTTCCCGACGAAGGCGAGTTTCTGCTGGGCGGCAACTTCCACGGGCAGCCGGTGGCGCTCGCCATGGATTTCTTGGGCATGGCCGTGGCGGAGCTGGCCAACATCTCCGAGCGGCGCATCGAGCGGCTGGTCAACCCCAACCTGAGCGGACTTCCGGCCTTTCTCGTGAAAGACGGGGGATTGAACTCCGGCTTCATGATCGCGCAGTACACCGCGGCGGCCCTGGTTTCCGAGAACAAGGTGCTGGCGCATCCGGCGAGCGTCGATTCCATCCCCACCTCCGCCAACAAGGAAGACCATGTCTCCATGGGCACCATCGCCGCGCGCAAGTGCCGGGAGATCGAGGCCAACACCGCCAACGTGGTCGCCATCGAGCTGCTCTGCGCCGCCCAGGGCCTGGACCTTTTCACCAACCTGAAGCCGGGGGAAGGGACGCGGGCCGCCTTCCAGGTGATCCGCAAGTCCATCGCCCACCTGGATGCCGACCGCTTTCTCGCCGCCGACATCGCGGCCATGGGCGAGTTGATGCGCAGCGGTGAAATCCTGCGGGCGGTGGAGGGGGCCGTGGGGGAGCTCAACTGAGGCGGGTTTTTCCAATCAAGGGGAATCGGCGCGCACGACGGAAGGAGCTATAAGGGGTTCCGGTGCAGCATCTCTTCGGTGCCGATGCCGGAGGCCACCAGCCGCTCCTTTCTGTGTTTCGGCCATTTTTTAATCAGCCGTTCAATTTTCAGGGCCGCCCCCCGGGTGCCGATCCGCTGCTGGTAGACGAGCCTCAGACGCCCGCGTCCGCGCAGGTACTTCGCGCCCTTGCCGGCGCGGTGCTCGGCCAGGCGGCGTTCGACATCGGTGGCGATGCCGGTGTAGAGGTTCCCGCTGCGGCATCGCACCATGTACAGGTACCATTGCGGCTCAGGGTCATCGCTGCGGCAGGTCGCATGGCTGGGTGCGTTTCGAGGCATGTGCGTCCCATAGCAGTGAAGCGGCGCCCGGGTCAATCCAGGGATTGCGCTTCGCGGGCGGAGGGCCGGACCGTTTCCGCCAGCTTCGATGAAAACAGGCGCGCCGCCGCATCGGACCGCTTCGTGGCGCACGGCTACCGGACGGGGAAACTCACCGGCACCTATTCCGGCGGCGGCGCGACCCGGATGCTTTCTTGACAGGTTATACGGTATCGCCTATAGTCCCGCCCACCTGAACGACCTCGTGAGAAGCCTCGTTCCGCCTCCGGAGAGAGGCGGCTGCACCTTAACGCTGCGTTTCACTCCACGCTCATCGCCAGTTCCAGTTGAGCATTCAACGAAGCCGCCGGGTGGCGAAGCCATTTCATTCAAAAGGGGATCTCGTTACATGTACGCGAAGAAGATTTCGGAAATCGAGGGGTTGATCAAGAAGCAGGATGAGTGGCGGCGGCAGTGCCTGAACCTCATCGCCAGCGAAAACGTCATGAGCCGCCGCGCCCGGGCGGGCGGGGGCTCGGACTTCGCCCATCGGTACGCCGAAGGCCATCCGGGGGAGCGCTACTACCGGGGGACCTCCTACATCGACGAAATCGAAAGCCAGCTCAAGACCAATTTGAAAATCATCTTCGAGTGCGACCACTGCGAGGTGCGGTCGATCAGCGGGACCAACGCCAACGAGGCGGTCTTCAGCCGGTTCGTCGGCCCTGGTGACGTGGTCATGGTCAACTCCACGCCGGGCGGCGGCCACATCAGCCACCACCGCCGGGGGGCGCTCGGCAAATTCACCCACAACATCGTCGACTTCCCCCTGACCCCGGACGGCTATCATATCGATGTCGACAAGACGGCCTACCTGATCGAGAAAACACGGCCGAAGCTGATCGTGGTCGGCAAAAGCCTGTTCCTCTTCCCGGAACCGGTGGCCGAGCTCGCCGAGGTCTGCCGGCACACCAAGACCCTGATCATGTACGATGCCGCCCACGTCCTGGGCCTGATCGCCGGCAAACGGTTTCAGAGCCCTCTCAGGGAAGGCGCCTGGCTCATGACCGCCAGCACCCACAAGACCTTCTTCGGCAGCCAGCGCGGGGTCATCCTGAGCAACATGCCGGAAGAACCCTGGCGCAAGATCGACCGCGGGGCTTTTCCGGGCTCCTCCAGCAACCACCACCTGGACACGCTGGCCCAGATGGCCATCTGCACTTACGAGATGATGGATTTCGGCGAAACCTACGCCGATAACACCATACGCAACGCCCGGGCGCTGGCCGCCGCGCTCGACCGGCTGGGTTTCGACGTCCAAGGCAAGGATTTCGGCTACACCGAAAGCCACCAGGTGGCTGTGAACGTCAAATCCAACGGCGGCGGGGAGAAAGTGTCCAGGGCCCTTGAAGCCAACGACATCATCCTCAACATGAACATGCTGCCCCACGAGCCCCTGAGCAACCACGACCGCCCGGAAGGCATTCGGATCGGGGTGCAGGAGATGACGCGCTGCGGGATGGGCGAGCCGGAGATGGAACGGATCGCCGTGCTCATTCACGAGTGCCTGATCGCCAGGAAGGACGTAAAGGAGGAAGTGAACCATTTTCGGGCCCAGTTCTGTGAGGTTCGATACAGCTACGACAATTTCGGAGATCATCGGTCCGAAACGGTGCTGAAGATGAAGAAATCCGCATAGCGGTTTCACGGTATTATAGGGGCCAGACAGTGGGAACTCACCTTCCGGGCGGCCTAGTGAGAGACACCTCGTTGCCCGACCAGAAACTTTCCCTTTTGGCATCTTCCCTGGCGGCGTTTCTCTGCGTGCTGTGGGGCGCGAACACCGTCGCGATCAAGTTCAGCCTGTCGGGACTGGGGCCTTTCACCTCCGCAGCCGTCCGGTTCGGGGCCTCCGCCCTTTTTCTGTGGGCCTGGGCGAGAGTGTCCGGGGAGTCGCTGGGCCCTCGGCCCGGGCAGTTGCTTCCCTTGCTGATCAACTCCTTGCTTTTCACCCTGCAGCTCTCCCTGGTCTACGTGGGGTTCACCCTGACGAGCGCTTCCCGGGGTGCCCTGATCACGAACCTGCAGCCGTTTTTTCTTCTTTTCCTGGCGCACTTCTTCCTGGCCGGCGACCGGATCACCTTCTTGAAATTGATCGGCCTCGTCCTCGGCTTTGCCGGCGCTGCCTGCATTTTCATGGACCGGTCGGCGATGAGCGCGGACTTGATGACCGGCGACCTGATGCTGCTGGCCGCCACCTTCATCTGGGCCTGCAGCGCCGCCTACACCAAGCACCTGATCCGGAGCATTTCGTCGATTCAGATCGTGTTTTACCAGCTGCTCTTTTCGATTCCTTTGTTTGCGCTGGGAGCGCCGCTGTGGGACGCGCCCATGGTTTCGCGGATCGACGGCGGGATCGTGGCGGCCATCGTGTTCCAGGTGGTGCTCACCACCTCGTTTGCGTTTGTCGTCTGGAACCGGCTCCTGCAAACCTACGGAGCGGTGGCATTGCATTCGTTTGTCTTTCTGATTCCGGTGTCCGGGGTTCTCCTGGCGGGCGCCCTGCTGGGAGAGCCGATCACCGACATGATCCTGCTGGCGCTGGTGCTCATCACGGCGGGCATTTTGACCGTCCAGATCGGGCATCGCCGGGTCGCGGCGGCGGTTCTCCAGAACCCGCCCCGGTGAGCGATGAAAGCGGCCACGGCCAGAGCCGACCTCCTCCTGCTCCTCACCGCCGCCATCTGGGGATTTGCCTTCGTGGCCCAGCGGGTGGGCATGGACCATGTGGGGCCGTTCACCTACAACGGGGTCCGTTTCGCGCTGGGCAGCCTGACCCTGGCCCCGCTCTTGCTCGCGGCCCGGCCGCCCGCCGGCCCGATCGCGGCCCCCATGGCCTCGCGGCTGTTTATTTTCGGCGGAGGGGCGCTCGGCGTGGTATTGTTTGTCGCCGCTTCCTTGCAGCAAGCGGCTTTGCTCTACACCACCGCCGGCAAGGCCGGTTTCATCACGGGGCTTTACGTGGTGATCGTGCCGATCCTGGGCCTTTTCTGGAACCAGCGCCCTTCGGCGGGAACCTGGGCCGGGGCTTTTCTCTGTGCGGCCGGCCTCTTCCTGCTGTCGGTCACCGCCGGCTTCCAGATGGAGTTCGGGGACCTGCTGGTGCTGGTGAGCGCCGTTTTCTGGAGCTTCCAGGTGCTCCTGGTGGCCTGGCTCTCCCCCCGGACACGTCCGGTGGAGTTGGCGTTTTATCAGTTTTCAGTCTGTTCGCTGTTGTCCCTGGTTGCCGCCGTCTGGTTCGAGAGCGTTGCCTGGGCTTCCATTTACGCCGCTTCCATGCCTATTCTCTACGGCGGCGTCCTGTCGGTCGGGGTGGCCTACACGCTGCAGGTGGTGGCCCAGCGCGATGCCCATCCGGCGCACGCGTCGATCCTCATGAGCCTCGAGGCGGTGTTCGCCGCCTGGGGGGGCTGGATGATGCTCGGCGAGACCCTCCGCCTGCGGGAGTGGGTCGGATGCGCGCTGATGCTGGCGGGGATGATCTTGTCGCAGCTGTGGGCGCTGAAAAAATAACGGCTTCGTGAGGAACTCGACCGGCGCGTGGCGCTGCGGCGATCCGTCGCTGCGGCGTGCCGGCCGCCGGCCGCTCTGCGCAGGCTTCGCACGCCTTGAATTCGTACTTCTCATTAAGCCGGTCTGCCGGGCAGGAGGCCGCATTTCATTTTTCTCGATAGGGGTGCGCGAAAAAAAGTGACCTAAAAAGCGATCTATGGGTAAACAGCTCACGCCGAACCTCGATCCCGAGGAAATCGCCAAATTCGCATCGCTGGCGCCGATCTGGTGGGACCGCAACGGGGCGTTCAAGGCCCTGCACGACATCAACGGTCTGAGGGTCGGCTACATCAACGGCCGGGCTCCGCTGGCGGGCCGGAGCGTGCTTGACCTCGGCTGCGGCGGGGGGATCCTGGCCGAAGCCATGGCGGCCCTGGGGGCTTCGGTCACCGGGATCGACGCGGCCGAGGCGCCCCTGGCGGTCGCCCGGCTTCATCTGCAGACCTCCGGGGTGGCGGTGGACTACCGTTTGGCGACGGCCGAGCAGTTCGCGCAGGAGGCCTCCGGGCGTTTCGACGTGGTGGCCTGCATGGAGCTGCTCGAGCATGTGCCGGATCCGGCCTCGATCGTGGCGGCGAGCGCCCGGCTGGTCAAGCCCGGCGGGGATGTCTTCTTTGCCACCCTCAACCGCAACCCGAAATCGTTTCTGTTTGCCATCGTCGGCGCGGAGTACGTGCTGCGGCTGGTGAAAAGGGGCACCCACTCCTATCGCCGGTTCGTCAAGCCCTCTGAATTGAAAGGCTGGTCGCAGGCCGGCGGGCTCGAGTTGCAAGACCTGAGCGGGTTGCATTACAATCCCTTCACCCGCACCTACAAGCTCGGCGGCAACGCCCACGTGAATTACCTCATGCATTTTCGCAAGTTCGCGTGAAAAGTCTCCGTGTTTCCGGCGGAGGCTTGACGGAGCCGGTGCAGATCAAATATTATTTCGGCAGAGGCATCCGAGAGGGCGTCGACCTCGCATGCCGGACGGGAAAAGCGATATGACCCAGGACAGGTTCAACCAGGCGTTCGTGCTTTTGCTGCTGCTCTTCATTTCGGCGGTGTTTCTGGCCATGGTCTGGCCATTCCTGATGACCATCATCATGGCCGGAATCTTCTCCGCCCTCACGCGGCCGCTCAACCGCTGGCTGGAGGCCCGGTTCGGCGGCCGCCGCAGCTTGGCCGCGGCGGTCTCGCTGCTGCTGATCGTGTTCGGGGTGCTCCTGCCGCTCGCCGGTCTCGTCGGGGCCGTGACCGGCGAGGCCATCAAGGTCGGCGCGACCGTGAAGCCCTGGGTCCAGAAACAGCTGAGCCAGCCGGCGGAGTTTTCGGAGCTGCTCGAAAAAATCCCTTTCTACGAACGCATCCTGCCTTACAAGGAGACGATCCTGCTCAAGGCCGGCGAGCTGGTGGGGCGGTTCAGCAGCTTTCTGATCAACAGCCTCTCGTCGGTGACCGTGATGACGGCGCAGCTCATCTTCATGCTTTTCATCTTCCTTTACACGATGTTCTTTTTCCTGGTGGACGGCGATCGCATATTGGGTTGGATCATGCGCTACCTTCCGTTGAAACAGGAAGACGGAGAGCGCATGCTGGACCGCTTCACCTCGGTGACCCGCGCCACCCTCAAGGGCGTGGCGGTGATCGGCATCCTCCAGGGAACCCTCACCGGAGCGGCCTTTGCCGTCATCGGCATCCCGAGCTTCATCTTCTGGGGGACGCTGACGGCGGTCATGTCGCTGGTTCCGGGCATCGGCACGGCCATCGTCTGGTTGCCGGCGAGCATCATCCTGGCCTCGAACGGGCATTACGGCCAGGCGATCGGGCTGTTCGCCTTCTGCGCACTGGTGGTGGGGGGGCTGGACAATTTCCTGCGGCCGCGGCTGGTGGGTCAGGACACCCGCCTGCACGAGCTGATGGTTCTTTTCGGGACCCTGGGCGGGATCATGATGTTCGGTGTGGCGGGGATCATCATCGGGCCGATCGTGGCCGCGCTGGTGGTCACGGTGTGGGAAATCTACGGCGTGGTGTTTCAGAACGAACTGCCGAAGGGGAACCCCCCGGCTGCCGGCGATCCGGAACGGGAAGACTCCAGAATACTTTTGGCGGCCGAGGAGTCTGAAACCAAGAAAAGCTGACCCCCCCGCTATGGTGATTTGAGCCCCCGGTCGAGCTCGCCGGCGATTTCGCGGCTCAACGCGGCCAGGGCCCGGCTCTCGGCCGCCACCAGTGCGGCATAGCCCGCAGCCTCGGGCCTCTCCTGGATGAGCGAAGTTTTCACCGCCGATATCTTTTTGGCCCTCACATCCCAGATCGACCAGGCGGCATTCAGCCAGACCGCCTCTCCGAGCTTCCCATCGAAGCGGTTCACGGTCACCGTGAGGAGATAACTCGGATCGAAGGTCAGCGTGTCGAACATGACGTGCGCCCGGCGTCCCGCCAGGAGGACATTCAGGTTTTCCACCAGCACGTTGGCAAACGCATGCTTCAACGACCCGCCCCACCGGTTGAACTCCGACGGGGTGATCTGGTTGTCATCGGGGCGGGTGACGATCTGCGGACGGTCGAGGTACTCCGGGATCACCACCGGGTAGAGGGCGATGATGGTGCCCGGGGTGGCGTCGGCACCCCCGGCCGGTCGTGGCAGCGGGGTCAAGGTGAAAAAATCGACCGGCCGGCTGGTTCCGAGGCACCCGGCCAGCGCCAACGCCAGCAGGCATGCGCTGCAGATCAGTCTGCGCGAATGAGGATGTGTTTTCATTTGGGGGCTTCCTTTCCGGTCAAAAGGCTCTGCGGGTTGCGTTCCAGGTAGTCCACGAGATTACGCAG
Source organism: uncultured Desulfatibacillum sp. (assembly GCA_964562235.1). Classification (GTDB taxonomy): domain Bacteria; phylum Desulfobacterota; class Desulfobacteria; order Desulfobacterales; family SpSt-501; genus SpSt-501. The sequence goes on from CAZLSV010000009.1 coordinate 40,979, forward strand.
CGCTCCCGCCGCCCGGCCCAGCTCATCCAACGTGATCAGCAGCCGGTTTTGCAGCGGAGAATTCGCATTCATTGCAGACTCCGCCGCCACCAGCGATTTGCGCGCCTGCTCCAGGGTGGCGTTGACTTCCGGCGTCGTGCGCGTTCGCAGGTCGGCCGTCAGCAGCTGAAGTTCCTTGACGGTCGCGTTCAACGACTTCAGGGCTTCGGTCAGCTCCGGGGAATTGGTCAAGCGCTTGGCGCCTTGAATGGTGTCGCGCAGGTCGCTGCCGATCTGTTCAATGGGGATCTTGTCGATCTTGGCGACCAGCTGCGTCACCTTCGAGCCGATCTCCTCCAACTGCGTCGGGGTGGTCGGGAATTCGGGATGCCCGTATCGTCCGCCGCGCACGATTTTGGCGGGTTTGACGTCGGGGAATAAATCCAGCGCGATGTACAACTGCCCGGTGAGGAGATTCCCCGTGCGCAGCTGGGCGCGGAGCCCCTTCTCGATGAGATAATCGACCAGCGATTCCCGGGTCACCCCATTCGGCAGATTGCCGACGAAGGAGATTCGCTCCGGTTCCACAGCTACGATCACCGGAATTCTGGCTTTATTCATTTGGAAGTTAAATTCCGGCTTGACGTCGATTACTTCTCCGATCGGAATCCCCCGGAATTCGATCGGCGCACCCGGAGACAGGCCCCTGACCGATTCGTCGAAGAGCAGGACAAAATAATTTTTGGCACTGTAAACCTTTTCCTGGGCGGCATCGCGGTTCGTGTAAAGCTTAAAAATTGCATTCTCCGAGGCCGGCGCCTCCGAGGGGTGGCTGTTTGGGAACGTGTCGAAGGCGATACCCCCGACCAGGATGGAGACGAGGGACTCGGTGTTTAAGGTGATGCCGGTGGCATTGAGTTTCAAGTCCACACCGCTGGCGACCCAAAACCGCGTGTTGTTGCCGACAAACTGGTGATACGGGGCATTTACGAAAACCTTTGAAATGATTTTCGCGCCGTCCTCGCTGAGGTGGTAGGCCACGACCTCGCCCACCCGGATTTGCCGGTAGTAAATCGGCGCCCCGACCTCGAGCGAGCCCCGGCGCTCCGATTCGAGGATGAAATGCCGCCCCGGAAGCCCGGTCGTGACGATCGGCGGCTCCTCCAGCCCGGTAAAACTGCGCGCCGCTTTGCCCCGTTTTCCGGGATCGAGATCGATGTAGGCCCCTGAAAAAACGGTCCCCAAGCCGTAGATGGCGCTGGCGGAGACCCGCGCCCGCACGACCCAGAAACGCGTGTTTTCCGATAAGAAGGGCTCCGCCTCCTTGATCATCTGGACTTTTACCACGACATGCGAGGCGTCCGTGGACAGGCGGATTTCTTCGGCTACACCGATTTCCACATCCTTGTATTTGACCTTGGTCTTGCCGGCTTCGAGTCCGTCGGCGGACTTGAAAGTGATGGTGATCTCCGGCCCCTTTTCCGTCAGCGCCTTTACCACCAGCCAGCCGCCGATTAAGGCCGCCACCACCGGCACGAGCCATACCAGTGAAAAACGGCTCCGGCCGGTCTTGACGGATGCGCTGGGGATTTCAGGGTAGCCGGCGTCCGGCGAATGCTGATCACTCATGTTTCTTCTCCTTTGCATCCCAAATCAGACGGGGGTCGAAGCTCATGGCGGCGAACATGGTGATCACCACCACGGCGGCGAAGTGCAACGCGGCCGGCCCGGCCTGGATGGTAGCGAGCGCTCCGAGATTCACCAGGGCCACCAGAATGGTGACCACGAAGATGTCCAGCATGGACCAGCGGCCGACCGCCTCCGTGATGAGGTAAAGCCGCGTGCGGTCTTTGGGGCGGAAGTGGGACTTGCACTGGACGGATATCAGCAGGTAGCAAAGAATGAACAATTTCAAAAGAGGAACGAAGACGCTGGCAATGAAGATGACCAGCGCGATCGGCCATGATCCGGACTGAACGAAGTAGATCACCCCGCTCATGATGGTGTCCGACTGAACCATGCCGAGCGAGGTGACGGTGGTCATCGGCAGCAGGTTGGCGGGAATGTAGAAGATGCCGGCGGCGATCACCAGCGCCCAGGTGCGAGCGATGCTGTCCGGCTTGCGGCTGTGCAGGGTCGCGCCGCAGCGCGGGCAGCGCAATGCCGAGGCCGTGCTTCCCGGAGGCGCCATGGGGCACAGGAGGTGGCAGACCGAACAGGCGATCAGACCGGCCTTGGCCGCCGTCAGGGCCGCTTTCTTCATCGGCGTTCCTCCCAGCGTTCCCATATTTCGTGGGGATCGACTGCGGCGGTTGCCGCGGCCATGACAAAGATGAAGGCCGTCAACGAGTACACGGCGACCCCCGGCACGATCTGGGCCATTTTGGCAAGCTTGACGAGGCTCACCAGCACCCCTAGCATGAAAATCTCCACCATGTGCCAGGGCTGGAGGAGCCTCAACCAGCGAAACACGCGGAACATGCCGGGAACCTTGCGGTTGAGGCTCGCCGGTACGAGCACGTACAAGGAGGCCAGTAAATGCAGCCCGGGGACAATAAGCAAGTTGATGGCAACGAGGGCGGCCAGGGCTTCCATGCCCTGGTCGGCAAGCTGACGAATGCCCGTGATAACGTGGGTTTGATGCTCCAGGCTTCCTTTCTTAAAGGTCAGGAATGGGAAAGCGTTGAACATGACAAAGAGGATCACTGCGGCGAAGAGCAGCGCCAAGGGGCGCTGAAAGCTCTTGGGTTTGTTGGCGAGAAGCACAGTTCTACAGCGGCGGCAACGCACTTCCGAACCTTCGGGCAGGAAGGGGATCTTTTGCAGGAGATCACAATCGTGGCAGGCCATGAGGTGTCCGGCAGACATGGAGATTAAATAGCATGCCGTTCCGGATCATTGCAAGCGTCCTTTCGTGAAGCGAGTTGGCCTTCAGTCGCTCAGGGCGGTATAGCGGGGTGTGGTTGACGTGCGCGATGATCGTAAGCATAGTTGTAACAAAACCGCTCATGGAGCAAGGGGGCAAATGAATGGCACATCTCAACGAGCTTATGGAAAACGGCGGGAATTTTGTGAGCGTGGCCGATGCCGCGCGCTATCTCGGCGTCGGCCGCAAGGTGGTCTACCAGCTGATCGAATACAATCGGGTCCGGGCGGTCCGCCGCCGGCAGTTTCTGCTGGTGGACCAGGAAAGCCTTGAGGAGTTCCAGCGCACGGGGCAGATGACCTGACCCCGCCAGCTGATTTCAGCGTCGGCCGCGATGCTTGCCTGCATCGCGGCCGATTTTTTTAGCTCAAACCGCCCCGGCGGCGATGGTCGCGCAGCCGTTCGTTCAAACTGCGCTTCATGTTATCTTTGATCCGGCGGGAGGTGGTGTTCAGGAAGCGCAGGTTTTTTTCGACCAGGTCCGGGTAGTGGCGCATGCTGGAGCGCAGCTTGCCCCCGTTGGATGTCATTTTGTGCAGCAGGTCGATCTCTTTTCCGATAACCCGCGCCCGGCGACGCTTGACCGCATCCAGGAACGCGCGCCGCTTCCAGGCGCAGTCGGCCACCGTGACCACTCGCCCGAGCTGACCGAGGCGATGGCCGTCGCTGCCGCCCGTGATGCTTTTGTTCAGGTTGAAACCCAGCAGGGCGCTTTTCAGGTTCCATTTGTTGAGGTTCTCCGAGTTGATCACCTCCACCCCGTCGGCCAGCTCCAGCAGCTCCGCGTATTGCTCGTCGTCGAAATACGGGTTGTGGATGCCGGTGTAGCTGCCGCAGTAAGGGTGCGGGAAGATGATCAGCGTCTCGAATTTACGCGCCCGCCGGATGAGATCCGCCAGGTCCAGGGAAAGGGAGGACATGACCTCGGCCCCCACGAACGGCTGGACGTGCTGGCTGTAGAATCGCAGCAGGCTCTTGATCTCGTAGAAATAAATCAGCAGGTGGGTGCCTTCGTAGGAGGTCAGCTCGATACCGGGGATGCTGAAGACACCCTTGAACCGGTCGATCTCCACGGCGCCGTGAATGGCGTTGTGGTCGGTCACCGCGATGCCGATCCCCAGGTCCAGGGCGCGCTGCGCGATGGATTCGATCGAGTCGTGCCCGTCGGACAGGTGGCTGTGGAAATGCATGTCCACGACCGCATACTGCTCCCGCAGCTCCGGCAGCCGGGGCCGTTCGAAAAGAATCTTGTGGAACGAATCGTTGTTCATAACGCAGTCTTTAACGGTGTGAGCTCTGATTGGCGTATCGGAAAATATAACCACCGAGGCCCGACCCCGCAACTCCAAAAATCCGATGCATCCTGTGTTTCTAAAAAACCCGGAATCGGGACCCGGAAAAAGGCGGGGGTTCCAGCATGGGGGCGCATGCTGAGACATATCGTCCCGGCCGGGGGAAACTTTAGCCCTTTTTACCCCGGTACCAGGCGGCCAGGCGGTGGGGGGGAACGCCGGCGCAGTATGCGGCGATGACCCACTGGTTGATCAGCCAGGTCTTCACGGCGCCCAGCCGCAGCCAGCGCCGGGCCGATGTCTCGGCGCAGCCGGGCGCCAGCGCGATGCGGCCCCGGCGTTTGAGGCGCCGCACCAGTTCGAAATCCTCCATGATGGGAATCGGGGGAAAGCCTCCCAGCTCCCAAAACAGGTTTCTTCCCATGAACAAGGCCTGGTCGCCGTAGGGCATCTGCAGCAGGCGGGAGCGCCAGTTGGCCGCCCGTTCAATGATCCGGAGGCGGTGGCCGGGGGCGTTGATCCGGAGCCGGAAGGCGCCGGCGGCCACCCGGGGGCATGCCAGCGCCCGGCGGACCTGGTTTTCGAACCCCTCGGGCAGCCGGGTGTCGGCGTGCAGAAAAAGCAGGCGGTCGGGCGGCGGCAACGGCGTCTGGGGCTTCAACTCCAGCGGCGGCGCCGGCGTTCATCTGGACGGAGCGGGGCGGGCGGGCCGCCAGGACCCGAATCCCGGCGGCCTGAGCGACGGCGACCGTGGCATCGGTGCTGCCGCCGTCGACCAGGATGACCTCCACGTCGCGGGCGCGGGCGAGCGTCGAAAGAGTCCTCCCTATTTGACCGGCTTCGTTCAAGGTCGGGATGACAACGGAGAGGCCGGGGCGGTCTTTTTCGGAGCAGAGCGCCTGTATCGCGGCGGGCAGGTCCTGCGGGCGGTCGACGTCCGCCAGTGTTTCCAGAAGGCGGCAGGCCAGGCGCGCCTCGCGTACCCTGCCCAAGGTCCGGGCGAGCACGTCGGAGGAGCCCCAGGCCATTCCGGGTTCGAAACAGGGCCCGGCGCGACGGAAGCCGGCGGCCGTCATCCCGATCAGATAATAGCCTCCGTCCGCCGCCGGTCCGAACACCAGGTCGTGGTGGCGAAGCGCTTCGAAGGCCCGGAGGAGGGTGGCGGAGGTGAGGCCGGGGATATCCGACCCGATGAGGACCGCTGCCGGCGCCCCTTCCGCAAAGGCCTCGCCCAGACTGGCTTGCATGCGGCGGCCGATGTCGCCGGCCCCCTGGGGGCGGTAGCGGAAGTGCTTCCCGAGCCAGTCCCGCATCGATGTGATGCTGCCGCCCTGGTGGCGGATCTCCAGCGCCAGCCCCCGGCGGTGCCCCGCTTCCGCGGCCGCCTTGGCCGCGGCCACGGTCAGGCGCCGCTGGAACTGCGCCGCGCCCTCCGGCCCCAGCACCGGGATCAGCCGGGTTTTCGCGGTCCCCGGCTCGGGATAGCGGGTGAACAGGATCAGCCGCTCGGAGGCGGCGCGGAAAGGCGGCCCGTTTCCTGCAAAAACAACGCGCTCGGCCAGACCGGCTACTTACCCTCCATGATCTTTCGCAGAACGTAGGCCAGGATTCCGCCGTGGACATAGTAGTCCACCTCGATGTCGGTGTCCACCCGGGCGGTCACCTCGAAGGCGGTTTCGCGGCCGTCCGGCTTCACCGCTTCGACCTGGAGCGTTTTGCGGGGCGTGAGCGTTTCCACGCCGGTAATCGAGATGGTCTCCGAACCGTCCAGGCCGAGCTTCCGCCAGCCCTCACCCTCCTTGAAAACCAGCGGCAGCACGCCCATGCCGACCAGGTTGCTGCGGTGGATGCGCTCGAAGGACTCGGCGATCGCCGCTTTCACTCCCAGCAGGCTCGGGCCCTTGGCGGCCCAGTCCCGTGAAGAGCCGGCGCCGTACTCCTTTCCGGCCAGGACCACGAGCGGACGGGACTGCGCCTTGTAGGCCATGGCCGCGTCGTAGACATAAGCCTCCTGCCGTTCCGGGAACTTCAGGGTGAAGCTGCCCTCCTTGGGAGCCACCATCTGGTTCTTGATGCGGATGTTGCCGAAGGTGCCGCGCATCATCACCTCGTGGTTGCCGCGGCGGGCGCCGTAGGAGTTGAAGTCTTTCTTTTCGACCCCCTTTTCGATGAGATAGCCTCCGGCGGGGTACTGCGCGGCGATGGCCCCGGCCGGGGAGATGTGATCGGTGGTGACCGTGTCGCCGACCGTCAGCAGCACGGCCGCATCCCGGATCTCCCCCGGCTGGCCGTGCGCCCGCGAGAAGCCGTCGAAAAAGGGCGGCTTGCGGACATAGGTGGAGGCCTCATCCCAGGGGAAGGTGGTGCTGCCCTTGACCGCGAGCCGGCGCCAGAACTCGTCGCCCTCGAAGATCCGGCCGTATTGCTGCCGGTAGAACTTCTGTCGGACGTGTTGGGCGGCAAGCCCCGCCACCTCCTCGTTGCTCGGCCAGAGATCTTTAAGATACACCGGCCGGCCCCGGGGGTCGCCCCCCACCGGCTCGGTCGTGAGGTCCTTGTCCACGCGGCCGGCCAGCGCGAAGGCCACCACCAGCATGGGCGACATCAGGAAGTTCGACTTGACCCGCTGGTGGATGCGCGCCTCGAAGTTGCGGTTGCCCGAAAGGACCGCGGCCACGTTCAGGTCATGCTGGCGGATGGCTTCCTCGATTTCCGGCAGCAGAGGTCCGCTGTTGCCGATGCAGGTCGTGCAGCCGAAGGCGGTCAGGTGGAACCCGAGCGCTTCGAGGTAAGGCAGGAGCCCGGCGTCCTGGAGGTAGTCGATCACCACTTTCGAGCCGGGCGCGAGCGAGGTTTTCACGTGCACCGGAACCCGCAGCCCGTGCTCGACGGCTCGCTTGGCGAGCAGCCCGGCCCCGAGAAGGACCGAAGGGTTGGAGGTGTTGGTGCAGGAGGTGATAGCGGCGATGACCACATCGCCGTCGCACAGCCGGGTCTCGTGCCCGTTGAGGACCACGTTGCAGGCTTTTTTCTTCGGCCGGCACGGCGCCGGGGGGCTGGCGGCGGAGCCCGACTCCTGGTGGAAGGTCGTCAGCGGCGTCGTTTCGGGCGTGCCTTCGTAGTCGCAGCCGAGCGCTTTCAGGAAACTGGCCTTGAGCTCCGGCAGGGGAATCCGGTCCTGCGGCCGCGTGGGCCCGGCGACGCACGGCACGACGCTCCCCAGGTCCAGTTTCAGGACCTCGGTGTATTCGGGTTTTTCGGCGCCGGTGTAAAACAGGCCGAGCGCCTTGGCCACCTTCTCCACCACGGCGGCCCGGGCGGGGCGGTTGGTCATGCGCAGGTACTCGATGGTCTTCTCGTCGACCGGGAAAAACCCCAAGGTGGCGCCGTATTCCGGGGTCATGTTGGCAATGGTGGCCCGGTCGGGCACCGACAGGGCCTTCAGACCGGGGCCGAAGTACTCGACGAATTTTTCGACCACCCCGCGCCGGCGCAGCATTTCGGTCACGGCCAGCACGAGGTCGGTCGCCGTCACGCCTTCCCGGAGGGCGCCGGTCAGGCGCACGCCGATTACCTCGGGAATGGCCATGTAATAGGGCTGGCCCAGCATCACGGCCTCGGCCTCGATGCCGCCCACGCCCCAGCCCATCACCCCGATGCCGTTGATCATGGTGGTGTGGGAGTCGAGCCCGACCACGGTGTCGGGGTAGGCCAGCATCCGGCCCTGATATTTTTCAGTGGTGATCACGCGCCCGATGTGCTCCAGGTTCACCTGGTGGCATATGCCGGAGTTCGGCGGGACCACCTGGAAGCGGTCGAAGCTCTCCTGGGCCCACTTGAGCAGCGCGTAGCGTTCGCCGTTGCGCTCGTATTCGCGGGCGACGTTCTCCGTCAGCGCCTCCGCCGTTCCCCAGGCGTCCACCTGGATCGAGTGGTCCACGATGAGATCGACGGGGACGAGCGGGTTGATCTTGGCCGGGTCGCCGCCCAGGTCCCTGACCGCATCCCGCATGGCCGCCAAATCCACGACCGCCGGCACCCCGGTGAAGTCCTGCATCAGCACCCGCGCCGGGTGGTAGGGGATCTCCAGGGGAGAGGGGTAGCGCTTCTTCCAGCGGGCGATGTTGAGCACATCGCTTTCCGTGACCACTCGTCCGTCCAGCTTGCGCAGCAGGTTCTCCACGAGGATCCGGATCGAAAAGGGCAGCCGGCCGATTTTGGCGATGCCCTTCTTTTCCAACAGCCCGATGTCGAAGAAGCGGTACTCTTTTTTGTTGATGCGGATCTTGCGGATGAATTCCGTTTTTTTCATGGCCCCCCCTTTTTTGGAATCGACCTTAGCGCGCTTCGAGTTTATACACAAACTTCACCCAGTCCGATCCGAAACGGTCCGCGGCCACCGCGCGCAGAGGGAAGCCGTGCTTCTGCGGCAATGTCTGGCCGTTGACGCCATAGGCCAGGAACAGCTTGCCGGATTCGACTTCGTCCCGCTGGAACGCTTCCACCTTCTCGTAGGGTCCCGGGGGGCCGTGGAGCGTGACGTGGGTCGCCCCTTCCTGCAGACCCGCGCGCCTCAGAATTTCTCGAACGGTCACCCCTTTCCAGGCGGCGTGGATCGTGAAAATGCCAGGGCATATCAAAAGGACCTTCTCTTCGACGGCCGGCAGCGCCAGGAGTTCGGCATAGGACAGGCGCATCGGGCGCCGGACCCTTCCGGTCACCTCCAGGCGCCATTGGTCCAGGGAGACCGCGTGGTCCGTCGCCCCCATGGTCTGGAAGCTCTCGACGGGCATGATCTCGAGTTCGCGGGTGTCGAGCGCGGCGGGGTGCTCGTTCGTGAGGCTCTGCAGGTCGGTCTCTTTCGGGAGAAGCCGGCGCTGGGTCTCAGCCAACGCCCGGCCCACCCAAGCGAAGGCGGGTTGGACGGCCAGTCCCAGTCCGGCCAGGAAGCGCGAGAGCTTCACGACGAACTGGCGGCGGGTGTTCATGCTCAGGCTCCGCGTTTTAAGTGCCGTATCCCCTCTTTGCCGGCGACGATGACGTCGCGGGCCAGTCCCAGGAACAGGCCGTGCTCGACGATGCCGGCCCGGCCGTTCAGCTGCTCGGCGATGGCGGCCGGGTTTTCCATCGGTCCGAACGCGGCGTCCAGCAGGAGGTTGCCCTGGTCGGGCAGCACCGGACGGCCGTCTTTGGATCGCAGCGTGACGGCGGCGCCGATGGCGGTCATAAATCGCTCCTCGGCCGCCCGCGCGAAGGGGACCACCTCGACCGGTAGCGCCCATTTCGTGCCCAATCGGGGAGCGAGCTTGCTTTCGTCCACGATGATGATGTTGCGCCGGGTCGCCTGGGCCAGGACCTTTTCCCGGAGAAGAGCGCCGCCACCGCCCTTGATCAGGTTGAGTTCGGAGTCGACCTCGTCGGCGCCGTCGATGGTGACATCGATCACCGGGTGCGTGTCAAAGTCGGTGAGCGGAATGCCGAGCTCCCGCGCGGCTTTCTCGGTACGCAGCGAGCTGGGGATGCCGAGGATGTCCCGGCGCCGGCCGCTGCGGATGAGCTCGCCCAGGCGTTCGAGGGCGAACTGGGTCGTGCTGCCGGTGCCCAGGCCGACCACCATGCCGGATTCGACAAAATCAGCGGCGAAAAAGGCCGCTTTCTGCTTGAGTTCATCCTGTGGCGTCATGGGACTTCCTTCATTTTAAGACAAGCGCTCGCGCTTGGCGTCGATGCTCTCCAGCAGGGACTGGAAGGGTTTGGCAAAGGCTTCCACGCCCTCCTCCTGGAGCCGGCGGGCGACCGCCTCCAGGTCGATGCCGAGTTCCGCCAGCCGTCGAATCTGGGCCTGCGCGCTCTCCAGATCGCGCGTGAGGGTTTCCGCGGGCCGGCCGTGATCCGTGAACGCCTTGAGCGTTTCGGGCGGCAGCGTGTTCACGGTGTCCGGGCCGATGAGCTCATCCACGTAGAGCGTGTCGGGATAGGCCGGATTCTTGGTGCTGGTGCTGGCCCACAGCACGCGCTGGGGCCGCGCGCCCTTGGCGGCCAGTTCGCGCCAGCGCGGGCGGCCGAGAATGCTGCGGTATTCCGCGAAGGCCAGTTTGCAGTTGGCGATGGCGGTTTTCCCCAGGAGGTCTTTGGCGTCCTTTTTTTCCAGCGCCTTGTCCACGGCGGTGTCCACCCGGCTCACGAAAAAAGAGGCCACCGATGCGATGCGGTTTACGGAATGGCCGCCTTTGGCCGACGGGCCTTTCAGGGCCAGCCGTTCGAGCCCGGCAATGTAGGCCTCGGCCACCGCCTTGTAGTTTTCCAGGCCGAAGATCAGGGTGACGTTGACGTTCACCCCGGCCGCCAGGCTGGCGGAGATCGCCGGCAGCCCCTCGGGCGTGGCCGGGATCTTGATCATGAGGTTCGGCCGGCCCACGGTTTCAAACAAACGTCTGGCCTCGGCGGTCGTGCGCTCGGTGTCGCGGGCCAGAAAGGGGCTGACCTCCAGGCTGACATAGCCGTCCCGGCCGTCGGTCGAGCGGTAGACCGGGGCGAGCACGTCGGCCGCCATCTGGATGTCTTTGACGGCGAGGGTCTCATAAATCGCATCGACCGACATGCCGGCTTTGACCAGGGACAGGATCTCGTCGTCATAGTCCGATGATCCCGCTATGGCTTTTTCGAAGATGGCGGGGTTGGACGTCATCCCTTGAACGCCGCGGGCCACCATGGCCGCCATTTCACCGGAGGTGATCAGCGATCGTCGGATGAAATCCAGCCAAACCGATTGTCCCAGCTTTTCAAGTTCGGAAAGTTCAGGCATGGTCTTTTTCCTTTTTCGGATGGACACGGTGGAGGTTTCTGCCGGCGGCTTCTTTTTGCCAGAATCGCCGCGAATTATCAACCGTTAATCGGCCGCATGGGCATCAAGGAGCGGGTTCATCACCGGCGGCATGGCCGGGGTCGCCCGGCGCCTTGCGGGCCTTGTTCACGAATTTGGGGATGAAGAAGGAGAAAACGAACAGCGCCAGGGAGAAGAACACTTTCAAGGAGAGCAACTCGGCCCAGCGGCCCGAGACCCAGACTTCCTTGAGGGTGCCTATGAAAAAGGTGAAGATGAATGTGCCCACGAGAATGCCCAGGCCGGTGCCGAAGAGGTAATCCCGGAAATGCACCTTGGTCAGCCCCATCCCGAAATTCATGGGGGTAAAGGGGAAATAGATCAGGCGCAGGTAGAGCACGGTGGCGAAGCCGTTGCGTTCGATGGCGTCGTCGTACTTGCGCAGCCGGTCGCCGACGAGGGATGCGGCAAATTCCCGGCCCAGGGTGCGTCCGATGACAAAGGCCGCGCTGGCGCCGATCATGGCGCCGACCCACACATACACGAAGCCCCAGTAGGGCCCGAAAATGACCGCCCCGAGCCCGGTGAGGATCGCTCCCGGCACGAAGAGGCACACCCCTACCACGTAGACCAGCACATAGACCAGGGGAGCCCAGAGCCCGGTGGCTGCCAGGAAACGCCCCAGGCCTTCGGCGGTCAGGTAGTCCTGGAGGCCGGTGAACCGGACCAGAACGATCGCGCCGGCGATGAAGAGCACCAGGAGCGCGGCCTTGAGCAGGGCGTTGCGGCGGCTTGCGGGTGGGGTCGGCGTGGCGTCTGTTCCCATCGGAAATCGGCTCCTTTTTATTGCTCCGGGGGTTATTGGACCGGCGGTTGATGTGCCAAGCTCAGCACCCCGCTCCGCCAGACATCAGCTACCATTGAACCTGTTTGCGGGAGCCATAACATCACCCCTTGGCGGCCGGGTTCACAGGGGCCTTTGCCCGGAACAGCCGGTCTCTCTCTTCGGGGCCACCGCTGCCGGCGGCATAAAAGTGCAGCCGCCGGTCGCGGTCTCCGCAGCGCTCGCACGCATCGAGCACCGGGGAGAGGAAAGCCCAGGAAAGGTCCACCGCGTCCTGCCGCCAGAACAGCATGTGATCGCCCAGCATGCAGTCCAGCAGCGCCTTCTCGTAGGCATCCAGGACCGGCCCGGCGTAGTTTTGTTGATAGTTGAAGTCCATGGTCACGGTGCGCAGGCACACGGCGGCGCCGGGGTTTTTGGTCTGAAAGGTCAGGGTGATGCGCTCCTCCGGGTAGATGCCCAGAACCAGTCGGTTGGCGAGAATGGGCTCACCGATCGTGTTCCGGAACATGGAGTGCGGCACTTGCTTGAATTGGATCGCGATCTCGGTGCGCTTGTGCGAGAGGCGCTTGCCGGAGCTGATGAAAAAGGGCACCCCCTGCCAGCGCCAGTTGTCCAGGTGCACTTTCATCGCGGCATAAGTGGGCGTCAGGGAGTTCGAATCGACCTCTTCCTCCTCGCGGTAGGCAGGCACCGGGCGGCCGTCGATGCGCCCGGCCGCGTACTGGCCGAGAACAAGATGCTCCTCGATCGCGCCGACCGGAAACGGCCGCAGGGCGCTGAAGACCTTTGTCTTTTCATCCCGGACCAGCTCGGCCTCGAAGCGCGGGGGCGGCTCCATGGCCGTCAGCGAAAGAAGTTGCATCATGTGATTCTGAAACATGTCCCGCAGCACGCCGGCGGATTCGTAGTAACCCGCGCGGTGTTCCACGCCCAGGGTTTCGGCGGCGCGGATGCTGACGTGTTCGATGTAGCGCCGGTTCCACAGCGGTTCGAAAATCGAATTGGCGAAGCGGAACATCAGGATGTTCTGGACCGTTTCCTTGGCCAGGTAATGATCGATGCGGAAGATCTGGCGTTCGCGGAAATAGGCGTGCAGGCTCCGATCCAGCTCCCGGGAGCTGTCCAGGTCCGTCCCGAACGGTTTTTCGAGGACGATCCGCGCCCAGCCGTTGCCGTCCCGGTGCTCCAGCGTCAAGCCGGCCCGGCCCAGGTTCGTGGCGGCGGGCTGGTAGAGTGCCGGCGGCAGCGCCAGGTAAATCATGCGGTTGCCGCGGGTGGCGTGGCGGCCTTCGAGGTCTTTCAGGTCGCGCGCCAGATCGGCCACCGAGCGCGCATCCTGGTAGTCCAGGCGGCGGTAATAGAGATTTTCCGAAAATCGCGGCCACAGGGAGGCGTCCCCATCGCCGGCCCGGACCGCCTCGGCCATGCGGCCGCGGAACTCCGCATCGGTCCACGGCGTGCGTCCGCATCCGAGGATCAGAAACGGTTTCGGCAACCCCCCGTTGCGGTAGAGGCTGAAGAGCGCCGGCATCAGTTTCCGGGAGGCCAGATCGCCGCTCGCCCCCAGGACGACGATGCTGCACGGGTCGGAAGGCACCGGCGCGACACAGGCGGCGGTATCCTGTTTCAGGTCCGGCGCGCTGACATGGGCCATCAGCTGAGGCTGCGTGCTGTCTGCGGTTCGTTCCTCTCGCATGTGTTCCTCTGTCGCCACGTCGCATCCGTCGCATCACGTTTCGGAGCAATGGGCGCTGGCCGTCATGAGACGGTTGTTTATTCCGGCAGCGTGCAGGCTCTGCCCTTGAACTGGAAAATGAACTTGAGCCCCTTGCGGACTTTTTCTGAAAAAATTTTTTCGGAGAAAAAATTTCCGGCCACGCGCTTGTTGATCTCGGCCAGGGTGGGGTAGGGATGCACCGCGGCCGCCAAAGTGGACAGCTTCACCTTTCCGTTCAGCACCGCCACCCATTCCGCCAGAAGGTCGCCGGCATTGGGCCCGAGGATCTGGACACCGATGGGCTTGCCGCCGGAATCGAGGAGCATCTTGATCTTGCCCGAAGCTTCGCCTTCCGCCAGGCTGCGATCGTTGCCCTGAAACTCCTCGGTCCACAGGTTGTAGTCGATCCCCGCGGCCCGGGCGGCTTTTTCGTTCATCCCGATGCTGGCCAGCGGCGGGTCGGTGTAGGTGCACCAGGGCAGCCAGGTGAAATTGGCCTTGCGGGGCAGGTGGAACACGGCGTTGCTGACCACGATGCTGCCCATGTAGCCCGCGGCATGCGTGAACTGGTAGCCGCCGGTCACATCCCCGGCGGCAAAAATGTGCTTGCGGCTGGTGCGCTGGCGTTCGTCCACCTGGATGCCGCGGCGGTCGAGGGCGACGCCGGCCCGGTCAAGACCCAGCCCGTCGACGTTGGCCTTCCGGCCTAGGGCGACCAGGATGGTCTCGGCGGAGAGGCTCTGGGCCTGCCCCCCGGCGGTGCGGATCCGGACTTCGCGGGCGTGACCCAGATCGTTGAGCTCCTCGATGGTGGCGTTCAGGTGAAAGCGAACCCCCTCGGCTTCCAGCGTTTTCCGGACGGCCTCCGCCAGGTCCCGGTCCTCTTTGGGCAGGATCTGGCCGCCCATGTCGACCACGGAAACCCGGGTGCCCAGGCGGGCAAAGGCCTGGGACATCTCGGTGCCGATGGGGCCGGCGCCCAGGATGATCATGGAGGCGGGCAGGCGTTGCAGATAAAAGATTTCCCGGTTGGTGATGAAGGGCGTGCGGTCGAGCCCCTTGAGCGGCGGCACGGCCGCCGAGGAGCCGGTGGCGAGCACCCATTTTTTGGCGGAGAGCGTCCGCCCGTCCAGGCGGATCGCGTGTTCGTCGCTGAATTCGGCCTGGCCGAACAGCACCTTGGCGCCGAGACCGCAGAAGCGCTCCTCCGAGTCGTGCTCCTGGATGACCCCGATCACGGAGCGGATTCGGTCGCTGATTCGGCCAAAATCCACCGGCGGGAGCTCCACCCGCGGCAGCCCGTAGCGGTCGGCCTGCTTCATCATGTGGTAGACTTTGGCGGATTTGATCAGGGTCTTGCTGGGCACGCAGCCGAAATGCAGGCAATCGCCGCCGAGCTGTTTTTCCCTTTCCACCAGAAGCGTTTTGGCGCCCAGCTGCGCGGCGCCGGCCGCCACCGTGAGGCCGGCGGCGCCGCCGCCGATGATGCCGATGTCGTAATCGAAACCTGCCATGTCGCCTCCTGTCACGCCCCGTTCAGGCCCCAGTCATAATCCATGTATTGCACCTCGATGCGGTCGCGGCGGGCCTCCAGTTTTTCTTTCAGCTCGCCCCGTGCGAATCTCAGGTAAAAGCCGACGACATCGTGGTTGAAATCCTCCGCGAACCACTTGAAGATCGAACTCACCTGCAGCGAGAAGCCTGCCAGCTTGGAATTCGCCGGGCCGTTCAGAAAATCGGAAGTGACCCGGTCGAGCTGGGCCTCCAGGGAGGCGCCGCGGTAAGGCTCGGAGATCAGCGGCGGACAACTCTTGGAGGCGCAGACGATCGCAAAATGAACACGGGGGTCTTTGAACCGCGGCCGGAGGATGGCGTGCTCGACGTCGTCCAGGCTGAGGGTCCTGCCGTGGATGCGCACGAACTCTTTTTTCCAGGGCGACCGGAACAGGCTGCCGAGCTCCTTTATGGACTTGACCCCGGGGTAGCCGGTCAATATCAACTTGATGGTCCAGGCATTGTAGGCATTGATGTAGAAGGCGATGTGCCACTCCCGCGGCAGGCGCTCGGGGTCGATCCTCTCGAGGACTTCCAGATACTGATCCAGCCGGGCCTCGTCCGCCTTGAAGCCGGCATAGCTCACCACCCCGTTTTGCACGTGCCGGGCGAGAAGCTCCGCGTAAATGCCGTTATCCACGACATAGCCGGCGGCTGCCGGCAGTGTCGCGGTGGTGATCAAGATCGAAAGCACTAAAGCGATGATGTGCATGCGGTTTTTCTGATCGATAGGCATCTTGTTTACTTTTTCGACCTGGTAGAAAAATACAGATAAGAAAATCGGCAGTTGCAGTAATTCAACTACCCCAATAAGTAAGGCATGGCCGGCCGGTGTCAATTCCGGCAGGAAAAACGGCGTCGGCCGGCGGCGGCTCGATCGCCGGCCACACCCATCCGTGTGCGTTTCCCGAGCGGCAAATGCAACTTTCGAAGTACTGACGCGCGGCGGATGAAGACTCAAATCCCCCCTGTCTGCCGGAGGCCTTTGACTTGACCCGCTTGCGTATTATGTTGCTCTCAAGTCTGAAAACGGGCTCTTTCTCTTTCACGAACACCAATAGGAAAATTTCAAAAAAGGAGGGACATCATGACGGAGCGCAAAGGTGCTGTGACGCTTAGAGGCAATCCCCTGACGCTGGTCGGCAACGAAATCAAGGTGGGCGCGAAGGCGCCCGAGGTGGCGCTTTTGGACAACGACCTCAAACCGGTCAAAATATCCGATTTCAAAGGCAAGGTGGTCGTGGTTTCATCGGTACCTTCCCTCGACACGCCCACCTGCGACATGGAAACCCGCCGGTTCAACACTGAGGCGGCTAAGCTGGGAGACAACGTGGTGATCCTGACCGTCAGCACGGATCTGCCCTTTGCCCAGAAAAGGTGGTGCGGGGCGGCCGGCGTTGACAAGGTGAAGACGCTTTCGGACCACCGGGAGGCGGCGTTTGGTCAGGCCTACGGGGTCTTGATCAAGGAGTTGCGATTGCTGGCCCGGTCGATTTTCGTTGTGGACGCAAACGGGGTGGTTCAATACGTGCAGCACGTCTCCGAAATAGCCCAGGAGCCGGACTACAACGCGGTGATCGCGGCGGTAAAAAAGCTGGTGTGATTACGTTCACGGGGTTGCCGGCTTGGGCAGGCGCCGGCCGGCAACCCCGTGCATCTCCCAAAAGCGCCCGGGGATGTGGCTTTCCAGCCGCCCTCCGGTTCCACGGTTGCTACTTCCATTTCAGCCGATGCCGGCAGGCATCCCGGCGTTCGATGAATTCCCAATCCAAATTGGTCATGGCCGGTCGGCGGTCGCCTGATTTTCGGCGTTCGACGCCGCTGCGCCGATCGATTCCGCAGCGTCGATCTTTTCCGCTCCGGCGCTCGGCGGCTTTGCGGGAAACGTTTGCCTGACGTCGGTCACGACCGGAGCGTGCCCCCCCCCTGTCTTGGATCACCCGCTCGGTGGTTTCCAAGGCCTCGGTTTTTTGCTTGTCGATAAAAGCGCTCATTCGATTCTCGAACTCGCTCAGCTTGGGTCAGGTTGCTTTTTCTGCTCCTGGCGAACTCGCTTCATGGGAGCAAGCTTTGTGCCAGTCGGCGGTACCCGTGAGGCGGTTGGGGGGGCTTCGCCGAGCCGCCTGAAATACCGGCCGCGGCCTGCCGCGGCGGGCGCCTCGCTCCGCCCGAACCCGATCAAGCCTTGGCAAGTTTAGTGCCGAAGCGACAAGCAGCGGCCAACGAAAAAATTGGGGTATGCACGCCACAGGTTTGGGAAAGGGGTTTCAATTGTATGGGAAAGGAATTGCCCACCCTTCGGCCTTAAAAAAATCACCTGTTTTGGGATTCGTGAGTGAGCGTTGATCCGTCTACGGGCGAGGTCACTTGACGCGCCGCAGAAGATGGGTGCGGCGCAGCTGCTTCCAGAGGGCGCGGATGATCACGGCAGCGGCGGCCTTCTCGTCGCTGATCGGCCGCCGGGCCACCCAGCGGCAAGAGCGCCGCAGGGCGCTGGTGCCGCTCGACAGGTCAAAACGGTTGACGATGTGTTCTCCGAGCGTGCGGTCTAGAGCCGGCAGCTCGGGCTCGGACATGTTGGCGATCAACACCTGGTCCTTCAACGGGAGCTCATCCCGCAAGCGTTCGACGACGTCCCGGACTCGCGCCAGGCTCTCGGGGGTGCGGGGTATCAGGTCGGCGGGGGTCGATTCCCGGGCTTCTTTCGAAGCCGGTCCGGACAGGTTCAGGTAATAGACGCTTTCCAGCAGCGCCGCCGCGTCCCGGTAGATGTTCGGGTCCTTGCTGGCACGGGGTCCGGCCACGTTCAACACGCGGATGCCATTGGCTGAAAGCCACTCGGTGGCCGTGACGGCGGATCGAAAAGCCGCGGTCCGCTTCAGATCGATATGCAGCCACGGCCGTCCATGTTTGAGCGCCATCTGGCGGGTGTATTCGGAGCCGCCCGTCAACTCCCCGCGGGAAATGATGAGCGTGCCGTCGGAGGCCACCACGTTTTTTTCGGTGCGTTCGGCGTAGTCCGAAGTGGGGGTCTCTCGAAGAGAATAAATTTCGGCCAGCGGCCCGTCTTCGGCCAGCCGGCCTTTAGGGACCCAGCCTCCGTGCGGGATGCCGAGCTTGATGGCCACATCGAGCGCGGCGCGGTCGACGCCGCTTTGTCCGCCGGAGATGATTTTGGAGATCATGGCCGGTTGCCATCCTTGACGAAGCAAAAGACCGTGCGGAAAAAACCGCACGGTCTTCTGTCGTGACGTTTTCTGCCGGCGCTATTGTTCGATCACAAAATGCGCGCGCCGGTTTTGGGCGTAATCCGCTTCGGTGTGCCCTTTGGCCACTGGCCGTTCCTCGCCGTAGCTGATGGTCGCCAGGCGCGCCGCCGGTATGCCGAGATCCACCATGAAGGCCTTGGCGGCCCGGGCGCGCGCCTCGCCCAACGCGAGGTTGTACTCATTGGTGCCGCGTTCATCGGTGTGACCCTCGATGGTCACTTTGACGTTGCCGTTGGCCTTCATGAAAGCGGCCTTCTTGCGCAGGATATCCTGGGCCTGCGGCGTCAGGGCCGAGCTGTCGTAGGCATAATAGATATCTTCATTCTCGAAGGCCATCCGGTCAGAGGCGCCGATGGCGGACCCCCCGGAGCCCAGCCGGCCGGCGGCACCGCCCAGATCCGATTCGCCGATCCCCTTGCGGCCGGCCGCCCCTGACCCGGCGCCCCCGGCGCCACCGGCACCGTAGCCGGCTTCAGATGCCACCTGCTTTTTCTGGCAGGCGGGTACCGCAAAAAGGAACACGATCGTCACCATGGTGGCCAGCATCCTAATCGCCTGTTTTGTCATCTTGCTCTCCTTTGACCGGTTTGATCAGCCGATTGTGCGCGGTCTGCCGAATGGAAGCAGATGTTAGAGCGCCGTTTCTTTTCAATTTTTATATACCAGTGAAATTCAATTGTCAAAAGGCGATTCCGGAAATATGTCCAACCGCACCACGCAAGGTCTTTCTAATTTTCGGCTCTTTCCAACAGCCGAATAAAAAACAATTTTGTTGTTATATATATTTAAGTTTACAAAATTGTAAAAAAACAAATTTGGCCCCGGCCTTTCAAAAAACAATTTAAAACAATTTATTACAAATAGTTAAGCCGATTTCGTTTGCTTGGCACACTATTTGATCTATGCCTAAGCCGACCCGTTGAAACGGGAGACGCATTTCAAGCCACGGGAGAGACGCACATGAAAAAAATCGAAGCGATCATCAAGCCTTTCAAGCTGGACGAGGTCAAGACGGCCTTGAGCGAAATCGGCGTCACCGGCATGACCATCACCGAGGTGAAGGGATTCGGGCGCCAGCGGGGCCACAAGGAAGTTTACCGCGGCACCGAGTACCAGGTGGACCTGGTGCCCAAAATCCACATCAGCATCGCGGTGGAAGGACCCCTGATCGACAAGGTGGTGGAAGCCATCCGGCAGGCGGCCCTCACCGGCAAGATCGGCGACGGGAAGATTTTTGTGTCGCCCCTCGAGCAGGCGGTTCGCATCCGCACCGGGGAGACCGGAACGGAAGCGATTTAGCCTGGGCAGGAGTCTCTGATCGCCCTGCGCCTCCGGGCGCTGATAATTTTCGAAGAGACAAATCATTCACGCGAAAAAGGAGAATCAGGAGATGAGCAAAAGTTTCAAGAGATGCGGCATCGGAGCACTGGTGGTAGGCCTGCTGGCGTTCGGCCTCATCGCCATGGCGGGGGCCGAAGACCTCCCCAAGCCCGACCCGTCCGGCGGGAGTACGGGCGGCATCGTCGACATTCCGGGCGCCTCGAGTGGCGCGCCGACGGCCGAAGAGATCAAGGCGCTGGAAGCCTCCGAGCCGCTGGCGGCCAAGGTGGCCGATGTGGTGGGAAAGAATCGCGTTGCCATCAACATCGTCTGGACGCTGGTCTGCGGCTTTTTGGTCATGTTCATGCAGGCCGGATTCGCGATGGCCGAGACCGGGTTCACCCGGGCCAAGAATGCCGGCCACACGATGGCCATGAACCTGATGGTCTACGTTCTCGGCATGCTCGGCTACTGGGTATGCGGCTTTGCGCTGCAGATGGGCGGCGCCGGTCCGTTCGCGACCCTGGGCGGCGGCGGGGTGCTGGATTCGGAGTTCACCATCGCGCTTTTCGGGAAGGAGTTTGGGCTGTTCGGCACCAAGGGGTTCTTCCTTGCCGGCGATAGCTATGACGTCGCCGTTTTCACCATGTTCCTCTTCCAGATGGTTTTTATGGACACCACGGCCACCATCCCGACCGGGTCCATGGCCGAGCGCTGGAGCTTCAAGTCTTTTGTCATCTACGGCATTGTCGTGGGGGCGATCATCTATCCTCTCTATGCCAATTGGGTGTGGGGCGGTGGCTGGCTCTCCAAGCTGGGCGCCAACTTCGGCCTCGGCCACGGCCACGTGGATTTTGCCGGCTCCTCGGTGGTGCACCTCACCGGCGGCGTGCTGGCGCTGGTGGGGGCGAAGCTTTTAGGGCCGCGGCAAGGCAAGTTCGCCAAAGACGGCTCTCCCAATGCGATCCCCGGCCACCATCTTCCCATGGCGGTCGTGGGATGCTTCATCCTCGCCTTCGGCTGGTTCGGATTCAATGCCGGTTCCACCCTGGCAGGCACCGATCTGCGTATCGGCGTGGTGGCGGTAAACACCATGCTCGCCGGGTCCGCCGGGGCCTTTTCCTCAATGATTTACACCTGGCTGCGGTACGGCAAGCCGGACATCAGCATGTCCGCCAACGGCCTGCTGGCCGGGCTGGTGGCCATAACGGCGCCATGTGCCTTCGTGACCGCGCCGGCCGCCGCCCTGATCGGCCTCATCGCCGGTTTCCTTCTGTGCTGGGGAGTGGTGTTCGTCGAACGCGTGCTCAAGATCGACGACCCCGTGGGCGCCATTTCGGTCCACGGCCTCAACGGTGCTTGGGGCGTCTTTGCGCTGGGGCTTTTTGCCGACGGGACTTACGGCGACGGCTGGAACAGCGTCAAAGGAACCGTGACCGGCCTTTTCTACGGCGATGCCGGCCAGTTGGCGGCGCAGTGCATCGGCATCCTGACCAACATCGCTTACGTCGGGGTGATCGGCTACGTGGTGTTCAAGCTTCTGGATATGACCGTAGGTCTGCGGGTCGACCCCGAGCAGGAATTCGAGGGACTCGATCAGTACGAAGTGGCGGTCATCGCTTACCCGGATTTCCATATCCGCAGCTCGCCGCGGTGACCATAACGCCAATCATCCGACCGGGTGCCCTCCCGGGAATCCGGTCGGAGATTGACAAAGTAGGAACTCCTTCAGTTCTGGATTCATGAAAACCGGTTTGTATGAATCGCGTCGAATCGATTTCTAACAAAAGAGAGGAGAATGGAAATGTTCAAGCGGTCAAAGCGTTCGGTGTGCGGGTGGGTTGCGGGTCTGGCCATGTTGGTCCTGGGCAGCACGAATGCGTTTTCAGAGAACGGGTGGGAGGAGGCCTTCGATCCGAAAAATTTCAGCGCCACGGCGGCCTTCGCGACGGACTACGTCTTCAGGGGTGTTTCGCAGACCGACAGCAAGCCCGCCGTGCAGGGCAGCTTCGACTACAAGCACCCGCTCGGATTTTATCTGGGGATCTGGGGCTCCAACGTGGACGACACCATTTCCAAGGGAGACCTGGAGCTTGATTTCTACGGCGGCTACGGGCTCGAGCTGTTGCCCAGCCTCAACCTGGATGCCTCCGTCATCTACTATTATTACCCCGGCGGCGGGCACGATCCGAACAAGAGCTATGTGGAAGGGCATCTGGGCCTGGACTACACGCTCAAAGACCTGCCGCTGAGTCCGAAAATTGCAGGCGGGTACAATTACTCACCGGATTTTTTCGGCGAGGATGGGGACGGCCACTATTTCAGCGGCCGCCTGGATCTCTCCTTGCCCTATGAATTCACTCTCTATGGCTTGATCGGCTATCAGTGGGTGGAGGGCGACAAGAGCACGGGCAATGGAAACGGCGATAACGGCCATAACGGTTACGACTACACCCATTGGCGGCTCGGAATATCCAGGCCCGTTCTCGGGTTTGTGCTGGATCTGAGCTATCAGGACACCGACAACGCGAACTTCCTGGGCCGCGATATCGCCGACGAGCGGGTGGTCTTCGCGGTTTCCCGCACCTTCTGATCCGGCGCGAAAAACCGGACCGTAAGAAAGCGGATCAAAACCCGCTACCGCTCAGCAGACCGCCAGAGACAACTCTTTGATGAAGTCCGGCGTGGTACCGCAGCAGCCGCCGATCATGTCGGCGCCGGCGGCCTTGATCCTGAGGCCGGCGGCGCCGAACTCGGCGGCGGTCTGCTGGTACACCACCGCGCCGTCCACCGCCAGCGGCTTGCCGGCGTTGGGCTGGATCAGAATGGGCTTCCGGGTGGCCGCCCGGAGCGCGGCGGTGAGTTCGATCATCTCCGCGGAGCCCAGGCTGCAGTTGCTGCCGACGGCGTCGGCGCCGGCGTCTTCCAGCGCCTGCGCGGCCTTGAGCACGCCGTCGCCCATCATGGTGAAAAACCCCTTCGGCGTGCGGTTGTAGGTGAGGGAGGCGACCACCCACACGTTTCCCAGGGATTTGACCCCCCGCAGGGCGGCCAGCGTCTCTTCCAGCGAGTACATGGTCTCGATGCTGATCAAATCCGCACCGCCGGAAAGCAGCGCCTCGGCCTGGCGGCGATAGGACTCTTCGGCCTCCCGCGGATCGAGGTCTCCCAGGGGCTTCAGGAATTTGCCGGTCGGCCCCAGGTCACCGGCCACCAGTTTCCCGGCCGGGCAGACGCTTCTGGTGATCTCCGCCGCCCGGCGGTTGATGCGCGCGGCCTGATCCGCAAGGCCGCGGTCGGCGAGCTTGACCGGGCTTGCGCCGAAGGAGTTGGTGTGCACCACGTCGGCTCCGGCTTCGAAGTACAGGCGTTGAACCTCGGCCACCGCGTCGGGTTTTTCCAGGTTCCAGGTCTCGGGCCTCTCGCCGGGAGCCAGCCCGGCCGCAATGAGCATGCTGCCCATGCCGCCGTCGAAGATCACGGTCCGGGTTTTTAAGATTTCTGTCAGTCGGTGCGTCATTGTATAACCCCTTCTCGCTCGGCGCAGGCAAATAAACCGGGACCGACCTGCCCGTGCCGGCGCAGCGTGTCAATAGAAACGGCCCGCAGCGCTTTGGCCGTCCGAAGGAGCCGGCGGGGCGTCACTTCAATTCATAATAAACACCGGCCGTTCTTTTCTGGTCGCCGGTTTTGATGAGGACCAGCAGTTCGTATCTGCCCTTGTCCGGCAGGTTGAAGTAGCCGTCAAAGCTTTTCATCGAGCTCTCATAGTTGAGGTTCTTGAGCTGGTCCTTGCCCTTGGGGTCGACCACTTTCATGCTGACCGCCGCCTCCGTGATCGGCTTTTGGGTTGCCGATCGGTCAGGACCACCGTCACGTTGTGGGTGGTCCCCGCCTCGATGCTCCCCCTCATTTTCATGTCTTTGAGCATTTTGAGATGCTCGGCGTTGGCCATGATCTGGAAGGTGACCTTGACGCCCTCCACCAGAACTTCACGGGTGTCCATCTTCATGCTGCTGGCACTCGAACCGTGGCCGTGAGTATGCTGAGCGTGTGAAAAAGCGGGAAGCAGCAGGGAGACGACGGCAACGGAAAGCGTCAACCATCTATTTTTATGCATGTGCGGTCCTCCTCGAAGTAAGTTTTTCGGGTTTCGAATTTCGGGGCTGGAATTTTTGGAATGCGCCCCTTGCTAATGTTTTCTCTCCGGATCCTGCAGCTGTCCACGTTTGAGCGCGCGCTCCTTTACCATGGCGAAAATCACGGGGGTGATGATAAGCACGTGCACCGTAGAGGTGATGACCCCGCCGATGATGGGCGCGGCGATCGGCTTCATGACGTCGGCGCCGACCCCGGCCGACCACATGATCGGAATCAGGCCGATCAGCGTGGTGCCCACCGTCATGATTTTCGGCCGCAGCCGCAGCACCGAGCCTTCCACGGTGGCATCGAAGATGTCCTTGGGGCCGATCGGCCCTTGCTGCAGGCGGCGGTCGAGGGCCTCGTGCAGATAGATGATCATCACCACGCCGGTCTCCACGGCGATTCCGTAAAGCGCGATGTAGCCCACCCAGACCGCCACGCTGAAGTTGTAGCCCAGCAGGTACTGCAGGATCACGCCGCCGGTCATGGCGTACAGGACGGCGACCATCAGGATGAGGGATTCCGATAGGGAGTGAAACGTCATGTACAGCAGGATGAAGATCACGAAAAAAACGACCGGAAGCAGGATCTTCAGCCGTTCCTTGGCGCGCAGCTGAAATTCGTACTGGCCGCTCCACGACAGAAAATAGCCGGCCGGGAGTTTCAGCTTTTCCTGGATCGCCCGTTTGGCCAGGTCCACGTAGCCGCCGATGTCCTTGGCGGTGACGTCGATGAAGACATACCCGCCGAGCATGGCGTCCTCGTCCCGGATCATGGCCGGCCCGGTGGTGACCCGGATGTCGGCCAGCTGGGCCAGGGGGATCTGGGCCATCCCGGTTCCGGAAGCACCGCCCGGCTCCATCCGGGCGGCCCCTCCCATCCGCGCCGGCACCTGGATGCGCTTGAGCTTGTCGACGTCATCGCGCAGTTCCCGGGGGTAGCGCACGTTGACGGGGTAGCGCTCCCGGCCCTCGATGGTGCGGGTGATGTTCATGCCGCCGATTGCCGACTGGATCACCTCCTGGACCTCGCCCACCGTCAGGCCGTAGCGGGCGATGGCGTCGCGGTTGATGTCGATGTCGATGAAGAAACCTCCGGCCACGCGTTCGGCGTAGACGCTGCGGGTCCCCGGCACCTCCTTCAGGATCCCTTCGATCCGGACGCCCAAATCCTGGATGGTGTTCAGGTCGGGCCCGAAGATTTTAATCCCGACCGGGGTGCGGATGCCGGTGCTGAGCATGTCGATCCGGGCGCGGATCGGCATGGTCCAGGCGTTTTGAAGCCCCGGGAACTGCATCTTCTGATCCATCTGCTCGACCAGCTCTTCGTAGGTCAGGGGGCGCTCGGCGCCGAAAAGCATTTCAGCGGCAGGGCGCATCCACTCGGGAAGCTGCGCGTAGTCTTTGCGGACCGTGCGCCACTCGCTTTGCGGCTTGAGCTGGACGGTGGTCTCCATCATGCTGAACGGCGCCGGGTCGGTGGCGGTTTCGGCCCGGCCGGCCTTGCCGAAGACCGTTTCGACCTCGGGAAAGCTCTTCAGGATCTTGTCCTGCATGGCCAGGAGCCGGCCGGCCTCGGTCACGGAGATGCCGGGGCTGGTGACCGGCATGTAGAAAATCGTGCCCTCGTAGAGCGGCGGCATGAACTCGCTGCCGATGCGCAGCATCAGGACGATGCTCAGCGGGATCAGCAAAAAATTGACGAACAGGGCGGTTTTGCGGAAGCGCAACGCCCAGCGCAGGATCGGCTCGTAGATCCATTTCAGAAAGCGTGAAACGGGGTTGGCGGTTTCCGGTTTGAGGCGCTTGCCTTTGAGAAACACCGTCATCAGCACGGGCACCAGGGTGATGGCGAGGATGGAGGAGGCCGCCATCGCAAAGGTCTTGGTGAAGGCCAGCGGCCGGAAGAGCCGGCCCTCCTGGGCCTCCAGCATGAAGACGGGCACAAAGGAGACGATGATGATGATCAGGGCGAAGAAGATGCCCCGGCCCACCTGCTGGCAGGCGCGGACCACGGTGGCGAAGCTGTTCCGGCGGTCCTGTTCGGTCCCTTCGGAGAGGTGGCGATAACCGTTTTCCACCATGACGATGGAGGCGTCCACCAGAACGCCGATGGAAAGCGCGATGCCGCCGAGCGACATGATGTTGGAGGTGATATTCAGAAGGTACATGGGGATGAAGGAAATCACCACGGCGATCGGCAGCGCAAAGATCGGCACGAAGGCGGAGCGGAAATGAAAGAGGAAGAAGATGACCACCAGGCTGACCACCACGATCTCCTCGATCAGCGTCTTCCGCAGGTTTTCGATGGAGAGCCGGATCAGCTCGGAACGGTCGTAGGTCGGAACGATCCGGACGCCTTCCGGCAGTCCCGGGGAGATTTCCGCGATCCGGTCCTTGACGGCGTTGATCACCTTGAGGGCGTTCTCGCCGTGGCGCATCACCACGATGCCGCCGGCCACCTCGCCCCGGCCGTCCAGTTCCACGATCCCGCGGCGGATGTCGGGCCCGAGGGCGACGTTGGCGATGTCGCGCAGCAGCACCGGGGTCCCGCCCTTGGTGCCCACCACGATCGACTGGATGTCCGCCGGCGACTTGATGTAGCCCCGGCCGCGCACCATGTACTCCCGGCCGGACATCTCGATCAGGCGGCCTTCCACGTCGTTGTTGGACATCTTGATGCGCTCGATCACTTCGCGGATGGACAGGCCGTAGGAGGAGAGGCGGTTGGGGTCGATGTTGACCTGGTACTGCTTGACGAAACCGCCCACGCTGGCGACCTCGGCCACCCCCTCGACGCTCGCCAGGGCGTAGCGGATGTACCAGTCCTGCAGGGTGCGCAGGAAGGCCAGGTCGTGGCGGCCGCTTTCATCCACCAGGGCGTAGGTGAAGACCCAGCCCACGCCCGTTGCGTCCGGGCCGAGGACCGGGGCGGCGCCCTCGGGCAGCCGTCCCGAGATCTGCTGCAGGTATTCCAGCACCCGGGAGCGCGCCCAGTAGATATCGGTCCCGTCCTCGAAAATGGCGTAGACGAAGGAGAACCCGAAATCCGAAAACCCGCGCACGGTTTTGACCCGCGGAGCCGAAATGAGGGCGGTGACGATCGGGTAGGTGACCTGGTCCTCGATCAGATCCGGGCTGCGGCCTTCCCACGGCGTGTAGATGATCACCTGCACGTCGGAGATGTCCGGGATGGCGTCGAGCGGGATGTTTCGGAGCGCGTACACCCCGCCCATGGTCAGCAGCACAACCCCTGCGAAGACCAGGAACCGGTTTCTGGCGCAGCTTTCTATGATTTTCTCGATCATGGCTTAATGCTGGTGGCCCATGCCGCCGACGGCCTCTTTGAGCTTGGATTCCGAATCAATGAGGAAATTGGCGCTGGTGACCACCCGCTCCCCGGCCTTGAGGCCCCCTATCACTTCAAAGAGATCGCCCGCCCGGGCTCCCAGCCGGACCTCGCGCGGCTCGAAATAGCCGGAGCCCCGGTCGACGATGACCACCCGGCGGACCCCGGTGTCGATGACCGCGCCCTCCGGCACCGCCAGTTTGTCGCCAAGGCGCACGCTGATCTCCACGTTGGCGAACATTTCCGGTTTGAGCTTGCCGTGGGAGTTGGCGAACTCATACCGGACCTTGGCGGTCCGGGTCTGAGGGTCCATGTAAGGGTAGATGTAGATGGCTTTGCCGGTGAAGGTTTCCCCGGGGTAGTAGGACATCTGGATGGCCGCCGGCTGCCCCACGCGGATGGCGGACAGCTCGGATTCGTAAATGTCGGCGATCAGCCAGACCACCGAGAGATCGGCGATCCTGTATAGCGCCATGCCGGCCTCCACGAACCGGCCTTTGTTGACCATTTTTTCAATCACGTGGCCGGTGAACGGACTGTAGAGCGTCAGGGTCTTCTTCGGCTCACGGCTCTCCTCGAGGGCCTTGATCTGGGCATCGCTGATGTCCCAGAGCTTCAAACGCCGCCGCGCGGACTCGACCAGCAGGGAGCCGCCTTCGGCCACGTCCGAAAACGAGCTTTTCGACCAGTCCTGCTTGGCCTTGAGGGCCAGGAGGTATTCTTCCTGGGTGGATACGAGCTCCGGGCTGTAGATGGTGAGCAGCGGCTCCCCCTTGCGGACGAACCGCCCCGTGAAGTCCACGTAGAGCTCTTCGATCCAGCCGCTGATCTTGGGTGAAACGATGCCGATGCGCTTTTCGTCGTAGTCGATCCGCCCCACGGTGCGGATGATCTTCTGCAGCGGCCGCTTCTCCACCGTTTCGATACGGACACCGATCAGCTGCTGGCGTTCCGGAGAGATCTGAACAGTGCCCGGAGCGATCTCCTGGACCTTGCCCTCCTTGCGAACGGACTCCATGCTCAGTCCTTTGAGTTCGTCGAGGGCGTCGGCCTTCTGCGTCGCCGGGGCGGGGCTCGCGCCGTGGCCGGGCGGGTGCTGGGCCCGGCCGGGCGTGCCGCCGGCCGACAGCGCGACCAGGATCAGGAGGGTCCATGCCAGGCGTTTCATTTCACCACCTCCCGGGAGAATGTCGTGCCCACGGCGGCCTCCAGCGCGGCCAGGCTCTTCTCGTACTCGGTCAAGGCGTCATGGTAGTCCAGTTCGTAGCGGTAAAGTCGCATGCGGCTGTCGAGCAGGGTCATGAAGTCCGCCTTGTTGACCATGTAGGCGCTCAGGGCGGTGTCGATCTGCAGCCGGGACTGGGGGACGATTCCCGTGCGGTAGAGCTCGATCCGGCGCTCCAGGCGCTGAACCATCGACCCCATGTCAGTGATCATGAAGAAAATCTCATTCTGGGCATTGTCGTACTTGGCCTGCGCGGAGCGTACATCCGCGTAGGCCTCCGCCACCTTGCGCTCCTGCTTGGACTTGAAGAAAATGGGTAGATTCACCTCGACCATGCCGGTGTACATGTCCAGGCGGTCATCCCGCTGACCATAGGCGAACTTCAGGTTGAAGTCCGGGAGGTAATCCCGCCGCGCCAGTTCGACGTTCTTGCCGCGGGCGGCGATCTCCTGCTTCAGCGCCTTTAGCATGGGGTTCTCCGCCGCCGCCTGCTGCTGGAGCGCCTCGATGGAGAACGCAACCGGCCGGAAGTCGAACTCCGCGGGTCTGCCGAGCGGGGTGTTCGACGGCCGGCCGAGGAGGTAGTTGAGCTTGGCCGTGAGCGCCCGTTTCTTCTGCTCCAGCATGATCAGCTCGTCCAGCATCTTGGAGATCTCCACCTGGCTGCGGATGATGTCCTCCTGGATGGCCTGCCCCAATGCGTAGCGGGTTTGGGTGATCTTGGCGAGCTCTTCCAGAATGCTCTTGTTGCGCTGGGTGACCTCGATGGCACGGTAGGCATGGGAGAGATCGTAGTAGGCTGTCTTGACCTCTTTGGATATCTGGTTGGCGGCCTCTTCGGCCTCGGCCGACCCCGCATCCGCCTCCTTGGCCGCCGCCTCCTCGCTCAACCCTCTTTTGCCCGGGAAGGGAAATTTCTGGGAAACGGAAATTTCCTTCATGGTCATGTCTTCTTCGTTGAAGTCGAAGTTGTTCGGCAGGTTGACCACCCCGACGCCCAGCATGGGATCGTCAAGCGCACCGGCCTGCGGGATCTTTTCTTTCAGCGCGGAATGCCTCTCGCGGGCGGCGATGATTTTCGGATTCCTTGCGATGGCCTCCTGCACCAGCGGCTCCACCTGGAGGAGAGGCTCTTGCGCGGCGACCATGCCCGCGATCGCCAGCGAAAATGCGGCGGCCAGCATTGAAATGACCCTTTTCATCGTCGATGCCTCCCTGCTTGGATTTGGGAGAGTGGAAACGCTGTCCCTAAATACAGGCTTCAACCGGATGAGGTGCACAAGGTTCGGTAATAAGGCTTGTTTTGTGTCGGGTAAAGTACGACTTCGTACTCAGGCTGTCAAACAGGTGGGGCTCTCGGCCGGGTCGCTTCGGAGGCCCGGGGGCCCGGCTCAGTTTTCGATCGGAGGAATGCCCAGGTAGGCCAGGCGTTTCATCTCGCGGCGGCCGTGGGTGACCGTGTCCAGCACGAACCCGCAGGTGAGGCTCAAACAGGCCAGGATCATGAGCCCGGTGGAGAGGATCGCGGTGGGGAACCGCGGCACCAGCCCGGTTTCCAGATAGGTGAGGAAGACCGGGTAGGAAAGGACCACGGCCGCCAGGGCGAGAGTCCCGGCGATGATGGAGAAAAAGGCCAGGGGCCGCTCTTCCTTGAAGAGGTTGAGGATCATCATGAGAATGCGGAAGCCGTCGCGGTAGGTGCGCAGCTTGCTCTCCGAGCCGGCCGGCCGGGCCTTGTAGGCGGTGACGACCTCCGCGATGGGCATGCGCAGCTCGAGCGCGTGCACCGAGAGCTCGGTTTCGGTTTCGAACCCGGCGGAAAGCGCCGGGAAGGACTTCACGAACCGGCGCGAGAAGACGCGGTACCCGGAGAGGATGTCGGTGAAGGTGCGGCCGAAGCACAGCCCGAGAAACCCGGTGAGCAGGTCGTTGCCGAAGCGGTGGCCGCGGCGGAAGGCTTCGCCCTCGTAGGTCGTGAGCCGCGAGCCGACCACCATGTCCAGCTGCTCGCTGACGAGCTTTTCCACCAAGGCGGGCGCGCTGGCGGCGTCGTAGGTGCCGTCGCCGTCGGCCAGCACGTAGATGTCGGCGTCCACGTCGGCGAACATGCGGCGCACCACATGGCCCTTGCCCTGCCGCGTCTCGCGGCGCACGAGGGCGCCGGCCGCGCGGGCGTTCTCGACCGTTTCGTCCCTGGAGTTGTTGTCGTAGACGTAGACCACGGCCCGCGGGAGCGCCGCGCGAAAGTCGCGCACGACCTCGGCGATGGCCGCCGCTTCGTTGTAGCAGGGCAGGATCACCGCTACCCGATAGCCATTTGAGGTTGGGGCTGTCATGAGGCTGTCCCTCTCAACGGGAATGTCTCGGGGTTACCCGGCACAGGTAAAAAAGGTGCTCCTGTTGGGGTTCGACCCCCGGTACGAAGCTCTGGCAGCTGGCCCGGTCCGGTTCCAGGCCGTAGAACTCAAGGGCGTTCAAGGCATTCCACTCCTCGTAGACCCGGAACAGGATCAGCACCGGGCCGGTGTGGTCGGCCAGGGCACTCATCATCAGGCGGTCGGTTTCGTTCAGGGTGGGCGAGGGGCCGGTCATGTAGCCCTGGATGCGCAGGAACCGCACCTGCGGCGGGAAAAACGGGATCATGTAGGCGATGGGGTCGTGGCCGGTCACCAGCACGATCGCATCCGGCTCCCGGGCGAGCGCGGGCAGGCGCAGATCAAAGTAGTCCGCGGTCCAGGGCCTCCGGCCCCAGTGGGCGGGGTCGACCGTGACGAGCAGAAAGACCATGCAGGCAAGGGCGGCCCGCAGCTGCCGGCCCGGGTTGCGCAGGAGCGCGCCTAAGACGAGGAAAATCGTCACGGGCACCAGGAACTCGCATACGGCCGCATAGCGATACACGGCGAACATCTTCATCCACAGGAAAAAGGATACCCCCATGAAGATGACGAGAAAGCGGGTCATGGCCCGGGTGTCGACCTCGCCCGCAGGTGCCCCGCTGCCGCTGCGATGCCGCCGCAGCCTCCAGAGGGCGACAACCAGCAGCACCAGCAGCAGGGCGTAGATCAGCGGGAAGCGCAGGTCGCGGAAGCCCACCTCCCCCACCTGGGTCGGGTCGACGTTGAACCAGAAGGGGAAGAGCAGCCACATCGCCAGGTTCCTGGGGATGAAGCGTTCGTCGCGGTAGGAGCCGGCCGCGGCCCAGGGGGATTTGAAAAACTCGTTGAAATAGGGAAAGAGAGGGTTCTGAAAGCGCTGCCACATCTCGAGCAGCCAGAACCCGCCGGTCAGGGCCGTGCCGGCCAGCACACCCAGGCCGAAAATGAAAGCCAGTGCGAATCGCCGGCCGAACGGAGCCGCGAGGCCGAAAAAGGCGGCGCAGAGCCCCACGCAGTATATGGCGGAGGGCAGCTTCAGACCGAGAACCGAACCGGCCAGGACCCCCGCGGCCGCGGCGACCGGCCATCCGGAGGCTACCGACGCGCAGAGGCGTTGCCGGAAGCGCACGACCAGCCAGA
Organism: uncultured Desulfatibacillum sp.; assembly: GCA_964562235.1. Lineage (GTDB taxonomy): Bacteria > Desulfobacterota > Desulfobacteria > Desulfobacterales > SpSt-501 > SpSt-501. Next base: position 72,937 of record CAZLSV010000009.1, read on the forward strand.
CCGACGCCAGCACCGGCACGCTCAAAATGTTGTCGCCGAAGCTCGTCCCGATTTCGGCGAGATTGATCGCCCCCAGCATGGCGACCACGGTCAGCCCCAGGCAGAACCAGGCGGTTTTGCCCGGCCGGCCGAGGTCGACCGCCTGTCGGGCGATGCCGTAGATGAGGAAGGCGTTCAACCCGGAAATGAAACCCAGCATGAAACCCACGGCTTTCGGCGGCAGCGAGGTTACGGCGAAATAGAAGGGGATGTACATCAGCGGGTTGTAATAGGTCGCCACGTGCGCCACCGCGACGTCCTGCCCCATGCGGCCGGTGAGGAGCGCGAAAGGGTTGTAGAAGTGGTAGTTGCGCAGGTCCCAGGAAGCATCCTGGCCGAGCCACAGAGTGCTCAGCCCGAACGCGACGGGTGTCAGGAAAAGCAAGAGGCGTACGAACCGCACGCGGCGGCGGGGGGGTTCGGTCACGGGCACCGGCCGGTCTATTATAACTATTTGGAAATACTTATGATATAAATCAGTATTTCATACACCAGGTGCCGCTGCCTGTCAACCGGAAGTTCGTTGGGCTCAACCGGCAAGGCCGCTGTGGGCAGGGGTAATGCAGGTTTTGTGCATGGGAATCCTCCGTCTGGGGACCGGCGGATGATCCTGCGCCTCGACCTCCGCGCACTGGCTGCAGTCAAGGCAAAAGTTTTTAAAGGCGGCCTCGCTGAGGCAGCTGCGGTAGTCCGGGCAGCACACTTCCCGCGGCGGCGGGGTCTCCTCGCGTTGGGCATTCATCCTGACGAACTGGGGCCGTTTCTCCTTCATGGGATCGGAACCTCCATCGGGGATTCACATCTACGATCCCTATCGGCACAATGACGGCAGGACATTAGCCGTGGCGAATGGGTCTCGCCGCAGGAGCTAGCAGTAACCCAGTCGGCATTCGCCCTTGCGGTCGCGGGTCAGCCATCCGCAGGGGATTCCGAAAAAATAGGCCATCCCGATGGCCAAGGCGAGCACGGCCAGGGCGTATGGGATGAAAAGATTGACAGCCGTGAAAGCCGCCACCAGAACGATGGCTGCAACGCCGCAGATCTTTTTCATTTGAATCCTCCGGAATTCACTTTTCAGCATGCGGCCCGGTTGAACGGTCTTGCTCAAATCTACGGCTCTAAACGAGGGTGTCAATCCCCTTGCCCGGGCCGCCGGGATCGGATAACATGAGCCGCTATTTTCACCCGTCCGCTCACCGGATTTCGGGACGGAGCCCGATGAACAGGATGCGTGCAAAGCGGGGCTGCCATGGACCTTGAGGAGTCGCTGCAACGGCTGGAAGCGCACATCGAGATCCTCCGGAGGAAGGCCGCCGGCTGCGATGACGCCTACCACAGAGGTTTTACCCGGGGCGTGTGCATGGCCCTGCTCATGTTCAAAAGCAAGGTGTCCGAAGCCCGGTCCGCAAAAAGAGCCAAGCCGTCCCCCCCATCACCGCCCGCAAAAACCAAGCGCGATCAGCTCGATCTGTTTTAAAAAGTGCTGATCCGCGGCTCGGGGCGGGCCCAACTCAAAAGGAGGAGCAATGCCGAGATCGAAACCCGTGGTCCTGACCCTCATTCTGTTCATCCTGTCGGTGCTGATCGTCCATCCCCTTTGGGCGGATTCCAAGAAAATTGCGGCCGCCATCGATGAGGCGAGCCAAAGCTGCCGGGGGGTCTCCCAGCAGATCTGGGATCTAAAAGAACTGGGTCAGCAGGAAGTCAAAAGTGCCGCTCTTTTGAAAGAGGAACTCGCCAAGCTGGGCTACAAGGTCGCCGGCGATCTGAAGGTTCCCGATGATCTCGTCAAGGACGGCGTCGCCAAAACCGCCTTCAGGGCCGAGATGGCCGGCAAGGGCCCCGGGCCCACGGTGACGCTCATGCTGGAATACGACGCCCTGCCCAACGGGCATTCGTGCGGGCACAACCTGATCGCGACCTCCGGGCTTCTGGCGGCGGCCGGGCTGGCCAAGGTCATGAAGGAGACCCCCGGCCGGGTCGTCGTAGTCGGCACGCCCGACGAGGAGCGGGGGTCGATGGGCGGCGGCAAGGTGGCACTGCTCGAAGGCGGCCACTTCGAGGGATCGGACGCGGTTTTCATCACCCACCCGGCGGACCGCTGGAGCCTGGATCAGCGGTTCCTGGCGATGAAACGGGCCATGTTCGTCTTCAAAGGCAAGGCGGCGCATGCGGCCGCATCGCCCCACAAGGGCATCAACGCCTTGCGTGCGGTGCTTCTCACCTTCAACTGCGTCGACGACCTGCGCGAGCACGTGCGTCAGGACGTGCGCATCCACGGCATCATCCTGAAGGGCGGCGACCGCGTGAACATCGTGCCCGAGCTCGCCCAGGCGGAGTTCGCCTGCCGGGCCCTGGACACGGCCACCATGGAAAACGCCTATGCCAAAATCGTGAACTGCGCCAAGGCCGCCGAGCTCGGAACCGGTGCGAGCCTCGAGTTCAAGGAGCCACGGGTCGCCTTGAAGGCGCCGGTGACCGACCAGCCCTTGCTCGATCTGGTGGAAGCCAAACTGGCGACGCTCGGAGTTCCCAGGAGCCAGTTCCGGAGCTCGGATGAATTCGGCTCCTCCGACCTCGGCATGGTGAGCTATGCCTATCCGACGGTGAACCTCACCTTCAAAATTGCGCCGGACGGGACCGCCGGCCACAGTGACGCTTTCCGCGATGCCGCCAACACGGACGAAGGCTGGAAAGCCACCGTCATCGCGGGCAAGGCCGTGGCTCTGTCGGCCTACGAGATGCTGACCCAGCCGGAAAAGCTCAAGGCCGTCCAGGAGGGTTTCAAGGCCGCCAAGGCCAAGGAAGGGAAATAGGCGATAGGGGTCGAGGGGTCAGGGGTTCGGGGGCTCAAGGAAACCCTGCTCTGTTTGGGGGGCCAACCACCCGAACCCCCGATCTCCGATCCCCATCGCGTCGTGGCCGCTATGATGGCACCGGTGGGTTACCCGCCTGGGCTCGTCGGGTCCCGCTGGAGCAACTCTTCAAATCGCCGTTTCTGCCGGTCCCGATAGCCTTCGAGTTCCCCGACCAGGCGATGGCCCGGCGGCAGCTGCTGCGAAAGGAAAGAGAGGGCCTGGTCCATGCGCGTCAGCCAGGCGCCGCCCTGGCGGACGTGCGCTTCCCGTCCGCCCGCGTTCCGTTCCCACCGCATGCACACCTCGTACAGACCGTAATACGCATCATTGAAGAGCAGGAGCTCCTTGGCGCAGGCCGGGCCGAAGGCATTCACCAGGGTTTTCCACAGGGATCGCTCGGGGATGTAGGCGGCTGTGTTCCACGCGTAGTCGGCCACCGTCGCGAACTTGATCCGGTACACTTCGCTGTCGGCGGTGCCGTTCACGTACATGTGCCGGCCGTCGTTGAGTTCGTGAAAACCGGCGGGCCGGCCCGTGTCCAGAGGCTCGAAGATATTGCACATCCGCACCTTGTCCGGGTAATGGGTGGTGTAGCCGCCGTAGACGGAGGTCTCAAGGTTGCGGGCATACAGGGTGTTGTCCCAGAACATGGGCCACCGGCCGATGAGGTCACGATAGCGGCGCAGGTCGGCCAAGTCCAGGGAAAGCGACCTCACAGTCGGCCCGGTCCAGATGACGGCGATATCCTGCGGGATCAGGCTGGAGAGCTCCTGCAGATAGACCTCCGCCTTGCCCTCGCTGCGGTCGATGAACTCGTTGGCATACCAGGGCGGGCAGAACTCGAAGCGGGTCCCGGGGTAGCCCCGGTCGACCCACCCTTTCAGCCGCTTGATCACATGGGCCTGGGCGTTTTGGAGGTTGACGAAGCGCGCCCGGTCCTCCGGCGTGAACAGGGAAAAATTCTTGCGGTTCCGGCCCACGTGGGGCACGTAATCGTCGGCGAGAAGCATGACCGTACCGGCCCCGGCCTTCAGGCCGAGTTCGAAGACCCGCTGAAGCGTCTCCTGGCTTTGGGCGTTGGCGTGGGTCCAGGTGTAGCGGGCCTCCTGGCTGAGCGCATCCTCGGCTGGCTCGAATTCGAAATGAGAGTAGGGGTTGACCATGATGCCGAGGGACATCACCCCGTTCTCGCGGCACCACCGCCCGGCCTCATCGACCCCGGCCTTGAACAGGGCGTCGGGTTGATGCCAGGCTTTGGTGCGGCCCCCGTAGCCGGCATACGCCTTGTTCAGCTTGTGCCGGCTCATCATCTCCAGCCCCTCGAGGTCGCGGTCCAGCTCCGCGAGCGTTTCCCAGCGATTGAGCAGATAGGATCGCCCCAGGAAATCCGGGTGGTCGATCACGGCCACACTCTGGTAGACGCAGCGGTCCTCCTCGATCAGCTGGGCAGCGGTGGCGGCGGCATAGAAGCTGCCGATGGCGGTTTCGCCCACCAGAAAGACCATGTGGCCGGCGCCGGTTTCCACCGGCGTGACGAGGTAGCCCTGCGCTCTGCCGGCGATGGACGCCAGGGGCAGGTCGGGGGCCCGTCTGCGCATCAACGGGTTTCTGCCGATGGAGAAGACCAGCCGGGTGTTCGGGGCTTCCACCGCGCTGAGATCTCCTTCGACGATGCGTGCCCTGAGCTCGGGCGCCCTGATGCCCGGCCGGATGCGGGACAGGGCCGTGTTGATCTTTTTTTCGAGCACCCGGGCGGCGGCACGTTCGGGGGGGGCCGGGTCTTCCGGGAGCAGAATCAATGGGGGCGCAGCATCCCCGGCGCCGGGCTCGAGGTAGGGCACCTCGCGGACCCACCGTATTTCCTTCGGAGCGGGGTTCAGGCGCTGCAACGGGGAGAGCGGCTGGTCGATATAGGGCTGCAAGCGTTCGAGCGCGCTGAAGTTCCACTTCGAGTAGCGGAAAACGACGTTGTCCAGCCACAGCGTGCCGGTGCCCTTCAGACCGAGGAAAAGACGGGTGTAGCGGGTGCCGTCGGGGAGGTCGCCTTCCGAGAACGGGTAGTTGTAGGTGCGGGCGCGCACCGTGGCCCACGGGAATTCGTCGACCGCCCAGTAGTTGGCGAACGAGTAGCTTTTGTCGGAGGCGTCGATGCGGTTTTCGCTGACCGGGTTCATGGCGGTCGAATCCAGCGGTTTTTTTTCAGCATCGAAAAAAAACACCCTGAACGTTACGGCATCCCCCAGCCGGCCGCCCCAGCGGCGCCGGTTGCCGTTCACGTGTTGCAGCCGGACATCGCACGTGAAGTCGTAGTTGCCGGGGACCACGGGGATGAAGTCGCTCAGCACCCCTTCGGCCTCGTCCAGCTCGCCGGCGGTTTTACGATGGATCCTGACGGCGCGGCTGCCGTGACGGACGTCATCTTCTGCCGCCCCGGAGGCGCGGTCCACCCACTCGACCCGGCTTCCGACCTTTTCCCACCCGTCCAGTCGGTCCCCGCCGGCCGGCAGGCTCTTCCCCTCGAACGACGGATCAGGGGCCAGGTTGCCCTTGGACAGCTGGTTCATCCTGATTTCGAAAGGGATGTCGAGGGGAGCCGAACCGGACCCGACCGCCGGGTTGGAACCGGCTGAAAAAGCCACCGGTGGCGCGGCGGCGAGCGCCACCGCACAGTACACCGCACAGTAAAGGAGAAGCCTGAGCACGTTTGTGGCAGATCTGATGACCATGACAAGGTTACAGATCGACGCTTTTGACCGGTTTCTTTAGCAGGACGTGTCGCCAGCCAGTCCCTGTTCTTCCCCACCCCTTGCGCCGGTCGGATTTCGTGCGTATTCTATTTTCTATGAAACTGGTCGGATTTGCCGACCGGTTCAACAACATATGGGAGGAACAAAAATGAAATCCAAGCCGAAATCAGAGCACCGTGAACATAACTACATTGAGTCCGATGAGGAAAGAAGCCGCGGGCACGCAGACACCCGGTACAAAAATTTCGAATGTGAAAACAAGACCAATCTGGGATGCGATCCGGGGATCGATGTCGCCGGATAACACCGTCTGTCTGGATCAAGGGCGGGGCCTGAAAGGGCCCTGCCCTTTTTTTACGCCACTTCCCTTACGTTCATCTCGGGTGAAGGGTTTCTTCCGAGTCGCGCCTGCAGCATCTGGATGGCCACCGCGCTTCCCAGAATGAGCGCCCCGCCCGTAAAGAAGCGCCAGCCGACGGGGTCTCCGAGCAGGGCGATCCCGGTCAGGCCCGTGAGCACCACCTCGCTCGTGAGGTAGAGGCCGCCCTCCCAGCTGCGGCAGTATCCGAACCCGTGGTTCATGGTGAGCTGCCCCAGGATCGAGGACACGACGATCCCGCCGCACACGAGCGCCTGTGAAACGGTTGACGGAAGGGTGGGGGAGTGCAGGAAGGCCGGCGCCGTGACCAAGGACCCCACCAGGCAGAAATAAAGATAGATGACGACCGATCCGTTGGTCTGCTTCAGCCGGCGGATGATGGCAATCGTCAGACCGGCGAAAATCGCTGAAAGGATGCCGGCGACGGTGCCGAATAGATCCACTCCGCCGGCGGGATCCACCAGGATGGCGACGCCGGCCAGGACGGCCGCCATGCAGACCCATGCCGGCCGGGTTATTTTTTCGTGGTAAAGCCAAGAGGAAAACAGCGCTGCGAATGCCGGGTAGGCATACAGCAGCATCAGGGCCGTGGAGACCGGCAGCCGCTGCACGGAAAAAACGAAGCAGATGAAGGCAATCGAGCCGGAGCACCCCCGGATGATTAGCAGATGGGTGTCCATGGACCCGAACGGGTTCCGATGGCGGCCGAAGAGGGCGATCAGGATGACGAGACCGCCCGTGAACCGGTAGAAACCAATGTCCCAGACGCCGAAATCCGTCATGGCCTGCTTGAGCAGCAGGTTCATTCCTGTGAAAAAAAAAGCAGACAGCAGCATGAGCCAAGGGCCGGCGAGAGTGCTTGGCCTCGGAGCGGAAAAGGTCGGCATGACAGCCTTGGATCCGGCCGTCATGGGAGCGCGGCTATGAACGGCGTTATTTCGAATTTTCCCAGCCTGAGCATAAGTGGCCTCCGGAATCGGCGTTTGTAATGGAACGGTACCGACAACAATAGTGGGGATGACTATGACAAAGCCGGCTGCGGGTGTCAACAAAGCGCCGGCCGCCCGAAAGGGGGTGCCGTTATTTGTCAGGCGTAAGGACGAAGCGGTGTCGAGGCCGAGCGCACGCCGGCGACAGGCGGTTTCAACGGGTCCGATTGATGTTGACAGTGTTTTACGGTTCTGGTAGGATTTTCGGGTGTAAAGGGGAGTAGCAACCGGCTGACCATCGGCCGGCCCGCATCCCGTCACTACGGTGGCAACCCCACCCGGGAGCGGCTCCAGACAATACCTCTTGGACTTGCAAGACCTTTGCTCACAGCATGAAACTTCATGCCGCGGGTAAAGGTTTTTTTTTGCCGCGGCGAAACCTGACAAGGAGGCAAAATGATCGATCTGGGCTGGCTGGGGCACATTGCGTTCACGTGGGAGTTTTTTCTGGCGGTGATCAGCATCGTGCTCATCGACCTGGTTCTGGCCGGGGACAACGCCGTGGTCATCGCCATGGCGGTCAAAAATCTGCAGGGCAAGGATCGTCGGATGGGGATCATCCTGGGCTCCGGCGGCGCGGTCGTCATCCGGGTGATCTGCACCTTCCTGGTGGCGCAGCTGCTGAACATGTCCTTCGTGAAGTTGATCGGCGGAGCCGCGATCATCTGGATCGCCGTCAAGCTGCTCACCGAAGGCACCAAGGAGGAAACTCACGGCAAGGAATGCAGCAGTGTCTGGCAGGCGCTCTGGATCATCATCGTGGCGGATCTGAGCATGGGCATCGACAACATGCTGGCCGTCGGCGCCGCCAGCCACGGCAACCTGTTCCTGCTGCTCTTCGGCCTGCTCCTGTCCATCCCGATGGTGGTTTTCATGAGCACCTGGCTCTCCACGCTCATGGACCGCTACCCGATCATCCTGTGGATCGGGGCGGCGGTGCTGGGCAAGGTGGGCGGCGAAATGATGATCACCGACCCCTGGGTGCACGGGCTGCTGAACCCGCCGAAGTGGTCCGAGTATGCCTCGATGGTCTTCTTCATCGTTTTGGTGTGCGTCCTGAGCAAGTGGCTGATCAACAGCCGCAGGAACAAGGCCGCCCTCGAAAAGGCGGCGGCCATGCCGGCGGCCGGTGCCGCCTCAAACCCCGAAGCCGCCTGAGCAAACCGCGCGCACTCAACTGGCCGGCGGGAGGAACCGTGTCCTCCCGCCGGTTTTTTTATTCAGGCCGGGAGATCCATCCGGGACTGCAGCAGCGCTCACGCGAGTTGACAGGTATCGGCCTGTTTCATATGTTGGGGCCAATGCTGAGAACAGGCGTCCCCCGTCCGATCGCGGCATTACCGGAGCAAAAAGGCTTCGCGTTTTTCGGACCCAGCAAAGGTGAACCGATTGGTCAAAGCCATCGCAGGCGCAGTTCTGATTTACGCGATCTATTGCCTGCTGCTGTTCCTGGGGCAGCGCCAGGTCCTTTTCCCGCGCTACATGATACCGACCCCCGCGCACCCGTCGTTCCAGGGGACCCGCATCGAACCCTGGTTTCTGGAAACCTCCTTCGGCAAGGTCGAGGCGTGGTACCTGCCGCCCGCGGCCGCCGCAACACCGGCGCCGGCGGTCATTTTCGGCCACGGCAACGGCGAGCTGATCGACGACTGGCCAACGGAGTTGGGGCGGTTTTCGGAAATGGGCATGGGCCTGCTGTTGGTGGAGTACCCCGGCTACGGGCGATCGGCCGGCTCCCCGTCCCAGGAGAGCATCGCCGAGGCCTTCACCCTGGCCTATGACCGGCTGAGCACCCGGCCGGACGTCGACCCCGGCCGCATCGTGCTGTTCGGACGTTCGCTCGGCGGGGGAGCGGTATGCGATCTGGCGATGAAGCGGCCGTCGGCGGCCCTGATCCTGATGTCGTGCTTCGAGAGCGTGCGCGCCTTCGCCGTGCGCTACCTGGCACCCGCGTTTCTGATCCGCGACCCCTTTGACAACCTTTCGGCCGTGAGGCGATACAGAGGCCCCGTGCTGGTCCTGCACGGGAATGCCGACGAGGTGGTGCCCTTCGGCCACGGCCGGGTCTTGCACGCCGCCGCGCCGAACGGTAAAATGATCGTGTACGAAGCCGGCCACAACGACTGCCCTCCGGACTGGGAGGTTTTCTGGCGCGACGTGGAAGAATTTTTGAAGGCGAATGGAATCCGCTGAAGCGGATTCCCTGATTGGGAGTGGGGAGGAGCGCTTCACCTTTCGTGGAGGCGCATTGACGGTTCACCGACCGAGGGGGGGGGCATGCCACCTGAAACCACCGTGTGGCTTGTTCGCCACGGGCACGTTCACAATCCGAAAAAGATCATCTACGGTCGGCTGCCGCGTTTCCGGCTGAGCGCGCGCGGCGTGGAGGAGGCCCGGGCCGCGGGGCGGATGATGTCCGCCATGGATTTCAGCGCCGCATACAGCAGCCCCCTGCTCCGGGCCCGCCAGACGGCGCGGGAGATTCTGGCGTTTCATCCGCGGCTCACGCTCCGGCGGTCGCCACTTTTGAACGAAGTCTTCACGGCGTTCGAAGGCCAGCCCGGGACGGTGGGCGAGCGGCGGCGGGACGATTATTACACCGGCGTGGGGCCGCCCTTTGAACAGCCGGCCGATATTGTCCGACGGGTCCGGGCGTTTTTCGAAAACGTCCGCCGGCGTCATGCCGGCGGCAACGTGGTGGCCGTCACCCACGGCGACGTCGTCGTTTTCACCATGCTGTGGGCCAGGGGCCTGGCGCTGAGCCCCGAGAACAAGGCCAACCCGCACGCTCTCGGGCTGAACGGCTACCCCGCCACCGGCTCTCTGAGCGCCTTCACCTATCGCAGCGGCGCCGAGAGCGAGATGCCGGAAGTGCGCTATTTCAAACCGTGAAAACCCTCCACCCCCTCTTCAGAAAAGAGGGGGTGGAGGGTTTTTCAGATAGAAATGCCGGCATTTCTTATCGCGGCCGGTCCACGGTTAAGGCGCGCGAGCACCTGCGGGGCGAAGGGAACTCCAGGTGCGCTGCAGCGAGGGCCGGACGAGTCGCGGCCCCGAGATCAGGCCAGTTGCGAAGTCCCTCTATGGCGGGGCTTCGACGCGGTGGAACCCTTCCGCGAGGCCGAAGGACTCCCCGGCCGCCATTTCCCGGCAGCGTTGGCGCAGCCACTCGGCCGGATCGCCGCGCTTGAACTCCCGCACCTGGCTCACATGGCAGCGCAACGCGGCGATCTTGAGGTCGAAGGTCTCCGAAATGTCGGAGCGGAAGTTGATCTCCTCGGCCCCCCAGAAGTAAAGCTCCCGCACCTTGTGGGGCATGAGCCCCTCCGCCAGCAGGTCCGGGTAGGAGAGCCGGTCCCGCGCGTAGGGGAAGACCGCATCCAGCACCACCTGCCCGATGATGCGGTGATCGCGGTGCCAGATGTAGCGCCGATAGGGATCCGAGCTCATGACGATATCGGGGCGAAAGGTCCGGATCATGCGGGCGATGGTCTTTCGAAACTCGGCGGTGTCCTCCAGTCCCTGGTCGGGCTGCCGCAGGAACACCACCTCCTGCACCCCTAACACCCGGGCCGCCCCGCGCTGCTCCTCCTCGCGGACCCCGATGAGCGTCTCGGGGGTGAGCGTCGGGTCGGTGGTGCCTTTTTCGCCGCTGGTGCAGACGAGGTAGGACACGCGCCGGCCTTGCTGGATCCACTTGGCCACCGTTCCGGCGGCGCCGAATTCGGCGTCGTCCGGGTGGGCGGCAATCACCAGTACATCTGCTTGAATCGTCACCGTTTGGCTCTCCATCATGCCGGCGAAAAAGCGCCGCAGCCGCAGCAGCCGGATTTTTCGGTTTCCGGGTGGAAATGAGCCGCCGCACCCGCAATGGCGGCACCGGCGGCGGCCAGGCTCTCGTTGTAGACGTGCAGGACTTCGGCCGCCACCCGGGACCAGGCGTAAGGGGCCACCGAGCGCCGAATCGTATCGGTCATCGGCGGCCGGGTCGCCCGGTCCTTCAGCAGCGCTTCGATGACATCGGCCAGTGCGGAAGGGCGCAGGTCCTGCGCCAGGCGGCCGTTGGGGGCATTCCGCAGCAGCTCCTCCATCGCCCCCACGCGGGTCGCAGCCACCGGCGTCCCGCAGGCCAGCGCCTCCAGGGCCACCATGCCGAAGCTTTCATAGGACGACGGCAGCGCCAGGAGGTCCGCCGCGCTGTAGTACCAGGGAAGCTCCGCCTGCTCGACCCGGCCCCTGAACGCCACCCGGTCCGCAATGCCGCAGGATCGGCTCACCTCCTCCATCTGCCGGTGCGCGGCATCCCGCTCGCCGTCTCCGCCCACGACGATCAACCGCAGGCCGGGGATGTGCTTCAGCCGGGCCACGGCGTGAAGCAGCCGGTCCAGCCCTTTTTCCGCGGCGAACCGGCCGACGTACAGAACGATCCGCTCGTCCCCGCCCGCCCCGATGCGGCGCCGGGCGGTGGTGCGGTCCATGGGTCGAAACACGTCGAGATCCACACCGCAGGGGGCCACCGCCATCCGGGACGGTTCGGCCTCGTAGAGTCGAAGGAGGTTTTCTTTTTCCCGGCCGGAGGTGACCAGCACCCGGTCGCTGGCGGCCACCAGGTCGCGCTCCACGGACAGTCGGACCTCGGGCTCCGACCCCGAAGAGCACAAGAGGTTTTTCACCGCCCCCAGGGTGTGAAAGGTGGTGATGTGGGGGACGCCCCAGGCCTGGCGGGCCTTGATTCCGACCTGGCCGGAGAGCCAGTAGTGGCTGTGGATCAGATCGTAGGCAACCCCTTCCTGCCGCCGGACACGGTCCATCTCTCGGAAAAAGTCGAACAGGTGAGGGTACAGGGCGGTTTTCGGTGCGTTGGCCTCGGGGCCGAGTTCCAGGGACACCAGGCGCACGTTTTCGGACATTCGCAAAACTTCACCGGGCGCATGACCGTCTCCGCCGCGGGTGAAGATGTCCACCGGGTGGCCCCCCAGGCCCAACTGCCGGGACAACTCGCGGATGTAGACGCTCATGCCGCCGGTGTCCTGGGTGCCGAGCTTGCCGAGCGGGCTTGAGTGCACGCTGATCATGGCGATGGAGTAATGAGGTGCTGATCGCACGCGGTCGTGTCCTTTCAACTCAATTCTATTTTGCAGCTGTAAATCGGCACGGGCCTGCCCCCCAGCTGACGCTTGTACGTCTCGTGGCCCTTGAGAAAATCGTACCGTTTCAGCCCGCGTGAAATGCTCTCCCGGATGCTGAGGATCTTGCACAGGATGCCCACGCTGAGCGGCGCCAGGTGGCTGTCGTAGCCGCTGTTGTAGAGATAGCGGGTGCCCTCGAGATCGCAGCACAATACCCCGGCGGCGGGTGCCCCGTCAACGTCGAGGAATCCGATGCGCATCCCGGGCACGTAGTCCGCCAGCAACCGGAAATAGAGCTCCATCCGGTCGCTCATGAACGCGGCCTTGTCCTCCCGGTTCTGCCGGAAAAGCACGAAAAAATCATCCATGGCCGCGCGGACCGCCGCCGGGTCCTCCAGTACACGGAACCCGGCCGCAGCGCTGTTTTCCAGGCGCCTCAGCTTGCGCCGCACCTCATGGCGCTGCTTTCCGCTCAGGGTCTGAAGGTACTCGTCCCAGGCGCCCGGCAGCTCGATTTCGAAAAGGGCGTCCTCTTCGGCGATCGAAACCGCATGCCCGTTGGCGCGAGCCGCCGGCACGAGCGCCGTCAGGACCGTCGAGTCGGGTCTGAGCGGGTTCAGCTCCATTCCCTCGGTCTTCAAATACCGCAGCAGGGCCCGGCACCATGGGGCCTTGGGGCCGGCGGCGGCGACCAGGTCGAGGTGATCGCAGACATCGGTGTCGCCGATCAGTCGTGCGGTTCTGTTCTCCACCATCAAGGGGGCGACCCCGACGATATCCCCGCCCTCCTGAAACGATCGGATCCAAAGCTCTGCCTGCGGCGCGAAAACTTCCTGCCAGGCCCGCATCCAACCCGGCTGCACAAACGGGAAGGGCCAGCCCAGCCGTCGGCCGGCCAAACTTTCGAAGGTCTCGGCCGCGACGGAATACCCGCCGCCGGCCATTCGGGTTGCCGATTCGGCCATTCGCATCATCCCTCTCCGGCCACGCGCCAGCGGGCGCCGTCATCGGTGTCTGCCACCATGACTCCGGCGCGCTGCAGGCACTCCCGCAGCAGGTCCGCGTCAGCCCAGCGTTTTTGACGGCGCATTTCGTCCCGCAGTTTCAGGACCTCCTCGACCAGCGGTCCGAGGCAATCGGGTTCTGTCCGGGGCGCGGATGCCAGCGCGGCCGCCATCAGCGCAATCCACTCCCGCAGAATTGCGCGGCCCTGTGGGATGAGCTCCGCGTTTTCCGGGTCGAGCGAGGCCTTCCAGATGATGCGGTCCAACTCGAGGATGGCCGAAGCCATTTTCTCCGGATCGCGGGCCTCCTGCGCCGACTGAAAACCGGCTTCAAGGAGGTGGACCCCGCTCCAGATGGCATCCACCGGCGCGGCGGGCGCTTCTTTGTCCCGGTCTTCGGAGGCCCCCTGCGTTCCCGGGCGCAGCGGCTGACCCATGAAAACATCCAGGGGCACCGTGTCGTTTTTCTTCAGGACCCACTCGGCGCCGGCGTGGCGCAGGGTGACGCCGCCGACCCCCCGGATGCGTACCTCCCTGCGGGCAAGGTCAATAATGCAGGCCGTGTGCTCGTCGATGCCGAGGACGCGGACTTCCGGCGGCAGAAGTCTTTCAAGAGGCCGAAAGCGCGGCTCTCCCATGAAACAGAAACGGGTGTCGTGGTTGCCGCCCTCCGCGTTGTTCCAGTGCGGGACCACCGCCATGTCCAGCCCGAAGCGGCCCAGAATGTCGATGCCGCCCGTCCAACGCGGCTCCTCGCCTACCTTGTAGATCTCGTACACGGGCAGGGTGAAGCGCCCGGCGGTCAGGGCGGCGGCGCTGGCCGCGACGAAACAGGCCCCCTCTTCAATGCGGGTGGTGAGAGTGTCGGGGATGGGGCTGGCGCTCCACTGCCGCACCGCGTAGGTCGGGCTGCCGGGTCCGACGAGGACGAAGTCCGCCTGTTTCAGGGCCAGAAGCGCTTTTTCGGACTCCATCGCGGCGGAGGAAGCCGTTGACTTGAAAGAGGCCACCGTCATGGGCTGTCCGACCTTGTCGCGAAAATACGCCAAGGCCTTGGCTGAAATCTGATCGGCGTTCAACTGGAACCCGGCCGGCGTGTCCAGGAACACGGCGCGTGCGCCCGGCCCGAGCCGCGCCAGCATATCCTTGTGAACCTCCACCATGGTGGCGGTCAGCTCGCCGGAACCCATAAGAACAATCGTACCCTTCGCAGACATTCGATAAGAAGCCCTGAATGAAGTTATTAATCGTCTCGAAATAGCATGGACCGAGAGCGACCCCCTCACCCTAACTCTCTCCCCCAGTCCTGGGGGAGAGGGCAGGGTGAGGGGGCCGCCGTGTCCATATA
>CAZLSV010000010.1:0-3970 GCA_964562235.1 uncultured Desulfatibacillum sp.
CCAGCTGTGCGACTGGCTGGCAGCCCCCCAATTGGAAATTACGCCCCCGCCCCAGTCGTAGCGGTACTCGACACTGTTCCCGTTGGGATCCGTGGCCGAGGTGCTGAAGGCGGCGGCCACATTGACCAATGCGCTGGCCGGCCCCGAGGGCGTGGCCGGCGCAGAGGGCGCCCCATTGGCTGCCGTGGAGACCGAATAGCTCACCTGGTTGGAATACCCGCTCTCGTTGCCGGAGGTATCGTATGCGGTCGCTGCAAAATAGTAGGTCTGCCCCTCTGTAAGCCCGGTAACGGTGTAGGTGGTTACGTTGCGAACATCCGTATTAAACGAGTAACTGCCGCTCGCCGTGCCGTAATGGATCCTGTAGCCCGCCAGATCGCTCTCGGTATTCGGGTCCCAGGCGAGAGTGACCTGGGCGGCAAAGGCGTTGGGCGTAATGATTTCGACAATAAAGCACAAGAGAATGGCGATGGAAGACCATGCGAGAATCAAAAGCTGGTACGGCGGAATGTTGAAGTATTTTGTACGGTTCGGAAAAAAAATAGGGCGTTGGCTGGATACGGCGAAATGCTTGCCTGGCATGGCGTTAACCTCCGGAATCGGATTGGGGAGGAAAGACCTCCACGCGATTCCGGAAGGTTTTCCTCATCGACGCCTACGAGGTTAGCTGAAGGGCTAGGGTCGATAAGGTTACCCCTCGCCAAATGGCGATACGCCCCGGGAACTTGGGTCCCCCGCTTCCGAAAATCGTTCGGAATTAGGCAATTGTTAAAATATTATCCGATCTGTTGAGGTTTGTCAACCGGCATCAGCCAATGAGTGCCTTCGAAATTCGTTTGCGTCACCTTTTTCTTGTAAGCGTTCGCTTTTGAGTTTTCTCGACTAAGACGATCTGGCTTCCGTTGGCGCTGATGACTCCTTCGCAATCAAGCCATCCTTTATCTTTGGTAAATATTTGAACTGTCTTGAGGCCATCCCTTGAGAGATCCCCCCGGATGGCTTGGGTGCCCATGGTGACAACTTGATCGGAAGCATTCACGATGGCAACAAATTTGTTTTCATTCTGGAATATCGTGACCGTGTTGCAGTAACCGGACAACGCCCGGTAAATACCGTAATACTCATAGTCTACTTTCCAGTCTCCCCGAAGGTCGGGCACTGCTTCTCCCCCCATCAGCTTAACGGTTTTCACCTGGGGCTGGACTTCGGTGCAGGATGAAGTGAAAAAAGCAAAAAACAGAATCAAACAAGAGAAAAAAACGGCTTTCCAGCGTTCCATGTATTGATCTCCTTTCGCAATTGAAAGAAAGTTCCTAATAATATCATTCCTCAGCGAATTCTTGAAACCGGTCGCCCAAATTACCGTAACGGTGGTAGTTGGTACACACGCTCTGCTGGCGGTAGTACTGCAAAAGCTCGATGCGGCCTTCCGGCATCACCGGTGTGCGCGCGATGTAGAAACCCATCCCGGCAGCGGCGGCGAAGACCTCCGGCGGGACCCGGTCCGGCGCGGCGTAGCGGATGCGGTCGATTCCCGGGAGTCCGGCGATGAGGTCCTGGTCGGTTTCCGGGGATATCGGCGCCCTGCCGACGAGACGGCGGCCCTCGGACTCGTAGAGAAAGCGCGTCGCCGGTGTGTCCAGGCCTTTGGGGAGGCTGACCCGCAGGCGGTTGCCGGTGGCCCGGGCGGCGGCGATCCGGGCCAGGGTTTCAAACAGGCTGTCCTGCGGGTGCAGGCGCACGACCACGGTCCCCACCGGGAGATGGCGCAGCACGTTGTCCTGGCCGCGCAGGTGGAAGAAGTCCAGTTCGCGCGCGAACTCGTTTTCGACGTGGAAGAGATAGCTGCGGATGGCGCGGAGCGTCTTGCGGATCTCGCCGGCCTCATCGCCGAATTTCCGCCAGTCCAGCCGAAGTTGCCAGCGTTGGGCAAGACGCAGCAGGGGATGGCTGCGCGCCAGCGGCCCCGGCGGCGGCGGAGCGATCTCCTCGGCATCGAAGAACTGGGTCACGTAATGGGGGCCGCCGGCCTTGATGCCCGCCCCCAGGGCGGATTTGCCCATGCCGCCGAAAGGCTGACGAAGGACGATGGCGCCGGTGGTGCCGCGGTTGACGTAAAGGTTGCCCGCCCGGATGCGCCCCTTCCAGAGGCTCTGTTCGCGGCGGTCGAGGCTCTCCAGGCCGGAGGTGAGGCCGTAGCCGGTCTGATTGGCCAGGGCAACGGCCTGCTCCAGGCTCTCGGCGCGCAGGACACCCAGGACGGGGCCGAAGAACTCGGTCAGGTGCGTCGCTCCGCCGGGGGGCACGTTCCACTTGATCCCCGGCGTCCACAGCTGCGGGTTGTCGGCGAGCATCTCCGGCTCGAGCGCCCAGGACTCCCCGGGCTCCAGACGCGTCAAGGCTTCCTTGAGCGGACTCCCCGGCGGACGCACCAGCGGGCCCATCCGGCTGGCGAAGTCCCAGGCCGAGCCGGTCTTGAAGGTCGCGGCGGCATCGGTCAACTGCCGTTTGAACGTTTCGTCGTCGTAGACCTCCCGTTCGAGGATCAGCAAGGAGGTGGCCGAGCATTTCTGCCCCGAATTCCCGAACGCCGAAGCAACGACGTTGGAGACGGCCTGCTCGCGGTCGGACATGGCGGTGACGATCGTCGCGTTTTTTCCGCCCGTCTCGGCGGCCAGCACGGCATCCGGTCGCTCCTTCAGGATCCTCAGTCCGGTTTCGGTTCCGCCGGTCAGGATGATGAAATCAACATCCGGGTGCCCGGTGAGTCGAGCGCCCACACCGGCCCCCTCGCAGGGAAGAAACTGCAGGGTGTTTTGCGAGACCCCGGCCCGCCAGAAGCACTGGCAGAGAAGCCAGCCGACGAGGATCGCGTCCGAGGAGGGTTTGAAGATCACGGTGTTGCCCGCGGCCAATGCCGCGGTGATGCCGCCGCAGGGGATGGCGATGGGGAAGTTCCAGGGCGAAACCACCACGCCGACCCCTTTTCCCCGGCAGCGGAGATGGGGCCGCTCGAAATACGCCCTGGCGGCGTTCGGGTAGAACTCGGCGAAGTCCACGGCCTCGGAGACCTCCGGGTCGGCCTCCGTGAAAATCTTGCCCGTGGTGGCGGCCGCGGCGCCGATCAGATCCCCGCGTGCCGTGCGGATCGCGTTGGCGGCCGCGGAAAGAATGCGGTGGCGCCGGCGCGCCGTCATGCGCCGCCAGCCGTCGGGATCTTCCGTGGCCGTCGCGACGGCGCGTTTCACGTCGTCGGGTCTGGCAAGCGAACAGCGTGCCACGACCACTTCTCGCGGCAGTTGGTTGGGGTCGAGGGACTTGAGCACTTTGCGGCCCACAGCGATTTGTCTGCCGGCGATCGCCAGCGGGACATCGATGGGCGCGTCCCCGGGCGCCTTCCGCCAGCGTTGGCGGATCTTCTCGGCCCAGGAGCGGTTGGCCGCGAGCGACCAGTCCGTGTCCGGTTCGTTGCGGAACTCGCCCTCCTGATAAGTGCCGCGCTGCCGGGGGAAGGACTCTTCGAGGCGGTTCTGGGAGCGGTGGGAGCGGGCGTCCAGCGTCGGGATGCGCCGCACCGAAGCCCTGAATTGATCCTCCAGCATGTGCCAGGGGGGGCTTCCGGTCCGCAGCCGGTTCAGGTGGCGCAGGAAGTTGCGCGGGCCGGTGTTTTCGTCCAGCCGCCGGATGAGGTAGGCGACGGCGTTGATGAAGTGCCGGTCTTCGGCTACCGGCGCGTAGGCCAGCAGGTCCAGTCCGGTTTCGGCCACGGCGCGTCGCACGTGGTTGGCCATGCCCTCGATCATCTCAAAGGTGAAAAATTCCGTCACCTGGTTGCGGCGGGCCATCTGGCAGGCGAAGGCGATGTCGAACAGGTTGTGAGAGGCCACCCCGAGGCGCACGGCGCGGATGTTGTCCGGCTCAAGGCCGTAAGCGACCATGCGCTTCCAGTTGGCGTCCACATCGAGCTTGT
>CAZLSV010000010.1:4046-40359 GCA_964562235.1 uncultured Desulfatibacillum sp.
GCGAGCGGCCAGCCGTTCATCGAAGACTCGAGCAGTTCCATTTCCATGTTGGCGCCTTTGACGATGCGCACCTTGATCGGGCTGCCGCCGTTGTCCACGCGGCGGCGGGCCCAGGCGGTGATCTCCCGCAGCATGCCGAAGGAGTCCGGCAGGTAGGCCTGGAGCGCCATGCCCGCGAAGCAGCCCCTGAACTCCGGCTGGTCGAGGGCCTGCATGAAGGCGGCGGCCGTGAGCGCGAGGTCGCGGTAGGCCTCCATGTCCAGGGTGACGGATTTTGGGACCCGGGTGCCGTCCGGGCGGGTGTAGGTCCGGGTCGCGGCTTCGCGGTAGAGGATCGACAGGCGCTCCGCTATGCGCGCGACGGTCTGCGCGAAGGGCAGGGGAAGGATCTGGGCGCAGACGGTCGAGATCTTCACGGCGATGCCTTCGATGCGCGGGTCCCGCAGGTCGGCGAGGTAGGTGTGCATGCGGGCGAGGGCTTCCTGCTCGCCGAGGACTTCCTCGCCCAGGTGATTCACGTTGACCCGCAGGCCTTCCGACCGCCGCTGCCGCAGATAGGCGCCGAGCGCTTCGTGCTCCCCGGAGATGATGACGTGGCGGCTGTCGGCGCGCATTTTGGCGATGATGCGGGGCACGGTTCGGCCCGGCACGAAACGGCCGACGCGCAGAAATAGATGGATCAGCGCTTTTTCGGTAGGCGAGAAAAAGCGCGGGATGCCGTGCGCCGACAGCAAGTGGCGGAGTTGGTCCGCCACCCGGCGGGCATCCCGGGACCGGAAGCACTGGTCGATGAGGGCGGTGAGGATGACCTTGTCGTCGGCATTGGCCACCAGCCGTGCCAGCTGCCGGTAGCGGCGCTTTTCCTCCGGCTTCAGCAAAACGTTGGCCCGGTCCTGCCAGTTCCGGGCCTGCAAGACGGTGGCTTCGACGATGCGCTCATCGATCGCTGGGTGCATGGGGCGCTCCTGGTGCGATGCAAGATTCAGAGATCGGACGGATTCAGATGATAGATACTGGATTCTTGAAAAAAAGAAAAGAGCAGGGGCGTTCGTACAAAAATCCCCCGCCTCCCCTTTGTCAAAGGGGGAAAAGATGGGAATGGAACCGATCTGTTGAATCACCACGGAAATGGCGTTGGGTGCCTGGACCTGGTCCTTACACCGCGGCCTGCCAGACGGCGACGATGCCGAACGCCAGGAGAATCACCCCTGAAATCCGGTTCGTCCAGCCCAGCACCCCCCCGGAGAGCTTCTCCCGCAGGAGGCCGACCCCGCCGCTCAGAAGCAGCCACCAGGCGGCCGAGCCGAGGAACACCCCTAAAACCAGAAAGGCCGCGGCCGACATGTCCCCGCCCGTGTCGGCGACGCCGAGGGCGGCGAAGATCCCGGCAAAAGAGAGAATCGTCATAGGGTTGGTCAGCGTCAGCAGGAGGGTGGAGGCATAGCTCGCGGTCAGACCCGTGCCGGAGGCGGCGGCCGCGCGCTCGGCCGGGGCCGACCGCAGGGTTTTGACTCCCAGGGCCAGGAGAAAAATTCCGCCGATCAACTGGATCCAGACGCGCTGGTCGACCAGGAATCCGGAGATGACCGTCAGGCCGAAGCCGGCCACGCAGCCGTAAAGCGCATCGGCCGTGGCCGCCCCCAGGCCCGAGAGGAACCCGGCCGCCCGGCCGTCGGTCAGCGTGCGGCGGATGCAAAGGATGCCGATCGGACCGACCGGCGCCGCGATGGAAAAGCCGATGATGAGGCCGCGAACGAAGAGTCCGAAATCCATTGGCTAATGTTCGCCGAGGTAAGCCTTGCGCACCATTTCGTTGTCGGCCAGGCTGGCGGCCGAGTCGCTGAAGATGATGGTGCCGGACTGCAGGACGTAGCCCCGGCTGGCGACCTGAAGGGCCATGCGGGCGTTCTGCTCGACCAGCAGGATCGTGGTGCCGGCGGCGTGCAGCTGGCGGATGGTGTCGAAGATGCCGTCCACCAGCACCGGCGCCAGGCCCATGGATGGTTCGTCGAGGAGCAGCACTCTGGGGTTGGCCATCAGCGCCCGGCCCATGGCGAGCATCTGCTGCTCACCGCCGCTCAACGTTCCGGAAACCTGCTTGCTGCGTTCCTTGAGACGCGGGAACATGGCGAAGACCCGCTCCAGGTTGGTGAGGTTCTTTTGGTTGTCCCGGCTCGTGAAGGCCCCCATCTCAAGGTTTTCCTTGACCGTCAGCCGGCCGAACACCCGCCGGCCCTCCGGCACCTGGATCACGCCCTGCATGACGATTTCATGGGCCTTCATGCCGGTGATCTCTTCGCCCTCGAGAGAAATCTTGCCCCGCCGCGGCCGCAACAACCCGCTGATGGTTTTTAGCATCGTGCTTTTTCCGGCCCCGTTGGCGCCGATGATGGTCACGATCTCGCCCTTCTCGACGGTGATGGAGACATCTTTGAGAGCCCGGATCTGCCCGTAATACGCGTTGACGTTTTCAACCTCGAGCATCGACATGACACGTTCCTCGTTGTGCAATGATGGATTTTTCCGGCCGTCAGCGGCCTGCGGCGGCTCCGGCGGCGATCCCGGCCGCGGCGGCGCCCCCCCGGCCGAGATAGGCTTCGATCACATGGGGATCGTTCTGGACCTCCAACGGCGAGCCTTCGGCGATTTTCTTGCCGTAGTCGAGCACGCTCACGGTTTCCGAAATCCCCATGACGACCCTCATCTGGTGTTCGATCAGGATGATCGTGATCCCAAGCTCGTCCCGCAGGTGGCGGATGAAATCCATCAGGTCCTGGGACTCCTTGGGGTTCATTCCCGCGGCCGGTTCGTCCAGCAGCAGCACCTTGGGCCGAGAGGCCAGGGCGCGCGCGATTTCAAGGCGGCGCTGGTCGCCGTAAGGCAGGTTCTTGGCCAGGAAGTCCCCTTTGCCGACCAGGTTCACGAACCGCAGAAGCTTCAGCGCCTCCTCATTGGCGGCTTTTTCCTCCCGGCGGGTGGACGGCAGGCCCAGGATGATTCCGAAATACCCGGCGCGAAGGTGGCTGTGGAGTCCGACCAGGATGTTCTCGATCGCCGTGAGGTTGGGGAAGAGCCGGATGTTCTGATAGGTGCGGGCGATGCCGTGGCGGACGATCTGATCCGGCAGCAGTCCCACCAGCGAGTGGCCCCCGAGAAGAACTTCGCCGACCTCCGGCCGGTAGAAGCCCGTAATGCAGTTGAACAACGTGGTTTTGCCGGCGCCGTTGGGGCCGATCACGCTGTGGATGCTCTGTTCCTTAACTTCGAGATCGACGCTGTCGATCGCGACCAGCCCGCCGAACTGTTTCGTCAGGTTCTTGATGATGACAACCGCCATGGAACCTCCTGCGCTAGGACCTGTGGGAAAGAACCGCCTGGCCCTCTGCCTCTTCCTCGCCGGGCTCGGTGTCGTGCAACTCCCGCTTGTGGGTGGCCTCCGGCCACAACCCTTCCGGTTTCAGCAGCATCATGGCCACGAGCACGGCGCCGTAGACGAGCAGCCGGTATTCCGCAAACTCCCGCAGAATCTCCGGAAGGCCCACCAGGGCCAGGGCCCCTACGACCACCCCGGGCATGCTGCCCATGCCCCCGACGATGATCACGCAGAGGATGTTGATCGACACGATCACGTTGAAGCTGTGCGGATAGACGGAGCTGAGCTTGGTGGCGAAAACGGCGCCGCTGAGGGCCGAGAAACCGGCTCCGGTGGCGAAGGCCAGAAGCTTGGTGGCCACCAGGTCGATGCCCATGGCCTGGGCCACGTCCTCGTCTTCGCGCACGGCCATCCACGCCCGGCCAAGACGGGAATCCCGCAGGCGCCAGGAGATGAATCCCACCAGAATGCACCCGGCCAGAATGAGATAGTAGATTTCCTCCGGCCCGGCGAATTCAAAGCCGGCCAGGTTGGCTTTCGGTATCTGGGCGATGCCCTGGGCGCCGCCCAGCCAGGGCCGCAGGAAGTCGGAGAGCACCAGAATGCGGATGATTTCCCCGAAGCCCAGGGTTGTGATTGCCAGGTAATCGCCGCGCATTTTCAAGACCGGGATGCCGAGCATCACCCCGGCGAGCGTGCCGAACACCACGGCCAACGGCAGCGCCTGCCAGAAATTCCAGGCGAAAAAACCGAGCTCCGGCGAGGTTAGGATGGCCACGGTATAGGAGCCGATGGCGAAAAACGCGACGTAGCCCAAGTCCAGCAGCCCCGCGAATCCGACCACGATGTTCAGCCCCAGGCCCAGCAGGACGTAGAGTCCCACGATCACCATCACCTCGCTTAAGAACAACCCCAGCAGGTGAGGAAGGGCCAGCAGGACGACGACCCCGGCAAAGGCCGCGGTCAGGTGAACGCTCCGGCGGCTGCCGGGCGGAAGGGCGGCCACGCGGGTGCGGATGACCGGCGCCTGGTGCCTCCAGGCGGCGCTGACGGCGACGACCAGGGCAAACAGCATCAATGCCCCGGAGACGGAAAGGCCGTTGCCTGAAAATAGATAGTCGCTCGCCTCGGCCAGAGGTCCCCAGTCGGCCAGGATGGGGGAGATCATGTCCTGGAGCATGCCGGTCAGGGCCAGCGTCGAAAAGCCGGCGACCGCCGTCTTCCGGACGTTGGCGGGCAGAAGGGAGAGCAACCCGCCGAAGAGACCGATCAGCGTTCCCGATAGAAAAAGAAGGCCGACGCCTCCGGAAATGCTCTCCTGGTAGAAGAGCAGCACCTGGAAAAGCGACGGCGAGGCGTTGATGAACACCTGCCGCATGTCGATGCTTTTCCCCAGAAAGAGGAGCAGGGCCAGAGAAGCGGACATGATCAGGCCCGCGACGAGCCCGGCGGTCATCGTCTGGGCCGCGCCTTTCTGAAGGCAGCGTGCGGCGGCCAGGTAGGAGACGAAAGCCGACGTGAAAAGCAGCAGGGTCTGTCCCATGGAGATGACCTCGCTGACGATCTCGCGTTGGCTGAATGCTTCCACCATGCCGATCAGGGATAGCAGCACCATGCATGCGCCGCCGATCAGGCCGAACCTGATGCCGGGATACTGTTGATTCGAAGACGGTCTCATTCGGATTGAATCCTTTCCACCCCGGTCATGCTTTCTTGACGGCCAGACGTTCGCCCAGAATCCCGGTCGGCCTGAAAATGAGCACCAGGACCAGCATCGTGAACGCAATGGCATCCTTGAGCTGATAGGGGGCCACGATCCCCAAGCCGTCCAGGAAGAGGCTCGGCCCGACGGATTCCACCAGGCCGAGAAAAATTCCTCCGAGCATGGCCCCGGGGATGTTGCCGATGCCGCCCAGCACCGCGGCGGTGAAGGCCTTGAGGCCCGGGATGAAGCCCATGAAGAAGTGCACCTGCTTGAACATGACGGCGTAGAGCACCCCGGCGGCCCCGGCCGCGGCGCCGCCGATCATGAACGTCATCGAGATCATCCGGTCCACGTCGATGCCCATCAACGCGGAGGCTTCCTTGTCTTCGGATACGGAGCGCAGGGCCTTGCCCAGGCGGGTGCGCTGGGTGAACTGGTAAAGCGCCACCATCAGAAACGCCGCGGCCGCGATGACCAGCAGCTGGTACTTTAGGATGCGGATGGGCCCGATCATCATGTGGCCTTCGAGGGCTTTGATCACCGGGTAGGCCTGGAAGCCGGACCCGTACAGGCCCCTGAACACGTACTGGAGGAAAAACGAGGCGCCGATGGCGGTGATCAGCGGCACCAGCCGCGGGGCGCCGCGCAGGGGGCGGTAGGCGATGATCTCCAGCAGATAGGCGATCAGGGTCGAGGTGGCCATGGAGACGATGAACACCAGCACCAGGCTGAGCACCGGATGCGACTCGAGCAGACCGCTGCGGTAAAAGTAGGCGGCGAAATAATAGGCGGTGTAAGGCCCGCTCATGAACACTTCGCTGTGGGCGAAGTTGATCATGCGCAGCACCCCGTACACCATGGTGTACCCCATGGCGATCAGGGCGTAGACGCTGCCTTGGGCCAGACCGAAGATGATGAAGTCGATCCAATGGCGTGTCGTGTAGACGCCTTTGACCAGCGTCGCTATGGATCCCCAGAGGATCATGAGAACCAGGATGCCGCCGATCATCCACATGACGATGTCGGTCGGGCTCAGTCTCTCTCGGATACGTTGCAGCATGGTGTGTCAAACCCTTCTGTGCGGTTGGGTTGTTCCCCGCAGGGGATGCATTTTCGGGCGGTGTTCCAAAAACAAATTCATACGAGGTTCGTATGTATACTCGAAGAGCCGGGCCCTGTAAAGGGTCCGGCTCTTCTCAGGGTATTGCTTTTACTCGCAGCGGCCTTCGGACGGCCAACGCTGCGGTCTATCCGTACGCGAAGCCCGGATGGGAATCAATAAGGCTTCCAGTAGGGGGTTTCCGGGTTGGTCAGCTTTTTGATGTTCTCGGCGGTCTGCTGATACACCGCGATGCGGGGATCCGCGCAATCGCCGTACTGGTTGCAGGTGATGTTGCCCGTCAGCCCCTTGAGGCCCTTGGTGGCGTAGAGCGCATCGCGAAGCGCCTTGCGGGGGATGTAGAGCGTGTCGCCGTCCTTCACCGCCACTTTTTCAATGGCCGCAAAGACCATCAGGGCGGCATCGTAGCCGTGGGCATGGAACGGGGCGATGGGCTTTTCGCCGTACTTCTTCTGGTGCTTGGCGAGGAAGTCCTTGTACCCGCTTGCAAAGGCCGAGAAGTCCGGGCTGGAGTGGAACATGCCGACCGCCGACTCGCCGGCCGCCTTGTAGAAATCGGGCGAGAAGCTGCCGTCGGCGCTCATCAGGTAAACCTTCTCGAGGCCGGCGACTTCTTTCGCCTGGCGGGCAACATGCCCGGCGGCGGCGATGAAGATCGGGAAGTAGATGAATTCAGGCTTGCCGGTGGCGATCTTGGTCAGCACCGGGCGCATGTCGGTGTCGGTCGGGGCCACGGCTTCCTGCGCGGTGATGGTGCCGCCCAGTTTTTTGAAGGTGTCGGCGAAGACGGCCTGCAGGCTCTCTGCATAGGGGCTGCCGTCATGGATGGTGGCGGCCGTTTTCACGCCCATCTTCTTGATGGCGAACTCCGCGGCCACCGCACCTTGAATCAGGTCGTTGTGAGCCGTGCGCAGGTAACCGTTGTATCCGGCCTCGCGCTTGGCGTCGGTCAAGCCGGGGAAGGTGTTGGACGGAGAAACCGTCGCGATCCCGGCCTTCCAGAGAATCGGCACGCCGGCGCGGGCCGCGCTGGAGCAGTTGGAGCCGATCGCGGCCACGATGCTCGGGTCGGAAGCCAGCTTGGTCGCCGCCGCCTGGCCGCCCTCGGCGTTGCAGGCCTCGTCCTGGCCGGTCAGTTTGATCGGGTGGCCGAGAAGCTTGCCGCCCTTGTCCTGGATGGCGAGCTCAACGCCGCGCTTGGTGTCGGTTCCCAGGGATGCATCCGGGCCGGCCACGACCATCCAGTAGGCGATGTGGACAGGTTGGCCTTTCTTGATGGTCACGACCCCCAGCGGATCCTTCGGCGGAGCGGCCTGGGCGATGCTCATGAACGCGAACCCCACTACCAGCAACAATGTGACCACGAGAGCGAAACGACTTTTCATAGCTACCTCCTTCTGACGCGATGTGGGTTGATGGGTGACAGGTTTATGACCATCCGTGTGCAACGGGATATGCCGAGCCGAACCCCGTGGAACGGAACATTGGGAATCTACTAAACGAACTTCATTCTGTCAAGTGAGATACAAAGTATTAGGGGCGCGCTCTTTTCCCGATTATCACGATTTGGATCGGTCACCTGGCTCATTAAAGGGCGATCGGCCGGCATCTTGCGCAGGCTGTTGCTCCGGCCGTCGATTTCCCATGGAGAGCATTCTTACAATATCAGTAGGGTTTCCATGCCGGAATCTGCGGGTTAACCAGCTTGTTGAGGATCAAACGATTCCGTCTTCGCTCAAGGGACGGTTCTCCAGAACCCTTTGCGGAGAAAAAATCGAAAGATCGAGCGAGGCCGGCTTTTGGAGGACCAATTCGGAAAGATAGCGCCCGACCCCGGGGCCCTGCTGCAGACCGTGCCCGGAGAAACCCGTGGCGAGGAAAAGCCCCTTGATCTCGGGCCACTCCCCGAGGATCGCGTTGTGGTCCAGCGTGTTGACGTCGTAGAGCCCGGCCCATCCGCGGACGAGCTTGAGCCGGTCCCAGGCGGGCACGAACTCGGCCAGCTCCGGCCAGAGGACTTCCATGAAGCGCTTGTCGTCCCAGCTGAAGTTGAAGCCCACCGGGTCCTCCTCCATGGACTTGCCGAGCAGGATCAGGCCGCCGGTCTCGGTCCGGAAGTAGAGGCCCGAGAGCAGAACGGTCAAGGGCAGCGGCCCGGCGGGTTTTACGGCCGTGTCGAGCGTGAAGACCTGGCGTTTGACGGGGATCACCGGCAGCTTGACACCCGCGGTTTCGGCGAGCTGCGCCGCCCAGGCGCCCCCGCAGTTGATCACGCAGGCGGCCGCGAGCGTTTCGCCCGAGCCGAGGTCGACCCCGGTCGCCCGGCCGCCGGCGGCGCGGATCTTCACCACCTCGCCCGTCAGGAAGGCGGCCCCCTGGGATCTCGCCTTGGCCTTGTAGGCCATCAGCGCCGCGTACGCGTCGAAGTGGCCGTCATCGGGCCCGAATGTGGCGCCGATGATCTCCGCGCCGGGTTCATAGAGCGGGTAGCGGTCCCTGACCTGCTGCGGCGACCACCATTCGATCCGGCAGCCGAGGCTGCGCTGCAGGTCGAAAGCGCGCCGGGCGGCAGCCTGGTTGGCCTCGCTGACCAGAAACAGGTTGCCCTCGCGGCGGTAATAGATTTTAGGCCTGCGGTCCTCCACGGTCATCTCGTCTTCGAACCGATCGAGGACCTGGAAGGCGTACTGTGAGATCTGGATGTTTTCCTTCAGGCTGAACTGGATGCGCACGTTGCTCATCGACAGGGTGGTCGAGGCGCGCGCATAGGCCGGGTCGCGCTCCACCACGGCGACTTTCAGGCCCGGCTGGATCTGTGTCAGGTAGTAGGCGGTGGCACTGCCCATGATCCCGCCGCCCGTGATGATGATGTCGTAGGTCTGGTTGGTTTCCATTTGGTTTGAATCCTTCATTCCTTCCATCATAAAAATCAGGCCGCCTTTCGGCGGCCTGATTTTGCGGTCTGATTCACAGCGGCAGCCAGGTCCCGATGCCGTTGTCCTTGGCGCGCTGAACCAGCAGGGGCGCCACGGCCATGTCGTCGATGGCGAGACCGAGGTTTGCGGTCATGGTGCGTTCCCCGGGGTTCTCGCGGCCCTTCTTCCTGCCGGTGACCAACTCGCCGAGATCGGCATGGATCGGGGGGATGTTCTGGAAATAGCCCATGCTCTGGTAAAGCTTGAGCTGCGGCACGTCGTCCGTGCAGAACTTGGCGGCCTGGGCCAGGGCGTCGCGGCTCCAGTAGGAATCGTAGTCCACGAGCGAGGCAAAGGCGCCTTCGTCGAGCCACCCGGCCTGGATGGTGGCGTGCGGCACTTTCAGGATCGGGCCGGCCGTGACCACGATGTCGCAACCGCTCACCGCCTCGCGCGGGGTCTTGACCGGGACGACCTCGACGCCCAGGCTTTTGCCGATTTCCTCAGAGAATCGGGCCGCCGCGGCCGGGTCGGCGTCGTAGGCCATGATCTTCTTGATCGGGAAAAGCACCTTGAAGGCCTCGGCGTGGCTGCGTCCCTGCACGCCGCAGCCGAGCACGCCCATCACGGAGGACTCCGGCCGGGCCAGACGTCGGGCGGCGATGGCGCTGGCGGCGCCGGTGCGCTTGGCGGTGATCCACACGCAGTCCATGACGGCCAGCGGCAGGCCCGTGGCGACGTCGTTGTAAATCAGAAGCCCCGTAATGTAAGGCAGCCCCTTCTTGTAGTTTTCCGGAAAGCCGCTCACCCATTTGACGCCGGCCGATTTCAGATCCTCGATGTAGGCCGGCATGGCGTGGATGAAATTGTTGCCCCCGCCGGGATGGACTCCCGGCTTCGGCGGCATTTCCGTGCGGCCTTCGCCCTTGGCCCGGAAGGCGACCTCCAGGGCGTCGATGATCTCGGCCATGGACAGCCCCGTGGCGACCACGTCGGCCTGGGAGAGATAGAGCAGTCTGTTTTCAGCCATAAAACCTCCGTTATAAGTTTATCGATTCCTGAAAAACGGCGCATCAATTCAACGGACCGCCGTTTCATAGCGTCTGTCGACGTTCACCTGACTCGAGTTTAATCGCTCCACCCTATACCGGCAGACCCGTTCGGGTGTCAAGGAGGTCGCGCCGGTTTGCGGTTGACCTCTTCGCACGGGGCGATCTATATTGGGTTGCATAGTCTCCCCTCCCCTGGCCCCTCCCGCTGGGGAGGGGGACTCATTGGGCAAATCATCCCCACCGATGCGGAAATTTATCCCCCCTGGACCCGCAAGGGAAGGGGGAAATTTGCCGGGAGTTGCGAGGGCCCCGGCTTTGACGGGCGTCGCCATTCCGTCAGCCATGTTGTTTGCATTTGTGGGAGCGGCTTTCCAGCCGCGACGCTGTCGTGGATGGAAGCTTCTCCCAGAGTGGAAAAAGGCAACTTCATGGGAAGCAGGTTGTGCTCCACGGCGCCACCCTGCCGGTGACGAAGCCGATCAGCCCCACTCCTTCCCAGTTCCCCCCTTTGGCAAAGGGGGCGGGGGGATTTCGGGATCGGCCCCATCGGAAAGCAAATACGGGATCCAGCGGAATGAACCCATCGCCCCTTTATGAATTCCTATCCGAACACGGCATCGCCTATCAGCGTTGCGATCATCCCGCCGTCTACACCGTGGAGGAGGCGGCGCGCCTGGTGCCTCCTTTGCCCGGGGCCAAAACGAAGAACCTCTTCCTGCGCGACAAGCCCGGGCGGCGGCATTTCCTGGTCTGTGTGCCGGCGGCCAAGCAGGTGGATATCCGAGCGCTCTCCGATGCGATCGGCGCCAGCCGGCTGAGCTTCGGCTCGGCCGACCGCCTCAAGCAGCACCTGGGCGTGGAGCCCGGCGCGGTGACCCTGCTGGCGGTGTTCAACGATCCGGCGGCCGCGGTGGAGCTTTACGTCGACGAGGAGTTGTGGCAGGCCGATGCGTTTCAATTCCACCCGCTCGTGAACACCGCGACGCTGGTGATCTCCCGCGCGGCCGTGGCCCGGTTTGCAGAGCTCACCGGCCACCGGCTGCACCGGGTGAAGGTGCCGGGGACGGGGGGGTAACGAGTGATGAGTGATGAGTAATGAGTAATGAGTGACGAGTAATGAGTGACGAGTGACGAGTGACGAGTAATGAGTGGTGAGTGATGAGGAACGAGTAGCGAAATTGAAGAGCGCCGCGCGGCGCCGGGGGGCCGACATGGAAAAGTACGTCATGGCGATCGACCAGGGCACGACGGGTTCGCGTGTTTTGATCGTGGACGCGGCGGGGCGGATCATCGCCAGCGCGTATGCCGAATTTCCGCAGATCTACCCCCGGCCGGGCTGGGTGGAGCACGATCCCGAGGTGATCTGGCAGACGACCCTCGGGGTCATGCGCCAGGCGATCGCCGCCTCCCATATGGATATGAATCGTATCGCGGCGCTGGGCATCGCCAACCAGCGCGAGACCACCGTGGTCTGGGACAGGCGCACCCTGCGGCCGGTTCACAACGCCATCGTCTGGCAGTGCCGGCGTTCCGCCGGCATATGTGAAACCCTCAAGGCCCAAGGCCTGGAGGCGATGTTCCGTGAACGGACCGGGCTGTTGCTGGACGCCTATTTCTCGGGGACGAAACTCAAGTGGCTGCTGGACGAGGTGCCCGGGCTGCGTGCCCGGGCCGAGTTCGGCGAGCTGGCCTTCGGCACCGTCGACAGCTGGCTGATCGCACGAATGACCGGCGGCCGCCGTCACGTCACGGATTTCACGAATGCCTCGCGCACCCTGATGTTCAACATC
Organism: uncultured Desulfatibacillum sp.; assembly: GCA_964562235.1. Classification (GTDB taxonomy): domain Bacteria; phylum Desulfobacterota; class Desulfobacteria; order Desulfobacterales; family SpSt-501; genus SpSt-501. The sequence goes on from CAZLSV010000010.1 coordinate 16,002, forward strand.
CATGACCGGATCTGGGACCCGGATCTGCTGGACGTGCTGGATATCCCGGCGGCGCTCCTGCCGGAGGTGGCCGCCTCGTCCCACCTGACCGGCCACACGGATGCAGAGATCACCGGCGCCGAGATCCCCATCGCCGGCATCGCCGGCGATCAGCAGGCCGCCCTGTTCGGCCAGGCCTGCTTCGACGCGGGGCAGGCGAAGAACACTTACGGGACCGGGTGCTTCCTTCTGCTCAACGTCGGCCGGAAGCGCGTCGACCCCGGGCCGGGGCTGCTGCTGACGCTCGCCTGCGACGGCGGCGGGAGGCCGTGCTACGCCCTGGAAGGATCGGTCTTCATCGCCGGGGCCGTGGTCCAGTGGCTGCGGGACGGGCTGGGCCTGATCCGCGGCGCCGCGGAAACCCAGGCGCTGGCCGAAAGCGTCCCGGACACCCATGGGGTGCACCTGGTTCCCGCCTTCGCCGGGCTCGGGGCCCCGCACTGGGACATGTACGCCCGCGGCGGCATCCTGGGCATCACCCGCGGCACCCGCCGGGCCCACATCGTGCGCGCGGCCCTGGAGAGCATCGCCTTTCAGACGGGAGAGCTGACCGCGGCCGTCGAAAAAGCCACGGGGTTTAAATTCACCGAGCTGCGGGTGGACGGCGGTGCCTGCCGCAACGATTTCCTGATGCAGTTCCAGGCGGATCTGCTCGGCTGCCCGGTCAACCGTTCCGGCGTCATCGAGTCCACGGGCATGGGGGCCGCCTTTCTGGCGGGTCGAGCGGTGGGGTTCTGGCAGACGGCGGAGGCGATGGCCGGGCTGCGCTCCTCTGAGAAGTTATTCCATCCGAAGATCGATGCAGAGAGCCGGCGGCGCCTGTATGGCGGCTGGGCGGAGGCGGTGGAGCGGGTCAAAAGCCGTCCTTAGCGGCGTTTCAACTCAATCCCCTCAAGCGGTCCACGCGGCTGGTGATCTCGGTGATGCGGATGGCGTACTTTTCGTTGCGGACCACGACCTCCCCGCGGGCGATGAGGACGTCGTTGGCGAGGATATCGACCGGTTCTCCCTCGAGCCGGGCCAGCTTGAGGGCAGACCCCGGCTGGAGTTTGAGCAGTTCGTGAATCGGCAGCTTGGTGCGTCCCAACTCCACGGTGAGCTCCACCGGGATGTCGACCAAGATGTCCAGGCCGAAGTCTTCCGGCGCGGGGGGGGGCGCGGCTTTGGGCGGTTCCGGCGGCTGCGCCGGGGTCGCTTTAGGCCTTACGGGCTCCTTGCGGGGCACACGGCGGGGTTCTTCCGCGGGCGTTGCCTCGGCCCCCTCCCGTGGTACGGAGTCCTGGCCGGCGGCGGAAGTCGAAACCTGGTAGTGGATGTCCTTTCCAACGGGGGTGGCCGCCTTCGCCAGGTCGGATATTTTGACCCCCATCTCCACGAAGACTGTTTGACCTTCCGCCTGGAACGCGAACCGCTCGTAGCGTTCGAGATTCAGGGCCTCGCTTATGAAATCCGCCCCGGTGGTGAAGGACGGGGTCGACAGGGCGCAGCGCAGGCCGGTGTCCGTCAGGGCCGATTTCAGGCCACCCCCCACGATGTTGCTGAGTTCACCGAGCATGTCCTCGATTTCGCTCCCGCCCTGGATCTCCTCGGGTTCCATTCCCAGCATGTTGGCCGCCATGCGCCGGGACAACTCCGTGCCGACGTGAATGCTCACGATGCCGGTCGCATCGCCGGCGAAGCTCACCGAGGAAACGTTACGCACGCCGGTGATGCTTTTCTCGGAAACCGTTGTGGCGGCTGCGAGATTCACGGAGAACATGGTCTCGAAGACATCGATCACGGACCCGGAGACCTTGCTCCTGTAATCGAGCGCGTTGAGCTTTTCCAGGTCCACGTTCGGCATTCGGCTCATGGCGTCCGGCGTGCTGAAATCGAGGTCCGAATCCGCGCCTTCCGCGGTTTTCAGGGCGACCTCGACAATCAGGATGTGGGCATCCTTCCGGAACACGCAACGCTCGAAGCGATCCATGTTGAGGGAGCGGATCGTGAAATCGGTGCCGTGGGTGATGGCGGGGGTGGAGAGCACGCAGGCGTGGCCGGCATCGTTGAGAGCCGACTTCAGATTGCCGCCGACGATGTTGGTGATCTCGGCGAGCAGGTCTCTTACATCGGTCCCGAGATCGACTTCATCGGGCTTCATGCCCATCATTCCGGCCGCCATGATGCGCCCGAAATCCACGGTAGTTTGTACGTTGAAAATGCCGGTGACTTTTCCCGCGAAATTGAGGGTGCCGACCATCCGTTGAATCCCTGACCCGGGCGGTGGCTCCTCCGTAACGGGCTCCACCGCCAGGGAGAGCATGGCGCTGCAGGTCTCGATGACGGAATCCGTCACGCGCTTCTGGATGTCGAAGTTTTCGATGGCGCCCACAGGCATCTTGACTATTTTATTTTTACGGTTTTAGGCTAGACCAAAGGCGAAAAAATTTCAACGCGTGTGCTTGTCGGCCACGGCGTTCATCTGTTTGGCGAGACCGGACACAGAGCGATCCCCTGAAAACCGTTCGATGATCTCTCCGCCCGGGCTCAGGAAAAAAATGGCCGGAATGCCGCGGATCTTGTACTCGGCGAGCGCGTCGTAATTTTTGTCCACGTCGATGTATATGTTCACCAGGCGCGCGGATGCGGCCACCACGCGTTTGTCCGGGAAAACGTATTTTTTCAGCTCCACGCAGGGGGCGCACCAATCGGCGGTGAAATAAAGCATGGCGGGCTTGCCGGTTTCCTTCGCCAGCCGCAGCCCTTCGGGGAGGCTCTGAACCCAGCGCACCTTGGCGGCAGGATCGCCCTCGGCGTCGGCAAAACAACCGCTCACAAGGACCAGGACCAGCAGCCAGCCGATGATGCGGCTCCTCCGGCGGCGGCCGTCCGACGATTGACGTATGCTCCGCTTCACAGTTTCAGCTTTTCAAAAGGGTCCCGCTCCAACGCGGCCGGCCCGGCCTCGGCCGAGCCGGCATCGGAGCCGTAAAAATCCACCGTCACCACGTTTTCGCACATGAGCTTGATCTTTTCAACCACCGGCAGATGTTCCGGGTGGTTCTGATAGCGCTCCAGCGCCATGGGGTTGGCGAACAGGGACACCAGGGCAAAGTCATGGGAACGCGGCGAGCGCAGGATGTCCCGGCCGAACTCGTACATCTTGATGTCCAGGATTTTGTTTGGCAGCTGATCGAGGGTTTTTTCCAGGTCCCGAATCTGGTCTTCGGTGACCCCCGCCTTGAACTTCATAACGACCACGTGATTCAGCATCGGCAAGCGGCTCCTTGGATTGCAAGGCTTCCGGGGAAGCTGTTTTCATTCCCTCCCGCGCCTTCGGCAAACGGGGTGAAGAGGGATTCCTTCATGATGGCGCAACGCGCCCCAACTGTCTACCGAAAAACGAAAATGACCGAATTCGATCAAGCGATGGTATTATTTCGCCGTCAGCCACTCGGATTTTCCCGCGAGCCGGACGGCCACATCGGTGAACCACACCCTGAACGCGCCGTCAGCGCTTTTGTGGTCGAGAGACAAGGTCAACGGCCCCACTTTTTGATACGCTTCCCATGTGGTGACCCGGGTGGGTTTGGGGTCGCCGCCCTTGCGGTAGATCCATTGCGCAATCCGGTCGGCGCCGTCGATGAACAGTTCGTAGACATCCCCGGGGGTGTACCCTTCGTTGGCGGGGTATTTCACCACCATCCGCCGGGCCAGGCCGGTTCCGATGGGCAGGTTCACCGGGGTTTCGTCTTCGGTGACCGCCGCCGACTGGTCCCAGTAAAGCCTCAGAGGAAAGAGCAGCCAGTAGTTGTCGTTGACGAACTGGGGGTCGACCTTTTTGACCGGCTCCGCGGCCTGGCCGGCCAGCACCGAGCGCTCGTAGGTCACGGTTCCGCCCTGCTCGGCCGTCCCCCGGAACGTCACGCGGTCTTTCTTGGGCTCCCAGGACCAGGCGCGGCTGACCACCCGGTCGGGGAGTTTGACATTGAAGGTGTAGCGCAATTCCTCCACCTGGTCGAAATTTTTCAAACCGTAGGCATCGGCCAGCCGGGTGCGAGGGGACTCGGAACGCGGCCACCCGGCACAGCCGAGGCCGCCTACGAGCAAAAGAGTGCTCATGACCAGCAAGTTTAATTTCAAGCATACCGATTTCATGACGAAAGCCTCCTTTTTTGACGGCGGGTGACTTGCAGCCGCTATAGTGGTTGTCAAAATAACGTTCCGCTGGCGGGGCGTTATGTTGTTACAACCACTTATGCCGCCCTCCTCTTTCCCGGAACATTTTAATGACATGCGGTATGAAACTCCATAAATTCAGGAGGCAATATAACAATCAAATCCGGCGGGGAAAGGCGGGCAGAAAAATTAGGCGGTCTTCGCGGCAGCATCCGGTGTGGCCGAAACGCAGCCCCTATCTGGCGGATTTGCGCGCATGCACAATCTGGTTTTTAATTTCGCTTAGGATGAAACTGCTCTTCAGGCTGCGGGCGACGTCGTCTTCGCTGGGAATCCATTTGAGCATGGCCTTGCCGTGCCTGCGAATGCCGACGATGCTCTCGGCGATCGGTCGGATGAAAAACCCGGCCCTGGCCAGGGAATTCCGGGTCGGTCCGGACATCAGGCTGATACTCACGGACCATCTGCCGACGCTCGATGTCTTTTCGACCCTTTCCTCCGCTGCCGGTTTTTTGCGGAGGTAGTTGATCTGGTTGGTGACCTCATCGAGCGTGAAGTAGGATTTCAAAACGGCGGCGATCTCCTCCTGGCTCGGTTCGGCTCCGGTCGCCTGCCCGACGTAGGCCATCACCAGCAAGAGGGCCTCTTTCAGGCCGGATCCGAGCTGGATCAGCGGCGGGAACGAACTCTTCGGGCATGGAACCTCAGGGGTTTTCATGCGGCCGGATGGTTCCAACGCTTTCGTGGAGGGGTTCGGCAAAGATTCACCGACCTTCGGCAGATGGTTCCCCGCAGCGCCCGTTGGCCGGGCGCCGCGGATTTGCTGCCGGTTTTATGTTCCGGGAGGCGGCGTAGGGGGAAGCCCTCGTCGGCTAAAACTCACCCAACGGGCGCTGGAAGGTCCACTCGAAAGGGTTCGTGACAAGCTTCTGGGTGGATTGATCGGTGTTGCCGCCCAAAGCCGCAAACGGGTAGCTGACGAGCCACACCACCGATCCCAGCGCGGTGCCCACAATGCCGACCGGCCGCATGACCAGGGCATCCCACATCATCATGCCCCCCGTAGGCTCGCTCTCGCATCCGGAATAATACTCCCGATCCATGCAACCGGCGGTCGTGCTTTGATACGCCAATGCGGGAGTCCCGACGGAGCCGACCAGCAGGGCGGCCATCACCACAACGGCTAACAAGTTCGGTTTGAATCCAGACATCTAATCCTCCTCGTGCTCAAGTATGGTATAGGGTTGCGTACGCAGTTTTTTTGGTGTCTGCACCAGGCCGTTTTGCGGGCCTGTTGCATGTGGCGGCACTTGAACGTATTATACCCCGAAATCGGTAGAAATTTCAAATTTTGGAACAATCACATATTAATTCAAGAATTTGTGATTTCAAGACCCACGTCTGGCACACGAACATGGCGTTGTCCATAACCGGCTTTTAGAGCCTGCCCGTTTCTGTTTCCATGACCGTATTCGTTCCTTCCACCATCGAAGTCGCCGTGGCCATGCCCGTTCGCGGGACCTTCACCTATGGCGTGCCCGAGCTTCTCGCCGCCTCGGCCGTTCCCGGCGTGCGCGTGCTGGCACCGTTCGGCCGCCGCCGGGCGACCGGCTACATTCTGGGTCCTGGCAGCGCTCCGGATCAGAAGGACATCAAGCCCATTATAGAGGTTCTGGATGGAAGCCCGGTCTTTCCGGCAGCCATGATTCCGTTTTTCCGCTGGACAGCCGATTATTACAAACACCCTCTCGGCGAGGTCATTCAGGCCGCCCTGCCGGGCGGAATGACGTTTTTCGAATGCGTGGCGTTCAGCATCACGGAAAAAGGCAAGCACCAGCTGAAGGGCGGCGGCTTGGCCGAACTGGAAAGCCGGGTCCTGGACCGTCTCTCCCGCGCCCGGCTCCGCGCGTCAGGGCTTCGCAAGCAGGTGGGGCAGGAGGTGCCCGGGGCGCTGCTCTGCGCGCTCGAGCAGCGCGGGCTTGTGAGGCGTCAGGTGCTGCTGCGGGGCGGAGCGGCCAAGCCCCTGCAGGAGCGTTGGGTGCGGGCGAAGGCCGCGGCGTCATCCGACGAAGGGCTCTCCCCGAAGAAGCGCGACATCCTCGAGACGCTGGCCGCCGCCGGTGAGCTGCCGGTGAGCGCGCTGGCCGCCCGGATTCCGCGCGCCGCGGCGCACCTGAGGGCGCTCGAGCAGGCGGGACACCTGGATATCTTCCACCGCAGGCTCTACCGGGACCCTTTTGGCGTGCCGATCCCTCCGGACGGCGCGCCCGAGCTAACCGTGGCCCAGGACGCGGCGGTGAGAAAGGTCTGCGCGGCCCTGGGAAAGGGATTTCGCACCTTTCTGCTGAATGGCGTCACCAGCAGCGGCAAGACCGAGGTCTACATGCGGGTGGCGGCCGAGGCCGTGGCCTCCGGTCGTTCCGCACTCGTTCTGGTGCCCGAGATCGCCCTCATCAGCCAGACCGAGCGGCGGTTCCGCGCCCGCTTCGGGGAGCAGATCGCCGTGCTGCACAGCGGCCTCTCCGAGGGCGAACGGCTCGATCAGTGGACCCGGATCCTTCAAGGGGAGGTCCGGATCGCGATCGGCGTCCGCTCGGCCGTGTTCGCCCCCTTCTCCGATCTCGGCGTCATCATCGTCGACGAGGAGCATGATGCCTCCTACAAGCAGGAGGGGGGGCTGCACTACAGCGCGCGCGATCTCGCGGTCGTCAGGGCTCAGCAAGTCAAGGCCGTGGCCCTGCTGGGCTCCGCCACGCCCTCCCTTCAATCGTACTACAACGTGAGGACCGGAAAATATTCGGAACTGACCCTGCCGCAGCGGATCGAGGAGCGGCCCCTGCCCGATGTCCGGGTGGTGGACCTGAGGCAACGCCGCGACCTGCGCGGCCCCGCGCGCTTCATCAGCGACGAGTTGAAGCAGGCCATGACCGAAACCCTGGCGCGCGGCGAGCAGGTGCTGCTGTTTTTGAACCGGCGGGGCTTTGCCAGCTTTCCGGTGTGCGCCGCCTGCGGCAGCTCCCTGCGCTGCCGGCACTGCGACATCTCCCTCACGCTGCACCAGACGGCCAATGCCTACCGCTGCCATTATTGTGGCTACAGCAGGCCGGCCACGGCCGTATGCGACGCCTGCGGTTCCTCCAAGATCAAGCGGCTGGGCATGGGCACCGAAAAGGTGGAGGCAGCCGCCCAGGCTCTTTTTCCGCAGGCGCGCATCGCGCGCATGGACCACGACACCACCCGCCGAAAGGGCAGCATCCTCAGCCTGCTGAAGGGCCTGCGCGAGAGAACCGTAGATGTGCTGGTCGGCACCCAGATGGTGGCCAAGGGGCATGATTTTCCATCCATCACCCTGGTGGGGATCATTTGCGCCGATCTGTCGCTGAGCTTCCCCGATTTCCGGGCCGGCGAGCGGACGTTTCAGCTGCTGGCGCAGGTGGCCGGCCGCGCCGGCCGCGGGGAACGGCCGGGGCAGGTCATTCTTCAGACGTACAATCCGGAGAACTTCAACATCCGGGCCGCCCGCGATCAGGACTTCGAGGCGTTCTATGAAAAGGAGATCGGTTTCCGCAAAGCCCTTTGCTATCCGCCGCTGGCGCGCATGATTCAGCTGCGGATCTCCGGCCGGGACCCGCAGCGCACGCGGCAGGCGGCCGAGCGGCTGGGGGAATACTGCCGTTTGCTCAAGGCCGCGGATGCCGAAAACCTCGCTGCGCTGGACATCCTGGGGCCGGCCGAAGCCGCTCTGGCCCGCATTGCAGGCCACTTCCGCTGGCAGGTTTTGCTGAAATCCCCTAGCGGCGGGGCGCTGCACCGGTTCATGGACCGCCTGATCGCCGAACACCCCCAGGCCTTTGCCGCGCACTCCGTCAGGGTCCTGATCGATGTGGACCCGTTCTTCCTGATGTAATTTTCCCGCAAGCCCCTCCGGGAAGGGCTTGCGGAAAAATTATTCGTGCGGCGGGTCCCACAAAAGAAGCGATTCTCGAGAGGATGAAGGCCTCCGTTCGGCGGCCGATGCCTTGACTTTGGGTACACCTCCACCTAAAATTTCTTTTTAGGAGTTAACGCAACATGGGAGATGCAAGGTGATTCTGAAACATTTGAAGGTTTTCAGTCTGCTCGCGGCGGCGGTCCTGGGGTGGGGAGTGGCTCCGCCGGCCGCAGCGCAGGTGCTTGCGAGCCCCGGCGATGCGCCGGCGGTTTTTTTCCCGGAGAAGGTCTTCGAATTCGCGCCGGTGATCGACGGCGCCAGCGTCGTGCACGATTTCATCGTTCTCAACAAGGGCCGGGCGCCTTTGCTGATCAACAACGTGCGCACCGGCTGAGGCTGCGCGGCCGTCTCCTTCCCGAGACAGGTCCCCGCCGGCGGCGAGGGAAAAATCAGCATTAAGGTCGACACATCGGGCTACGGCGGAAGAAAGCTGGAGAAGTCCGCCGAGGTCCTGACCAACGACCCCAATGAGCCCGTGGTGCAGCTTTCGGTCGCCGGCATGGTGGACCGCTTCGCGACCATCACCCCGCGCATGCTGAATCTGCGCGGGGTGGTCGGCGAAAAGCTGCATGGCACGGTGAACATCGTGCCCGAGGACAAATACGCCTTCAAGGCGCTCGGCGCCCGGGCCCGCGAGGGAAAGCTTAAAGTCGGCCTGAGCGAGGGCCATGAAGGCGGCAAGAGAGCCTACACCCTTTCGGTGGAGAACCTGAAATCGGAGGCCGGGTCCTTCAACGACATCGTGGTCGTCCAAACCGACAGCCCCCTCCAGCCGGAGATCGAGGTGCGGGTGTTCGTCTACCTGCGGGTGGCGCAGCCCGCCGAAAAGAAGGCACAATGATTATGAAAGGTGTTCGTTTGGTCGCATTCGACTGCGACGGGGTGATGTTCGACACGCTCGAGGCCAACCGGTCCTACTACAACCACATCCTGCAGCATTTCGGGCGGCCGCCCATGAACCCCGAGCAACTGCGCTTCGTGCATGCCCACTCCGTTCAGCAGGCCATCGAGCACCTGCTCGCAGACGACGCTCAGCGGCAGGCCGCACACGCTTTCCGCAAGACGATCGACTACGGCGGGTTTCTAAAGTACCTTACCATCGAGCCGCACCTGGTCGCGCTGCTGGATTGGATGCGCGGGAAATTCAAAACCGCCATTGCCACCAACCGCACCGACACGATGAACCGCCTGCTGAGCGAGTTCGGCCTCGCGGATCGGTTCGATCTCGTGGTGACCTCTCTCGATGTGGAGCGGCCGAAGCCCTTCCCGGACCCGCTGCTCAAGATCCTCGCGCAATTCAAGTTATCACCTTTCGAATCGGTGTTTGTCGGCGATTCGGAAGTGGACGAAACCACGGCCCGTTCCGCCGGGGTTCCCTTCATCGCCTACCGCAACCCGTCATTGCAGGCCGTACACCACATCAGCAGCTTAAAAGAACTCAAGCCTTTGTTGGAGCGTTGACTCACGGAAAAAAACCGCCTGCTTTCAAGCGGGGCGAAGGGGTATTTAGCAGCCCGTAAAGGGGTGACATGATGGAATCGGACCAAACCGACAAGCAGTCAAGCGACAAATCAAGTGCTTCCGAATGGGAGAACCGCAGGCTTTGCAGCGACGAGAGCTGCATCGGCGTAATCGGCCGGGACGGCCGCTGCCGGGAGTGCGGTAAGCCCGGTGCCGGTGGTGAGGCGGGCGGGGATGCCGCGATGCCCCGGCCGGAGCCTTCGAGCGAACCGTTCGACCTGCCGCCGGTTTCGGCTGAAGCGGGCGCTCCCGACGACGAGTGGGAGAACCGCAGGCTTTGCAGCGACGAGAGCTGCATCGGCGTGATCGGCCCGGACGGCCGCTGCCGGGAGTGCGGACGGCCGGTTGCGGGTTGAAGGCGCGGACCGTCTTCCAACCACCTTTGTTCTCAGCGGCTATTGGCTGTCGCGGCCTGCCGGGCGAAGGGGCAGCGCGATGGTGAACACAGCCCCGCCGTCGGATGTGTTTTCAGCCGTGATCGTGCCGTGGTGCTCCTCGATGATCCCGTGGCAAATGGCCAGCCCGACCCCCATCCCCATGGCTTTCTTGCTTGTGAAAAAAGGATCGAAGATGCGGTTTAGTTCCTCCGGCGGGATGCCCGGGCCGCTGTCCTTCAGCTCGATCACGAACTGCTCCTTGCGATTGAAGGTCCGGATGGTGAGGCTCCCCTCGCGGACCTGCGCGCCATTGTCATTGTAGCCGGGCACGCCGGTGATCGCCTCCACCGAATTGTTGATCAGGTTCATCAGCACCTGCCCCATCTGTTGGGGGGACGCGATAAAGGTCGCGTTTTCGGCTCCCAGGTTCAGGTGCGCGGTGATCATGTTTTTCTTGAGCAGGCTTTTGACCAGCGCCACGGTGTTCTCGATCACCTGGTTCATATCGGTCAGCTGCATTTTCTCCTTGCCGGGGCGGTTCAAGTCGATCAGGTTTCGGACCGTGTCGCGGATGCTGTTAAAGGCGCTTTTGACCAGGTCCAGCTTGCGCTGCAGGTAGTCATCGCTGGCGTAGGTCGAGCGCAGAACGTTCAGCAGGGCCGTGATGCCCTGCAGGGGGGAGTTGATTTCATGGGCGATGGAGGCGGCCAGTTGCCCGGTGGCGGCCAACCGTTCGGAGCGAATCAGCTGGCTTTGCATTCGCTTGGCCTGGGTGACATCCCGCGCCACGCACAGAAAACAGGGATCGCCCAGGTAGACTATGGGCCGGCAACTTATTTCAAAAGGGACCGCACTGCCGCTCTTGGTCTTTAGGTGGAGTTCGAAACGGGACTCCTTCTGCCCCATGACCTGCTGCAGCATTTTGCGGGCGACGGCGGCCTGCTCGTCTACGGCGAGTTGGCTGATGGGCATTGAGACCAGCTCAGGGGCTGCAAAGCCGATGCTCTCCTGGACCCGGTCGTTGCATTCCATGATGATGCCCTTCTGGTTCAGAATGAAGACGCTGTCGCCGACATTTTCGAAGAGCTCCTTGTAGCGCATGAGCTCCTCGGCCCGCTTGAACTCCGTCGTGTTGGTCGAGATGATGGTGGCGGCGATGACCCGGCGTTCCAGGCGCAGGGGGCCCACGCGGAACGTGTACCAGGCCGGGTTGCGCTGGTTTTCCATGAGCACCTCAAACATGTCCGTCTGGCCGGTCAGGAAAACGGTTTTGACGATCTCCTGCGCCGTGGCCCGGTAGCCGTTGGGGAGCAGATCGTAGAGCGACCGGCCGGTGACCGTCCCCGGCGGCATCTCGGCCAGGGGGTGGTTGATGAAGCGAATGACCCCGGAATGGTCCACCGTCATAATGGTATCCGGGGCGGTTTCCACCAGCGATCGCCACAGCTCCTCGGACTCGTTCAGTCTCTGGGTGGCCTCTTTAAGGCGGTTGATGATGGACTGGGCATGAGACCCCAGGATGACCAGCAAACACAACACCACGATGCGGATGTAAACATCGTAAAGGTCCGGTCCGATCAACTGGGCGATCAGGTTGAACTTGTTTGAAAAGAAAATGTTTAAAATCGAGTCCAACACCCAATAGACGGTCGAGATCAGGACGACGGCCAACACCATGGAGTCCGAAATCTTTTCGTTTTGCAGGTTTTGAACTTTCATGATGAAATCTTTCTTGGTTTGCAGGCAAATTCAGGAGATGAGTTTCGAAACCAATAATTACTATCACAATTGAAAGTGATGGATAAAGCAAAATAAAATAACGCCGCGGAGACGGCTGCCGCCCGCCAGGCGAGAGCTGATCAGCAAGAGGCATGATCCACCCATTCCGCCACGAATCAACATCTATTATTAAATCGCCAACCATCATATGACAAGTCCAGGATCGCACGCCGCCGAGGAGTTGGGTGTTCCCCGGGGCGAGCCTCCACCCAACTCGCTTGGTTGATAAGGCGCCTGTTATTGTTGTAATTATGTCTACAAAAGTTTTTAATAACAGATAGGGTTCCTCAAAATAATTGTAATTTTTCGTACAATATTTATGTCCACACGCGCTATTCTTCTCCTGAAAAAACGACGGGTACCCTTTGAAGTGGTGCACTATGAGCACCTCGAAAAGGGCGCTGAATTCGCGGCCAAGGCCACCGGGTTCCCGCTCGAGCGCACCGTCAAGACGCTGGTGGTCGGCCTCGGGGCGCATCGTCACGCGCTGGTCCTTTTACCCGGCGAACGCCAGCTCGACATGCGGCGGCTGGCTCAGGCGCTTTCGGTCAAGCGGGCCGAGATGGCCGACGCGGCAACGGCCGAGCGGCTGACCGGATATCACGTCGGCGGCATCAGCCCGTTTGGAACCCGGCAGACGCTTCCCGTGGTGATGGAAGCATCGGTCATGGACATGGAGGAGATCCTGATCAACGCCGGGCAGAGGGGCGTCATGCTCAAGATGACACCGATGGATATCCATGCGGCACTTGACTGTGTCGTAGCGGATGTTTCCCAGAGGTGAAAAAAAACCAGGATGATATCCTTTCGGATCATTTGACAGCCTCCCGCCGCGATACAATCTTACAGGCGGATACCACTCAGAGGGGAGCAGCAAATGAAACGATTCGCGAGCATCGCCGTGGTGATTTTCGCCGGCACCGTCATGGTGGGAGCGCATGCGGCCAGCCCACCGGCAACCGGAAAAGCAGGGGAGATGAAAACTCCATCGGAAAATTTTAAAAAAGCCACTTTCGCCGGCGGCTGCTTCTGGTGCAGCGAGGCGGATTTCGAAAAAGCGGAGGGCGTGGTCGAAGCCATTTCCGGCTACACCGGCGGCAAAAGCGAAAATCCGACCTACGAAGAGGTCAGCGCCGGCCGCAGCGGGCACATAGAGGCCGTGCAGGTTCTCTACGACCCGGCTAAAATTTCATACCGGCAGCTTCTGGATGTTTTCTGGCGGCACGTGGACCCGACGGACCCCGGGGGCCAGTTCGCCGACCGGGGGCCGCAATATCGCACCGCGATCTTCTACCACGACGAAGATCAGCGGCGGCAGGCCGAGGAATCCAGGAAACAGCTCAACGCCTCCGGCCGTTTCCCGAAGCCGGTCGCGACGGAGATCCTGCCCCTCGCCAAATTCTACCCGGCCGAGGACTATCACCAGGACTACTACAAGAAAAACTCACTGCGTTACAGCATGTACCGGCAAGGGTCCGGTCGCGACCAGTTCATCCAGCAGGCCTGGGGCCAGGCGGATGCCAAGGGTCCCGGACCCTCGGCCGGCTACGCCAAACCGAGCGAGGCCGAGCTGCGCCGGCGGCTGACGCCCTATCAATACCACGTGACCCAGGAGGAGGGGACCGAACCGCCGTTTGAAAACGAGTTCTGGAACCAAAAGGGCGAGGGGATTTACGTGGACATCGTTTCCGGGGAGCCGCTTTTCAGCTCGACGGACAAGTTCGACTCCGGCACCGGCTGGCCCAGCTTCACGCGGCCGGTCGACCCCAACTTCATCGTGGAGAAGGTGGACCGCACCCACGGCATGGTTCGGACCGAAGTGCGCAGCCGGTTCGCCGATTCCCACCTGGGGCATCTTTTCCCGGACGGGCCGCCGCCGACCGGTTTGAGGTACTGCATCAACTCGGCCTCGCTGCGGTTCATCCCCAAGGCGTCCATGGAAAAGGAAGGGTATGGGGATTACCTGGAACCGTTCGCGAAAAAGAAATGAATCCCGGGCCCGGGAAGATCTGTTCACGGATTGACGGCAGCCGCTCAAACGCGTAGGGTGGGTGAGGATCCTCGCCGCGGTCGCGGGCGGTGCGCAGGGCGCCGGACCGCGGCCGGATAGCGCTCCCGCCGCTTGGACCGGAGCCGGGGCGATAGGTCCTGTCACCCCAGCAAAGGTGCCCGAGAGTGCTGTCTGTTCTAACACACCTTGCTCCTTTCGTTCCGTGGCTGCGGAAATACCGCGGGAGCCTTCTTCGGGCGGATTTGACGGCGGGTCTGACCGTGGCGGTGGTGGCCGTGCCGCAGTCCATGGCCTATGCCCTGATCGCCGGTCTGCCGGTCCAATACGGACTTTACGCCTCGATTGTACCCACGGTTGTCGCCTGCCTCTGGGGGAGCTCCGCGCATCTCATCACCGGTCCGACCACGGCCGTCTCCCTGGTGGTGTTCACCTCTCTCGCCGAACTGGCCCCGACGGGTTCCCCCCAATATGTCGAGCTGGCTTTTATGCTCGCGCTGATCGTGGGCGTGATCCAGATCGGCATGGGGTTGGCGCGGCTGGGCGTTTTTCTCAATTTCGTCTCGCATGCGGTCATCCTGGGGTTCAGCGCGGGCGCGGCGGTCCTCATCGGTTTCAAGCAGATACCGAACTTTCTGGGTTTGACGTCCGGCGGGAAGGGATCCTTTCTAACCTCCTTGCTGGACACCCTGACCCGCCTCGGCGACATCCATCCGGCCACATTTTTGTTGGGACTGCTCACCGTCGCCATCATCGCGGCGGTGAAAAGATACCGCCCCACCTGGCCCGGGACGCTCATCGCCATGCTGGCCGCAGGGGCCCTGGTGGGTATTTTCGATCTGGCCTCCCACGGGGTTGCCGTGATCGGGGCGGTGCCCCGCAGCCTGCCCCCATTTCATTTCCCGGTGGCATCGTTGAGCGAAAACTTCGGGCGGCTGGTCCCGGGAGCGCTGGCCGTCGCCGTGCTGGGGCTGGTCGAGGCGGTCTCCATTGCCAAGTCCATTGCCAGCCAGACCCGTCAGCGGCTCGACATCGACCAGGAATTTCTGGGGCAGGGGCTTGCCAACACCGCCGCTGCGTTTTTCAGCGGATACCCCGGCAGCGGATCCTTCACCCGGTCGGCCGTCAATTTCCGGTCGGGCGCCAAGACCCCCGTCAGCGGCATCGTGTCGGGCCTGGCCGTGGCGGCGGCGGTGCTGCTCGCGGCGCCCCTGGCCGCCAACCTCCCGGTGGCGGCGCTGGCCGGGGTGCTGCTGGTGGTCGCCGTCGAGATGATCAAGACCGAGGAGATCCGGCGCACCGTCCGCGCCACCCGCAACGATGCCGCCGTTCTGTTCATCACCTTCTTGTCCACCCTGCTGCTGAACATCGAATTTGCGGTGTACGTCGGGGTGCTGCTTTCGATCGGGCTGCACCTGAAGACCACCTCGCACCCGAGGATCTTTTCCACGACGCCGGATTTCATCAGCGGCAAGATGGTTGCGGCGAGCCACGGCCGGGCCTGCTGCCAGATGGACATCATCCGGGTCGAGGGGTCGATTTTCTTCGGCTCCGCCGCCTACGTGCTGGAGGACCTCCAGCGCCGCCTGAAAAGCCACCCCAACATGATCTGCCTGCTCATCCGCATGCACCAGGTCAACAATTTCGACGCGAGCGGGGTGCACCTGCTGGAGCAGGTCGCCGAGGATTTGCGCGTGCGCGGTGGCGGTCTTTATTTTTCAGGGGTCAATAACCGCGTGTTTCAAGTGTTCAAGAATTCCGGCCTGCTGATACAACTCGGCGAGACCCACATCCGCGGCAGCACCCGTTCGGCCATCCGCCAGGCGATGCGCGAATCCTTCTGCCCCGTCATCTGCGCCGCGTGCGAGTTTGAGGTGTTTCACGAGTGCCGCGACCTGAAGCGGGGCTATTGGGAAACTCTGGGCAAGGGGGTCAAGCCGCGCTGTGCGCGCGCTCGCGATGAAAGCATCGGAACAGAAGCGCGAACGGCTATCAGGGGCGATTCGAAAAGCGGCTGAGCGCCGCGGGCTGATTTTTAAATTGCTATCAGATGGGGCGAACGACCCCATTCGAGCGGGAAACGAATCCCCCCTTTGCCAAAGGGGGCCGGGGGGATTTAAGAAGCGGCCTGGAAAAATCATCACCAGCTACCCAATACCGCAGCAACCGCTGCGAGGAGAAGCCATTGAAAATCCTTGCGGTCATCGACGGCAAACCCGCATCCATCGGGGCGCTCAACGCCGCGGCGCTGCTTACGGCGCGCTTGAAAGGAGCGCTGGGCGTCATCACCATCCGTTCCGGCACGCATGCTACCGAAAACCCGCCGCCGGTCGGAGTGGACATTCCCGCGCGCGAGCGCCAGCACCTCTCGGAGAGCGTAAAACTCCTTCTCGGGGCGGCGGAGCACCTGGCCGGTGCCGGCCGGCTGGAGCCTCTGAATGCCATCCGGCTCAGCGACCTGCCCCACGGGCACCTCTTTCTGGCCCAGGGGGTCGACGGCGGGCAGGTGCCGTTTACGGAACGCTTCGGCAGCCTCGTTGAGGAACTGAATCACGAGATCGCCGAAAACCAGTACGAGCTGGTCATCGTCGCCGCGCCGCGGCGCGGCGCCCTCGGTCGGTTTGCGCCGCTCAACATTCCGCGCAAGCTGGCCCTGGACCTGCACTGCTCGTTTCTGGTGGTCCGAAACGGGACACCGGACAGCCGTTTCGTGGTGGGCGCCGACGGCTCGCCCTCCTCGCGCCGGATTTTCCCTTTTTTGAAAAAACTGCTGCCTGCCATCCGTGGCCCCATCGATCTCATCTGCGTGCAGAAGCCCGAACCCGACCCGCAGGAGGTTGAGCGCGCCGAGCATTGCCTGGATCTTGCCAATAAGTGGCTGACACATTGCGGCAAGGCGGTGCGGGTGTCCCAGCCCCGCGGGGCGAAGCGTTACCAGGTGATCCTGGAGGCGGCCGGCAGCGATGCGGTCATCGTGATGGGCGAAAGCCACATGCACGACATCCGCCGCCGAACCCTGGGGACCCTGCCCATGAAAGTGATGCCGCGCACCGACGCGAGCTTCCTTCTGGTCAAGCAGCCCACCGAGCCGGACCCGGAGATGTTCGAGGAGACGTTTACGTGCGAGTAGGGGCCGGGTGTTTGAAACAGCTACACATGGAACAAAAACGGCGGATTTCAGTGTTGCGATCAGCGGTTGCTATTCTGAAGGACCTGGCAGGGCTCGGAGGCGGTATCACGCGTTAAAAATCGCTTTTTCTCTTGCGTAAATAATAATACCTGATTTGGTGATTTCCTTCAGGAAGCCGCTCGGGTCATTCAGTTCCTCCAACGCGACCGGCTCGATCCGATGTTCGACATCTCGCCGGATTCTCGTCAGTTGGGTTATCACGTCCAAGTAATCCCCGTCGATGCTTTCAAACACTACCGCAACGTCGATGTCGCTGTCTTCCCGAGGCGTGCCTTTTGCATGCGATCCGAAAAGGATGACTTTTGTTATGTTGAAGTCACGCAGAACGCGGTCGGTATATCTTTTCACGGATTCGATAGCTGCTGTTTTATCCATGTGAATAATTCCTCGGTGCGTTCCAAGATGGATTTGCACCGGTCATCGGTCAGCGAGCGGAACAGCTGATCCTTCAGGGTCGGGTACCGCGCTTCGACGTTAAGAGGGTCCAGAACATCGAGCAGACTTTTCTGCGCATCATCCATAACGCCATGCAGACCGCATCGGCTGGCGATTACGCTTAAATTGTGGGTGTGAGGGGGTGTATCTTTTCGAGAGAACTGAAAGTACCCTTTAAGGGATTTCTCGACAACTTGGTGGCACATGAACCCGACATACAACAATCGCCTATTGGTCAACATGACCTTGGCGGTTTCGAGGTCATACTCCGCAAGTTCGATCCAATATCTTGTTTTCCCGTCCATTGTATGGGGCTTGGCGTCTCTCGTCTTGCCGACGGTATTGTCCCCGGACCAGCCGTGTTAAACTTCAACTCACCTGTAGGTTAGCATAGCACATGCGGAAGACTTTGTAATCAATAGTTTATAGTTCAGTATTTTTTTGGCCGCCGGATAGAAGCCGGGCGGCCGCCGGCCGCCATTGGTGGGGGGCTGGCAGCGGGGGCACCGTCGGCGTTGGGTCAAGGGTCAACAGCAAAGCTGAGCTCTCCGGAATTTCCGCTGCGGCCGCCGACAGCGCCCGCACTTCTCGTTCCCATGTCGCGGGGTCGGAGGTATTGAGGCAGACCTGTATAAGTTCAGGCGGTTTTCCGGCGGCGTTCGCAATGAAATCCACCTCCAATCCCTCCCGGGTGCGGACATAGGCGGGTTGGTACCCTCGACGTTCAAGTTCGATCAGCACCACCGTTTCAAGGGCATGGCCAAGGTTCGGTCTGCCGGTGCGCTCGTAAAGCGGTATGAGGCCCGGATCCACGGGATATGCCTTGCGCGGGTTTACCATCCGCTGCCGTTCCGATGCCGAGTGCAGGCTGACGGTGCGAATAAGAAAAGTGTCCTCGAGGTGGCCAAGGTAAGCGTGCAGGGTGTCCTTGCCCACCGCGATTCCCTGGGAACGCAGCGTGTTGTAAAACTTCTGGACGCTGAAATGCGCCCCGGCGTTGGCCAGCAGGTGGCGCTGCATCCAGCGAAGCGCAACCGGGTTCGTCACGGCGTGCCGTTCGATAACATCCCGCAGTACGACCACATCGACATAGCTTTGAAGCAGCGCCAAGCGGTCGCGTGGGTCGGCTCCCGACGCTTCCGGAAAACCGCCTTCAATGAGGTAGGCGCACAGCCGGTGGTCGATGTCGGACCGGATGGCCTTGGGGAGCCCTCGCATGAGGGGGTCCGGTTCAGCGCCGGCATGCCGCAGCGCCTCTCGAAAACTAAAGGGATGAACCAGGACTTCCAGGGCTCGGCCGCGCATGCTGCTGGCGACCTCGCGGCTCAACAAGCGCGCGGATGAACCCGAAAGAAAAACTTGCATCTTTTCGTTGTCCAAAAGCCGTCGGATGAAGGTCTCCCAGCCGGGAATCGTTTGGATTTCATCGAAGCAGAAGGTCACGATGCGCTTGTCCCGGCCGCTCGGCCGCAAGCGATAATACTCTTCAACAAGCCAAGCCGCATCGGCAGGCTTGATTCCGGCCAGCCGTTCGTCCTCGAAGCTGATGTAGACCAATTCGTCCCGCGGTGTCCCGGCAGCCATGCGGTCGGCCAAACATTGCCACAGGAAGGTGGACTTGCCGCTCCTGCGCATGCCGATCACGGCGAGCGCCTTGCCGCGAACTTCGGGTAAACGGATGTCGCGACGCGTCAACGGAGGCGGCGGGGCGGAAAGCGAGTCAATCAGTTTCTGGCGAAGCACATTGCGCATTTGTCCTTATCCCGAGGACATATTATGGTGAATTTATCATTTTGTAAATGATAAATCTGGCAACATAGAATAAATTCATGGCCGCGGATCGGACCGGCTGAAACTTTCTCGGCGACGTATTATCATTTTTATCCATTAGGGTATTCGAGATGAATCTCTTCCGGCAGCAGGGTTTCGAAACGATCTCCTGAATTCCGGAGGGAAGGGTTATAAAAGCGGCCGGGATGATCGTGCGGAAACGAAAAGGGCAGGGTGAAAACCCTGCCCCGTGTTTGCGCTTTATCGAAAGTTTTAGTTCAGGAATTTCTTCCGCCGCCAGAAAAAGGCCAGCCCGATCAGGCCGACCCCGGACAGCAGCAAGGTTTCCGGTTCGGGGACGGGTTGGGTCGGGGGGGTGGGCACGGACAATGTCGAATCAGCAATCCATGATGTGCCATTGGCTATGTTTCTAACTTCCGCCGCAGTGTAATAGCTGCCGTCCTGATTCAAGGCATTAAATAAAGAACTCGAAATCCCAACACCCGCGATGAGATAGGTGATGGTCGTGTTACCGCTGAAAATCCCGGGGCCATTGAAGGCGAGGGAGAAATCGAAAGCATTTCCGGGCGTAAGGCCATCAGGCAGCAGTGAATCAATAGCTACTGTCGAAGATGGAATTGGGGTTAAGGAACCCTTCTCAAAAAAGGTAAGTGTCGGATAGGTTGGGGATGGGCTTAAATTGAAAAACCAACTGGAAACAAACTCGGTGCTGGAAAGGCCAGGTGTCTTCAAATCTAATTGAACAAAAGTAATGCCCGCTGAGTCTGCTGTTGGGTCTTGATCCGTGAACATTGCCGTCAGCCAGGGCGTTGTGCCGCTGGGGCTGAAGGCGCCGCTGAATTTAAAGTCGAGATCGAAAGGAAGGCTTGCCGCCTGGATTGCCGGCGAAAAAATTAGCATAGCCGAAAAAACCAATAAAAAGCTCCACCCCCTTTTCATAATCCCCCCCCCTGTGCCTTTTTCGCTTTTTAAATGGGATTTTCAATTTAGGTATGGAAAGATATAAATCTCTTTCTCCCTTCAGCGGTCAAGGACGGGAAGAAAGCAACCTGAAGCGGTTCAAATGGGTAACGTTATGAAAAAATTTGACGAATTTTACTTGTCTGCCCGATCGGTGTCAACAAGAAAATGGCGATGAAGGAATAAAGAGATGCGGTTCGCAAGCAGTCGTTTTCAGGGCAGGTTCGAGGCCTGGTTTTTTTTGCTGGGGCATTAATGTTTTATATGAAACATTACAGATAGATAAGAGCACAAGAACAGGTTGATACATGACTCGATAAAAATGTGGCCGAATCAGGAAAGATATGTTTCCCGTTATTGCTTCGAAAAAAATATCTCTACGGCAAGGGGCTGGGCACCAGCAGGGGGTTGTCCTCGGCGGTTGGGTCGTTCGGGCGGATGAAGCTCAGCTGAAACTTCCTTATAGTGGCCGTCTGGCTCT
Organism: uncultured Desulfatibacillum sp.; assembly: GCA_964562235.1. Classification (GTDB taxonomy): domain Bacteria; phylum Desulfobacterota; class Desulfobacteria; order Desulfobacterales; family SpSt-501; genus SpSt-501. The sequence continues at coordinate 36,732 of CAZLSV010000010.1, forward strand.
CTGAAGCTCCCGTTGCCGAAGTGAAGCCGAAGATGAAGCGGTTGAAGAGTTGGTGTTCTGAGGCGTTAAGCTTTATGGTTTGTTCCATCAGGGGCGGCCGTATGCCTACAGGGTAGTTCGTTCGCGTGTCTTCGAAAAATGTGCCGTAGATGTTGCTGCAGGTGGCGGTGAGCGTTTTATCGCACTGGCGAATCCAGGTTCGAAGCGTGTACTCGCCCGGGACGCCCAAGGTTACGGGGTCTCTGGTAATTTCCATGCGCACGGCCCATGGGCCTTTTGTCGTTGAACCGCTCAGCCAATTGTCTTCACTGTCTAAAGCGACATCGATCTGTTCGGCGCTTCCGTCGCCGTTATAGTCGGCCCCTTGGCCATTCCGGTCGATTCCAGCCAGCTTGGTGGCCGAGGAGGAGGTGATGCGGAGGTTTCGGTAGTTCTTCGGGCTCGCGAAGCGGTTGATCGCGTAGAAATTGAAATCGAAGGAGCCGACATATACCGTGCCGTCCGCTTGCACCGCGGGAGTTCCGCGTACATCCCCCCCGGTTTCAAAACGCCAATTTTCGCTTCCATCCGCGAAGAGAGAATAGACGTTGCGATGGTCAGCGAAGAAATTTTTTATATCCGAGCCGAAGTAGATAGTGCCGTTTGCATCGACCGACGGGCTCGATTGGACGTTTCCGGCAGCACGGTAAGCCCATTCAGGAGTCCCATCCTCCGTCCTTATGGCATACAGGTAGTCGTTGAAGTTGCCGATATACAACCTTTGGTTTGAGGCAACGGTTGGAGCGGAGGAGAAATCTTCCAAAGTGGCAGATATGGCTTCCAACTGCGCAGTGGATGAACTCCATACGGGGTCGCCGTTGCTGAGCGCACGAGCATAAATATTCTTGTCGTTGGTGCCGACGTAAACCGTCCCATCCGGGCCGACGCCGACCGGGGTATTGATAGCTCCTCCTGGTCTACGCTGCCAGGAGACAGACCCATTGTCTTCCCGGAATGCGTAGATAGTCCCCTCCCTTGCGGCAACGAAAACTTTTGACTCGAAGAGGGTTCCGCCTTTGAACACCGCAGGCGCAAAGACGTAAGGTGCCGGGGTAGTAGAAAATATAACCTGCGGATTGATGGGCCAGTCGCTCTTCAGTGCGCCGCTCGATGGGTCAATGGCGTAAACGTAGCCTAAATACACAGGAAAACCTCCCACCGTTGAGGCGACGTTGGCTACGATATAGATCGTCCCGTCTCTTCCGATGGCTGGCTGGGTCACTGTTCCGGGCGCAGTAAAGGTGGAAAATCCGGGCTTGAGCGATTTGCCCGTAAATGCGTAAAGCGAATTTTCAGCGCCGACATAGATGGTGGTGCCATCTTTTCCGAGCACTGGGGTCGTAATCGATGTCGCCGTGAAGAAAGGCGTCTCCCCCCCTGGTTTTGGGGCGCCATCGGCATCCAACTCGAAGGCATAGAGCCGCCCCGAGGTGGGGTTGATGTCGCTGTTGTTGGAGCCGACGTATATTGTTTTCCCGTCGCGGGTGAATACGGGCGATGTATTGATGACACCCGAAAGGCTTTTCACCCAGTCGTCCGGCGATGTCCCTGCCGCGTTATGCCGATTGTCGTCATAGGATGGGTTGTTGTCTCTGCAGGGAGCATTCAACACCTCATTGCCCCAAAAAACATATTGGATAGAATCTTTTTGGTCCGTGCCCGGGTTGCTGTCGGTATCCGGGTCGTTTCTGGTATTTTCCTTGAGGGAACCGCTGCTGCAAAAGTCGTCCGGCTTTTTTTCGAAGTTCGCATCGTAGTTGATTTTGGTGTCAAACTCCAAGCCCATCTTTGGCGGTCTCAAGCCGCGGGGTTCTGAGGCGTCCAGGAATGCTGTACCGTCAAGCCTGGTTCGACTATCACCGGCATACCCGAGCAATTCGCTCCTTGCGATATCCCCACCGGTCGAGCTGGAATCGTTTTCAGCGCCGTTGATCAAGGCAAACACCAACCCGGCGCCGGACCCGCTGTACTCCAGTGTAAAAAACACCCGGATCCCGTTGTTGAACAGGCAGCCCTGGCTGCTGCAATAATTCTGGAAGCCGCCGATATTTCGATTGTCGCTGAACCAAACAGAACCGAAAGTGGGGGACACCCCCCCAATTCTCAGAAATTTGTCCGCAGGATCCGTGCTCAGGTTGATAAAGCCTGGCTTTTCCTGTAGCGGGTTGAAAACACTTGGCAAATTTGCTTCTTCGTCAAAGGCGATGTCCGGTTTGCGGTCCTTGGCCTTGACGAACGAGCGGTCGGCCACCGCGGCGCCGAAGCCGGCGGTGTCGGGGTAGGTCACCTGATCGTATTTTCCCTCGGCGGTGACCAGGTGGTTGCGCGGGGAGAGCATGATGCCCTCGTCGTCCTGAACGTTGGATTCGATTATCGAATTCTCGCCTTCCGATTTCTCGCCGCTGACCGGCTGGATGTCGATCAGCTGGATCCGGTCTCCCAGATCTTTCGCCTCGCGGTAGGACAAGTTGCGTTTGCGGATCTCGAAGGCGCCGCCCAGCCTGGGGAAGATGGTCCTGGCGGCCGTGCGGAGGTCGAAGGTCCCACCTTCCGTTATATTTTGAGCTGCGGTGGGCCGCACGGCCAGGCAGACCTCCTCCCCCTTGGCGGCCACGAATCCGTCGCCCAGGTTGAGTCTAATCGTGGTGGCGTCTACGGGCGTAACCCCCGTAATAGTGGCGATGCCGCCATCCGCGGGCCGGAAGCGCGCATTGGGATTGCTCAAATCGAAATTGATAAAATCCCGGTTCACCAGCCGCAAGCCGTCGTCCCCCGCAGGGATCTGCGACAGAAACCCGGTAGGGATTCTGCCTTCCGTAACTTCCAGGTCCAGGGTGCCGCCGGCGCCGACGGTCTGGTTGTCCGGGCTCTCGAACCAGGGGCCGAAGACGTTGATCTTGAACTCGCCGGGGGGCAGCTTGAAGGTCGTGGTGTTGAGGTCATCGATGTCCTGGGAGCCGAAGTCCTTTTCCCGCAGCTGGCTCGCCCCGTAGCGGATCCCGGATTCGGCCATGTAGAAGGCCCGGCGGGTGTCGTTGCGGGTGGCGGAGCTGCTGATGGAGGTGCCGAAGAGCGAAACCATCATCACCCCGAGCAGCCCGAAGATGACCATCACCAGGACCACGTAGACCAGGATGTTGCCGCGGGTTTGGGCCAGCGGTTTCGGAAGCCATTGGCGGATGCGGGTCAGGCCCAGCGTTTTGGTTGGCAAATCCATGAGCGAAGTTCCTGTTGTCGGCCGTTTTCGGACAAGGGAAGCCGGCTTGCCGTGATCGTAAGGCGCGCGCCGGTTTACCCCTCCCCCGGCCCCTCCCGCGAGGGGAGGGGAGGGCAGATGGGAGTCGGTTGGGGAAAAACCCCATTCGTGTTTCGATTCGACGTCTATTGCATGCCGGGAACCTGCCGGCATGCAATTTTCTTTGCGATGCCTCCCGGCTAGGTCGGTTTCGGGACGAAATAGCGCGGGAAGACATTGACCCGGAAGGTCCGGCCCACCTCCTTCAAGGTGAAATTCAGGGTCAGCGAAGTAAGCTCCAAACTGCCGTCTCCGGAGCTGTCCATATTCATATGACCATAGGCCATGGAATAC
>CAZLSV010000010.1:40369-57924 GCA_964562235.1 uncultured Desulfatibacillum sp.
CTGGATCTGACCGTGCCAGTGAAGGATTGTCTCCGTGTCCAGGTCGTTCACGAGAACCCGCTCGGTCCCCGCGTCGATGCGGATGCGGATTTCATCCGAGGTCGTGTCGAAAATGAGGGTGCGCTGGCCCGGCAGATCACTGCAAGTGTAAGTGAACGAGGCGGGCGTCCCGGTGGGCGTCCAAGTGACGATCCGGGTGAGGTGCCGCAGCTCGGCGCTGAGGCGGTCGACGGCGATCTGGGCCTTGAGCGCCACTTCCGAATTGCGCTTGGAGGCCATGTACCCCTCGATCCCTTTGTAGAGGAAAAGACCGGCAAAGGCCCCGATGACCCCGATCAGGATCAGGGTCATGACCAATTCGATTAAAATGAAACCAGCAGCAGGGCGCCGAGAAGCGATCCTCTGCCCGCCGCTCGATGCATGCAGCATTTGGGGAAGCCCCTCGTGTTCATCGCCATGTGAACATTTGCTATCGCCGCCCGGTGCAGGGTCACGGTCCGAGGCGCTGCTTTTCAGCAATGGGCGGATGGGGGGTCGCGTCTGCATCGTCAAAAGGCCACCGCGGGGTCTCCCGCACTCGTGCGGGTCCGGGTCAAAAGGGTCGTGATGGCCGTGCCCCCGGTCTGCGGGGCCTCGGGGATGTTCCACACCACGACGACCCTCAGCGTGTCGCCGCTGGTGGTACTCTCGTCCAGCACGGTGAGATCGCCGGTGGTGTTGTTCAGCGTGACGTATCGTCTTCCCTGGATGGCGGCGCCGGGGTAGTTGCCGACCGGGAAATTCCGGGTTCGGATCGTCTCGAGCGCCCCGGTGGGATCGGCCTTGTTGATCTCGACCGCGTAGTCGGAAACGATCAGCTCCATCAGCGCCTGGGCGTTGGCCTCGGCTTCGACGTTCAGGACCGAGCGCACGCTGCGGCTCATGGCCGTTCCCATGAAGTTCATGAAGATCACCCCCAGGATGCCCGCGGCCACGATGGTGACGATCACCTCCATCAGGGTGAAACCCCTCGAGCCGCGTCCAACCCCTCCCCCTTTGCAATAGGGGGCCGGGGGGATTTCGAGAGCAACCAAAACTGTTTTCGGGCTCAGCTTCATCCAGCCTCTGTTCATCTGACCAGCCCCGTCTCGGGCTCTATTCGGATCGTCCGGCCTTCACCGGAAGTCACGGTGACCTGCATCTCGGCTGCCAGCGCGGTGTTGTTCGTCTCGTTGGTGTAGGCCTGATAGGGCTTGCCGATCCGGTCGAAAAAGATGGTGTCGGAAGGGTTCCACGTCAGGCTGAAGCCGGAGGGCAGGTTCACCCTGTTGCTGCCGGCCGCGTATTCGACCCCGGGCAGCCTTACCTCCTCCTCGCTGCCAGGAATCTTCTTTCTGATCATCCAGTACTGCCCCGACTCGAACTTCATTCCCCAGACGAAATCCGAGCGTTTCATGGCCTCGGCCTGGGCAAAGCGCAGGTGGCTGCGGATCTTCTCTGTTTCAGCGGCAAGGTCGATCTGGGTGGTGGTGACCGAGCGGCCGAGCGCCACCGCCCCGACGATCGACATCAGGAGCAGAACTACGATGATTTCAACGAGAGTAAAACCCGCTGGGCGTCCCACCGTTCAACCTCGCAGGTTTGGCCTTTCCCCCGCCCTGAGCGGGAAGGGTAAAAGGGCCGGGGCGTTCGGCGGTTTGCCGAATAAGGGCCACTATATCACCATCGCCGTTTATAAGTCAATAAAAGCTTAGATTTCTGATAGTTGTATATTAATCCGCTCAACGCTCGGAATATAGACCCAAAAGGCGACGATAAGGGTTTTTGGGCGGCGCCTGGCGCTCGCCTGCCGGTTTGGCGGATCAGTACCCATAACCTCCGCTGTAGATCCTGCGGACGATTCCGTTCTCCAGGCGCACAAAGTCCAGGAAGCGGCTGGGCCCGTAGTTGTAGGTCCAGACCTCAACCCTGATGAACGCTCGCACGCGGAAAGAGCTTCCGTAGCGCTCGAAATCCCGGTAGCGGCTGGCGGGCGGGGGCCGGTCGAAATAGTCGTAGCGCTCCTCCTCCCAGCTCTCCACGCTGGTCGGCGGACCGCATTCGCTGACGACCTTCTCCCCGGGGTCCCCCTCGGAGATCAGCCGTGACCCGCAGCGCATCGCCTGGGCGGGTTCCGGCCAGGCGATCAGGGCGAAAAGAGCGATAATGCCGATAAGCTGTAGCGAGGAGGATTTCATGTGGGTTTTCTTCCTGATCCATCGTGGCATCCTGAGCATTTACCTGTTTCAAAGCCATCAGGGGATATCTCTGAGGATATCCTCCGCCCAATTCGGCAGCGGGTCAAGCGCTTTTATTCGGCGCCCGCGCTTAACAACCGCCACTTTTTGATAGGGGGACTGGCGGGATGAATTGTTCAAGAGCCAGGCTTCATCGACCAACGGCAGCGCCGTCGCGACATGCTTCATGCCACGGGGTATCCGAGCATGTGTTTTTTCGGCAGGCACGTGGTGACCGCCCTCGGTGACACGTTGATGCACGCGTGCTTCATTTAGTGCGGGAGTATCCAGATGGATGTAAACAAGGATGATTTCATAACCCAGCGCCTTGGCCCGGGCGACAAAGTCTATTTTGGATTCATGTGAAAAGACGGTTTCGAGACAAAACGATACGCCCTGGCTCAGCAATTCCTCCCCAAGGCGCAGGATCAGATGGGCCGCCGCGTAAGCCGCCTTCTCAGGAGCCTTGGGGTTGATTCCCGCGGCGACCCGATCGGCATTCAGGAGTTTGACGCCGCGCGGGGCCAGAAACAAACGATGGAAGGTCGACTTGCCTGATCCATTGCCGCCGGCCAGAACCCAAAGCTGCCGCGATACGGTCATCGATGAACCTTGAATTCGCCTTTGTGAAACTGCCCTGTCTGCCGCGCGCCTGTACGCGAGTTAACCCGGTCAAGAAGACCCGGCCGGCTGCGGCTGGTTTCGTAGTATACCGCAGCGGATGTCACTTCTTCAGATAGCGCGCCGCTGTTGCGTAAGGTCTCGATGGAATCGAAGACATCTCGCGGATCCACAGCCGTTGAGGTTACGGGTACCACTTTGATTTTTCTCAGGCCCTGGATCACTGCCACCACATCGGCAGAGTCAATGACCCCGTCCACCGCCTTGCCGAGTTCGGCCCAGAACTCGATCTGCTTGGGGGCCGATCGTTTCTGAAGCGCGCCTTCTTTTTCGGCAGCCTCCACCAGTGCTGCGCTCAATCTCAAGGGGCTTGGCATGGCATAGCCTCCCATTCAAAATCATTATGCTACAAATGTAGCAACATGCTTCAACGATGTCAATTCCTATTATGGGGGGTCTGTTCGACGGAAAGCTATCCACATAATTTCAGAATAATGGTATGCCCAAGGAATTCAACCAAACCCAAGGGAGATGGCATGAGCACCGACCCCAAGACGATTGCCCACGATCAGATTGCCGAGATTCTTAAATCGCATTTCCAGCACAAAAAGGAGATCACCTGCTACGTCGGCTCCAATGCCGCCACCCCCACGGCCGCGCTCGAAGCGCTGACCGCGGCGGTGAAGGCGCGCGAGCCCAAGCTGCCGTTTCTCAAAATGGTCCACCTCCTGCTCCAGGGGCCCGTTCCCTATGTCGAGGAAGGCCTGCAGGACCGGATCATGACCTATTCCATTTTCTCCGGCGGGGACGTGCGCAAGGCCGCCAACGAGGGCCGGGCGTTTTACCTGCCCTGCACGCTCGCCAATCTGGACAGCCTGATCGGCAAAGGGCGGCGGTTCGAGCCGGACGTCGTCTTCTTCAAGGTCAGCCGCAACCCGTTCACGGGCGAATTCAGCATGGGCCTGTCCGTCGAGGCCCTGCACACGGCCATCGACCACGCGCGGGTGGTGATCGCCGAGCTTGACCCGAGCATGCCGTTCACCGAGGGCCAGAGCAGTGTCGATGCCGGTTCGATCGACTACCTCATCCAGGAGGGCGTCAAGCCGGTTTTCGAGCTGTCGGCCCCCGACTTCGCCAACCTCTCCGCCAAGGAACGCCGCATCGGAGAGCTGATCGCCGGGTTCTTTATCCAGGACGGGGTGACGCTGCAGGTCGGCATCGGCAAGATCCCCGACGCCGTGGTCGCCACCATCAAAGACGCCGGCTACCGCGATCTCGGGGTCCAGACCGAGCTCTACGGCGACGGGCTCATGATCCTGCAGGAGGCCGGCATCGTCACCAACCGGCATAAAAAGGCCAATCAGGGCTACAGCACCACCAGCCTGATCATGGGTTCGCGGAGGCTTTACGATTTCGTGCACATGCGCACCGGGGTGCAGATGCGGCCCTCCGCCTACACGAACTCAGCCGAGATCGTGCGCAAGAACAGCCCCTTCGTCTCCGTGAACACGGCCCTGGGGGTCGATCTTTTCGGAAACGTCTGGGCCGATTTCATCGAGCTGCGCCGCTACTACGGCGGGGTCGGCGGGCAGCCCGATTTCATTCGCGCCCTGAACGACCGGATCCACGGCACGCCGATCATCGCCATGCAGAGCATGACAGACAAGGGGCAGTCGAAGATCATCAAGCACCATCCGCCGGGCATCAACCTCACGGCCTGTTCGTTTGACGGGGTGGTCATCGTAACCGAGTGGGGGATCGCCGATCTGCGGGAGCTCACCGTCGGCGGCAAGGCCCTGGCCCTGGCGGCCATATCCCACCCGAGCTTCCGGGACGAGTTGCAGCGCTACGTGACCGACGACCCGATGTTCACCAAGCCGGTGGGCTTTTCGCCGGGCCAGATCCCGCGCGGCGTCACGATGTACAGCGGAAACATCGCGATCGATGAGAGGCAATAGCCCGGACATCGATGCTGGAAAGGGGGGGATGATGAAAAGGCGTTTCATCGTGCGCTGGGAAAAACGATGTTGCCCTCCTCCTCCAATGAGCGGGAAGAACTGGCCGCTGATTAGCGTTTTACCTTGCCCGCAGGCCGGGATCTATCAGAAAGCAACTTGCTCTTTTTCGGTCGAGATTGTTAAAAACCCCAAAAATCTATCCACGTGAAACAAAAATATAAATGTTTGAGCTACCTGGAAGAGCGCTTTTTGCTGTTGAGATATGGCGGTTGAAAAACTGAATGGATCCCCCCTTTGAAAAAGGGGGATAGGGGAATTTCACAGGGAGCCGCATGTTGCCTTACAACAAAAATCTCAAGGGCAGATCCCGTGAGTTGAGAACAAGCCTTACGATAAGCGAAAGGACCCTGTGGTCGCGGCTGAGGGGCAAACAATTGCTGGGGGTGCAGTTTTACCGACAGAAACCGATTGGCGATTATATCGTGGATTTTTATGCACCCAAGCCCAATCTTGTGATTGAAGTCGATGGGTCCCAGCACCTGCAGAATGAAAACGCTGCCATGGACAAAAGACGCGATGAATATTTGGCCGGGCTGGGATTGAAGGTGCTGCGATTCAACAGCAGGGAAGTGCTGACTAATACCGATGAAGTGGCCGAGGTCATTCACCGGGCCCTGAAGACGCTGCTAATTGATTAAATCCCCCCCTCCCCCCTTTGTCAAAGGGGGGAGAAAGCTGGCTTGCCGCGTCTGTAGGGGGTGAGGGGCGAGTGCAATTCGGGCATGAGCGCCCTTCCGGAGGAAGATCAGGGCACTGAGAATGTTTGGTTTTTCCAAAGTCATTCGCAACCGGGTACCGGCACCCCCCTTTGGCAAAGGGGGGCAGGGGGGATTCTGCTTTTTTGTCAGCATAGTTCTCCTCTTCCTCCTCGCCGCCTGCCAGGCCCAGCTCCGGCTGATCGTCGAGCCGCTTCCGCGCTACGACGCCGCTTTCGAGCGCACCTCCGGCTGGATCGGCGGGGACGGCGCCTACTCCGTGGCCCTGGGCGACGGCCGTATCCTGTGGATGTTCGGCGACACCTTCGTGGGCCGGGTGGAAAACGGTCGGCGGGTCGACGCTCGGCTGATCAACAACTCGGCGGCCATTCAAACCGGCCGCGAGCCATCCGTTGCGGCCCTGGCATTCGTCTATCGCTCGCTTTCCGACGGCAGCCCGGCGGCTTTCCTGGAGCCGGCGGACGGCGTCGGCTGGCTCTGGCCGTATCACGGGGTGCGGACCGTCGAGGGGCTTTTCCTGTTTCTGCTGCAGATCGAACCCGCGGAAGGCCCGGCCGGCTTCGGCTTCAAACTGGTATCCACCTGGCTTGGGAAAGTAACCAACCCGGACGAGCCCCCCGGGCGCTGGGACATCTCCCAGCAAAAAATCCCCTGGGGGAATGAAAAGCGCCTGCTCGGCTCCTCGGTCCTGCTGCAGGGAGGATACGGCTACATCTACGGGAGCGTTGACGACGACACGGGCGGCTTCGTGGCCAAGCACATGATCGTGGCCAGGGCGCCGGTGGAAAGGCTGGCGGACTTCAGCGCCTGGCGTTTTTTCGCGGATGGAAATTGGGTTCCCGAGGCCGACCGCGCCGGCCGGGTCTGCGCAAACGTGGCCGGCGAATTCTCGGTGTCGTACCTGCCGGCCTCGGGCCGCTATGTTCTGGCCTACAGCGAAGGCGGTCTCTCCCCGAACATTCTCTTGAGGTTTTCCCCCCGCCCCGAGGGGCCGTGGGGGGAGCCGGAGCGGGTCTACCGCTGCCCCGAGGCCGGCTGGGACCCCCGCATTTTCTGTTACGCGGCCAAGGGCCATCCCGAACTGGCCGCCGCGGCGGATGAACTGGTTCTCACTTACATGGCCAACGCCAGCGATTTAGCGCTGCTCGAATCGGACGCCCGGCTCTACCGGCCGCGGTTCCTGCGGGTGACTTTTGGGCCTGGAGCCCCCTCCCCAACCCCTCCTGCAAGGGGAGGGGCACCGCCGCATCTGCCCTGACAGAGGCGGCCGGGAGAGGGTGGACCGCGAGGCTCAGTCGGGTTTCAGCCGCCGGCGTTTTCGGCCACCCACTTCAGAAAAGGCGGGTAGCCGTCGGCCACCTTCAGGCTCACGATGCACGGGCAGGTGTAGCTGTGCAGGGATTTGACCTTGGCGATGAGGCCGGCCACCCGAGCTTCGACGGTCTTGGCGACCATCACCACCTCGGATGCCTCCTCGAGCTTGCCTTCCCAGAGGTAGATTGAGTTCATATGGGGAAGGATGTTGACGCAGGCGGCGAGGCCGGCCGAGACCAGCTCGCGGCCGATCCTTTGCGCCTCCTCCATGTTTCCGGCCGTCATGTAGACAAATCGAACTTCCATGCACCCTCTCTTTCATTTTCCGAAAGTGGTCATGTATGGTTGACCGCCTTCATACACAATATCCGATGGATTGGCCAGTCGAGACCAACAAGGACAAGGCCCAGCGTGCCCTTGATGCCGCCGCTCGCATACGTGACATCGTCCGATCCAGGCTCTCCGCCTGATTGCGAGCGAAAACTCCGGTTGATTGCCATCGACTCCGAGGGTGAGGCTATCTTGTCTCGGCCCGGAGAGCTCACTCCAAACCAAGCTCCGCGAACGCTCTCGCCAGTCTTTGCTCCCGCAGGAGCGTCTCCGCTTGACGGTGCGCTCGCGATATGCCATCCGGCCCTTTTTCATCAGGCAAACCAGAGCGCTCAGTGTCGACTGTAACGAAGTACAGCGCCTGGATGAGACCGAACAGCCAGATGCCGAGCGCTCCGCCGTAAGGCCCCGGCGGAACCAGCAGCCAGGCCAGCCCCAGGCCGGCCGTGCCGGTGAACGCTTCGGCACAGATGCGCCGCGGCAGGGGTCCCGAAAAGCAGATCCCGCTGCGGACCCAGGCCAGGCCGGCGGCGGCCGGGACCGCGAAAGCGGTAACGGACCCGGCGACGGCCAGCACGGCGAAAAGCATGAAAAGCGGGGCGAAAAGAACCTGGAGGCCGCGGCCGCTCGACCGGGCGAGATACGCCGAGTAAGCGGCCAAGACGAGGAGGATCGCCGCGTTCGCGGCGGCCGGCCGAAGGGCGGAGCGCAGCGGCAGCGCCGCCACGGCGGCCAACAGGGCCGCGGCGGCCGCTGCGAAGATCACCGTGACGATGACGGGCGAAATTATTTTGTTCAAAGTTTTCCTCGATTCGCGATTTGATAAACCGGTCATGTCCACCCCCTCCCCTCCCCCGGCCCCTCCCGCTAAAAAGGGGAGGGGCATCGGGCGGAGAGGCTTTTTCGGTTTTTTCGGCGGGTGTGCGCGATTCATGCCGTCCTGGTCATCGCGGCAAGATGCCGCTCCCACCGGTTCCATAAATTCTGTCGCACCCGCAACTCACAGCACACAGCACACAGCACACAAATCACAACTCGTTACTCGCTGCCCCTTATTCATCACTTTTTTTCAGTGCGTCCTTCGGTTCGAGTACCCCTCGTACTGCATCGATTTCGCACTGGACTTCTGCTTTTCCATCACTGCCGCCGGCGGGCCCTGGAAGGTTTCCTCGACGCGCTTTTCAAGGTCCTTCACGTCGTTTTCCAGGTTGCGGGCGACCCCGGGGGAATTGACGACGGCGTTCATGGTTTTCTGCTCCTTTTCGTAGGCGGCGATGCGCTGGCGCGCGGAACCGGCGTTGCCGGCGCTGATGTCGGCGGCGACCTCCTGCTTGAGACGGTTGTAATCGTCTTTCAGAACCTTTTCCTCCCAGCGGGTGCGGTCGATGGAGGAGAGGACCCGGCCTTCGTCGCCGACGCAGGCGATGGTGAAGGCATTCTCCATGCGAACCTCGTGGGGCTGCCCGTTGTGCCGGTAGCGGGCCGTGACGCGGCCGATGGGAAACAGGGCCTCCTCGACGGTCGGCACCTGAAGGGTCAGGAATATGCGGCGGGTCTGACCGGATTGCAGGCTGCCGGGGTAGAACAGCGCCGCGTCGCCGCTGACGGTGACCGGGTACCCGGACGCATCCACCACGCGCACCCCCGGCGGAAGCGACAGGCTGACCGAAATACCGGTGGCCGCGGCGGATTTTACGGCGAGGAATTCTTTTTGAAACATTTCGGCGAACGCCGCGGGGTTGTCCAGATAATAGTATGCGCCGGCTCCCTGGTCGGCGATCCGGGTCATCAGGAATTCGTTGAAGTCGGTGCCGACACCCACGGTGCTCACGGCGAACTCCTTGCCGGCCGCAGCCGCCGCCATCCGCCCGAGGGTGGACGGATCGGTCACTCCGCGGTTGGCCAGGCCGTCGGAGATCAGGACCACCCGTCCGGGGTGTCCCGGCCGGCCGGCAGCCGTGATCAGGTCAATGCCCGCTTGAAACCCGTCGCCGAGATTGGTGGACCCGCTGGGAAGAATACCGTTTATCGCCGATTGAATGATCCGGCGGTTGGGGTCGGTCATGGAGAGAAGGTCGCAGTGCTTATGGACGGCGTCGGCGTAGCTGAACAGCGCAAAGCGATCGCGCTCCGTCAGGCCGGCAGTGAAGCTCAGCAGGGCCTGGCGGGCATGCTCCAGCTTCGGGCCCTGCATGGAGCCGCTACGGTCCAGGACCACGACGAAGTCGATGCCGCGGTTCTCGGCCGGATTCGCTTCGCCGCCGGGACCGGCCGACAGCACGAGTTCAAACCCGACCCTGCCGGGCGAGCCTTTCAGCACATGGGTTTGGACCAGGTGGCCGGAGAGACTCAGAGGGCCGCTCCCCGAATACACGATCGGCGGCGGGGTCGGGCCGGGGGGTTTTCCCCTTCCGGTGAAGGCCATGGCAACCCCGGTCGCGGCGATCAGGGCCAGGACGAGGATGAAGGATTTCAAGTGCGGTCGTTTCATGATGAAGCTCCTTTCGTTTGATTGAGGTGAGGCGCAAGCTAGTTCTTTGCGCTTACGGCTCCTATTCTCGGACCAAAGCGGCGGAAGCTCAATTCAAACAACTGCAAAACGACCCGGCGGTGTTTTTGCAAAACTTTTGCTTTTATCCCGGCGCCCGCCGGGATAAAATAAAGAAAGCAGCAGCGGCTCCACCTATTCCAAACACCAAACACCAAACACGAAACACCAACTCCCTATGAAAAACCCCAAAGCCCGGATCCTGGTCGTTGAAGACGATGCGCCCTTGCGGCAAGGCCTCATGGATGTGCTGGTGTTCAACGGCTACGAGGTGCACGGCGTCGCGGAGGGCAGCGAAGGCCTGCGGGTGGCTGTCGAGGACCCCTGCGACCTCGTGCTGCTCGACGTGATGCTGCCCGGCCTGGACGGGCTGTCCGTCTGCCGGGAGATCCGGCGCCGCCGGCCGAACCAGGCCGTGGTCATGATCACCGGCAAGGGCGCCGAGGATGACATCGTGGCCGTGTTCAAGGCCGGCGCCGACGACTACATCCCCAAGCCCTTTTCGCTGCGGGAGCTGATGGTGCGGGTCGAGGCGGTGCTGCGGCGGGCGGGGAAAAACACCGGTGAACTGCAACTCGAGCTGGGGGAGATCCGTTTTGATGGGCATCACCTGGTAGCCGAATGCCGGGGCCGCTCGGTCGAAATCACCCGTCGTGAAATGGACATCGTCAGCTACCTGCACCGGCACTCCCAGCGCATCGTCGGCAAAAAGGAGCTGTTGACCGAAGTATGGCAGTATGCCGACGCCGGGATCGAAACCCGTACGGTGGAGATCCACATGCTGAAGCTGCGCAAGAAAATCACGAGGCTCGCCGGGGACGGCCCCTTCATCACCACCGTGCGCGGCGAAGGCTACCGGTTGGACACCGCGCCATGAAATCACTGAGACGGCTGATCCTGATATTCGCCATCGGACTGGCCCTGCCGCTTGGCTACCTGGTGGTCCAATCCTACCGCAGCCTGGAGGCCGAAGAGGCTGCGACCCTCAGTTTTTTCGCGGAAGCCCTCTTCGACGAGATGCAGGCATCCGCGGCCGGGCTCATCCGGCGGGAGGAGGGCCGCCCCATCGACGCCTATACCGATTCGGCCGCATCGGACTTGTCCGGCCTGCCGGCGGAGGGCTTCATCCGGGGGTATTTTCAAAACAACCCCGACGGAAGTTTCCAGACCCCGCATCAAAACGCCGCCCGGGCTGATTTGAGCCCACGGGTGGTCGAACTCGAAGAGACCAACCGCGTGTTCAACCGCAAGCGGGCCGAGGGCACGGACCGGATCCGGCCGGAGGCGGCCGATGCGGCGCCGGATGAGAAGCGCAAGGACTCGGCGGGGTTCGCCGGGCGGTATATGGATCTGTCAGGCTCCCAGCGGTCCAAGGGCTATCTGGGCGACAGGCAGAGCCGGCTCGAAACGGTGACGCCGGGGCAGGCCTCCAGCCTGGCCAAATCCGAAAAGAAGCAGGCGGCCGAGGCCCCGTCGGCCGCTGCCGGCAACGCGGAAGCGGAACGGCAAGCCGAGAATCGGCCGCCGCCAACGGTTCGGGAATCTGCCGCCGGCCGCGCCCCGTCGCGGCCGGCGGCACCGCTCCCGGAAGGTGACTTTCAACAGGTTCAGGCGGAGGTGGCCCCGTTTCAGTCCGTTTTCATCGATGAGGGAAGGGTGTTTACGTTCCGTCGCATCCTGATCGACGGCCGCATGTACCGGCAGGGGTTCGTTCTTCAGCTCGACGCCTTCTTCGCCGATCTGATCCGCCGCCACTTCAGCGCGCAGCCCATGGCGCGCTTCACCCATCTGCGGCTGCGGGCGGTCGACCAGGGCCGCGATGCGCGGGTGGTTCAGGCCGGCGCCGCCGCCGACCGGCCCCGCATCGTCCTGAACCGGGCTTTCCCGCCGCCGTTTGCCTTTCTGCGCGCGACGCTCTCCTGCGACGCCATCCCGGCCTCGGCGGGCCGCGGCACCCTGAACCTGGCGTTGTTGGCGTTGGCCGGGGTGATGGTGGCCGGGTTGCTGGCCATCCATCACAGCGTCAAGAAGGTCGTGGATTTCTCCGAGCGTCAGGCGCGTTTTGTCTCCTCGGTCACCCACGAGCTCAAGACCCCGCTCACCAACATCCGCATGTACATCGAAATGCTGGAGCAGGGCATGGCGCGCGACACGCAGCGGGAGCAGGCCTATTTTCGGATCGTGCAGTCCGAGGGGGCGCGCCTGTCGCGGTTGATCGCCAACGTGCTCGAGTTGTCCAAGCTGGAAAAGAGGCATCGCCGGATAGATCTTCAGACCGGGGCGTTCGACGAGGTGCTCAAGGAGGTCGAGGGTTTGATGGCCGAGCCCATCCGGCAGGCGGGGTTTGTCCTGACCTGCGAAAACAGCCTGACGCGCCCGTTTGGCTACGACCGGGAGATCATGGTCCAGGTCCTGATAAACCTGATCGAAAACAGCCTCAAGTTCGGCGCCGCCTCGGCCGTGAAGGCGGTCAGCGTCCGCCTGCGCGAGGAGGGGGAACGGGTGCGGGTCGAGGTGGCCGACACCGGGCCGGGCATCCCCGAGCGGGATGTGAAAAAGATCTTCAACGACTTTTACCGCGCCGAAAATGCGGTGACCTCCGCCGCCGGCGGGACCGGCATCGGGCTGGCCCTGGTCAAGCGCTTCGTGAGCCTGCTGGGCGGCCGGGTGTCCGCATTCAACAACCCCGGTCCCGGCTGCACCATCGCTATCGATCTGCCAAGAAGCGTGGCCGGGAGCCGCTCTCACGGACTTCCGGATTAACCCCTTGGCAGGAGCGGCTCCCGGTCACGCTTCTTTTTTTGTTGATCTTTTCCCCGATTTAACGCATTAAAAACGAATTTAACCGCAGTGGCGGGCTAAAGGATTTTTCACAACGGCTTTTTTGAGAGCCATACAGGGGGAAGGATGACGAAGCGGACGACGGGTTGGGTTGTTTTGGGGTTCTTGGCAGCAGGGTTGGTCGGCGGCGTGCAGGCAATCTCCGGGACCGCCGCGCCCGAAGACATGTGCGTCCCCATGGGGAGCATCGTCCTGAAAGCGCCGGAAGGGGTCAAGTCCCAGCGTTCGGCGGTGAACTTCCCGCATGCCCGGCATTTCGACGTCAGCTGCGTCACCTGCCATCACACCTGGGGGCTCACCGAACCGATTGTCGGCTGCATGACCTCGGGCTGCCACGATGTCACCGAAGTCCCGAAGCGCAAGGCCGGGGAGCCGGTCGGCGAGGGGGCCGGGATCGACTACTACAAGAACGCCTATCACAAACTGTGCATCAACTGCCACAAGGACATGAAAGTCAAGAACCTGGAACTCCAGAAGTCGTTGACTTCGTCCAGCAAGAAGCTGCCGAAGACGGGGCCGGCCACCTGCTCGGGCTGCCATCCCAAATAAATTATTCGCGCCCCTTTCGGGGGGCGCGAATAATTCAATGCAGCCGGCTGCGGCGGAGTCGGCCGAGTTCCTCCAGTGGCGCCGTGTATTTCAGGCACCGCATCCCCTGCCGGCGGGTGAACACGGACAGGTTGACCCGCTGGTTTTCAAACGTCAGGAAAAAACCGGCGATTTTCTCCTCGGCGCCGCCCTCTCCGTCCAGCGTGGCAACTTCGGAAGTCCCGGACATCAGTTTCCGCAGCGCGAGCCAACCGCTGGTAGCCCTTTCTCCTGCGCCCGCGGCATCCCTCCAGTCCCCGAGCGAATAGGCTTCGATCATCCGGTTCAGCACGCGCGACAGGGTCGGCTGTCGTGCGAAGCACCCCACCCCCATCATCTTGTTTTCGATTCCAGTCATGGGTTCATCCTTTTAATCCAGCGCGATCACTTCCGCGACGGAAGTTTGCAAAATCCCCCCGGCCCCCTTTTTCAAAGAGGGAGAGCCTCTCGGATCCTCTCGCTCCCCCTTCAGTAAAGGGGGCTGGGGAGATTTCGTTACCTTTGATCCGGCCCTACACGATTTCATCGTTGAAGTAGTCGACGGCCTCTTCAACGGTGTCAAATATGATCCAGTCCCGCCGGAGGGTCACCCCGGCCTGAGTCCGCGTGTGCTCGATGACGGTGCTGCCGTGATACTCAAAACAGTCGTCGTAAGCGTCCCCGGTAAGCTGTCGCGTCATGCCCGTCTCCTTTTTTGTCGTTCGCGGCAGCCGGCCTTCGCAGAAGGCTACGGCGGCCATGAGGTGTCTCTGCTACAAGATTCTGACCGATTTTTTTTAAAATCTTCGGGTTTGTTGACTTGCAGACTATCAGGGCGGTGTGACAGATCCGGTCACAGTTACAAAAAAAAATCGAAGATTCGTCAAATCAAAATCCTCTTTCTCTCCCTTTGAAAAGGGGGGTCGGGGGGATTTTCAAGCGACCGTCTTTGGCGGGCTTTTCTTTTTATTGCGAATCCAGTATCCAGTACGGGACATCTCGTTATCGGTATCCGGGGAAAAGACATACCGGGGGGACGGATCTTTTATCACTGGTGTGGAGGCGACGATGGCCCGTGGGGATCAACTGGCGCGGCAGTGGAAAATCATTCAGGCGTTGATTGCCTCGCGGCAGGGAAAATCCGTGCCCGAACTGGCGGAGATGCTGGAGTGCCACACGCGGACCGTTTACCGCGATCTCGAGGCGCTGCAGGCGGCCGGCTTTCCGGTGACCACCGTGCGGGAGGGCCACCGCATGGTCTGGTCGCTGCTTGACGCCCACCGGCACACCCTTCCCATCCCCTTGAGCCTTGCCGAACTGACGGCCCTTTACTTCGGGCGCAGCCTGGCGGAGGTTTTGAAGGGCACGGTTTTCTACGACGCTCTGGAGACGCTTTTCGCCAAGATCAAGTCACTGCTGCCCGCCGACATGCTCCAGTTGCTCGACCGCGCCCAGGCCGGGCTGACCGTGACGGTCCCGCCGGCCAAGCCGCACGCCCCCTACCGCGCGATCATCGATGTCGTGAGCCAGGCCGTTTTGCAGCGGCGCCGGCTGGAGGTGGTCTACCGCGCCATGCACGGCCGGGCGGACACCCGGCGGCAGGTGGCCCCCTACCGGCTCCTCTTTTTTGAAGGCTCTTTTTACATTCTGGGCCACTGCGGGCTGCGGCAGGAGATCCGCGTTTTCGCCCTGGACCGCATCCGGCACCTCGCCCTGACCGAGGAGACCTTTGCGGCGCCGGAGGGGCTGAACATCGACGCGTTTCTCAAATCAAGCTTCGGGGTTTTCCACGGGCCGCCCGCCAAGGTAAAAATCCGGTTCGGCAAAGGCGTTGCCGGCTACATCACGGAGAAGACCTGGCACCCGAGCCAGAAAGTGAGCGTCCGGTCGGACGGCTCGGTGATTTTCGAGGCGGAGGTGGCCGGGACCGAGGAGATCAAACACTGGGTGATGAAGTGGGGCGCCCAGGCCGAGGTCCTGGCGCCCGATTCGCTGCGGCAGGAGATCCGTCGGGAGGCCGAAGAAATGATAAAAGTCTATAAGCATGTCGCACCTCGCAAACGACGATTTACGGCGACTACTCAGCAGACAATGATGGATGGGGATAAGGGCACTACGAAATTCGCGAAAGGTGCGAAAAGGTGAAGCCACGCTGCTGTGTGGAACGAAATCCCCCCGGCCCCCTTTTCCAAAGGGGGAGAAACGCCGGGAATCCATTAATCCCCCGCAAGGAAAGGAGGAGAGGCGCCGCGACTTTCCTGCTCCCCCTTTAGCAAAGGGGGTTGGGGGGATTTGGGAAGTGATTTGCGTTGAAGCAGGTTGTGGTACGCGACGCCATCCTCAAGCGCAGCGCTCATCGAGTTCCGCGGGAACGCTCCTCAAGGCCTTTTGGGCCGCTCCGCCCTCCGCTGAAGGCGTTCACGCCAGCTCGATCGACGCTTCCCGCATCAACCGGCCGATCGGCATCCGCTGCGGGCAGCGCGTCTCGGCTGCCGTGTAATCGAGCCCGGCCATGGCCGCCCGGGTTTCCTGCGGCAGCGCGCGGAAGCGGCGGCGGGCGAAGTCCCGGTTGCCGTAGTCCCGGTCGTACATCAGGTAGCGCATGACCCGGCCGACCGGGACCTGCCCCCCGATGGCCGTTTCGCAGATCCGGGTGCAGCCGGCGCAGTAGCCGGCGGCGCTCGCCAGTGCATGGCGGCTCAGGGCCTCATGGTCGAGGGCGGACAACTTGGTCTTGTTCAGGGCCGCCGCGGTGTTCTCGGAGAGCAGGGCCATGCTGGGCATCTGGGAGCAGATGGCCGCGATCTGCGGGTTTTCCCAGACCGCCTTGAGCTTGGCCTGGCCCTGGGTGAAACCGCCTTGCAGGAAACGCCCGCCGTGCTTTATTTCCTCCGCGCTGCCGGTCAGCACCTGGCCGCCGCCCATGGTCTTCATGGCGGTCAGCCCGATGCCGGCCTTCGTGCAGGCATCCATCCCCCGGCGCATGGCATCGGTGTGCATCAGGCGATAGTTGTAGGTCATCATGATGCCGTCGATCCACCCCAGGGGGGCTGCCCCGAGCAGGCACTCCTCCATGTTGCTGTGGGTGCTGAAGCCGAAGAAGCGGATCTTGCCTTCGGCCTTGGCATTTTCACCCCACTTCCGCATGTCCGGGTCCATGGTGGAGATGTTGCGGATGGCGTGGACGAAAAACAGGTCGATGTGGTCGGTTCGCATGCGCTCAAGCGACAGGTTGAGGTGCTCGGTCATGCCCCTGCGCGTCCAGGCGGTCGACTTGGTCACGAGAAAAATGCCTTTGCGGTCTTCCGGGTATTTCGCGAAATACTTCCCGATCCCGAGCTCGCTGTTGCCGCCCTCGTAGGAGTTGGCCGTGTCCCAGTAGGTGACGCCCCACTTCACTGCCTGGCGCAGCATGAGCTGGTTGTTGGGGATGTCGAACATCCCGCCCAGGGACAGGATGGCCACATCGACCCCGGTTTTGCCGAACGGCCGGGTGGGCACCCGACCGAAATCCTGAGCGCCAAGAGACCCCGGCACCGCTGAGGCCGCCAGAAGGCCGAGACCCGCCGCCCCGGTGGTCTTCAGGAATTGCCTGCGTGAACATCCCTTGTTGATGAAATCCATGTCATTACCTCCATCGGTATCGGCAGATATCATCCTCAGAGCACCATTCTATGGTACTCTGAGCGGGACTCGTTCTCGGCCGTTACCCGGATTGCGCGCCGGCCGAGCACCGGGCATTCGTGCTCGCAGACGCCGCAGCCGATGCACTGCTTGGGGTCGACGTGGGGCTGCTGCAGCCGCACCTGGAGTGCCACCGGGCTGCCGGGCGGGGGGGCCTCGGGGGCGGCCAGCGGCCGCTCCAGCTCAATTGCGCCGGAGGAGTTGGCGGTGATCCGCAGCCGGAGGTCGCCGGGCAGCAGCGCGTGGTAATCGCCGGTGCCGAAACGGCCCGGTTCGAGCATGTCGGCGGCCAGCGTCAGGCGGTTGCGGTCAGTGGTTTGGAGCGTGAGCGGGGCGCTGGTGCGCACCCGGTTGAAAACCTCGCGCGTGAAGATGGCCTTGGGGCTGACCGGGCAGTTCTCCTGGCACACGATGCAGGGCCGGTCCATGGCCCAGGGCAGGCAGCGGCCGTGGTCCACGAAGGCCGTCCCAATTCGGATGGGGCCGCGGCCCGCAAACTCGTTGCGGCCGCGGCGTTCGTCCAGGCTGATGGGCCGGATGGCCGCCGTCGGGCAGAGGTGGCCGCAGGCGATGCAGGTGTGCTGGCAGCCGCTGGTGCCGGCGCGAAAGCTCAGCTTCGGGGTCCACAGGCCCTCGAGGCCGGCTTCGAACCCGGCCGGGT
>CAZLSV010000010.1:57934-67232 GCA_964562235.1 uncultured Desulfatibacillum sp.
TTGATGCAGCGCGCCAGGAAGTCCTCTTCGGGCAGGGCCCCTGGAGGCCGGATCAGGCCCGGGTCCCAGTTCGGGCCGGTGATCCCGCCCAGGCGAGTGACGGGTGCGGCCATCACGCCCGAAACGGCCGCGGTGATGAACCCCCGCCGGGACAGGTCCGGCAGGAGGTGCTCCCCGCCGGCCGAGGGGCGGGTGCGGTAAGTGATAGCCTCGTGACGGCAATCGTCCAGGCAGTTCAGGCACATCACGCACTCGCTGATGCGGATCGCACCGGTCGGCGCGCAGGCGCCCTCGCAGCCGCGTTCGCACCGCCGGCAGTCGGTGCACCCCTCCTCTTTGCGGCCGATGCGCCAGAGCGCAAAGCGGCTCAAGACCCCGAGCAGCGCACCCAGGGGACAGACGAAGCGGCAGTAGAAGCGCGGGACCCAAAGGTTGAGAAAAAGGGCGGCCAGAAACACAGCGCCGATCAGCCAGGCCCCTTCGTACCAGCGCGGCAGCGGCGAAGGTCCCAGGCCAGCGCGGTCGGCCAGCGGCAGCAGGATCAGGTTGACGGAGCGGTGAACGAGCGGCAGCGGGTCGAGCAGCCCGGTCAGCAGCGACCCGGACGAGAGCCAGTTGGCCGGCGGCAGGATGGCGGCGGCGAGGACAAAAGCGAGGATGTAATATTTGATCGCCTGGGCGGGCCGGAAGCGGTTTGCCTCCAGTTGGGCGGCCAGCTTTTTCCGGCGTCGGCCTAAATACCCCAGGAACTGGTGCATGGCCCCGAACGGGCAGATCCAGCCGCAGAACACGCGCCCCAGGACGAGAGTGAGGGCAACGGTTGCGAGGCCCCACAGCAGGCCGGCGTAGAGCGTGCGCGTGGAGAGCAGGGTTGCGATCCCCACCAGCGGGTCGAGCTCGAGCAGCCAGTTGACCGGCCAGCCCCTCAGCTGCCAGAGCAGGTCCCCCAGGGTGGAAACCACGCAGAACCAGATAAAGACCCCGACGAAAAACACCTGGCTGATGCGCCGCGCGAAGACGATGCACATGCGGACACCTCGATCGGGGAGAGCGACCGGTAGTCGGCGGTCCCCGCGCCCAGCGCCTCGGCCTTGGCGATAAACGGCAGGTCGGACGCGGTCTTGCCGAGCAACGTGGCGCCGAAGGCGTCCACGGCCACCTGGTCGGTGCCGACGATCAGCGTGCGCGTCTCCTTGAGGTCGGCGAGCGACCCGCCCGTGGGGCCGTTGGTGATCATCGTGGTCGTGCCATCCAGCACCACGAGCGTCGGTTTCACCATGCCGGCCAGCTCGGCGATGATCGTCTGGATGTCCTGGTGGAAGATGTTGCGCCGTCCCCCCAGCAGCCCGTACCAGTTTTTCATCACCATCGAGGCGCCGCTGCGGTGGTGGTCTTTGACGGGGGCGATGCCGATCAGCTTGGTGATGCCGGACAGCGGCGCCGCGAGCACCGGCCAGTTGCGGATCAGCTGCGCGCCCTTCACGGTCATGGGCTTGAAGAACCGCTCCTCGGGCAGAATCACGTCGGCCCCCGCGCTGCGGGCGGCCTGGGCGATGCCCGTCAGCGCAAAGCAGCTGGCCGGGTCGTTGATGGGGTTGTCGGTCACCGCGACCGACGCGGCGCCGGCCTTGAGGCACAACCGGGTGAGTTCGGTCACGATGGCGGGATGGGTCGTGGCCGAGAGCATGGGCGGCGAGGCGAAGGCGGCGTTCACCTTGAGCAGGACCCGGTCCCCCTTGCGGACGAAGGCCTCGATGCCGCCCAGCGCCTGCAGCGCGAGCTGCAGGGTCCGGGCCCGGTCTGATCCGTGCCCGATGCACATTTTCTTCCCCTGGCCGGGCATGGAGAAGTCTGGCAGCGCGGCCGCCGGGGGCTCGGCCGACGCCGGGCCGGGGCCCGAGGGGTCGTGGGCCGCGTAGGCGATCGCGCCCGCGGCGGCCAGGCAGGCCCCGGCTTTGGCGGCGCGCTCCAGGAACTCGCGGCGGCTGAGAGTCTCGTCAGCGGGCACCGGGCACCTCCTTCAGTTTGGCAGCGAGCTCTCTGGCCAGCGTGACGGCCTGGTCCCGGTCGGGGGCCTCGTGGATGCCGGCCAGAAATGGCCCGTGGGAGAACACCACCTCGAACATGTCCAGGATCGCGACGACGGCCCCGCCGGGGACCGGCTCGCCGGTGGCCTGCACCTCGCCCCCGTAGGTCTTGAGAAAATCCACGTAGGCATCGGCCCGGGCCGCGGCCTCTTGAGGGTCGGCCCTGCGGGAGAGGAAGGCCGTCAGCTCCGCTCCGGTCGGCGTCCGGTAGGTCGCCGTGAACACCCGGTCGAAGCCGGCCACCCCGAAGGCGTCGGCGGGGATCAGGCTGATGCTGGTCTCCACCAGCCCGGTCTTGGGGAACAGGCCGCGCTCGGCGATGGCCGCCTGGGCTACCGGCCGGCTGAGGATGAATGCCCGGGCCAGGGCGTCCATGGACGCGGCCAGCGGGTCTTCCGTGCCGGATGCGATCATCTCGACATAAAAGGGGCCGTGAACGAAAAAGAGGGCGTTTTCGGCCCGGTAAGCGAACTCGGCCAACTCCAGCATGAGGGCGTCGGCGCGGCGCTGGGCGCTGAACACCGCATAGGCGTTCTCGAACGATCCCATGTCGTAGAGGAACGCCTCGACCCAGAGCTCCGGCTGAGCCGCGAGGGCGAGGCGCTGGCAATCCAGGCGGACGAACCCGGCCGAGAGGTAGAGCTCGGCCTTGCCGTCGATCTTGTCGGAGAGGGTGTCACGGTCGAAGTGCTCGGCCGGCGTGAGCGCCGTCATCCCCTCGGGAAGCGTAAGGATCGGTTCCGCCGTTGCGGGGGCCGGTCCCTTGGCCCGGGCCGCCTCGCCCTGCAGGAAATTGACCACCGCCGGGTTGAAACGGGACTGGGTCCACACAAGGCCGGCAGCGATGGCGATCAGGCAGACCATAACCGCTGCGGCGATGAGGGGCCGGCGGCCGGGCCGCCGCCCCGTCAGTGGCGCCATGGGGCTTGGACAGGTTTCAGGCATGTCGTACCGTGCAATAGTTGGATGAACGGGTGGTTGCGGCTCGCCGCGGCGGGCACCCCGCTCCGCGGGAACCCGGCCGGGGGTTGGCCTATCCATTGGCGATTTGATAAAACAGTACACTTTAATTTTAGCCAGGTAAACCCCCGGCCGGGGATTTGCCTGGCGAAAATTACTTGACCGCCTGCGATCCGATCTTAACATGAACCTGTCGGTTGCAAAACCGACACCCTAATATCTTCGGCTACCTCTTTTCCTCTGGCGGGGCGCAAGGCCGCCCTGCTGATCATGGAGAATCAGATTTGGTGGAGGTCCATCATGGACGCGACATCCTATTGCGACGTATTGGCAAGGCGGCTTTCCGGGTGGAAAGCGCTGTTGAGCGCTATCACGCAGCGCTCCGAGGGCGCTTCCGGATCGAAACCGGGACAGACGCCGCTTCCATCGGAGGCGGAGCTGCATTCCGTCATCAGGGAGATCGACGCGCAACTCGAAGAACTCGAGACCGTCTGCCCCGCGGAGTGGTCCTCCGGCCGGAGGGCCGGCGATCACGCGATACACGACCTGAAGATCACGCTGAAAAAACTCTCGGAGACAGCTCACGATCGCCTGATTCCCGATTCCCTGTCTTGGGTGTCGGGTTGATCTCACACCCGGACGCGCGCGGTTATTGAATGGAACGACGTTCACTTCTCTGCCCCAATTGTGGTTTGCTCATCAGCGTCAGTGAGGAAAGCTGCCCCTATTGCGGGCTGCGGGCGCCCAGCGCCGCTTGGCGGCGGCTGCCCGTTTTCAAACTGCTCGGCGACCCCGCCCTGCTGGTTAAAACCCTCATCGGGGTGAACATCGGCATGTTCGCGCTGGCCCTGCTCCTGGACCCCCGGGCGATGGGGCTGGTCTTCAACCCGCTGCTGCTGTTGTCGCCTTCGGATGCGAGCCTGCTCGTGCTGGGGGCGACCGGCACGATCCCCATCGACACCTACCACCGGTTCTGGACGCTCGTCTCCGCCAGCTATCTGCACGCGGGCCTGCTCCACATTTTTTTCAACATGGCCGCCTTGCGGCAGCTCGGCAGCCTGGCGGCCCAGGAATTCGGGTGCAGCCGGATGTTCATTATTTACACCGGCGGCGGGGTCTTCGGTTTTCTGGTGTCCTACCTGGCGGGGGTCAGCCTGACCATCGGGGCTTCAGCGGGCGTTTGCGGACTGGTGGGCGCCATCCTTTATTTCGGAAAAAGCCGCGGCGGCGCCTATGGGACCGCTCTCTACAAACAGGTCGGCATGTGGGTGGTGATCATGTTCGTGTTCGGGTTGGTGGTGCCGGGGATCAACAACTGGGGCCACGGCGGCGGCCTGGTCGGCGGCGGCCTGCTGGGGTATCTGCTGGGCTATTCCGAACGCAAGCGCGAAACCTCATTCCACAAAACCCTGGCGGCCGGCGGTCTGGTCGCCACCGGGCTGATTCTGGCCTGGGCCGTGCTGACCGCCCTTTTCTACCGTTTTTCCTGAAACCGCTCACACCCAATAGTTGAAAAAATGGTGGACCGGCCCGTGCCCGCGGCCAAGGGCATAGCCCGCGCCGGCGGCGATGGCGCGGCTGATGTACTCCTTGGCCCGGTGCACGGCCTCCTCGAGGGGGTCCCCCGCGGCCAGGCACGCGGCGATGGCCGAGGAGAGCGTGCACCCGGTGCCGTGGGTGTTGCGACTGCCGACGCGCTCGGCCGTCAAGGTCACGAACCGGTCTTCCCGGCACAGGTAGAGCAGGTCGCTGCTGTCGGCGGTCTCCCGGTGGCCGCCCTTCATGAGGATGCTGCGGCTGCCGAAGCGGCCGAGGTCGCGGGCGGCCTGCTGAATCTCTTCGACGCTGCGGATCTCGCGTCCGACCAGCACCTCGGCCTCGGGGATGTTGGGGGTGAGGACCTCCGCGAGCGGCATCAGGTGCTCGGTGATGGCGCCCACCGCGTCGTCGCGCAGAAGACGGTCCCCGCTCTGGGCCACCATCACCGGGTCCAGCACGATGTTGCGCGCGTTGAATTTCCGAAGCTGCTGGGCGACCACCTGGATCAATTCGGCGGAGTAGAGCATCCCGATTTTGACGGCGTCGGCCCCGATGTCCTCCAGGACCGCCGAAATCTGCGCGGCGGCGAAGTCCGGCGGCACGGGGTGAATGCCGCTCACACCGACGGTGTTCTGGGCGGTGAGGGCGGTCACGGCCGACATGCCGTAACAGCCCAGGGCGGCAAAGGTCTTGAGGTCGGCCTGAATGCCGGCCCCGCCGCCGCTGTCCGAGCCGGCGATCGTCAGCACCCGGCGGTAGGTGCGGTGGGGAACCGGTGAGGAGTGCGCGTGTGCCATGTCAATGTCCCTTGAAATGGTCCCAGCCCGAAGGGGCGATGGGGGAGGTGGTTGCGTCCGGGCCGACGAGTTCCATGGCCATGGATTCGGTGATTTCGCCGATGGGGTGCAGGGGCCGGCCGAAGGCCGCCGCAAACGCGGCGGCCACGGCGGAGGAGCGCTCGGCCGCCGCCGTCACGAGCAGGACGTAATCCTCGCCGCCGGAAAGGGCATATTCCACGGGCGGCTTGGCAAAGCGCCGGCAGTAGTACCGGAGGCGCTCGGAGATCGGCAGCTGCTCGGCGCGGATCCGGGCGCCGACCTGGCTTTGCCGCAGGATGTGCGCGAGGTCGGAGCTCAGGCCGTCGCTCACGTCGATGGCGGCCCGCACGCCGCCGATGGAGGCGAGCAGGCGCCCTTCGGGCAGGTGGGGCTCCGGGCGAAGGTGGGCGGACTTCAGGGATTCCAGTTCCGGCGCGTCGGCCGGGGCCCGCTCCAGGATCAGATGCAGGCCGGCCCGGCTGTCGCCCAGGCAGCCGGTGGTGAAGATCACGTCTCCGGGCCGGGCGGCGTCGCGCCGCAGGAGCTCGGTTTCAGGGACCTCGCCGTAGACCGCGATGTTGATTATCAGATCCGTGAGGGAGCCGGTGGTGTCGCCGCCGAGGATGTTGACCGCGTAGCGCGCCGCCAGTTCCTTCATGCCCGTGAAGATGTCGTCGAGGTAGTCGAGTTCGCAGTTCCCGGGAACGGCGATGCTGACGAAGGCTTCGCGGGCCGTGCCCCCCATGGCGGCGATGTCGCTCAGGTTGACGGCCAGGGATTTGTACCCCAGGTCCCGGCCGCTGGTGGCCTCCCGCAGGAAGTGAACCCGTTCGACCAGCAGGTCGGTGGTGACCAGCGAGAGCAGCCGGCCGTCGGCACGAAAGACGGCGGCGTCGTCCCCGATGCCACGGACGACTCTCTCCGGCCGGATCAGGCAGCCGCGGCGGATGCGTTCGATGAAGCCGAACTCGCCGATCTCCTTCAAGCGCATGCCTGCCTCCCTTGGGCGATCTGCCGCGTCAGCTCGCGGGCGGCGAACTCGGGATCCTCCGCCGCCACGATCGCCGAGACCACGGCGAGCCCGTCGGCGCCGCCGGCGATGACCGCGGCAGCGTTGCCGGCGTTCAGGCCGCCGATGGCCACCAGCGGCAGCTTCACGGCCCGGCGGATGGCCCGGAGCCCCTCCAGACCGAGGGGGGCGGCGGCGTCGGTCTTGGTGAGCGTTGCGAAGATCGGGCTGACACCCAGGTAGTCGGCCCCCCCGTTTTCGGCCGCAACGGCGTCCCGGAGCGACTCGGCGGAGATGCCGATGATCTTCGATTCACCGAGGATGGAGCGGGCCATGGAAAGGGGCATGTCGCTCTGCCCGAGGTGGACCCCGTCAGCGCCCACCGCCAAAGCGATGTCCACGCGGTCGTTGATGACGAGCGGGACGCCGTGCGATTTAAGAAAGCTGCGCAGGGCCAGGGCTTCGGCGATGAACTTCCGGGTCGAGCATCTCTTCTCCCGCAGCTGCACGCAGGTGACGCCGCCAGCCACCGCAGCGCGCACGATCTCCGCCGTGGGCCGGCCGCGGGACAGGCCGCGGTCGGTCACAAGATACAGGGAGTAGTCGATGGGTTTGCGGTTCATCACGCGAAAAAGTTATGAGTCAGAGTGCTGAGTTCAAAGTGGATTCAGGCGCGTCGCGGCATTCGAGCAGGCTCATTTGCTCATCCCTTTTCTTTTCGTTGTTTGTTACTCATCACTTTCAACTCATCGCTCATCACTCTCTTCTATCCTGCATTCCGCCGCCAGCTGCTCCGGGGTGATCGTGTAGAGGGCGTCCAGCATCTGGATCATGAAGCTGCCCGGAGCCGCCGCGTGCCGGGCGGCCACCTCTCCGGCCAGGCCGAAAAAGGCGAGTGCGGTGGCCGTGGCGCTGACCGGGTCCGGGTCCACCGCCAGAAAGGCGCCGATGGTCGCCGTCGCGGCACAGCCGGTGCCGGTTACGCGGCCCATCAAGGGGTGGCCGTTGGCGATGCGGGCCACGCGGGTGCCGTTCGTGACAAGATCCACCGGGCCGGTGATCGCGAGGGTCGCGCCCAGCTCCAATGAAAGGGAGCGGGCCGCCGCCGTCGCCTGCTCGACGGAGTGGCCGGCGTCGACCCCGCGGGTCCTGGAGGAGGCATCCGCCAGCGAAAGGACTTCGGATGCGTTGCCCCGGATGACACCGGGCCGGGTCTCGGCGATGATCCGGCGGGCCGATTGTGTCCTGAACGCGGTGGCGCCGGCACCCACGGGATCCAAAACGACGGGGACCTTGCGGCCGGAGGCCGTCCGGCCGGCCCGGATCATGGACGCGACCCACTCCTCCGTGAGGGTGCCGATGTTCAGCACCAGCGCCCCGGCGAGGGAGACCATCTCTTCGACCTCGTTGGCGGCGTGCGCCATGACCGGGGAGGCCCCCATGGCCAGCAGAGCGTTGGCCGTGAAATTCATCACCACGAGGTTGGTGATGTTGTGGACCAGGGGCCGCTGGTCCCTGACCGCTTGGAGGTTGCGGGCCGCGGTGGCGGCGCAGCTGGCCATGTTCCGGTGTCTCCTTTCGCTCGCAAACAAGGAAGCCGTTTCCTGATGGAAACGGCTTCGAGCACCACGCGGATCAAGATTGTCTACTCGAATTCGTTTCCCTTCGCTGGCATGACCCAGATCAGGTTCGGAGGGTGTGATCTCAGGCTGGAACAGCCACCCCTTAACGAAATTGAGACAAATAGTAGCGAGCAAAAGGAAGGGTGTCAAGCGCATGCCGGCGGGTGAATTGTCAAACACCCGCCATGCATTATTTTGGGTTTGACGCAGTCGTCAGGTATCAGGGTTCAGACCATTCTCGAGAACCATCGCCCTTGTCATGGGCATTCTCCGGCAGGGGCCCACCGTTACGGCAGCGATCAGGCCCCGGCGACGGTTCCGCTCCTGAACCTCGAACCCGCCCTGCCGGACGAGTCGCGGCGAATCATCAAGCACGCAGGAGGTGCAGCATGTCACTGATCACGATCACGCACAGCTTTGGCATCGATGGAACGGAAGTGGCGCGGAATGTGGCTGAAACGCTCGGTTGGAAGCTGTTCGACGACGATCGATTGCAGGCGCTGATCCAGGCGCGGGGGATCGCACCCGAGGAGGTCAAAAAGCACGACGGAAAGGCGCCGGGGTTCTGGGACCTGTTTTTTGGAAACCGGCCGCAGGTGTTCCTCAACGTCCTCGAATCCGTGATCTATGAGGTGGCCCAGGCGGGCGACGGGGTGATTATCGGCCACGGCAGCCATTCCCTGCTGCGGAGCTTTGACTGCGCTTTCCATGTCCGTCTCTTATCCTCTGAAAAGCGGCGGGCTGAGCTTCTCGCCGCCCGGCAGGGGATGAGCCGCGAAGCGGCCCTGCGGCTGATCCGCCGCCGCGACCGCGAGCAGGAGGGGTTCTTTAAGTTCGCCTTTCAGCTCGACAGGGACGACGCGGCCCTTTACGATCTGGTCATCAACACCCACAAGCTCGACGCCGCTGGCGCGGCCGACCTGATCGTGAGCGCGGCTCGGTCCGAGGGCATGCGCGCCTGCAGCCTGAACGCCATCGAATCGATGGGGCGTCTCGCGCTCGAGAAAAAGATCCACGCCGCCCTGATCGAAAACCGAATCGATCCGAGCCAGATCGTCGTCGACGTGTCTGATAAGAGCGTTACCCATGTCGGCGGGATCTGTTTCAGCGCCGAGGACAAGCAGCGGATCGAATCCACGGTCTGCAGGGTGCCGGGCGTTACGAAGGTTGTTTCAGGGGTCGAGGTGATCAGAGGCGGGATCTGATGGGGAGCGGCGGCCCCGGCGCCCGATGAGCCGAGTTCCGCGACAAAAGGGCGCGAGG
>CAZLSV010000010.1:67242-86181 GCA_964562235.1 uncultured Desulfatibacillum sp.
GGCGTTGCGCCCCCCTCGCGTGTTTCCTTCACGATAAGCGCGGCCCGGCGGAACCGGCCGCCCTCGACCTCACCGGATCGTGACCACCGGGCAAGGCGCGTTCAGAATAATGTACTGGGCGGTTGATCCGAACAACAGCTTGCCCACCTTGGACTTGCGCTGGATGCCGATGACGATCTCCTCGGCCTGCTTTTCCTCGGCGATCTTGACGATGTCCTCGCCGGTCTCCAGCCCCCGCACCGAGAGCAGGGTTTCGCAGGCAAGCCCCTCCTCTTTCAGCAGGATCTCCTGGGTCTGGAGTTCCTTTTCGGCATGTTCGAACTCCTTGCGCGGAATTTCCGGCCCGCCGACCATGGAATACGCCAGGATGATGCGTGCCTTGAAGACCTTTGCATGCCGAATGGCCACCCGGAGAGCCTCCTTGGCTTCCTTGGTGGCGTCGTAGGCGACCAGAATGTTCATGTCTCCTCCTTTTTAAAGCCCCAGGTCCTGGTTGATCAGCACGACCCTTACCCGGCCCTTGGGATAGGATTTCTCAGTGATGGTCCACGTGTTGCATATGCGCGCGGGACTTTTGCACTCTTCGCAGTAGGATGTCTTGACGCAGGGCGTTTTCTTGTCGAGGCGCATGGCGTTGGCCGGGGCGGCGATGTTCTTCACCCGGAACATGGCGTCGTCCAGGCTCGCCACGATTTTGTTGCGGCCGACGACGACCACGACGTGCTTGGGCCCAAAGGTGAGGGCCGCCACGCGGTTGCCGAGCATGTCGAGGTTGACGAGGTGGCCCTCCTCGGTAACGGCATTGGAGCCCGTGATGAAGAGGTCGACCAGGAGCGATTGGCGGCGGCGCTCCACCTGCTCCTCGACGGGGATCTGCTTGTCCAGGGTGTCGAGCAGGGCGATGTCGGTGCGGTCCTTGAAGGTCTGAAACAGGCCGACCCCGACCGCCGTCATCGATCCGCCGAAGGCGACGCTGCGGGCGCCGGTCTTGGGCAGGATCTGCTCCACGACGATCGCGAGGGCCGCGGCGGCGTCCGCGGCCAGATGCACGTCGAAATTGTTTGCCTCCAGCGCGGTTTTGAGCTCCGCCAGCCGGATGCCCCAATAGTTTTCAAGCGGCTTGTCCATGAGTCCCTCCAGAAGGTTGCAGGTGAATGTCCGCGGCGCAACCCTAATGAATACCGGCGCAAGAGTCAACACCCGTCACGCGGGCAGGGCCGCAATCTTGACGATGACCAGGGTGATGTCATCGTCCGGCGGGATCGGATGACAGAACGCATCGACCGCCTGGAGGACGGAATCCAGAATCGTGCGCGCCGACGCATCGGCCTGCCGTCGAATAACCTCCCGCAGGCGCGGCTTGCCAAACATCTCCGAGCGGGCGTTTCGGGCCTCCCAGATCCCGTCGGTTCCGATGGCGATGATCTGTCCCGGCGACAGATCGCGACGCCCTTCGCCGTACTCGCCATCGCCCGTGACGCCGACCGGAAGACCGGTCCGGGTCAGATCGAGAAAAGAGTCCGTGCGGCGGTCGTATACCATGCCCGCGTCGTGGCCGGCGTTGACCCAGGTCAGCCGCCGGGCTCGCGGGTCGATTTCGGCCAGAAACAGGGTCACGAAACGGCCGGTGTCCTCGATGTCCCGGACCAGCTGTCGGTTGACGTCGGTGATGACTTTCCCCAGGCCGTCCCGGAGGGAGAGCCTCTGGCGCAGGAAGGCCCTGACGGTGGTCATGAGCATGGCCGAGGGAACTCCGTGTTCGGCCACGTCGGCCACCGCCACCCCGAATGCGCTTGATCCCGAATCTGGCCATTCGAAGTAGTCGAAATAGTCCCCGCCGGTCTCCTCGCAGTACACGCTGGCGCCGGCGATGTCGAGTCCGGCGATGTCCGGCGTGGACTTGGGCAGGAGGTTCTGCTGGACCTCCATGGCGAGGCTCAGCGCCTGCCGCATCCGCTCGCGCTCCCTCAACCCGTCGACCATCTCGTTGATGGCATCTCCGGTGTAGCCGATCTCGTCGTTGGTGGTGACGCGGACTTTCTTGTCGAACCGGCCGCCGCGGATCTCGTGCAGGACGTCGGTGATTTGGGCCAACGGCAGGGTCAGGTTGCGGCCGA
This sequence comes from uncultured Desulfatibacillum sp., assembly GCA_964562235.1. Lineage (GTDB taxonomy): Bacteria > Desulfobacterota > Desulfobacteria > Desulfobacterales > SpSt-501 > SpSt-501. Next base: position 69,360 of record CAZLSV010000010.1, read on the forward strand.
CGACGATCGTCAGTACAACGCCGGTGGCGATGAACACGACGGAGTAGGCGAGGATGGAAGCGCCCATGATCCCGATGGCGGTCTGCGGGTCCGGGTGCATGTCCCGGATACGGAAAAAAAGCATCAGGATCGACAGCAGGGGCAGCAGGTTGCCCGCCAGCAGCAGCCCTGCCAGGCGGGTGGTGATGCGGATGCGCCGGGCGCCGGGGACCGCGGAGAGTCCGCCCGCCGGAAAGAAGAAAGGCGCCAGGTGCTTGCGCAGGACGTTCTCCTGCAGGAAAAAGGCAACAATGACGGCGATCAGGCCGACGCTCAGGCTGTTGAAGACGGCACGCTGCACCGCCGTGGGGCCGGCGCCGGCCTGCCAGTACGCAGCCCCGAACAACAGCGCGGCCAGCCCCCACATGCCGAGGTCCAGGGCCATCGTCACGTACGGTTCGTTGAGCAGCCGCCGGCGGGCCTGCTCCGCCAGTCGGTCGGCGACGGGCCGGTGGTGGAGGGTCGCATCAAGATGTGCGCGGATGGGTTTTTCGTAGACGATGGTGGCGATGGCCATGAAGACAAACGCCATGGGGCTGAAGAGCGTGTCCAGCACACTCACGAGTGCGTTTTGCTGGAGGAAGTCCGGAAGCGGCCTTTCCACCCGTGTGCCCAGCACTTGGACGAAGGCGACCCCCACGATGTTGGCCAGGAAGTTCGCCCCGCCCATCGCGAATCTCATGAAAAGAAGTTTTTTGCGGTCCATGCGCCGGCCCCCGGGTGCGTCTCAGGACATGGTGGTTGCGTCTGGACCCATATCCTATCCGGGGCCGGTCGCGCAAATGGTTATTGCCTCGGCGGGTTCATCCGGAGTAAATAAGAACGGCAGTACGGCATCGAGATCCCGCTGAGGCTTTCCATGGAGACCCTGCGCAGCTTCGAAAGCGTCGAGGAGGTCCGCGGCGCGCTTGAGAGCGTCGGCTACATCTGCTCCAAGCTCATCGCCACGGTCGTGTTTCTGGCCCAGGCCACCCGCAAGCCGGTGCTGATCGAAGGGCCGGCCGGCGTGGGCAAGACCGAACTTGGCAAGGCCGTCGCCCGCAGCCTGAACCGCGAGCTCATCCGCCTGCAGTGCTACGAGGGGCTGGACGAGGCCAAGGCCCTCTACGAGTGGGAGTACGCGAAACAGCTGCTCTACACCCAGATGGTCAAGGAGAAGATCGGCGACGTCGTCGCCGGCGCCCGCTCGATCGCCGAGGCCGTGGACCGCATCGCCGCCCAGGAGGATGCCTTTTTTTCAGAGCGCTTCATCCAGCCGCGGCCGCTGCTCCAGGCGATCAGCTCGGCGCAGCCGGTCGTGCTGCTCATCGATGAGGTGGACAAGTCCGACCCGGAGTTCGAGGCCTTCCTGCTGGAGGTGCTGAGCGATTTCCAGGTGTCGATCCCCGAGCTCGGCACGCGCACGGCGCGTCACATTCCCCTGGTGTTCCTGACCTCCAACGATTCGCGCGACATGAGCGATGCGCTCAAGCGCCGCTGCCTGCACCTGTACATCGATTACCCCGATCGGGAGCTGGAACTGGCCATCGTGAGGCTGAAGCTCCCGGGGATCGGCGAGCGGCTCACCGCGCAACTCGTGGACGGCATCCGGCGCATCCGGACGCTGGACCTCAAAAAGAAGCCCGCCGTCTCGGAGACCCTGGACTGGGCCAGGTCCCTGCTCGCGCTCCAGGTGGAGGAGCTCTCCGCGGAGGTGCTCCGGGAGACGCTGGGCGTCATCTGCAAGCACCGCGCCGATGCCCGGCAGGTGCACGAGAAGATCGGCAAGGTGATGGGTTGATGCGCTGCGCCGCCTCCCGCCGGCTTTCAAACAATGCCTTTTCGGGTGGGAGCGGCATCTTGCCGCGATGGGAGGTCGGGCCGCCTCAACGCCCCCTCGTGACGGGAAGCCGCCCCTGCAGCCGATTTTTGCCGCCCATCGAATGATGCCAAGCGCCTGATATCGCTGCTTAGGGGTCAACGCCCGACATGGTTCCCCTCCTTCTCAGGTTCGTCGCTGCCGCCCGCTCGGCCGGTTTGCGCATTTCCACTTCGGAAGTGCTCGACGGCCTCGCCCAGCTCGAGTTCGTGGATCCACTGGAAGAAACCCAGTTCAAATCCGTGCTGCAAGCCAACTTCGCCAAGAGCCGCCGGGAGCAGGCTCATTTCGAACGGCTCTACCGGCTGTTTTTCCACGAGCTGCGCCAGGACCCATCCATCGCGCGTTCGCCGGATCTGGCCGGGCCGATCCGGGAGATCCTTCAGGCGCTGCCGGCCGCGTCCGACGCCGATCCGTCCCTGAGAGCGCTGCTCGATTTTCTGGGGGGAGACCCCGCCGGCCTGCTGGCGCGGCGGCCGTCCGCAAGCCTCGGCGGCCGCCCGCAGGCGGTCCCGGACGCCGGAGGGGGAGGCGCCGGGGGCCGGCGGATGGGGCTGCTGGAGCGCATCCGCATGCTGGAGGAACAGCTCGCCCGGGCGGTGGCGGAACGCCGCGATGCGCTGGGGTGGGAAGAGCGCCGCGATCTAATCGAACACTTTCAAGACCGCCTGGATGCGGCCCGGCGGCTGTTGTCGGAGCCCGTCGCGCATCGGGAGAAGGCGGAGGAGCGCCAGCGAAACGACCGGCACGTCGTCGACGAACTGGGGGAGGTGCACTTCGCCTCACTGACCCCGCGCGAGGTGGAGGCCATGCGGGAGGCGATCGAGCAGCTCGTGCGGCGGCTCAAGGACCGGGTCGGTCGGCGCCGGGCCGCGCGCCGCCGGGGCGCGCTGGACGTCAAGAAAACGTTGCGCCGCGCCGCCCCATTTCAGGGCGTGCCTTTCGAAGTCTTCTACCGGCGGCGGCCGCCGCGCAAGGCCAAGATCGTCACCCTCTGCGACGTCTCGGGGTCGGTGTGGTCGGCCGCGCGCTTCATGCTCACCATGCTTCATTTTCGTGGCCGGGGTCGAGGAGGTGTCGGAGGTCTTCAAGCGGTATGCGATCAACCCGGCCATCGACAAGATCCTGAAAGAGGCGCAGATCGACTACCATGCCGCCACCGACTACGGCCAAAGCCTGACGGGGTTCCGGCGGGATCACATGGAGGCCCTCAACCGGCAGACAACGCTGATCGTCATCGGCGACGGGCGCTGCAACTACACTCCCCCGCAAGATCGCATCCTGGCGGAGATGCGGGCGCGCTGCCGCCGGCTGATCTGGCTCAACCCCGAGGCCCGGCAGTTCTGGTTCACCGGCGACAGCGAGATGCGGGCTTTTGAAGCCGTCTGCGACGAGGTTAGGCCCTGCCAGAACCTGAATCAGCTGCTGGCGTTCATCACCGCGCTGGTGCTATAAGCGGCATGTTTGCATAGCTGCCGTTTCAAGGGTCGTGCGCCCCGCTCCCTTCTTCGCCGAGAGGGGGCGGGAGTGGCGCTGCGGATCAGTGGGTGGTAATGTCGGTGCAAAAGGGCACTGAGGATTTGACAGGCAGGCATCTGTCTTCTATGAAAGCTTCGTTCGGATGCCGTGCGGTCGGGTTCTAATGGTGCAAGGAAGGAACAATATGGAAAGACGCACGAACGGGAATGTCGCCTTTAGCTGCGGCCGCTGGCCGCTGGACCCGAAGCGCTCGACCCTCGTTTTCATTCACGGCGCGGGGGAGTCTTCGCTGCTGTGGGATGCCCAGGTGGAAGGCCTCGGGGACCGGGCCAATACCGTCGCCGTGGACCTGCCCGGACACGGCCGCAGCGGCGGCAGCGCCCGGCGGTCGGTGCCGGACTATGCCGCCGTCGTGCTCGATTTCGTTGCGGCCATCGACGCGCCGCGCCCCATCCCGTGCGGGCTGAGCATGGGAGGGGCCGTCACCCAACAGCTTCTGCTCGACCCGGCGGCGCAATTTCAGGCCGGCGTCATCGTCAGCTCGGGGGCGAAGCTGAGGGTCCTGCCGTCGCTTTTCAACCTGATCGACACCGACATGCGCGCCTATGTGGACCTGATCGACCGGCTGGGCTTTTCCGAAAAGACGCCGGCTGCCGTCAAACAACCGTTTCTGGAGGATTCGCTCAAGGCCGATCCCCGGGTGGCCCACGGCGACTTCAGGGCCTGCGACGGGTTCGACGTGATGCGGCGCCTGGGCGAGATCCAGGTGCCGGTCCTGGTTATTTCGGCTGAGGACGACAAGCTGACGCCGCCCAAATACGGCGACTTCCTGGAAAAGACCATTCCCAAGGCCGTGCGTGCCCACATCCGGGACGCCGGGCATTTCGTGCCGATAGAAAAGCCGCTGGAGGTGAAGGCGGCGATCAGCGCTTTCCTGGATGCGTGTGGGCTTTTTCAAGTAAGTTGAATTTTTCCGTGAGAGCGGCATCTTGCCGCGAAATGATCGCGGCGGGGACGCCGCTCCCACAAAGCTGAAGTTACTTTCGGATAAATCCCCGCCGCCTGGGGCGGGGTGTGGCGCTTTCAAGTAAGTTGACATTTTTTCCGGTGGGAGCGGCTTCCCAGCCGCGAGGATCGAGGCTGAAAGCTCTCCCACAAAGAACAAGCTTGTTAGCCGATAAAGCGGCGCCATGCGCCATGGCCCGCTTACACCCATACACCCAAAACCCAAACACAAGACACCCTGACCATGAAAGACGAACGCGGCCTGTACTATTACCCCTCTGCCGAAAATCATCGCGTGCGCATGTACGTGAAGGCGGAAGCGGGAGTGATCTGGTTTCGGATGTGGAGCGCCGAGGACCCCGAGTTGTGGGAGCAGCACGACTGGGTGCCTTACGGGGCGATCCTGAAAGCGACCGAGATGTACACCGGGGAAAACTTCGACCCGCGCCGGGCCTATGACATCGAACTGGCCCAAACGCTGATCGACGAAAACCCCTGATCCGGTCATATGATCCGATCATGGCGACCCTGGCCATCCACCTCACCCACACCCTGCAACTGAAGGCGGTGCCGGAAGAGCTCAAGCAGGCGCTGATGGAGACCCTCGAGTTCCCGAACCCCAAGTGGCTCGAAAACGATCGCATGGGGCGTTGGAACCGGGGCGTCCCGCGCGTGTTGAAGTTCTACGACAAGGTGGGCCCCGACGGGTTGTGGATTCCGCGGGGCTATCTGCGGCAACTGATCCTGCTCTGCCGCCGGATGGGCGTCGATTACCGCATCGAGGACCGGCGCCGCAGCCTGGCGCCGGTGGACTTCTCCTTTCGCGGACAGCTGCGCCCTTTTCAGGAAGCCGCCGTGGACCAGATGACGGCACGGGACTTCGGGACGCTCAGCTCTCCCACGGGGTCCGGCAAGACCGTCATGGCCCTGTGCATGATCGCCTGGCGCCGGCAGCCCGCCCTGGTCGTCGTCCACACCAAGGAGCTGGCCGCGCAGTGGACCCAACGGATCGAGGCCTTTCTCGGCATCCCCGCCCCGGAGTGCGGGCTGATCGCGGGCGGGCGGGCCAGGATCGGCGACCGGATCAGCGTGGCCCTGGTCCAGTCCCTCTACAAGTGCGCGGAGGAGGTCTCCGAGCGCATCGGGTTTCTCGTGGTCGACGAGTGCCACCGCTGCCCGAGCCGCACCTTCACGGAGGCGGTCACCGGTTTCGATTCCAAGTACATGCTCGGCCTGTCCGCCACGCCCTGGCGCCGCGACAACCTTTCACGGTTGATCTTCTGGCACCTGGGGGATGTGCACCACGAGGTCGACGCCTCGCACCTGGTGGCGACCGGGGCGGTGCTGGCGGCGGAGGTGGTCGAGCGCGAAACCGGATTCAGGCCTTACCACGACCCCGTGCTCGAATACAGCAAGATGCTCTCCGAGCTCACGGCCGACACGGCGCGCAACCTGCTGATCGCCGGGGATGTGGCGCAGGAGACCCAGGAGGGCGCCGGCATATGCCTGGTGCTCTCGGACCGCAAGGCCCACTGCGAGAACCTTCAGGCGTTGCTGCGCTTCCGGTTCAAGGTCGAATCCGAGCTGCTGACCGGCGATTTGCCGACCGAGGAACGCCAGGCGGTCGTGGGGCGGTTGAATGCCGGTCGCGTCCGGGTCGTGATCGCCACCGGCCAGCTGATCGGCGAAGGCTTCGACTGTCCGGGTCTGTCCACCCTGTTCATGGCCACGCCGGTGCGCTTCAGCGGGCGGGTGCTCCAGTATCTCGGACGGGTCCTGCGTCCGGCGCCCGGCAAGGAGAAAGCCCGGGTGTTTGACTACGTCGACGTGCATGTGGAAACTCTCGTGAAGGCGGCCAGGGCCCGGCAGCGTGTATACCGGCGCACCTGAGCCCGTCTCTTGTAATCATCCCTGCAATCATCCGGCACCCCATTCACCCCTTCCGCCAGCTTTCCAAGTATGTTTGTACAAGGGGGGGCAGCCATTTGTACCCATTTCTACAAATATTCATTGCTGCCTTAAGCGATTCGTAATAAAATGAAAACAATATGGGTATTCCATGATGACCGGACATAATCCGGCCGGGAGGCTGACAGGGGATGAGAGGCGTGGGTGACGAGGGCGTTTCCAAGAACGCCGCCGCCAGGGAATCTACCAGGGATGCGGTCGAGATTCTGAATTCGATCCTGGAACCCTCCGGTCAGCGGCAGGTATCGGAAACCCAGATCATGATCATCCTGGATGCCTTGGCCGGGGCGCAAGACCCCGCCCTGGTGGCGCGTTTTTCGGCGGTTTTAGCCCTGTGCGCACGCCGTGAAATCGAGTTGAGCAGCCAAAGCCTTTTGGGGCGATACTGGGAGTCCAGCCCGAAGCGCCAAAACCTTGAAAAGCTTCTGTACATCAGCGCCGAGCTCTTCCAGCGCGCCGGCATCCCCCCGCCCCGCAACCTTCCTCAGATTGCTGAAAGCCTGAAATCGCGGCATGCCGGGCTCTCTTCGGCCGGCGAGGTCCAGCTGAACGGAGGCCCGTGCGTTGCCGTGGGCGATTTGCAGGCGGCCTTGACGCAGTTCGCCGCCATGGCCCAACCGCCATCCACTCCGCCGGAAAAATCTTCGGCGGCGGAGCATCGGCATCCCTGGTCGGCCCATCTGCCCCATCTGCTGGATTTGCTGTTTTCCGAAAAGCAGAAAGAGCTGGTGTTCAAGAAACTCCGGGGTCAGCACATGACCAAGACCGAGCGGGAATATTACTCACGGGTGGTGAAAAAAAAACTTGCCGCCATTGCCGACCGGGAGATGCAGGAACTGGCCGTTTTGCTTGGAAAGTCCGCTAAACGGTCCGCCGCGAGAGGAGCGCAGAATTGAACCTTCGCCGTGGGTGTGATACCATTTCAAGTGCGGTGACGATTATCCCGCATGTCATAAAAATGTTCCGGGAAAGAGGAGGGCGGCATAAGTGGTTGTAACAAAAATAACGCCCCGCAAGCGGAACGTTATTTTGACAACCACTATAAACCGAACCGATCGGCTGCGACATGAACCTGCTCTGGGAAATCGGCCTGCAATCAATTGAAGTCATGACCCTTATCTTCGGGCTGTTGGGTATGACCCTGGCCCTTTTGCTGCTCTTCGCGCCCCGGGTCGCCCAAAACGTGAGCGGCGTTTTGAACCGCAGCGTGGATGTCGACAAGAAACTGGGCCTTCTCGACAAGGACATCTCGACCGAGAAGGCGATTTACGACCGGCCGATTCTGATGGGAAGCGGTCTCATCGCCGGGTCCGTGTTCGCTCTCTTTTTTTTCGCCTGCAAATTCGACGCAACGAAGTTTGCGCAGGTTTTTTTCGGGTCCCACAGCCCTGTGTTCTACGGCGAGATCATTTTCAATGCCGTTGGCTGGATCGGCAAGATCGGCTGCCTGTTCGGCCTGCTGGCCGGTCTTGGCCTGATCTTCGCGCCCCGACGGGTGCGCGCCTTGGACCAGAAGATGAACGTCCGCTATGAAACCGGCTCGTGGATCGAGAAGCTCCAACGACCCGCCTACCACCTGGACACCCTTTTCTTCCGCTACCCACTTCTTTTCGGGCTGCTGGTCGGCTCCATGTCCTGCGTGCTGATTGTGATCTCGATTATCAACCTGCTGCGATGAAGTTTGACACGCTAGGGGAAATCGCATATAGAACGGGGTCTGTTGCGATTTCAAACATGGAACCCGTCATATGGCGATTCAAGTTTTCCCGGTTGAGCGGATGCACACCGACTACCCGTGGCAGCTCTGGGCGGTCGGCTGGCTGGCCGTTTTCAAGGCCATTCTCTGGCTCGCCTACGAGCCGGCGGTGTCCGATGCGGTCCTGAGGCGGGTCGGCTGGAAGTATCTGCTGGAGGTGCTGCCGTTTCTGGTTTGCGGGGTCGGGCTGTGGCGGCGCGAGCGCTGGGCGGCCTGGGGCCTGACCGCGCTGGCGGCCGTCAATCTGGTGCTGCTGATCGCGATGCCTCAGAGCATCCACGCCTACCTGGTGGACTCCGAGGTTTTTCTTTTTGCGGTGATTCTGTCAGGCGTTGTTCAGGTCTGCGGCGGGCCGGTCGGGGATCTGCTCATTCTTTGCGCCGCCCCCGCTATGTTTCGCTACACCCGCCAGGCCGGCGCCGCTTCGAAGTAGCGGTTCCGCGTTTCAAGCCGCGAGCGTCTCCGGGTTCTCCAGGTGGTGCCTGATCCGGGAGACAAACGTCGCCGCCAGGGCCCCGTCCACCACCCGGTGATCCACGGACAAGGTCATCGTCAGCATGTCGCGGATGCAAATCTCGGCGTCGTTTTGCACCACCGCTCGCTTCTGCACGCCGCCGACCGCCAGGATGCCTGTTTCGGGCGGGTTGATGATGGCGGTGAAGGCCTCGACCCCCAGCATGCCCAGGTTGCTTACCGTGAAACACGCGGGCTCGGCGCCGGCCAGTTTTCCGCGTCGCGCGCGCGCCACGAGCTCTTTGGATCTGCGGGCGATGTCGACGAGAGGCAGCCGGTCCGCCCCGGTCAGAATCGGAACCATCACCCCCTCGCCCAAGTTGACCGCGATGCCCACATTCACGTCCTCAAGGTAGACGATCGTCTCCTCCAGCAGCCGGCCATTCACGGCGGGGTGCTCGCGCAGGGCCAGGGCCGCGGCTTTCACGATCAGGTCGGTGACGGAAACGGCCTCGCCCTGCTCCCGGCCGACGCGCGCCCGCAGGGCCAGGGCCGCGGTGACGTCCGCCGACACGGTAACGTGGAAGTGGGGGATGGTCTGCTGACTCTGCACCATCCGGCGGGCGATGGTTTGGCGCATGCGGGACAGAGGTTTTGACTGGCCGCGCAGCGCCTGCACCGGCAGTTTGCGCTTTTCCACGTGGAGCAGCACGTCCTTTTCCGTGATCCGGCCCCGGGGGCCGCTGCCCGAGAGCCCGGACAGGTCGATATTCTTTTCGGAAGCCAGTTTTCGGGCCCGGCCGGTGATCTTGGGCCCTTCGCCCGTCCCGTCCGCGCCCGGCATCCGGCTGCGGATGGCGGCGACATCCAGGGGTTTTTCCGCCACCGGCGGCGCGGAGAGCAACTGATCGAGGTGGATCGGCTCGCCCGCCTCCCCGACGACCCCGATCACGGAAAAAATGGGGACTCTCGTTCCCTCGGCGGCTACGATCTTGAGCAGCACGCCGTCGCACGGGCTTTCCACCTCGAAAACCGCTTTCTCGGTCTCCACTTCGCAGAGGAGGTCCCCCTGCCGGATCGGCTCGCCCTCCTTCTTGAACCAGCGGACGACGTACCCCTCGGTGATGTCCTGCCCTCCCTGGGGCATGATGATTTTAACCGCCATCGTGACCAGTTTCCTTCAAACCGCTTCAAAAATTATTGCTTCGGCGCGCCAATGACTGCGCTCAACGGCCGCGCCCCGAACCGCATGGTTTTCGTGAACCGGCATGGACGAATTTGCCGAGGCAATATCATCAGCCGCTACACCATGCGCAGAACGCCCGCGACGATCTCTTCCACCGACGGGACGCAGGCTTTTTCGATGCTCAGGTTGTAAGGGATGGGCGTGTTGCGGCCGGCGATCCGCAGCACCGGGCCGTCCAGGTCGTCGTAGGCCTCCTCCATGAGCATGGCCGCGATGTCCCCGCCCACCCCCCCGCGCTTGACCGCCTCGTGCACGACGAGCACGCGTCCGGTCTTGCGGGCGGATGCGAGAACCGTCTCCTTGTCCAACGGGGAGAGCGTTCGCAGGTCGACCACCTCCACTCTGATGCCTTCGGCCTCCAGCGCCGCGGCCGCCTCAAGGCACTTGAGCGTCATGTGGGAATAGGTGATCAGGCTGACGTCCGTCCCGCTTTTCTTGACCTCGGCCCGGCCGAGCGGGATCACATACTCCTCGTCGGGGACCGGGCCCCGGGTCATGTAAAGCAGCTTGTGCTCGATGAAGATGACCGGCTGGTCGTCGCGGATGGCGGCCTTGAGCAGCCCGCAGGCATCACGTGGGGTGGAGGGCATCACCACTTTCAGGCCGGGGATGTGGTAAAAAAAGGCCTCCAGGCTCTGGGAGTGCTGGGCGGCCAAACCGTTTCCGGCGCCCCCCTGGGTCCTCAGCACCATGGGCACGCGGCACTGGCCGCCGGATATGAATTCCTGCTTGGCCGCCTGATTCACGATCTGGTCCATGGCCAGCATGGCAAAGTCGACGAAAAGGATCTCGACCACCGGGCGGCAGCCGATGAGGGCCGCCCCGACCGCCATCCCGGTGAAGGAGGCCTCGGCGATCGGGGTGTCGATCACGCGCCGCGCACCGTATTTTTTCAGAAGGCCCTCGGTCACCTTGTAGGAGCCGCCGCGCTCGGCGATGGTCTCGCCCATGAGGAACACGAGCGGATCGCGCTGCATCTCCTCGTCCAGCGCCCGGCGCAGGGCTTCGCGGAACATCATTTCAGCCATAGGGGTTGCTCCTTATTCCACGAGGGTGGAGAGGAACTCCTCCACCGACGGCTCGGGGCTGCTGCGGGCGAACTCCACCGCCGCTTTCAGCTCGGCGTCCACGCGGGCTTCGACGGCGGCGATCCGGGCCTCGTCCGCGATGGTCCGGCGCATGAGGATCAGCGGGTCGCGTGCCTTCCACCGGGCGAGCGTGTCCGGGTCCATGTAGAGTCCGGGGTCGTTCACGTGATGCCCGCCGTGACGATAGGTCTGGGCTTCGATCAGGGTGGGGCCTTCGCCCCGGCGCGCGCGTTCCACGGCCTTGAGGGTTTCGCGGTACACCGCCGGCGCGTCGTTGCCGTCCACGCAAATTCCGGGAACGCCGTAGGCCGGGCCCCGGCCGGCCAGGTCGCAGCAGCCGGTGGCGCACTCGATGGGCGTCGAGACGGCGTAGTGGTTGTTCTCCAGCAAAAAGATGACCGGCAACTGGTAGATGCCCGCCAGGTTGAGCGATTCGGCAAAGACGCCGTTGTTGGAGGCGCCGTCGCTGAAGAAGGCCGCCACCACCTGGTCGGTGCCCCTGACCTTTATACCCATGCCCGCCCCGGTGGCGATGGGGATGCCGCCGCCGACGATGCCGTTGGCCCCGAGGTGGTTGAGGATCGTGCTGGAGATGTGCATCGAACCGCCGCGGCCTTTGCAGTAGCCGGTGGCCTTGCCCATGATTTCGGCCATCATCAGCCGCAGGTCGGCCCCTTTGCTGATGCAGTGGCCATGCCCGCGGTGCGTGCTGCCGATGTAGTCGTCGGGCCGGAGGGCGGCGCAGGCGCCGGCCGCCACGGCTTCCTCGCCGATGTAGGGGTGCAGGTATCCGCGGATCAGGCCCTGGCGGTAGTACTCGATGCAGGTCAGCTCGAACTGCCGCGTTGCGTAGATGTTGCGGTACATGCCGAGCAGGACGGATGCGGGGATCTGCCCTGCGCTGCCGCCGTCCCCGGTTGCCACTTTCTTCATAGAGCTCCCTCAACGGATCGAGTCGCTTCCCAAAATCCCCCCAGCCCCCTTTGACAAAGGGGGGGGCCGAGGGCCCTGTGGTTTCTACCTTTTTCCCAAAGGAGGAGTCGGAGAGCCCCGTCATTTCTCTCTCTTTGGAAAAAAGGGCGGGGGGGTTCGTTCCCCGTGTGAACCGGTCGAGCCTTCCGACCGACAAGTAGATACAAATTGATGATGTCGCGGGTTAAGTCAAGAAAAAAGACGCAGCCGCTCGGCAATGAACTCCACCATGTGGCGGGCGGCCAGGCTGAACTCCTTGGCGGTGGTCAGAAGGGCAGGGTGGGTGTTGAACTCGCCGCTGGAATAGCCGTCCTCCCGGTACCCCCTCTCGAAATAGCGGATTCGCAGAAGCTTGTCCAGGACCGGGCGGGGCACCGGCTCCGCCCACTGGTTCGTGAACTCCAGATCCGGCGCCTGGAACAGCAGGGATTCCAGAAACGAGGGCGGCAGGGTGTAGACGATGTCCGCGCCCGCGATTTTCTCGAGGTGCCAGACATGGGCGTAGCCATCCACGACGGGGCTGACGCGCATCGAGCTCAGCAGCATCTTGCCGGGGTAGTCCGGGTTGTTCTCGATCAGCCGGCAGGCCCGTTTCATCAGTGCGATCTCCGCCCAGCGCACGTCGCTTTCACTCAGGTCCACCCCGATCTCCTCGGCCTCCGGCTGCAGGGCGCCCAGGGTGCCGAAGCGCGAACTCATCACCGTGATGACCGATCGCCAGCCGGAAAGGTCGACCCCGGCGGCCCGGGCTTCCCGCAATCCCATTGAAACGGCATCCATGCAGGCCACGACCTGGGAGATGACGAGCGAAACGGTGTTGTTCGTCGGCACCCCGCGGGCGGTCAGGCGGCGGATGGCCTCGTAGCCTTCGGCGGTGCCCGGTATTTTGATCATGATGTTGGGCGACAATCCGTTGAGTTCGATACCCTGCGCGGTCATCCGGTCCGCGTCGTGCCGGTAACGCGGGTCGGCCTGGGCGGAGAAGAACCCGTATTGCCGCCGGCTGGCTTCGAACTGCGGCAGGAAGACCGCGGCGCCGCGGCGGGCGATTTCCTTGTAGGTCTTCCAGAAGATGGTCTCGGCATCCGCACCCCGGTCGGCGCGGATGGCCTCGTCGATCCAATGGGACCAGTAGACGGGGTTGTCCTTGATCGCGTTGAGCGTGAGCCGCGGGTTGGTGGTGACCCCGCGGAAGAGGTTTTTCTCGGGCGGGTTCTCGCCGCAGAACAGCCGGTCCAGCCAGGCCGTCATTTCTCCGGGGTCGGCGGCCTTGGCGATCATCCGCCGCCGCCAATGCTCGTAGACGAGCGGGGAGGAATCCCACCACAGTTCGGCCAGCGGCTGCACCGCCTGGAGTTTTTCTAAAACGCTGGGTTGGACCATGAGTTTCGTCTTGCCAAGATTGCCCGTTGAACGGATTCCGAAAACGGATTACCACGATTTGAAAAAATGAATAGCTACCACCAAACGAAAAGGTTGTAAAGCCGCAGGAAGGCGCTGTTGGGGTTGGGCCCGACAGACCTACGCGCGTGCCAGAAACTCGTTGACGACCCGCAGGAAGGCCGGCGGGTCCTCCACGTGCACCCAATGACCGGCGTGGGGGATGGTGGCCAGCTCTGCCTGCGGGAAGACCCGCTTGATCTCCGGCCAGTCCGCATCGCGTATGTACTCGGATTGGCCGCCGCGGACAAAAAGGCAGGGGGCCGTGGTCGGGCGGACCGCCACGGGCCCGTGGATGACCGCCATGCCGCGGCGGATAGCCTCCAAGTTGACTCTCCAGTGGTAGCGCCCGTCCGGGAGGGGATACAGGTTTTTCAGCAAAAAGAGACGAACGGCAGGGTCCGGGATGGCCGGTCTCAGTTTTTCCTCGGCATCCTTCAGCCGGGTGAGCGACTTTAGGTCCAGACGCCAGAGCGCCTCGACCGCTGCGGAGTAAACCGGACGGGAGGCGCGGGGGGTGATGTCAACGACGACCAGCCGCTCCAGCCGCTCGGGAAACAGGGCGGCAAACCGCAAGGCCACCTTTCCGCCCATGGAGTGGCCGAGCAGGGAGGTCCGGCAGAGGTCGAGCGCGTCCATCAATCGCCGGATGTCTTCGGCCATGACGTCATAGTCGAAACGTTCGCTGTGAAAAGACCGGCCGTGGTTGCGCAGGTCGGGGACATGCACGCAGAAACGTCGTGAGAGATTCTTCGCTACGGGGTGCCAGTTGTCCCAGCAGCCGAAGAGCCCGTGGAGGATGATCAGGGGCTCGCCGGCCCCATAGCGCTTGCAATGCAGCTGCGTCTTCATTCGAACGCCGCTGTCGGCGGCCCGCCCAAGAGCCCGTGGTTGAGGTCGACCTCATGGCGAAAGCGTGCGATGCGCTCGGCCAAGGATACCCGGTAGGCCGCCTGGCCTAAATTGTCCTCCCCGGCGGCGATCACCCCGCAACCGGCGATGAGGCCGCAGCCGTTTCCACGGCGAAGCAGGTCTGGGATCCGGTTTTCCGCAGGATCGGGTGCCAGCGCGTCCAAACCGGCCACCGGCAGCCGGACCTTGTAGTGGGCAGCCTCCGCATCGATGGGAAGGACCACCGGGTGCCCTTCCGGAGTGCGTTCGAATGGAAAGGCCGTGCCCTTCAGCGCCCCTGTCTCTTCGGCCGCCGCCAGGGCCGCCATGGCTTCGACGGTCGCCAGGGGGCTCGACGCCAGGATGCAGGCGGCATAGGGCGTGTGCGCGTAGATCAGGCGGTGCAGGCGTACGTCCGCCGCCTCGGGTTCACCGGCGCGAAGCGGGATGCGGTAAAGGGGCACCGCTACGCCTTCCGGAGCGGCAGACATCGGGCAGAAGAGCATTTCGTCGGCGGACAGCCTGCGGCTCATGGAACCGGTGCCGAAGGCGCCCAGTCCGGAATTGAAGTTATAGGACATCCAGTAGTCAAAATCAGGGTGGGCCGCTCTGCCGGCCGACGGGTCCGGAAGCAGGTCCCGGCGGCCCGGGCGTTGGAGGGGCAGGGGGAAAGCCGACCCCGCTCCACGGTCCCGGATGGCCTGTTGAACGGAAAGCGTGTCGATCCCCCGGCGCCGCAGCGCGATGACCACGGCCGCGCTGTTTTCTAAAACGCTCAGGTGCTGCAGGCACTCCTCGAGACTTTCTCCCCGGGCGAACGGGCCGTGGCCCATGACGATGGTGAGGGGCGCCTGCCGCAGGTCGCCGGGGATGCGCTCCTCCATTTCGGCCGAGCCGACCGTGTTTTTGTAGGCGCGCACCGTGACAGGGCCGAGGAGTCCTGCTCCCCAGAGGTCCACCGGCTGGAAAAGACGGTCCTGGGGGGCTGCCGTTCGGTCATCACCGCCGAGCAGAAAGATCGGTTTTTCGGGAGATTCAAAGCCTATCAGGGTGCTGGCGATCGAGTGGCCGTGCACGCAGGCGCTCACACCGGGCAGACAGAGGACGCGGCGGTGCGTGTTCGCCTCCGACGACGGCCGTGCCGGACCCTCCCAGCTCATGTCGTCGAACCGGACCCGCACGATGTCACTCGTCGCCAGGTTGCCGCACTGGGAGCCGGAGGCCGTCACATAGAAGCGCTCCGGGTCGTGCGGGTCCCGGCAGGAGATGTTGCCGCTGTGGGTGTTGTTGAGGTTTACCCGCAGGAGTGCGGAGCCGACCGTCCTGAACCGGAGGTGGATTTCAGCAGCGTCGCTGGGCGTAGTCATCGGCCCTTTTTGATTTACCGGCTCTCAAAAGTCGAGTATCCGGCCGTCGGTATCCGCGTGCAATCGCTTTGTATTTCATATGGGTTTTGGTCGGGGCGGTCAGATTTGAACTGACGGCCCCCTGCTCCCAAAGCAGGTGCGCTACCAGGCTGCGCCACGCCCCGATCAGGCGGCATTTCTAACACTGTTCGATCAGTTGCGCAAGCGTCTGGGCGACAGGTGCGATGGCCTACGCCAGGAAGGCCCGTCGTTGTTGACATCGCTGGTAATTGATTTTATACTAAACCAAAAGCGTGAAAAAATTACGTTTATGTAGTTTTTGCCCGCTGTAGGGCTCCGGGTGGGGCTCCGGGGGGATTTTTTGTTTTATCGGGGGCGGGAACCTTTCAGTTTGCGAGAGTGGCGGAACTGGTAGACGCACTGGATTTAGGATCCAGCTCTGGCGACAGAATGGGAGTTCAAGTCTCCCCTCTCGCACCACCCTGTCACGTTGGTCGCTGTCCGATTTCGGCACAATTGACTTAAGCGTCACCACTATATTCGGAGGAAGGGTACAGGCATAATGCAGGTTACGGTTGAAGACATCAGCAGTGTAAAGAAAACCTTGCACGTCGAGATCTCCAAGGAGGAAGTCGCCCGGGAGATCGACAAGGCATTCAACGAGGTCAGACGGACGGCCAAAATCAAAGGGTTTCGGCCGGGGAAAACCCCACGCTCGGTTCTTGAGAAAATGTTCAAGAAGGACATCCTGGCCGACGTCTCCTCGCGACTGATTCAAAATTCTTTCATCGATGCCATCAAGGAGAAAGACCTCAAGGTCGTGGGCCGTCCCAAACTGGACCCGCCCGAACTCAAACCCGAGCAGCCCTACGCGTATGCCGCCACGGTCGAGGTGTCTCCTCCGATCGCGGATGTGGAGTTCAAGGGGCTGGACCTCAAGCGCCATCAATACAGCGTGAGTGATGCCGAGGTGAGCGCGCAGCTGAAGATGCTGCAGAAAAACCTGGCCAAATTGGAGAAAATCGCCGAAACGCGTCCCGCCGCCGCGGGGGACCACGTGCTGATCGATTTCGAGGGGTTTCGGGACGGGAAGCCTTTTGCGGATACGCCGCGGACCGAGAACTTCCCCCTGAAGATCGGCGACGGCCGGGTGCTGAAGGAGTTCGACGACCAGTTGACCGGCATGGCCCCCGGAGAGACCAAGGAGTTCCCGCTGGCCTTCCCCGCCGATTACGGGAACAAGACCTTGGCCGGCCCGAG
>CAZLSV010000011.1:0-49918 GCA_964562235.1 uncultured Desulfatibacillum sp.
CATGGTCGGGACGGTCTGCCGGAGACTGCGGGAGGCGGGGGCCCGGCCGGCGATCGTCCCCGCCATGGGCAGCCACGGCGGGGCGACGGCCGAGGGGCAGGCGGCCGTGCTGCACCGGCTGGGCGTCACCGAGGCGGCCTGCGGCGCGCCGATCCTCTCCTCGCTTGCGGTGGAGCGGGTGGGCACCGTGTTCGGGGAGGTGCCGCTATACTATTCGAAGGACGCTCTGGCCATGGAGCACTCGATCGCCATCAACCGCATCAAGCCCCACACCAAGTTCCGGGGCCCGGCGGAAAGCGGGATCCTGAAGATGCTCTGCATCGGCCTGGGCAAGCACCAGGGGGCGCTCGCCTATCACAACTGGGCGATGAAATACGGCTTCTACCCCCTGTTGCGGGAGATGGGCCCGGCGCTGGCGGCCGCCGCCAACTTCCGCTTCGGGCTGGCGGTGGTCGAAAACGCCTTCGACCACCCGCTCGCCATCGCCGGCGTTTCGGCGCAGCGGCTCATCGAGGAAGAGACGCGGCTGAACGCCCTGGCCAACGCCCACATCCCGCGCCTGCCGTTCAAGGAGCTGGACGCGCTGGTGGTTTGCCGGATCGGCAAGGAGATCAGCGGCGCCGGCATGGACCCGAACGTGACCGGCCGTGCGTTCGATCTGATGGAGAGCGATTTCTCCGAGGTCATGAAGGCCACGCGCGTAGCGGTCCTGGACCTCTCCGCCAAGACCGGCGGCAACGCCATCGGCCTGGGCAACGCCGACGTCATCACCGAGAAGGTCTTCCAGGCCCTTGACTATGAAGCCACCCTCATGAACGCCCTCACCAGTCTCTCGCTGCACAAGGCCTTCATTCCGGTGCGCATGCCGAACGACCGCAAGGCGATCCAGGCCTGTTTCACCACTCTCGGACCGGTGCCGGCGGAGCAGGTGCGGGCGGTGATCATCCGCGACACCCTGCATCTTTCCGAATTCTGGGCCAGCCGGGCACTGCACCCGGAGATCGCCGCCGTCCCGGAAGCCGAAATCGTCGCGACCGCCCCCTTGGTTTTTGATCCTGAAGGTAATTTGGTTTTGGAGTAAGTTGGGGGCGTCCGTTTCAAAACGGGTTTTGGGTCGTGGCCGAAAACCCGAAGCACGAAATTCGAAATAGGAATCAATTCCGAAATTCAAATGTCTCAGGGGTCAAAACACGTTTCGAATTTGACTGGAGGCCCTTCAGGCCCGTGCTGCCGGATCAGGCTTCGGCAGCATGTAGAAAGTCCCGGGCCAGCTGGATCATCTCCCGGGGCTGATCCGGCGACAGCCACACGATCTCCGGGTAGGCCCGGAACCAGGTCATCTGGCGTTTGGCAAAGCGGCGGGTGTCGCGCTTCAGGGTGCGCAGGCACTCCTCGCGGCTCAACGCACCGGCGATGAAGGCCGCCAGGTGGCTGTAGCCGATGGACTGCATCGGCCGGAGTCCGGGGCCGTAACCCCGGGCGAGAAGCCGGCGCACCTCCTCCTCCAGGCCGGCCGCCACCATGGCTTCCACGCGCCGGTCGATGCGGCGGTAAAGCGCCTCGCGCTCCAGGGAAAGCCCGATCGTGAGCGCCCGAAACGGCGTGTCCGCGAAGCGGTGCTCCCGCTGGAGCTCGGAGATGGGCCGGCCGGTCACCTCGAAAACTTCGAGTGCCCGCAGGACGCGGAGCGTGTCGTTCGGGTGCAGCCGGGCCGCGGTCTGCGGGTCGCACCGCGCCAGGCGTGCATGCAGGGTGGCCGGGCCGAGGGATTCGGCTTCGGCCCGCAGGCGGCTTCGCATGGAGGGGTCGCGCGCATCGGAGCGGAAAAGCCCGCTCAGCAGCGCCTTGATGTAAAGCCCGGTGCCTCCGACGACGACCGGCGTCACGCCGCGCCGGTGGAGTTCCGCCGCGGCCCGACGCCCCAGGACGGCGTAGGCCGCGGCATCGAACGGCTCGTCCGGGTCGACGATGTCGATCAGGTGGTGGCGGACGGCGGCCTGCTCCGCGGCCGTCGGCTTGGCGGTCCCGATGTCCATGTGGCGGTAGACCTGCATCGAGTCGGCGCTGATGATCTCGCCGCCCACGGCGCGCGCCACCTCGATCCCTGCGGCGGTTTTGCCGACGGCCGTCGGGCCGCAGATCACGATGACAGCGGGCTTGCCGCTGTCGGCGGGATGCGGTTTGCCGGGCGCCGGTGGCTGGGTGCGCATCTTGCGGTCCCGCCTTCAGCTTTCCGCCTTGAGTTTTGAGCCCGCCTCGGTCCCCTGCGCAGCGCGGCGAGGAATCATGATGCCGAACCTGGCCCCGCGGCCGACCGCCGAATCCACCGTGATGGTCCCGCCGTGCTGGCGGATGATCTTGTCGGTGATGAAAAGTCCCAGCCCGGTCCCCTTGCTCCCCTTGGTCGAGAAAAACACCGTGAAGAGGTTCTTGAGCTGCTCGGGGGTCATGCCGATGCCGTTGTCCTCCACCAGGATGCCCACCACCTCGGCATTGGCCTCGATGCTGAAAACCGTGCGGTAGGATTTGACGGAGCCCTCGGCCGCGCAGGCATCGGCCGCGTTTTCCAGCAGGTTGATGAGGGCCGATCGCAGCATGGCGGCATCGACCTCGAAAAAACCCAATCGGCGGTCAAACTCGCACACCAGCTCCACGTTCTTGCCGTCATACAGGGGCTGCACGGTCCGCACCACGTCCTCGGCCAAGGCCCGGACGTCGATGGGCTCGCGCTGAAGCTCCCGCTCCTTGGCGCAGAATAGGATGTCCATGACCATCTTGCGGATGCGTTCGGCGATGTTGCGGACGATCTCCAGGCCGCTTTGGACCTGGGCGTCGTCGCGCTTGAAAAGCCCCTTGTTCAGCAGGTAGACCCCGGCATCCAGCCCCGTCAGGACGCCCTTGATGCTGTGGGAAATGGAGCCGATCATGAGACCCAGGGAGGCGAGGTTGCTCTGCAGCTCGCGGATCTGGGTGATGTCCAGAAAGATCACCAGCACCTGCATGAGCTTGCCGGCCGCGGTGGTCATGGGAGAGGTCCAGACCAGCATGTTGTAGCGCCGGCCGTTCGGGCCCGTCAGCGCCACTTCGCCGTGCAGGGGCTGGCCCTCCTTCAGGGTCTTGTGAATCGGGGACTCGGCAAAGGTGTCGTCGTCGATCAGAAAAAGCTCTCGAAAGGAGGCCCCGGTCTTCTCGCCGAATTCGTCCGCAAAAAGGCGGTTGGCCGTGGTGATGTGCAGGTTGCGGTCCAGTCCCACCACGAAGCAGGGCACGGCGTCGAACAGAAGCTGGTAGCGCTGCTGGGTGCTTTGCAGCTCGTCCCGGAGCTGGGCCACATCCTGGGTGCCGGCGGAAACCTCCAGCACCAGCTCCACCTCGCCGTCGTTGTTGTAGATCGGCGCCGTGTGGACGATCACCGGCACGTGCGCCCCGCTGCGGTACCGGACCAACTCCCGGGATTCTCGGGCGGTGCCGGTGGCCAGGGTGAGTCCCACGGGGCACTCCTCCAGGCCGGCCGATCGGCCCTCGTAGATGCGGCAGCTGGGGTCGCCGGGCTGGACCCCGAGAAGCAGGCGGAAGGAGCGGTTGGCGGCCAGCACCCGGCCGCGGCGGTCGTGGATGGCGACAAAATAGGGGATTTCGTTGAAATAGCGGACGCCGCCCTCCACGTCCCGGGCGATCTGGCCGATAAAAGTGGAGAGCTTGTCGACGATCTGCTTGACCGTGAGAAACCGCTCGGTCTCCAGGCGCTCGGTGACCTTTTTCTCGACCCGGCGGGTGATCCTGCGGGGCAGTTCCCGCAAGCGGCGCCTCTGCGCGGCCCGCTCGCAGGCCCGGAGGATGTGCGCGTCCAGCAGATGGGGGGTGAGCGGTTTGGCAATGAAACCGGCGGCGAGTTCCTTGAGCTCCTCGATCATCCGGGGTTCGTCGACCAGCACCAGGATTTCGACGTCGCGAAAGCGGCGGCGGATCTCCCGCACCAGCCCATCGACCTCCCGGTCCGGGAACCCGCTTCCGGCGATGACCACCTGGGGCCGGGACTCCGTCAGGTGCGCCAGGGCCCCCGCGCCGTCCGCGGCCTCCAACAGCCGGTAGCCGAGGCCGGCCACCAGCGCCTTCAGCCGTCTTCGGCGGGACGACCTCCCGTCCGCAATCAGAACCATCTTGGGCATGTCAGCGTATCCTCACGGGATCGGGCTCGCGCAACCGTGCGCCGGGGCGCCTGTCAGCCAGAACTTATACCAGACCACGTTTCAAACCGCAACGCGGGGAATTGCGGCGGCTGCCGGTGAACCCCGGACGGACTCGACGGCGGTCAACGCGGCGGCGGACGGCTCCCCCGGGCCGTTGGTGTTTTCGCCGCCGGCGGGCATCGGCCCGAAGGCCTGCGCCGGGCGGTCTCCCGGTACCCGAACGAACCGGATTTCTATTGACAATCGCTGGGGCCGCGGGTAAAAAATATCCTTTGATGCGCTCAAACAGCAAAATGGGTCCTGCCGCGGATCCGCGAAGTGGGATTCTGATCCCCCCCTTTCTTTTATCGCTTATCGACGGGCGCCTCGCTCCGGCGGGAAGCATCGCACGGCCCGGTCCGAAGACGGGCCGGAGTTCGGGGCCCGGCCGAAAAAGGTCACCCCATCTGTGAGGAGACGAACGGAATGCCAAAGGATGTCATCGGTTCGGTAATGGTGGTCGGCGGCGGGATCGCCGGCATGCAGGCGGCCCTGGATCTGGCCGACTCGGGCTACTACGTGTACCTGGTGGAGAAGGGCCCGTCCATCGGCGGGGTCATGTCGCAGCTGGACAAGACCTTCCCGACCTGTGACTGCGCGATGTGAATTATCTCGCCCAAACTGGTCGAGGTCGGCCGGCATCTGAACATCGAGCTGAGAACCCTCAGCGAAGTCAAGGAAATCAAAGGCGAGGCGGGGAACTTCGAAGTCGAACTCCTGCAGCACCCGCGTTACATCGACATGCAGAAGTGCATCGGCTGCGGCGCCTGCGCCGAGAAGTGCCCCAAGAAAATCGAGGACACTTACAACGTGGGCCTCGCCAAGCGCAAGTCGGCTTATGTGGAATACCCCCAGGCCGTGCCGCTGAAGTACGTCATCGACGGCGACACCTGCATCTTCATCCAGAAAGGCAAGTGCGGGGCCTGCAAGAAGATCTGCCCCACGGATGCCGTGGACTTCGACCAGAAGCCGAGCACCGCGACGATCCGGGTGGGCTCTGTCGTCATGTCCGCGGGCTTCACCCCGTTCAACCCCGCCAAGTTCGACCACTACCAGTACGCGAAGCTGCCCAACGTGGTCACGGCCATGGAGTTCGAGCGCATCCTGTCGGCCTCCGGCCCGACCCACGGCCATGTCAAGCGGCTGTCCAAGGACGGTCGGGAACCGAAGAAGATCGCCTGGTTCCAATGCGTGGGCTCGCGCGACCTGAACCGCTGCGACAACGCCCACTGCTCCTCGGTGTGCTGCATGTACGCCATCAAGGAGGCGGTGATCGCCAAGGAGCACGCCGGCAAGGACCTGGACTGCGCGGTGTTCTATATGGACATGCGCACCCACGGCAAGGAGTTCGAGCGCTTCTACGATGACGCGCGCGAACGCCACGGCGTGCGCTTCATCCGCAGCCGGGTGCACTCGGTGACGCCGGTGGGCCTCACCGACGACCTGGAGGT
The DNA here is from genome assembly GCA_964562235.1 of uncultured Desulfatibacillum sp. GTDB lineage: Bacteria > Desulfobacterota > Desulfobacteria > Desulfobacterales > SpSt-501 > SpSt-501. The sequence goes on from CAZLSV010000011.1 coordinate 5,681, forward strand.
GCGCTATGTCGCCGAAAACGGGGAGATCCTGACGGAGATCTTCGATTTGATCGTGCTGTCGGTGGGCATGGAGGTCTCCCCGTCGGTCGTCGAGCTGGCCAAGCGCCTGAACATCGAACTCACGCCGGGCAAGTTCTGCAGCACCTCCAGCTTCGCGCCCGTCGCCACCTCGCGGGCCGGGATATTCGTCTGCGGCGCCTTCCAGGGCCCCAAGGACATTCCGCAGGCGGTCATCGACTCGAGCGCGGCGGCGGTCGCGGCCGGTGAAATGCTCTCCTCCGCCCGCAACACCCTGACCAAGACCAAGGAAAAGGTGCCCGAGGTCAACGTGGTCAACGAGCGGCCGCGCATCGGCGTTTTCGTCTGCCGCTGCGGCACCAACATCGCCGGCATCGTGGACGTCCCGTCGGTGGCGGAGTTCGCGAAGACGCTGCCCTACGTGGAATACTCAACGGACAACCTCTACGCCTGCTCCCAGGACACCCAGGAGTCGATCTCCCAGATCATCCGCGAGAAAAACCTCAACCGTGTGGTGGTGGCGGCCTGCACCCCGAAGACCCACGAGCCGCTTTTCCAGGAGACGCTGGTCAACGCCGGGCTGAACAAGTACCTGTTCGAGATGTCCAACATCCGCAACCAGGATTCCTGGGTTCACAAGAGCAACCCGGAACTGGCCACCAAGAAGGCCAAGGACCTGGTGCGCATGGCCGTCGACAAGGCGGCGCTGATCGCTCCGCTCAAGGAGGCCGAACTCGACATCACCCCGAAAGCCATGGTGGTGGGCGGCGGGATCTCCGGCATGGCCGCGGCCCGCAGCCTGGCCCGGCAGGGTTACGAAGCCCACATCATCGAGAAGAGCGACCGCCTCGGCGGCCAGGCCCTGAACCTGTACCGCACGGCCAAGGGCGAGGACGTTCAGAAAAAGCTCGCCGAGATGATCGCCGAGCTCGGCCGGAACGACAAGGTTCACGTGCATCTCAACACCGCGATCGCCAGCGTGGAGGGTTTTGTCGGCAGCTTCAAGACGACCCTCGCGGCGAACGGGTCCGAGGAGGTGCTGGAGCACGGCGTGGCCGTTCTGGCGACCGGCGCCGCGGCGTACCAGCCCACCGAGTACGCCTACGGGACCGATTCGCGGATCCTGACCAGCCTCGAGCTCGACCGCAAGATCATGGACAAGGACCCCGCCCTGAAAGGCCTGAACAGCGCGGTCTTCATCCAGTGCGTGGGCTCGCGGGAGCCCGAGCGGCCCTACTGCTCGCGGGTGTGCTGCACCCACTCCGTGGACAACGCGATCCACCTCAAAGAGATGAACCCGGAGATGAACGTATTCGTTCTCTACCGGGATCTGCGCACGTACGGGGAGCGGGAGCTGCTTTACAAGAAGGCCCGCGGCCTGGGGGTCATCTTCATCCGCTTCGGCCGGGACCGGAAGCCGACGGTGAAGGTTGAAAACGGCAAGCTGTTCGTCAGCGTGGTCGACCACATCCTCGGCCGGCCGCTGGAGCTCGAAGCCGACCTGCTGACCCTGGCCACGGCGGTCATTCCCAACCGCGACGAGAAGCTCGCGAACTTTTTCAAGGTGCCGCTCAACGCCGACGGGTTCTTCGTGGAGCGGCACGCCAAGCTGGGGCCCTCGGAGTTCGCCACCGACGGGGTCTTCCTGTGCGGCCTGGCCCACTACCCGAAGCCGATCGACGAGGCCGTCGCCCAGGGGCAGGCCGCGGCCTCCCGCGCCGTGACCCTGCTGGCGCGCAAGAAGATCTTCACCAGCGGAACGGTGGCCGAGGTCGACCCGCGCATGTGCAGCCAGTGCGGCGTGTGCGTCTCGATCTGCCCGTACTCGGCGCCCTCCTGGGTCGAGAAGGGCATGTTCGCCGGCAAGGCCCAGGTCAACCCGGTGCTCTGCAAGGGCTGCGGGCTGTGCGTGGCCTCCTGCCGCTCGGGCGCCATCCACCTGAAGGGCTTCGACAACGACCAGATCTACGCTCAGATTTTCAGCCTGCGCGAAGCAGTTTAGAACGAAAGATACGGGATGCTGGATGCATGATGCTGGATGGCAACAACTCAGGGATGCCTCTTTTCATCCCGTATCCAGAATCCATTACGAGGAGACCATCATGAGTGATTGGGAACCGAAAATTTTCGCATTTCTGTGCAACTGGTGCAGTTACGGCGCCGCCGACCTCGCCGGCGTCGGCCGCATGGAGTACCCGCCCAACATCCGGGTCATCCGCATCCCCTGCACCGGACGCATGAGTCCCAACTTCTTCCTGGCCGCACTGCGGGAGGGGGCCGACGGCGTCTGGGTCTCCGGGTGACATCCCGGCGAATGCCATTACCTGGAAGGTAATTACTACGCCCGTCGCAAATTCGCCCTGTTCAAGAACCTCATGGAGCACATGGGAATCGAGCCCGGCCGCCTGCAGTTCTCCTGGATTTCGTCGGCCGAGTCCACCAAGTTCGTCGAGGTGGTCACCCAGGTCACGAAATCGGTCAAAGCCCTGGGCCCGAACACCCAATTCATCAAGAAACTGGCCGAGGTAGCCTGATATGCTGAGCTATGCCGAAAAGATCAGGGAAATCGCCGGGCGCCTGCTCACCTCCGGCGCCGTGGACATGGTCATCGGGTTCCGCCAAGGGACGATCCCGATGATGAACGAGCCGCATTTCGCCAAAACCCCGGCGGAGGCCGCCAAACTCGTGTGGGACAGCCACTGCGGCATCAACCTGGCCAACTACCTGACCGACCGCAAGGAGAAGATCGGGATCGTGGCCAAGGGCTGCGACTCGCGCAACATCGTCACCCACATCATCGAGAACAAGATCAAGCGCGAGCAGCTGGTGGTGATCGGCGTGCCCTGCCGGGGCATGGTGGACAAGCGCAGGATCGCGATGAAGTGCCCGGGGGAGATCACCGAGGTGACCGAGGACGCGACCGGGCTCACCGCCAAGGGCGACAGTTTCAGCCAACGCTTCGAGAAGAAAGACGTGCTGCAGCACAACTGCTCGCTGTGCATCCACCGCAACCCGGTGATCCACGACGAGATGGTGGCGCCGCCGGTCGAGGAGCAGGCGGGAGTCGACCGCTACGCCGACGTGCGCGCCGTCGAGGCCATGAGCCCCGAGCAGCGCTGGAAGTACTTCGAGGACCTGCTCGCCCCCTGCATTCGCTGCTACGCCTGCCGCAACGCCTGCCCGCTGTGCTACTGCCCGACCTGCTTCGTGGACGAATCCCGTCCCCAGTGGGTCGGCAAGGGCCAGGACCCGAGCGACGTGCGCACCTTCCACTTCCTGCGGGCGTACCACTGCGCGGGGCGCTGCACGGACTGCGGCGCCTGCGAGCGCTCCTGTCCGGTGGGCATCAACATGCGGGTCTTCACCAAGAGGCTGGAGAAGGACTGCCTGGATCTCTTCGGCTGGGAAGCCGGCCTGAGCCTGGAGGTGCGGCCGCCGCTCGACGTCTATCGGCCGAACGACCCGAACGATTTCATCAAGTGACCCAATTCACGTGACGCAGAGGCATCGCCAATGAAAACCATCAAGATCGAAAAGAGCCGGTGGGCGTCCGGCCTGGAAAAGGCGTCCAAGGCGTTCCGGCTGATCGGCCCGGTGAAGGAGAAGGAGTTTCACAGCTTCAAGCCGCTCGATAGCGGCGTCCTGCCGGACCTGAGTTGCCTGAACACCCGGCTTTCGCCCAAATCCCTCGTCTATCCCCAGTCCGAGGTGATGTTCAACTACTCCCTCGATGAAGGCCGCGAAGACCACCACCAGCTCAAGGAAGCCGCCAAGGACTACTCGCCCAAGGCGGTCATCGGCATCCGGCCCTGCGACGCCAAGGCCTTCGTCCTGGTCCGCATGAACTTCGACACGCCGGACTACCAGGACCCCTACTGGCTCAAGGCCTACGAGTCCACCACCTGGATCGGCCTCGGCTGCGCGAGCCCCTGCAGCTCCTGCTTCTGCACCTCGGCCGGCTGCGGGCCCTATCACGAGGAGGGCCTGGACGTGCTGCTGGCCGACGCCGGCGACCATTACCTGGCGAAGGTTCTCACGGAGAAGGGCGCTAAATTCATCGACGCCGCCGACTGGAAGACCGCCGCCCCCAAGGAGGCCGCAGAGGCCCTGGCGGCGATGCGCACGGCGGCCGAAGGCAAGATCGCCTCCTTCGTGCAGACCGAGAACCTGAAGGCCCTGCCGAACAACGATCTTTACAGCGCCACCTTCTGGGAGGAGGTGTCGTTTGCCTGCATCAACTGCGGCACCTGCACCTATTCCTGCCCGACCTGCTGGTGCTTCGACATCCAGGACGAAACCCGCGGCACCTCCGGGGTGCGGATGAAAAACTGGGACAGCTGCATGTACCCGCTTTTCACCCTGCACGGCACCGGCCACAACCCCCGCGGCACCAAGCAGCACCGGGTGCGGCAGCGTTTCATGCACAAGCTGAAGTATTTCGTGGACAAGTACGACCGCGGGATCCAGTGCGTGGGCTGCGGCCGCTGCGTGCGCCTGTGCCCGGTCAACATCGACATCCGCCGCGTGTGCCAAATGATGAACGGTTTTGCCGTCTCCGGCGAAGCCTGCGCCATTGAATGACGAGGGAGGATCCACGTGCTAAACCCCTACCTGCCGTACCCGGTTCGGATCGACGCCATTTCGGTCGAAACCGAGGACAAGAACCTCAAGACCTTCAAGTTCGTTTTTCTGGACCCCGCGGACGAGCAGAAGTTCGCCTACAAGGCCGGCCAGTTCGCGGAGCTGTCCGTGGCCGGCAAGGGCGAGATCCCCATCGGGATCGCCTCCTCGCCGACCGAAAAAGGCTTTGCCATGTTCACGGTCAATAAAGTGGGCCTGGTCTCCTCCTTCCTGCACAGCATGAAGGTCGGGGACGTGATGGGCCTGCGCGGGCCGATGGGCAACTGGTACCCCTGGGAGCGCATGGAGGGCAAGAACGTCGTCATCATCGGCGGCGGGTTCGCCTTCACCACGCTGCGCTCCTCCATCGTCTACATGCTGCACCCGGACAACCGCAAGAAGTTCAAGGACATCCACGTCATTTACGGCGCCCGCACGCCCGGCATGCTTCTTTACCGGGAGGAGTTGGCGGAGTGGGAGCGGCGCGACGACATCCACATGCACATCACCGTGGACGGGACCAGCGACCCGGACTGGAAATACAACGTGGGCTTTGTCCCGGCCGTCACCGAGAAAAAGGCGCCGCCCGCCGGCAGCGACACCTATGCCATCGTCTGCGGCCCGCCGATCATGATCAAGTTCACCCAGCCGGTGCTCGACAAACTCGGCTACCCCCACGACAAGATCATCATGTCGCTCGAAAACCGCATGAAGTGCGGTATCGGGATGTGCGGCCGCTGCAACATCGGCAAGGAGTTTGTGTGCAAGGACGGCCCGGTGTTCACCCTGGAGCAGCTCAACCAGACCCCGCGCGAGTATTGACCACGACCGCCTATGGATTATTCCAACGGCTCGAAATTGTTGGGTGTTAACGTTTGTGAGGCCGCCGCCGGACAAGCGTATTTTTCATGTTGACATATGCTGCGGCATACACTAAAAATAAAATTTCAAAAGAGCGACATCAGGCGCAAAGCCTAAGCATACATCAAACCAACCAAAGGAGGATTAATAATGCCGACAGTCGAATGGATGGGTAAAAGCTTCACGGTCGATGAAGACGGGTTTATCGATTCCTACACCAACTGGTCCCCGGAGTGGGTCCAGTGGGTGAAGCATCAGGAAGGCATTGATGAGCTCAATGACGAGCACAAGAAGCTCATTGAGGTTCTTCGCGATTACTACGAGAAAAACGGCATCGCGCCGATGGTGCGCGTTCTTTCCAAGGTCACCGGGTTCAAGCTGAAGCACATTTATGAGCTGTTCCCCTCCGGGCCGGGCAAGGGGGCCTGCAAAATGGCCGGCCTTCCCAAGCCGACCGGTTGCGTCTAAACTCCGCGATGTGAAGTCCATGTATCTCCAAACGGCCCTGCTGGCTCAGCAGGGCCGTTTTTATTAGAAGCCGCCATGGTGCTGACGCTCAAGACCCGCAGTCGGACCGAAATGCTGGACATCTCCGCCGAAGTGGGCCGGAGGGTGGGGAAAAGCGGCGTGCGGGAGGGGCTTTGCATGATCTACGTGCCGCACACCACGGCGGGCGTCACGATCAACGAGAGCGCCGACCCCAGCGTGCGCACGGATCTCCTGATGGTCTTGAATCAGATCGTGCCCTGGACAGCCGACTACCGCCATGCGGAGGGCAATTCCCCGGCCCACGTCAAAGCCTCGCTGGTGGGGGCGTCGCAGACGGTCGCCATCGAAAACGGTGCACTCTGCTTAGGCACCTGGCAGGGGATTTTTTTCTGCGAGTTCGACGGCCCGCGCGAGAGAAAGGTGCACCTGCGCATCCTGGAAGGCCGGTTCAAATAAGCGCGGGCCGGAAGGGATAGAGGGGCGCTGCGCCGGAGGCCGGACAGCGCCGTTTCGATAAAAACGGTTGACGATTCCGAGAAGCCGCCGATGGCTGAAAACGACAACGCACTGGACGAGACCGACCGGCGCATCCTCAACCGGGTCCAATCGGATTTTCCGATCGCCTCCCGGCCCTATCTGGCCATCGCCGATGAGCTGGGCCTGACCGAGCAGGAGGTGATCGACCGCCTCCGGGGGCTCAAGGCCTCGGGGATCATCCGCCGCATCGGCGGCAACTTCGTGCCGGACAAGCTGGGCTACGTCAGCACGCTCTGCGCCGCCCGGGTGCCGGCGGACCAGGTGGCCCGCTTCGCCGAGGCGGTCAACCGGCACCCCGGCGTGACCCACAATTACCTGAGAGAGAACCCCTTCAACGTCTGGTTCACCTTCATCGCGCCCTCGAGGGAGGAGATCGAGGCCAAGCTGAAGGAGATCAGCGATGAAACCGGTGTCGCGGAGATCCTCAACCTGCCGGCCACGCATGTTTTCAAGATCAGGGCGCAGTTCGAGGTGTGAAACAGTTTAAAGTTTAACGTTGAATGTTTATAGAATTGAAAAGTGTGGCTGCTTTGCACTTTAAACTTTAGATTTTAATCTTTGAACTCTTCTTATGCATTCCCTCCGCGTCGCTGCCGTTGTTTTCAATTCCCCGCGAAATCACACCCGTGAAAACCTCGAGCGCATGGACGGCTGGGTCGCCGCTGCCCGGCGGGTGGGGGCGGGGATTGTCTGCTTCCCCGAGCTGAACATCACGGGCTATGGGGTCGACCCGGGCATCCACGAGGCTGCCGAACTTCTACCGGGCGAGGCCGGCCGGAGCCTTCTGGCAATGGCCGCCCGGCATCAGGCGGTCATTCTGGCAGGCCTGGTGGAAAAAGGCGCCGATGGGAAGGTGTTTGCGAGTCATCTCGTGGTGGGGCCGCAGGGACCGATTGGCGTCTACCGCAAGCTGCACATCGCCCCGCCTGAAAAAAGCATCTTCGACGCCGGCCAGGCCGCCCCGGTCTTCGATGCCGCCGGAATCCGCTTCGGGATTCAGCTTTGCTACGACGCGCACTTCCCCGAGCTTGCGACGCGCATGGCGCTCGACGGCGCCGAGGTCATCTTCATGCCGCACGCTTCCCCGCGCGGGACCCCGGGAGAAAAAAGAGACTCCTGGATGCGGCATTTGCCGGCCCGGGCTTTCGACAACGCGGTTTTCATCGTCGCCTGCAATCAGACCGGCGACAACGGCGCCGGTCTGGCGTTTCCCGGGCTTGCCGTGGCGATCGGCCCGGACGGCCGGGTGATCGCCGCAACGGCCGACGGGCAGGAGGGTTTGCTCGTCGCCGACTTGGACGCCGAGCGGCTCGCTGCCGTCCGCAGCCACCCCATGCGCTACTTCCTCCCGAACCGCCGCCCGGATGTGTACCGCTCGGCGAAGTGAGGCCGCCGCCGATACTGCCATTGCCCGTTTCAGCGATACACCAGCACCGGGATCTTGGAGTGGGTCAGCACTTTTTGCGTCTCGCTGCCGATCAGCAGCGCCCCGACGCCCCTGCGTCCGTGCGAGGCCATCATGATCAGATCGCAGCCCTTCTGCTTGGCCACCCGGATGATGGCCTCGTAAGGGTAGTCGTTCTTCTCATAAACGACCTCGCACGCAACACCCGCTTCCCTGGCCGCTTTTTCGATCGCCGCCAGATACGTTTCCGCCAGCTCCTTGCAGCGCTTGGCGGCCTGCTCCAGCGCGTCCACGGGGATGGCCGTCTCATAGGAAAACGGGTGCTGCAGGGGCATCACGCTGAGGCCCGTCACCCTGGCGCCGATGCTCTTGGCGAAACGAACCCCTTGCTGAATCGCCGCGGCGGACAATTCCGACCCGTCGGTGGGCAGTAGAATGTGCTTGAACATGTTCACCTCCTTTTGGTTTTGGGGCGATGGTGGAATCGGCGCTGGCCCAATGGACCCTCTCCCAGCCTGCATCGAAGGTGTTGTCGTGCAGAGAGTAGGGTTCTCAAAACATGACGTATTTGAAGCCGGTGGCATAGCAGGCCTCTCCCTGGACGGATTTCGGCCTCGACCACTTGACTTCGGCGATCGCCAGCGAACAGAACCCTTCCTCCCGGGAATACCCGCATGAGCTGCCGGTTGTACGGACCACCAAGAGGGTCCCCGTTTTGAACCAAGCCCGCAGTTCCGCATACAATCCGTTGGCACAGCAGTTCTTCATTCGGCCGTCGAATGTTTCCGCGCAGCGACGCGAAGTGACGTGGCTGCAGACGATCGAGGTGTTTATGCGGTGCCGTCGGGTGGTCCTCTTTTCCATGATCGGTCTCGCTCTCGCAGCAATCGGGTCAATGCCGTTCAAGGTCACAGTAGTCTTCAGCCAAGGTGCCGACCCCCCGTCGTGCGGGGCCGAGGGACCGCCCGCTGCGGGATGCGCCGCTGCCCGGAATTCTGGCCTCCTGCGGCTCCGCGGTCCTTGTACGGCCTTGAAGCACGACCTTGAAAAAGCTGAACCGGTGAGCGTTTCGATCCGGCATGTGCTTATTTATCTAACAATAAAATATGGTTGTCTATAGAGAGAGCGCCTCATTTCGATGGGGGAAACGCTCAGGACCGTGATTTTTTCCTGCGGGGGCGGGAGAAAAGCAGGGCAGCCGAAGATAATATATCGGCTATTCTTTCCAGAGGTCGATGTCGATGATGCCCACTTTGGCGGCGTAGCGGATCAGCTCGAGGCTGCTGCGGACCCCGAGTTTGCGCATGATGCGGGTGCGGTGGTTCTCGACGGTCTTGGGGCTGATGAACAGCCGCTCGCCGATGTGTTTCAAGGAATACCCTTCCGCCAAAAGGGCGAAAATTTCCTGCTCGCGCGGCGTGAGGGTCTCGTAGCCGGCGTCCGTTATCGACCGGGGGTTCGATTGGATTCCGGCCAGCCGCTGAACGACTTTCTGGGAAACGGCCGAGTCCAGAAAATATTCGCCCTTGAGAACGACATCCATGGCCTGCAGCAGCCGTTCAGGGGCTGAATCCTTGGTCACGTACCCCGTCGCGCCGGCTTTGAAGGCATTCACGATGTAGTCGACCTTGGAGTGCATGGTCACCATCATGATCGCGGCTTTGGGAAGATGTTTCTTCAACTGCAGGGTGACCTCGATGCCGCTCTGGTCGGGCAGGGAAATGTCCACCAGCACCAGGTCGGGCCTGAGCGACCGGGCCATCTGAACCGCCCGGTCCCCCCGTCCGGCTTCGCCGACGACATCATAGGACGGGTTGCGGCTGATAATCGCTTTCAGTCCTTCGCGGAACAGCGTGTGGTCATCCACGATCAAAATGGTCTTTTTGTTTCCCATGGACTCACCCCGCGTAGGGAAGCTTGATCAGGATCTTGGTGCCGTGCCCGAGCTTGGAGGTCACGATCATAACCCCGCCCAGCAGGTCGGTACGCTCCTGCAGGCTGCGCAGCCCCATGCGTTTTTCGGAGTCGATCGCGCGCGCCCGCTTTTGCACGTCAAAGCCTTTGCCGTTGTCCTCGATCCGCAGGAGGATGTGGGGATAGGCCGCCGTCAGTTTGACGACGGCGAGGCTCGCCTCCGCGTGTTTGTGGATGTTGTTCAGCCCCTCCTGGATCATGCGGTAGAGGTTTATCCGGGTGTTGAAGTCCAGCTTCATTTTTTCGATGCCCGCCGAATGATAGTCGGTGCGGATCCGGGTTTTCTCTGCGAAATCGTCGCAGAACATGGACAGCGCCTGCACGATGCCCATCTCCTCGAGCCCCGGCGGCCGAAGGTCGTAGGCCAGATCGCGGACGGTGAAGATGGTGCGATCCAGCAACCGGCTGAGTTGCATCACCTTCTCCATGATTTCGGGGGATGCGGCCGGCTGCTGATCGAACAGCGTTTCCAGCGCCAGCTTGATGCCGGACAAATCCTGACCCACCCGGTCGTGGAGTTCGCGGGATATCATCCGCCGTTCGTCTTCCTGCGTCTCCATCAGCTTGCGGGTCAGCGTCCGGATCTGGGTTTCGGACCGCTGGCGCTGCTGAAGATGGCGCAAACAGCTCTCCAGCTTGGCGGCGACGGGATTGGCTCCGAAGAAGTCCTGGGGAGGTATGTAGTAGAAGTTGTCATAGACCCCGGTGCCGACCACCGCCAGGGGATGGGTGGCCAGGACATCCAGCAGCGCCTGGGCGTCGAATCGGCGCCGGTCGTACTGGCAGCAGGCCAGGCAGGGGCTCTCCTGGAAAAAAGTGTTCAGCCCGGCCTCGAATTCGACAAGGCGGTCGGCGCCGGGCAGGCCTGTCAGCGCCCAGCTCATTTCGCCGGTGAAGCGGAGCGCTTTGTATCCCTGGCCGGCGGCGCGCTTGGTTTCCGACCGCAGGAGGGCCGTCGTCTTCTCGGGGTCAAACACCCCCGCCGGCGCGTAGGACTCGACGCTGCTTAGGAACGTCAGTTGCCGCCGCTGCAGGTAGGGCTTCACCTCCACCCCGTCGGCGCTCAGGCAGGCCAGAATCTGTTCGGCCGTGTGGTCGTGGAGGATATAAAGAACCTTTTCATGGCGCTCCAGCCCCTGGCGCACGAACGGCGCCAGCACGGCGCGGTGCTCCGCTTCGGACGCATACAGGCAGCACAGATGATCTCCGGCCTGGAGCATCCACAGCCGCTGTTCCAGTTCCCGGCTCTGATCGCGTACGCGCATGTCGGCTTACCTGCCGCCGCTGGCATGAGCCTTCGGCGAATCGAGTTGCCTGGAGAGACGGGCGTTCGCGGGGTTTCCCCCGGCAGCGTTCCAGGGACCTACGGGCAGGATCAATGTGGGTGCGAAGTGGAAGTGACCCTGTCCGATCAGCGAAACGCGACCTGGCTGAAGGTCCGGTGGAACAGGGGAAGCGCGAACGGCTGATGGGAACTATACCTCACGTCGGGGGAAAAAATCAAACGGCTCACGGCCGGCGCCGGTAGGTGCGCACCGAGTCGATGGAGTAGACCGCCAGGGCCGTCCAGATCATGACGAAGGTCCACAGCTGGACCATCGTGAACGGCTCGCCGTAGACCAAGACCGCCAGCAGGAACATGCCGCTTTCAACCTGAAAAGAGGATTTTGTCTATCAGTAGCAAGCCTCGCCCGGAAGAAACCTGCCCGACCCCGGCTGAGCCAGCACCTCCCCGTTTTGCATCACCACATGCCCCCGCTGCATAGCCAGCACCGGGGCACCAGCGCAACGGCGCCCGGCGAACAAGCTGTAATCGGTCTTCAGATGGGGGTTGCGCGCGGGCAGGGACCTGTCGGCGGTCGGGTCGACGATGAGTATGTCCGCATCGGCACCCGGCGCGAGCGTTCCCTTGCGCGGGTAGAGGCCGAAGATCCGCGCCGGCATCTCACACATCGTTTTCACCAGGGTGGTTACCGGTATGCGGCTCTTTGCCACTCCTTCGTCGAAAACAATCGCCAAAAGGTTGTCCACATCCGCGGTGCCATAGGGCGCCAAAAACGTCTGGTCGTGCAGCGGTTCCTTGCTCCGCACCGGGTGCCCCGTGGCATCCGAACCGATGACATCGATTTCTCCCGAAGCCAGTCCCGCCCAGAGGGAGTCGATGTCATCTTGCGCCCGCAACGGAGGCGACATCTTGGCCAGGTTGCCGAACGGCACGAGGGCGGCGGCCGTGAGTGAGAGATAGTGCGGGCAGGTTTCGGTGAAAAGGGCCCGGAGCGTGCCCCAGCGTCTAAACAATCGCACCACCTCCAGAGACCGTCGGGCCGAGAGATGGGGCAAATACATGGCACACCCCGTCACCTCCGCCAGAGACAGCACGCGGAACAACGCCTCCGCCTCGCAGATGTCCGGGTGGGTGGGCGGATAGTGTTCTGGCGTGAGCCGACCCTCGGAAACGGCCTTGTTCTCAAGGTGGCTGATGGTGGCGTCGTTCTCGGCGTGGACGGCCAGAAGCCCGCCGGCTTCGGCCACCAAACTCATGACCCCGATGATCTCCTCATCCTCTAGTTTCATGCCTCGCTTCTTGTAGGCCGTGAAGACTTTGTAGGAAACGACGCCCATTGCCAGCAGGGCGGGTATGGCGGTGGAGGCTTCGCTTAGGACGTTTTGAGTCACGGTCCCGTGCACGCTGAAATCAATGACCGACTCGCGCTGGGCCTCGTCGATGAAACCCTTCACGGCATCCACCAAGCCGCCGGACTGGTTCCAGGCTTTGACCGATCCGACGTAAGGCACCAGGGTGGTGATTCCCCCCGACAACGCTGCCTTCGAGAAGGCGCCGATCCGGTCCGCATAAACGGGGTGGTTGTGGGCGTCTATGATGCCCGGAAGGACAAGTTTCCCGGCGGCATCGATGACAGGCGCATCCGGCGGGTAGCCCCCCATGGCGGGGGCCACGCTCTCCACGCGCCCGTCTTTGATGCGCACGTCCATTTCGTCGACCCGACCCTGGTCGACGAGCGTTCCGTTGGCGATGATGGCATCCCATTTCATCAGTTCACCTCCATCCGGGCGAAATCCGCTCACCCGTGGTATCCTAAATCCTGCGAGATCTGTGTGGCGGTGTGCAAGAGTTCTTTCCGAACGCCGGAAACCCGTTGGGGGGTCATGCGCGTCACCAGATCCGAGACGCTCACGGCGGCAATCACCTTGCCGGATTCGTCTCGGATGACCGCTGCAATGCAGCGGATGGATTCGTCGAACTCCCTTTCGTCGAGCGCCACTCCCTCCCGGCGCGCCTTTTCAAGGCGTTGGCGAAGTTGGTGGCAGTTTTTCACAGTGTAGGGGGTGAGCGGCACAATCGGGACCTGGGCGCAGTAAGCGTCCAAATCCTTGGGGGAGAGGCTGGCCAGCAGCGCTTTTCCGAAGGCCGTGCAGTAGGCGGGAAAGGGGCCGTCGATAATGATGTTCGGCCGGGGGTTGCTGCGGCTGAACACCCGGTCCAGGACGGTGATTACAAAGTCTTTGGTCAGTGTCACCAGAGAAACGGCCGCTCCCACTTTCTCGGAAAGCGCTTCCATGCGGGGGCGGATGATGGCGCTGTTTCCCAGCATGGCTTTTACCTTGCTGCCTAAATGGTACAGGTGCAAAGTGGGCTCGTACCTGCCGCCGGGTTCGTGGCGCACATATTCCAGGAACTGCAGGACCGCCAGGATGCGATGCACCGAACTTCGGTTGAGCCTGAGTCGTTGGCTGAGGGTCAAGGCGGTCGACGGTCCGTGCGTGCAGAGGTCCTCAAGCACTTGAAAGGCTTTGACGGTGGACTTCATGCTCTGGACGATGCCTTTTTCGTTGCGGTCTTTCATCATAGTTTCCCATTCCGTCGCCGTTCACGGCTGCACGGATCGAGAGGCCTTGAGGTGTCCGTGGGTCGGGAGCCGGGCGGCACCGGCCCCATGGCCGAGATCTGTTTCGGCACTACCTCCCCCGTATGGTTCGGCCGGGGGTCGCTCCAGTGTGCACGCCGTTTTTCACCACGAGGATGCCGTTCACCACGACGTGCTCTATTCCGGCGGGATGGCGCATGGGGTCCTCGTATGAGTTCGTGTCGAGGACGGTCGCAGGGTCGAAGACGAGAATGTCGGCGTCGAAACCCGCAGCCAGCAGCCCTTTGCGCCGCAGCCGGACTTTGGCCGCAGGCAGGGAGGTGAGCTTGCGGACGGCGTCTTCGAGCGAAATCACTGCCTGTTCGCGCACATACCGACCCAGGATTCGGGCGCTGGTGGCGTAGGCGCGGGGGTGCGGTTTGCCGCCGCTGAGGAGCCCGTCCGTGATGATGCTGGTCAGGGGGTGGCGCAAAATGGTGCGAATGTCTCCCTCGTCCAGTCCGAAGGCAATCATGCCGACGGCCAGCTGTTCTTCCACTAAAAGGTCGCAGGCGGCGTCCACCGGATCGACACCGCGCTGTGCCGCGATCTGGGTCAGACTCTTGCCCTCGCACCAGCGGTTGGCCTCACTGGCCACCGATGAAACGTAAATGTTCTCCCAGCCGAGGATGCTGGAGAAGTTTTCCCAATCCATGCGCTGGGCGATGTCCTGCTTGATTTCCTTGCGAAGGCCGCTGAGCGCAGTCACCAGGGCTTCGGCCCCTTGCCGATGGTACCAGGGCGGGATCGCGGCGTGAAGAAAGGTCGAGCCGGCCGTGTAGGGGTATTGGGAGACGGTGACGTCGACCCCCTCGGCTCGGGCCCTTTCCAGCCTTTCCAGCAGCGGCCCCGAGCGACCCCAGTTTTTCTTTCCGCGGACCTTGAAATGGGTGATGAGCACCGGTATTCCTGAGCGACGGCCGATCTCCAACACTTCTTCGACGGATGCGTCGATGCGGTCCGACTCGTTTCGCATGTGCACGTCGAAAATACCGTCGTAGCGGCGGGCCACTCGGCACAGCTCGACGATCTCCTCCAAGGTCTGGTATTGGCTGGGCGGGTAGATCAGCCCGGCAGAGACCCCCCGTGCGCCCTGTTCCATGGCCTCGGCGGTGAGCCGGCGCATCTGCTCCATCTCAGCGGCGCTCGGCGCCCGATCTTCCATGCCGATGACGTTCAACCGGATGGTTCCCAGCCCGGCGTAGGCGCAGAGGTTGATCGAGGCCGGGGACGCATCCACGATATCCAGATAGCCGCCAATGCTGTTCCAGTTCCATGGGGTCCCCGGGTTCCCGGCCAAGCCGGACAGATGTTTCTGCCATCCCGGTTTTTGTGCATCGGACACGGGGGCGACAGACATTCCGTCCAATCCGACAACTTCCGTCGTGAACCCCTGCATGATCTTCTGGCGCGATTTCGGTGCGGCCAGCACATAGAGGTCGGAGTGGCTGTGGCCGTCGATGAAACCAGGGCACACGACGTGGCCAGCGGCATCCACAACCGTTGCGGCCGCTGCGCCGCCCAGCCGTCCGACGGCTTCAATCCGGCCGTTCTTTACCGCCACATCCGCTGCCACCCACGGATTGCCGGATCCGTCCACCACTCGGCCGTTTTTTATCAGCAAATCCAGCATGTCCTTGCCTCCCTCCCATCGAGGCTCCGCTCCTTTTCTTCGCGGATCGCCTGAGGAAATCAGCGAACAGGGTCTTGCGAGTCCGTCTTCAAAGTTGCCTCGGTTGCCGGCCTTTGATTCAGCCGCAGGCCCCCTCCAGCCTCAGGTCCGCAGCGGCATGGCGTAGCCGGCGTCGAAGGCCCGGAGATTGACGGCTTTAAGCTTTTCGGGCAGTTGGTCGGCCACTGCGCTGCGCCATATGCCGACCTCGCTGTCCAAAAAGCGGGCCAAGCCGCCCATGATGACAACGTTGAAGGTTTTCACGTTGCCGAGCTCCACGGCGGTCGATGTGCCGGGGATGACCAGTACTTGCCTGGCGGCATTGGCCATGCGCTCCCGAATGGTCACGGTGTCGGGGTATTCGGATAGACCAGAGCTTACGGACATGGGGTCAATGCGGTGGTCGTTGGCCAGTATCACACCCTTTGGGTTCACGAAGCCAAGCCGACGCAGCCCCTCCAGCCACTCGAAGCTCAGAAGCACGTCGGCCTCGCCGGCCCCGAGAACCGGGGACCGGACCTTCCGGTCCCACAAGATGTGGCTGACGACGGAGCCGCCGCGTACGGCCAGCCCGAGGATGTCTGACTTTTTCACATCATAACCCAATCGAAGGCCGACATCGGCCAGAATGGATGCTGCCAGGATGGTGCCCTGTCCGCCGACGCCGGCAATGAGAAATTTCATGCTGTCGCGTTTCATAATCGTTGTCTCCTGTTCATACGGCTGGCTTGCGGATCGCGCCGGTGGGGCAGATCTGCCGGCACACATCGCACCCGATGCACAGGAGAGGATCGATCCGCGACTTGCGCTTGCCGGTTTTGACGTGGATGGTTTCAGAAAGCACGTTCCCAGGGCAGCCGGCCTGGATGCACTTGCCGCAGGCTACGCAGGTGTCCGTGTCCACTGAATAAGGCGGCTTAGAACTGGGGGAGATGAAGATGCAATCGCCCTTGGAGACGATCACCGAGAGCCCGTCTTGCGCGGTGCCGTCGGCGATTGCCTTTTCCACGGCTTTCACGTCGAAAGCGTTCACCTCGACCACCTTCTGCACTCCGATCGCTCGGCACACGGCGGCAATGTCGACGGGCGGCACCGAACTGCCGCTGAGCGTGGTATCGGTTCCCGGGTGGTCCTGATGGCCGGTCATGGCGGTGGTGCGGTTGTCCATGATGATCACAGTGCCTTTTCCCTTGTTGTGCACCATGTTGAGCAGAGGTGGAATTCCGGCGTGAAAGAAAGTGCCGTCGCCAATCGTGCAGACCGCCGGCTCCGGTAGGCCGGACTTGCCCATGCCGTGCAGCACGCCGATGCTGGCGCCCATGGAGCCCATGGTGTGCTGGGCATTGAAGGGCGGCAGAGTGCCCAGATTGTAACAACCGATGTCTCCGGCCACTGGCAGTTTGCGTCGGGCCAGGACGTAAAAGGTGGAGCGGTGCGGGCAGCCGGCGCACAGCATGGGACTGCGGGGCGGAAGGTTCTCGGGAACGATTTCTGTTTTGCTGTCGGCTCCCGGCGGCAAGAGCCCCACACGGCGGCAGTGGCGTTCGATGTCTTCCGGCAAAAGCTCCCCGCAAGCCGGAAAAACATCCTTGCCACGCGTAGCAACCCCCATGGCCTTGATCTGCTCCTCCAGAAATGGATCCAGTTCTTCGACTACCAGAAGGGTCTTTACGCCGCGAGCGAATTCGCGGATGAGGTTCTTGGGAAGCGGGTAGACCATGCCGAGCTTGAGAAAAGAGGCTTCTGGAAAAACCTGTCGGGCGTTTTCGTAAACGACCCCGCAGGCGATTATGCCAAGATCGCGCGCCCCCCACTCGATCCGGTTCAGAGCGGCGGCCTCGGCGAATTGCGCCAGATCGAGCAGTCGTTGCTCCACGACC
Source organism: uncultured Desulfatibacillum sp. (assembly GCA_964562235.1). GTDB lineage: Bacteria > Desulfobacterota > Desulfobacteria > Desulfobacterales > SpSt-501 > SpSt-501. Next base: position 23,063 of record CAZLSV010000011.1, read on the forward strand.
GGATGCCGCTCACGTGACCAGGTGCACATGCAGTTGTATTTTTTCATGTTGCGAGTAAATGGAGACACTTTTTCCTTAAACACAGGAGGCGGCCCCAGGTCCACCACGCTCTTGGAATGGGATGTGCGCATGGTGGTGCGCACCACGACCGGGGTGTCGAAGCGCTCGCTGATGTCAACAGCCGATAGGATGTAATCCTTGCATTCCTGGCTGTCGGCCGGTTCCAGCATGGGGAATTTTCCCAGTTTGGCGTAGTGGCGGTTGTCCTGCTCGTTTTGGGAGCTGAACATGCCGGGGTCGTCCGCGGTGACCACGACAATGGCCGCCTCGGCGCCGGTGTAGGAAGTATAGAAAAGGGAGTCTGAGAGCACGTTCATGCCCACCTGCTTGGTGGTGACAAGAGCGCGGCGGCCGGAGTAGGCGGCCCCCGCCGCCACATCCATGGCCACTTTTTCGTTGATCGACCACTCGGAGTAGATCTCCTTGTAACCGGCGACGTTTTCCATGATTTCCGAGCTGGGCGTTCCCGGGTAGCCGCTGGCGACCTGGATGCCCGCTTCATAGGCGCCCCGTGCAATCGCCTCGTTGCCCGACAGCAGTTTCTTCATCTGTTCTCCTCTGTTCCTAATTTTTGTTAATCCCTCGGAACTTTTCTGCTTTGGCGCCCGAATTGATCCGAGGCGGCGGCGGAGTTCCGTCGGGGCAATGTCCCAGCCGTTTTTTCCGAGAATTTATCGGAAAATTAGAGTCGGCAAAAACAATGAAAGCCCCGGCACATAGGCGATAAGCAGCAACACCAGCGTCATAATCCCCAAATAGGGGAAAAGCGGCTTGGCGACCTCGGTGATAGACACTTTGCCGATGCTGCAGGCGACAAACAAACTCACTCCTAAAGGGGGCGTGAAAACGGAAATCCCTTGGCAGGCCACAATCATCGTTCCATAGTGCACCGGGTCGATGCCGAGAGTTTTTGCTATCGGAAGCATGATGGGCGTCAGAAGAATGACCGCTGGAACTCCCTCCAGAATGGCTCCCAAGGGTAAAAAGACCATAATGCTCAACAAGAGATAGAGGGATTGCCCTCCCCCAAGGCCGAGCATCCAGTTGGCTATCGTCTGCGGCAACTGCTCCCGTGAAAGGATCCAGCTGAAGGTGTGGGCGGTTCCGATCAGCAGAAGCACCATCCCTGAAATTTTGCCCGTCTCCACAAGTTTCTCGATGAAGGCCCTAAGGCTCACCTGGCGGTAAACGAACATGCCGATGATGATCGCATAGAGTACGGCGACCCCGGCGGCTTCCGTCGGGGTGAAGACCCCGCCGAGAATTCCCCCGAAAATGATAACGGCCATCATCAAGGCGAGGACCGATTCCTTGGCGGCTATGCCAACTTCCCTCAAAGATGCGCGTTTTCCAGGCTGAAGCTTGGCCCGAACGGCCTGAATGTAAATCTGAAGCATCAGGGCCGCCGCCATGATGAACGCGGGGACAAACCCCGCGGCAAAGAGCTCGCCGATGGAAACACCGCCCATGACACCGAAGATGACCATGGTGATGCAGGGCGGGACCAGCATGCCCATGCCGCAGGCGGCTGCGGTAATGGCGGTCGCTCTCCGTGCCGAATACCCGTCTTTGACCAACTGCGGAATCATGATGCCGCCGATGGCAGCCGTGTCTGCCGATGTTGAGCCGGAAATATCGGAGAAAAATATTTCGGCAACCACTACTACCATCCCCATCCCACCTCGAAAATGTCCCACCAGCGCCTTGGCAAGCCGGATGAGACGATCGGATATGCCGCCGATATCCATCAGGGCACCGGAGAGAATGAACAGGGGCACGGCCAGCATGGGAAAAGAATCCGTTCCTGCCAGAATTTGTTGCGGCACGATCATGAGCGGCACGCTGCCGAAAAAAATAAGCGCGAGGATGGAGGCTCCCCCCAGGGCAAATGCAACCGGGACGTTCATGGAGAGCAAAACCGTGAAAAAAACAAGCAGAGCGAAGCTGGTCATGGGCGCATTCCTTACAAGATGTCGGGCCGACGTTGCTGGCGGCACGAAATCAGGAAATGGTGGATGAGATGAAAGGCCATGAGCATGCCTGAAACAGGCAGTGAGTAATAAACGTAGCGCATGGGTAGTTGAAGCGCCGGGGTGACTTGGAAAGAAACGATCTCGACCATTCGAAATCCGTACACCACCAAAACGAAGACCAGAAGGCCCATGCAGAGTTGAATACAATAATGCCCCACGCGTTGCATCCGGGGGGACATCTTTTTTACCAGCAGATCAAACCCGAAGTGTGCCTGCGTATTGACCCCATACGCCGCACCGACCATGGAGACCCAAATGAAGATGTAGCGGGCCAGTTCCTCGGTCCAAGGGCTGGGTTGGTGCAGGACGTACCGGAACAGTACCTGACAGCAGATCACCACAAACATGATCAGGACCGCCATGGCCAGAACCGCCATTTCGACGAACGCCAACGCATCGTTGATTCGGCTTATAGTCTTCAAGAAGGTCCCTCCCAGAAAGATCGAGGTGGAGCGGGTGCTCCACCCCGCCTGGCAATTCTCTCTTATTTTTTTGGCAGCAACGCATCCGCCTCTTTGGCTACTTGCTCAATCAACTCCTTGCCTTTCGGAATTCGCCCCATGACCTGGTTCCAGACCGATGGCCGAACCGCCTTCACAAAGGGGCCGAGGTCGGGCTGGGTGACCGTCACCCCGGCCGCCTTCATTTTGGCGACCGCTTCTTCGTCCATCTTCCGGGCCACTTCTTTTTGGAAGGCCAGGGCTTCCTTTGCGGCCTCGTCCAATTCCTTCCGGACATCGGGGGGGAAGCTGTTGTACAGGCTGTCGTTGATCAGAAATGTGATGGGGTTGTAGGTCGCGCTGGTGTAGCTGAAGAACTTGGCCACCTCGACAAACTTGTCGTTGACGTAACCTTGGGCATTGGCCTCTCCGCCATCGATGACTCCCTGCTGCAAGGCGGTGTAGACTTCACCGTACGCCATCGGGGTCGCCTTGACGCCGAGCGCCGAGTAGGTGGCAATGTAGGAAGGGTTCTCCAGAACGCGAAGCTTCAGCCCTTTCAGGTCCTCGGGGGTATTGATGGGGCGCGTCTTGTTGTAGACTTGGCGGAAGCCGTAGTCCAAAAAACCAAGCGAACGCACGCCCGTCCTCTGTCGCAGAGTCTCCCGCCACCAGTCGCCGGTTTTGCCGTTCAGCAGGGCCAGACCCTGGTCGCGCGTCTGCACCAGGTAGGGCAGATCGAATACCTGGCCTTCGGGCACCCACGCGGAAAGCACCGGCGTCCCCGAAATAGCCATGTCCAGAGCACCCATCTGCAGTTGCTCAAACGCAACGCGCTCGTTTCCCATCTGGCCTGAGGGATAGGCGGTCACCTTGACCTTGCCGCCGGTCTTTTTGGCCATCAGATCTGCAAAGTGGTTGGCCATGATCTGATAGTCGCTGGTGGGGGACAATACATGGCTGAGCTTGAGATCCCAGTTCTGGGCCGAAACTCCGCCCGGACCCGAAAAAAAAGCACACACAATAGAAAGCAACGCCAGCACAAAGAGCTTTTTCCTCATTTCGCCTTCTCCTTTTGTTTGCGGTGCAATTCAAAATACTTCGAGTGTCAACCGGTGCACTAAAGCCGTGCAGGTCCCCCTTTCTGCCTTCACAAGGTCTTCGTATTGTTCAGAGGGTCAAGGCCTTTCCCGGTGCGTTGTCAGCGCACCAGGCGTTCAATACGGATTTTCTTGCGACCCTCAAGCTGCACGCGTGCACAGGCGTTGGCGAATTCCGTCAGATTCTCGGTAATCTGTCCGAACAGATTGCTGGGCCGCCACCCCATCGGAAGGAACAACCTGCTGTCCGGTCCATAAAAGATTCCGAAATCATACACCGGGTTTGGGTTGCCGAACCACTGGTAGGGGTAGTAAGCGTTCCAGATCAGGTTGCCGGGAGTCGGAATAACGGTTTGATTCTCGGGAGGGACGAAACCCTTGTCCCCCGGGATGAGGTCTGCCGCAATCGGGAAAGATATCTCCCGGCCGGTCCACATCGCGTGGATCCCCAGGCCTTCGATGCGAGTCGACAGCATGTCCCATATGAACAGGGATGTTTTGGGGGCTTTGTCTTCGAAAAGGCAGGCGATGCAGGAAATATTTTCTTCAATAAACGTGAGTCGGATCTCTTTCATACCCCTCCCCCTCTCTCCATGGGTTTTTCTGCGTCTATAAATCTTTCATGATCGGGAATTGTTCCGGCTCCATGGGCTCTAAATCTAGCAATTTCTCAGGATTGGTTTTGACCATGGTGCGGATGTCCTTCGCCGGAATTCCCAGATCCAGCATCATGGCGATAAACTGTCGGATGCCCTCGGTCGGGGTGGAAAGGGCATAGCGACCGAAATCGGTGTCCAGGATGACATGTTCCGCACCGAGGGCCCGGATTTGGTCGGCAACTTCCAATACACCGCGGTCGGCCGGCTTGGCCATGCCTTCATCGATGGAGCTGTATTCTTTTTCGACGTAGTAGTGCGTCAAAGGGATCATCTGGGCGGCCGTGTAGGCGCCTAAAGAATACTCGATATAAGCCCCGTGGCCCGCCATGGTCTTGAGCTGTTCCAGGGTGCTCACCTTGGTAACCGAACTGGACACGACGATCTTGCGATAGCCATAGCGATCTTTGAGTTCGCACAGACGCAATGCTTCCTCCGGAGACACATGGCCCGTGTCCAAATAAATGTGGGGGTTTTGGGCAACCAGGGTGAGCATTTCGTCCAGTGCTTCGTCGGGGTCGCCCTCCAGCGGGATTCGGATAGAACGTTGCAGCTCTTCTCTCTGGAACTTCGGATAAATTTCGCTCAAGGGGGTGAATTTGCCGTCTACATAGCGACCTTCCCGGGAGGCCTGGTAGAAGGTGGAATGTGTGCCGAAGGAGAGGTATTTTGCGCCGTCTCCATAGTGCAGGGCGGTTTTAAAACAACGCGGGTTCATCCCTCCGTAGACGGTGTTCAAGGCGAGTCCACCGAAAACGGTAAACCCCGGGACGTGTCGATTGACCAGCCAAGCGATGCCGTTGCTCATCTCGAAGACATCCACAAAGACAAGGGCGCGCATTCCGGAATTGCGGGCATGGATGGCCGATTCGATGGGGTCCAGTCGACGAGGGCTGCTCTTCAGATGCGGGCCTGGGTGGACGTGCATGTCGATGGCCCCGCGCAGTAACTCCTTCGAGACCTCCAAAGACCTCCCTTCGGGCAACGCTTCCATGTCATCTCCTTTTGATGTGATTTAGTTGAGTGGATAGTTTCCGATGATTTCCGCTGCGGCCCGTGCCACCAGACTCTGGGAGCAGATGACCGGCCGCCGGGTCAGCTCTTTCAACCGCCCGGCCGCCTGCGGAGCGAACCCCATGCAGTCGAGCACGACCATCTCCAGGGCGGGGTCCTGAAGTTGCGCGGCGGCTTTTTCAAGACCCGCTGGATCCTTGGGTGACGCCACCGCAACGGTGACGGTAAACTTCTTGGCTTCCCAGTGCCGCCGGGCCGGGTCCAACTGCCCAGGGTTGGGAGTGATGATGCCGATCCTGCGGGTCCGGCTGATGCCGCCGACGAGGGCCGGAACGATTCGGCCTGGGTAGATCACCGGCAGATGGCAGTCGAGATCCGGGAAGTCTCCGGCGCAAAAAAGGATTGCCGCGGAGATGCCGCAGGCTTCGAAGTGCCGCGCGGCGGCGCTGAGGCGAGGCACCAGCAGGCCCATTGAGATTTCACGCGTCGAGCCGTCGGCAAGGATCACCAGCAGCGGGTACTCTCCTTTCTGTCGGGCCAGATCGTCAATGGCGTCGGTTGCAAGCCCGTCCAGCGCCCCTTGCACGGCCAGCTCGGTGCCGGGCAGGTAGGCGGCGAAGCGCTTCTCGATGTCCGGTCGGGGGGTTTGTCCCAGCACCAGAATCCCCAGTTTTTCCATGGCAGCGTCTCGTGGTTTGCTGCGACCCGCGCGCGGGTCGCGGTGGGTTACCGGGTGCAGTGCGCCACTGCGCGGGCCAGGCGTCGGACGCCTTCCTGGCTTTCCTCTGCCTTCATGCCGCAGAAGGGCAGGCGCACGAAATTGACTCCAGAGTCGTCAGTGAAAAATCCTCGACCGTCGGCCAAGACGATTCCAAATGCCGAGGCGCTGCTTCGCAAGGCGTTGCCGTCGATATTTTCCGGCAGGCGGATGCCGATGAAAAAACCGCCGTCGGTTTCCGCCCAGCGCCCCTGAGGCAAATCGCTCCGCAAGGCGGCCAGCATGGCTTCCATCCGCGGCCGGTAGACGGCCTTCAATTTTGAGATATTCGGCTCCAGGAGCCCGCGACGGCAGTATTCATAGACGATGCCTTCCGAAACCAATGTGGGGTGAATGTAGGTGTCCTCACTCCACTTGTGCAAACGCGGCATAAGGTTTTTCGGGCCGATAAGAAACCCCACGCGCAGGCCCGGGCTGAGCAATTTGGAGAATGAACAGACGTGCAACGTCTGCTCCGGTGCCAGCTCGTGCAGGGTAGGCAGGTCCTCACCTCGGTAGCGCAGGCGCCGGTAGGGGGCGTCTTCGACGATGTAAAATCCGTGTTGCCGTGCCAGATCAGCGATTCGGCGGCGTTTGGATAGGCTGGTCGTCACTCCCGACGGGTTCTGGAACTCTGGCACGAGGTAAAAAAGCTTGGGCACTTCCCGGTGCAACTCGGTCTCCAGGGCATCCAGGTCCACCCCATCGAGCCCAAGGGGAAGCCCGATCACCTTGGCCCCCAGACGCCGCATGGCCGTAATGGCGCGGTCATAGCTGGGGTTTTCCAGCCAGACCGTGTCGCCGGGCTTGAGCAGCGCACCACCGATGAAGGTCAGGAACTCCATGGAGCTGTTGCCGATAAGCACCTGTTCGAAGGTTGCCCCGAAATGGTCGGCGATCCACTGACGCAGCGGGCCATAGCCGGAGTAGTGCCCGTACTGGAAGAGTACACGACCTTCCCGCTTGAAGATGTCGGCGGCGCACTGGCTGATCTCATCGATCGGCAAGGCCTCCGTGTCCGGGTTGCCCCGGGTGAAAAGAATCGCGTCTTTGGGTGCGGCCGTTTCCATGTGAAGTTCCTCCTGTGAAGGCGCGTGCGATGATCTTCATCCCGCGTGGATAACGATATCCACGATCCGGACGCCTTCACCGCGCGGCAGAACCATGACCGGGTTAAGATCCATGGCCGATATCTCGTTTCGCAGAAAATGGGATAGTCGGCTGATCTTGACCAAGAGATCGACCAGGGCGTCCTCATCAGCCCGTGGCCGGCCCCTGAAACCTTTGAGCAGTGCGGCCCCCTTCAGGCAACCGACCATGCGGCGCGCCTCATCATCCCCGAGAGGGGCCAGCTCCAATGCCGTGTCTTTAAGCAACTCCACGAATATGCCGCCGAGCCCCACGACCACTGCCGGGCCAAAAGCCGCGTCCCGCGAGATTCCGACCAAGGCCTCCACGCTGCCGGCCGGAGCCATTTGTTGAACCAGAATGCCGTCGATCGCCACCCCCGGGTGATAGGTCTCCAAGTTCTGGTGAAGCCGCTCCCATGCCGCGTCCATATCCGCTGGCGATGCGATGCCCAGTTGGAGGAGTCCGGTCTCGGTTTTGTGCGGAATGAAACGTGAAGCCACCTTGAGGGCCACGGCACCGCCCGCGGAGGTCATTGCCGCATGGGCTTCCTGGCGGGTGTGCACCAGGTGTTCGCCCTTCACAACGATTCCGAAAGCGTCCAACACCTCAACAGCCAATGGATGGGGCAGCACGCCATTGCAGCCCCGTAACCGGGATTGAAGCGCCTCAAAGCCAGGCGGGGGCGTGACCGCGCTTTGGGAGGCCCGCACGCGGTCCTGGAACTCCATGCGGCGGACCAGGGCGTTGGCGGCTCGAAGCGTTTCGCCGGTCCCCTGGAGGCAGGGCACGCCGCCTTCGCTGAGGATGGCCTGGATGGCGGGGTCCACCCCGCCGGATACGTTGCTGAACACGATGACCGGCTTTGCGCTCAGGCGCCGTGCTCGCACGGCGGCTCGGGCAACGTCGCTGAACTGGTCGACCTGCTTAGGGGCCATCCCGGTGGGGACGTCCTGGGAGACCAAGATCATGTCCAGCCCTTCGTCGAGCGCCATGGCCTCTATGCAGTCCGGGTAGGCTTTCTTCAGATCGCCACTGCCCCAGGCATCGAGGGGGTTGCCGACCGGGCTGTAGACGGGGAGGATCGATCGTAGCCGGAGCCGGCAGGCTTCGGACAGTGACCCGAACCGCAGGGGAAATTCTTCAATCTGGTCGGCAATAAGGCCCAACTCTCCCCCGGAGACCGTGATGAGCCCGACCCGGTCTCCGCGCGGCAGGCTGTCTTTCAGATGGGCGAACGCCTCGGCCGTCTCGAGCAATTCGTCGATGCTGTTGACGCGGATGACACCGGCCTTGCGAAAGAACGCATCCTGTATGTCATCGGCGCCCGTCAAGGAACCGGTATGAGTGACAGCGGCCCTACGGGCTATCTCGGATCGGCCCGCCTTGACGACCACGATGGGCTTGTTCAACTCCGCGGCCCGCCGACAGGCTTGCTGGAATGCCGTCGGGCGCCGGATGGACTCCAGGAATGCCATAATGACATGGGTCCGGGGGTCGTCGAGCAAGTGCTCCATATAGTCCACGGCGTCAAGAACCGCTTCGTTGCCGCTTGAAATCAAATGACTGAATCCGATTTCCCGGTTGGCGTTGGCAATCGCCAGTATCACGGCACCGCTCTGGGCGATAGCGCCAATGCGTCCCGGCCGCAAATGGGGAGACAGGGGGGCGCTGAGGGCACACACTCGGGCGTGTGTGTTGACGAACCCGACGCAGTTGGGCCCGCAGAACAGGATGCCTTTTTGCTCGCAGAACTGCTGGAGCCGAGTCTGCATCTGGCCGCCGTCGTCGTCCACTTCCGCGAAACCACTCGCAAATGCCCATGCCGCACGTACTCCCCGCGCGGCCGCCTGTTTGAGCACGGGCATGATCATTTGGCTGCCCAACAGCACGGCGACGAAGTCAATGTCTTCCGAGGTCGGAATGGCCTCTACGGATGGATAGCACGTCAGCCCTTGGAGTTCGGTGTAATTCGGGTTGACGGGGTAGATTCGGCCATTGAATCCCAACGCACGCAAGTTTTCGATGACAATCGAACCGGCACCGAAGCGCTCAGATGCTCCTATGATGGCGATGGAACGGGGGGACAGTAGTCTGGTCAAGTCTTTGCGCATGGCATCGGGGGTGGAGGACTATAAAGTAAAAGTTCACAATATGAACATAATGTTCATAATACAAGATGGTGGATAGCCCCTTTCCATCTTCCGTGTCAATAGAAAAGTGCCACCGAAACCGGCTAACCGGCAGTGGCCGCGGCGGCCCCTTGCTGCTGCAACGGATCGTCGGAGAAGCCCCGGCGCGTCACGCAGGTATTCTTAAACATCCTTGATCATGTCAGAGTTTTTTGCCGCAGGAGTCGATTGGAAAAAACACGCGTGGGGTTATAGGGCGGCCGACCGCCGGAAGCTGCGCAGCGAGTCGATCGAATAAATAGCCAGAGCCGCCCAGATCAGCGCGAAGGTCCACAGTTGGTCTGCTGTAAACGGTTCGTCATAGGCCACCACGGCGAGAAGGAACATGCAACTTGGCGAAATGAACTGCATCAGGCCCACGGTGGAAAGGTTAATGCGCCGGGCTCCCAGGTTGAAGAAAAGCAGCGGCACGGCGGTCAGCACGCCAGTGCCTGCGAGAAGGACATCTGAAAATACGCCCGCATGCAAAAAGTTGCCTTCTCCAGACAGTTCTAGACAGGCCAGATAAGCGGCGGCGAAAGGGGTGAGCCACAGGGTCTCGACAGTGATCCCGACCAGTGAATTTACAGGTGCAACCTTCCGGATCAAACCGTAAATGCCGAACCCAAACCCCAACGTCATGGAAATCCACGGGAACTGACCAAGAGCAACGGTGCGATAGACGACGGCTCCACATGCAAGCAGGACCGCGACTGCCTGGTGCCGGCTGAGGCGTTCACGCAGAAACACCATGCCAAGCATTACGTTCACCAGCGGATTGATGTAGTAGCCCAAGCTGGCCTGCAGCAGATACCCTGCGTTGACCGCCCACACGTAGACGAGCCAGTTGATACAAACCAAAATGGCCGTCACCAAAAGAATCGCCATGGACCGTGGGGCCTGCAGCACCGCTTTGAACTCTGTCCAGCGTTTCTGAACCAGGCTGAGCACGATCAGAAAAAAAAACGCCCACACTGTCCGATGCGCGATGATCTCCAGCGCCGGCACCTGCTGCATGGCTTTCCAGTAGACGGGGCTGATGCCCCAGATGAAAAAGGCCATGCCGGCGTACAGGACCCCGGCCACGGTTTCACGGCGCGGGTTTGGGGGCGGCGTTTGTTGAGTAGTCATTTCTTTCGGATTTTCACAAAGGATCCTGGATACGAGATGCAGGATGCAGGGCAGCGGCACGATTGGTGTCTTACATTGCGCATCCGGCAGCGATGCGCTTCAACGAAAAACGCGGTCGGCCAGCGCCGGGAACTCGGCTCGGGCGCGGGCGGCCTGGCCGACGTCGATTTCGGCCGTGACGATCTCCCCGCTCTCGCCGCCTTCGGCCAGCACCTCGCCCCAGGGGTCCACGATCATGCTGTGACCGCCGTAGCGTTTGCCTGCGTTTTCGCCGGCGCAGTTGCAGGAGACCAGAAAGGCCAGGTTCTCGTGGGCCCGTGCGCGGTTGAAAAGCCGCCAGGCCTCGATGCGTGCCAGCGGCCACGCGGAGGGGACGAGAAAGATCTCTGCGCCGCGGTCCACCATAAGCCGGAACAGCTCGGGGAAACGCATGTCGTAGCAGGTGGAGAAACCGGCCCGGCCCCACGGGGTGTCGGCGACGACAATCTCCCGGCCGGGGGTCAGGAGTTTGGTTTCGTCGGACTGGTAGCCGAACAGGTGGATCTTGCGGTAGCGTGCGAGGATCTCGCCGGTCGGCCCGATGAAGACGGTGGTGTTGAAGAGCCCGCCGGCATCGCGTTCCACCAGACTGCCCATGACGATGTGGCAGCGCCGCGCGCGCGCCCTCTGCTGGAAGGCGGCGACGGTGGGCCCCTCCAGGGGCTCGCTCTCGGCCGCATAGCGCTCGAAGGCGAAAAACCCGCAGGGCCAGATTTCCGGCAAAAGAATGAGATCGGCCTCGGCCACGCGGTCGAGAGCGGCCAGCGCGTGTTCGATGTTTTTGTCTTTGGACCTGTCAGCCATTTCGAGCTGGATGCTGGCAATTCTCACGGAAAAGACACCTCCAAGCGTAAAATTTGCTGCGACCATATCCCAAGGCACCGTGAGCGTCAACTGAATCGCTGAGGATGCGCCTCGCGGGCGGAGGATCGCGAATACCTCATGAAACGCGCATCGCGATATGATAACATAAAGAGTGTATGAAAACCGGCTCGAAATCACAGAGGCTTCCCGAAGCCGACGTCACCAGCCTCCTGAAGCAGATGCGGCTGGAGGCGGCCATCCGGTTGCTGAAGTGCTCAGGGTGCGGGCTGGAATCTGCCGCCGTGAAGGAACTGATCCGGCGATATGAAACCCGGGTCGGCCGTCTGCAGGCCACGGGAGAGACCGGAGAGGCCAGGCGCTTGGGTCGGCGGGCAGCTGCCCTGAACGGTCTTCTCCTTCACGGCCCGGACCCCGCGCGGATGGTGGCCGAAACGGAGCTGCCCGAAGGTTACGTGGGCAAAATCATGATGATATTGCTTGCGGGGGGCGGTTTCGCCGATACCGTTTGCCTGCGGTCGGGGGACGGCTGGCACCGGGAAATTCTGCACAACACCCGGCTGGAGATCGCCGACCTGGGTTTTCCCGACACGCAGGTCCACCCGCTGGGGGGCGCCCATGCCGGTTTCGATTCCGACGGCAGCGTCGTCATCTGGGGCACGAGCGACGAGTTCGGTTGCTGCGACAAGGAACAGGCGGCCCGCCTGATCGCGCGGGCGTATCCCGGCCGAGCGGTCAGGATCGAAGACTAAAGCTGATTTTGCAGACGCGGGTCACCGCCGGGGCGGGCCGGCCAAAGATTCACTTATGCGAATATTTTCTAATAACTTCCACCGCTCTCGACCTCGCCGATGGCCTCATCCAGAATGTCCAGGGCGCGGTCCATCTCCTCCCGGGTGATCACCAACGCCGGCCGGAGGGTCAGGAGGTTGCCGTCGATGGTCTTGAAGGACAGTCCGCGCTCGAGACATTTGAACATGATGATCTCGGCCTCGTCCACCGCCCGCTCTTTGGTCGTACGGTCTTTGACCAGGTCGATGCCCATGTGCAGCCCCAGTCCGGCCACATGCCCGATCAGGGGGTGCCGTTCCTTCATTTCGTTAAGGCGCTGCAGGGCGTAGGCCCCGAGCGCGGCGCTGTGATCGGCCAGGCGGCGGGTCTCGATGAAGTCGATCTCGGCCAGTGCCGCCGCCGCGCAGAGCGCGTTCTTCTCGTGGGTGTAGTGGCCGATGGAGCGGTGCCGCAGGGTGTTGTACTTTTCGCGGGTGACGATCCCCGCGAACGGCAGCAGCCCGCCGCCCAGGGATTTGCCGAGCACCAGCACGTCCGGGGTCACGAAGTGCTCGCAGGCGAACATCTTGCCGGTGCGGCCGAAGCCCTCGATGATCTCGTCGAAGATGAGCAGGGCGCCGAAACGGTCGCACAGGTCGCGTACGCCCTCCCAGTAACGCTTGGACGGGATAACGGGGGCGGCCGAGATCGGCTCGCCGACCACGGCCGACATCTCCGGCTCGCGTGTGAGGACGTGCTCGATCTGCCGCAGACATTCGGTGTCCACGTCATCCTCCCGGGTGAACCCCCAGGGGTTGCGGTAGTAGTTCGGGAACTCCACGTGGAACGCCCCGGGCAGCAGGGGACCGATTCCGCCGTGGAAATGCTCCTCGCCACCGATGCCGGCGGCAGCGAAGCCCGCTCCGTGGAAGGAGTCCCAGAAGGAAATGGTCTTGAACCGGCCGGTCACCTGGCGGGCCAGCGTCAGGGCCATCTCGATGGCCTCCGAACCGCCGGGGCAGAACAGGCTGCGGCACAGTCCGTCGGGGGTGATTTCCGCCATTTTTCTGGCGAGCTCGATGGCCGGGATGTTCGTGTAGCGGCGCGGGCAGAAGGTCAGGTTTTGGTCCAGCTGGGATCGGACGGCCGCGATCACGGCCGGGTTGTTGAAACCCGCATTGTGGACGCCGTTGCCGTGCATGTCGATGTAGGACTTGCCCTGCAGGTCGCGGATGTAAATCCCCTCGGCGCCCGAGAGGATGTTCAACACCGGTGTCGAGAGGCTCTGGTGCAAAAAGTACCGGCAATCCTCCTCAAACCACTTGCGGGCTTCGGGTGACAGGTTGCGCTCCCAGTAAGTCTTGCGGTTGGGCGTGGTGTTTACATCCCCTTGTTCCCGTTCCATGCGCTTTTCATTCTGGGACTGCGTCCTGGGCATGCCGAAGTCCTCCCGTGAAATGTCGAATAAAGGGTTTCCGTCATCCGGCGCTAATCTATGCGGTGCAGCGACTTCTAACAAGCGAAAAAATGTAATCGGTGCGATAACCTCAGCTCATTGAACGCATGATAAAGTTTCTTTTGACATTCCAGCGGCCGGCTAAATATAAAGGGTAAGCGCTTCACACACCCAACCCGATCCCTTACGGAGAAACCACCCTTATGGGGAACCTGCACAAATCCGAAGGCGACATCAACATTTCCCCGCGGCGGAAGCAATGGCAGGACGCGCACTTGGATGCCGACAGTCGCGTCCTTTTGGAGGAGGATGCCCGCTATTTTCTAAGGCAGTCCCTTTCCACCCCGTGTCTGAACGCCATGCGTGCCTGCGAGGGGATTTACATCGAAGACACCCAGGGGCGGCGTTACATGGACTTTCACGGCAACAACGTGCATCAGGTCGGGTTCGGCAACCCCGACGTGATGGCCGCCGTCAAGCGCCAGCTCGACGAACTGCCCTTCTGCACCCGCCGCTACACCAACCGGGTCGCCGTCGACCTGGCGAAGAAACTGGCCGAGATTGCGCCCGACCCCTTAAAGAAGTCGCTCTTCTGCCCGGGGGGTGCCGAGGCCGTCGGCATCGCGTTGAAGCTGGCGCGCATCGCCACCGGCCGGCACAAGACGATTTCCATGTGGGACGCCTTCCACGGCGCCACGCTCGACACCATTTCGATCGGCGGGGAGGCCATTTTTCGCCAGGACATGGGCCCGCTCATGCCCGGCACGGAACACGTGCCGCCGGCGGACGAGTATCGCTGCATCTTCGGCTGCGGCGGACGGGGGGGGTGCGACCTCACCTGCGCGCGCTACGTCGAGTACATCCTGGAGAAGGAGGGCGATGTCGCCGCGGTGATCGCCGAGCCCATCCGCAGCACGCCGTATATTCCCAAACCCGAGTACTGGCAGGCCATCCGTCGGGCCTGCGACCGACACGGAGCCCTGCTCATCTTCGACGAAATCCCCCATTCGTTGGGCCGCACCGGGCGGATGTTCACTTTCGAGAATTTCGGCATCGTTCCGGATGTGGTGGTCATCGGCAAGGGGCTGGGCGGCGGCGTGCTGCCGCTGGCCGCCGTCATCGCCCGGGAGAGCCTGGATGTCGCCGCCGAGAGGGCGTTGGGCCATTACACCCATGAGAAAAACCCGGTCCTGTGCGCCGCCGCCCTGGCGACGATCGCGTACATCGAAAAACATGAACTGGTCGCCCACGCGCGGGAGCTCGGCCGGTACACGTTGGAGCGGTTGATAGAGATGAAGGGGCGGCACCCGTTGATCGGCGATGTGCGCGGGCTGGGGCTGTTTCTGGGGATTGAGCTCGTGAAAGACCGGCAGACGCGCGAGCGCGCGAGCGAGGAGGCCGAGGCGGTCATGTACGCGGCCCTGTCGCGCGGCCTGAGCTTCAAGACCACCATGGGCAACATTCTCACCCTCACCCCGGCGCTCACCCTCACCCGCGAGGAGATGGACCGGGCCCTGGGGATCATCGAGGAGAGCATCGCCGAGGTCGAAAAAGGGGGATGAAGGTTATCCCCCCTTTGGCATCACGCCGGCGGTTCATCGATTTCCAAGCGCGACCCGCTGCCCGCGGAGGCCTGCGCCCGGGGACGGGTCGGCCGATTAATGGCCGGAGGGATCTACGCCCGGATTTTTTCCCCCTTGGGGTCCACCAGCGGCAGTGCGGCCACCCGCGCCTTGACTCTTTCTCCTAAAATTTCCACCTCGAGCGAAGTGCCGACGGTGGTCAGCTCCGGCGGCAGGTACACAATCCCGATGTCCTTGCCGATGGAGTGGCCGTGGCCGCCGGTGCGGATGCGGTCGACAAGCCGGTCCCCGGCATAGACCGACTCCCCCCCGTAGAGGTTGCCCCCCGCGTCCATGGTCAGGGCACACACGCGCGCGCGCAATCCTTTTCGCTGGATCGCGAGCAGTGCGTCCCGGCCGATGAAGCCCGGCTTATCCAGCCGCACAAAGAAACCGAGCCCGGCCTCGATCGGGTTGTCCGCGGGGGTGATATCCGCGCTCCAGTAGAGATACCCTTTCTCCAGGCGCAAGGAGTCCAGCGCCTTGTAGCCCGCCGGCCGGATGCCGTGTGTTTTGCCGGCCGTCATCAGTGCGTCGAACACGCGCCATGCGTCGGCGGGTGCGATGTAAAGCTCCCACCCGAGCTCGCCCGCGTAGCTCACCCGCTGCGCCCAGACCGTTGCGCCCTGAATGTCGACGGCGCGCGCGGTCATGTAGGGAAAGGCGGGGTTGGACACGTCGCTGCCGCTTACGGCCTGGAGCACTTGGCGCGCCTTGGGGCCCCAGAGCCCCAGGCAGCCCAGCCGGTCGGTGACATCCTCGATCGTCACCGATCCGTCTTCGGGCTGGTGCAGGCGCATCCAGCCGATGTCGCTGGCGACGAACGCTGTCCCCGAAATGATCCGAAACTCGTCTTCGGCGACCCGGGTCGCCGTCACGTCGCTTTCGATTCCGCCTTTCGGGTTCAGGAACTGGGTGTAGACGATGCTGCCCACCGGCCGGTCGAGGTCGTTGGCGGCGAGCGTCTGCAGGAAGGCGAGCGCGCCCTTGCCGCGCACGTCGATCTTGCCGAAGGAGCTCATGTCGAAGAGAGCCACCCCCTCGCGCGCCGCCTGCACTTCCTCGGCCACCGGCCGGAAAGAGGGCGGCCGAGTCCACCCCCATGTCTTCTGGTCGGCGCCGGCCTGGCGCCACGGTTTGTCGGGTTCGAAATAGTTGGAACGCTCCCAGCCGTTCTTGTGGCCGAAAACGGCGCCCAGGTCCTGGAGGCGTTCGTAGAAGGGGCTCTTGCGGTAGGGCCGGCCCTGTTCGTTTTCGTCGTTGGGGTAGCGCATGTGGTAGTAGTAGCGGTAGACTTCCCGGCACATCTCCACCAGGTACGGCTTGTGGGCCAGGTGGGGCCCGAAGCGGCGGACGTCCAGCTCATGAACGTCGATGGAGGTCTCGCCCTGCAGGATCCACTCGGCAATGACCTTGCCCACGCCGCCGGCGCCGGCGATTCCGTTGATCGACCCGCCGGCCGCCACGAAGAAGCCGTGCAGTCCGGGCACCGGGCCCAAAGCGTAGTGGCCGTCGGGCGTGAAGCCGTCCGGACCGTTGATGAGCTGGACGGCCTCGGCCTCGGCCAGAATCGGCATGCGGCGGATGGCGTTTTCCATGACCGGCGTAAACAGGTCCCACTCCGGGCTGAGCAGTTGCTGGTTGAAATCCCAGGGAACGCCGTCCGCAGACCACTCCTTGGGGTTGGTTTCAAAGGCTCCGATCAGAAAGGCGCCCGTGTCCTCGCGGCAGTAAAAAAGGTTGTCGGGGTCACGGATGACCGGTGTGTCGGGGGCAAGCGCGTGGCCGGGGATGGGCTTGGTGGTGAGGTACTGGTGCATCAGCGGCACCGTCGGCAGAAAAACGCCGACCATTTCGGCCAGCCGCGGCGCCCACTCGCCGGCGGCGTTCACGACGCATTCGGTGCGGATGGCGCCGTGGTCGGTGATCACCCGGGTGACTTCCCGGCGCGGCGAAAGCTCGATGCCCGTGACGCGCACATTGGTGTGAATCTCGACCCCCAGGCTGCGGGCCTTACGGGCCAGCTCGTAGGTGATGCCGTTGGGGTCGATGAACCCGTCGTCCGGCACCCAGACCGCGCCGTAGAGGTCCTGGTCGGAAACAAAGGGGCAGCGCTCGACCACTTCCCTGGCGGAGACGATGTCCGCGGCGAGCCCGATGGCCTTCGCTCGGCTCACCTCGCGTTTCAGCGCCTTGAGCCGGTCCGGGCTCGAGGCGAGCCGCATGCTGCCGACCGTGCGCCAGCCCAGGGACGGGCCGCCCTCGCCGTTGGCCAGCTCATTGAAGAGCCGGATGCTGTAGTTCATCATTTTCATCAGCGCCGGAGAGGTCCGGAACTGGGACACCAGGCCCACCGAGTGGAAAGTGGTGCCGCTGGTGAGCTCACCCTTGTCCACCAGCACGACATCGCTGCAACCCATGTGGGCCAGATGGTAGGCCACGCTGGTGCCGAACACCCCGCCGCCGATCACAACGATGCGAGCTTGGTCTTTCATACGAAGGTCTCCTTTTCAACCGGTCGCGCGATCGACCAGCTCAACAATGTCCATGATCTCAATCCGGCGGCCGCCGATTTCTGAGTACGTCGGTCAAGACAGGCACCACCTCGAACAGGTCCCCAACAATGCCGTAGTCGGACTTGCCGAAGATCGGAGCGTCCTTGTCGCTGTTGATGGAAACGATGACCTTGGAGGTCTTCATGCCGGCAAAATGCTGCACGGCTCCCGAGACGCCGCAGGCGATGTACAGCTTGGGGCTGACGGTTTTGCCGGTCTGGCCCACCTGCATGCCGTGGGGTGCGTATCCGGCGTCCACGGCGGCGCGCGAGGCCCCGACGGCGGCGCCCAGCACTGCGGCGCATTCCCGCAGCATCTGGTAGTTCTCGGAGGCGCCGATGGCGCGTCCGCCGGTGATGATGATGTTGGCGTCGGTCAGATCCATCGCGCCGCCGCTTTTTTTGATCTCCTTAATGAGAATGCGGCCGGGGTCCGCAGACGGGGCTTGGAAGTTTTCGACCGTGGCGGTTGCCGGCGCCGGGTCCGGCTCGATGCAGTTGGGCCGGAGGCTCGCAATCAGGGGAGAACCTTTCAAGCGCAACGTCGCTGTAGCCCGGCCGGAAAAGTGGGATTTGACCGCCGTGCCGTCCAGGAGGTTGACGTCGAGGCAGTCCTGGACCAGAGGGGCATCCAGGAGGGCGGCCACCCGCGCCAGCGTGTCCCGACCTCTGGGGCTTGCCAGTCCGAGCAGACCCTCGATCCCAAAGTGCTTCACGGCGGCTGCCAGTGCCGCCGCCTGAGACTCCGGCCACAACCCGAAATCCGACGCCGCCGTTGCGACGGCGACCACTTTTTGGACCCCATAGGTTTCGAGAGCCGCCGCGGCGGCGGACGCATCCCCGGTGACGAGAAAGGCGAAGAGAACCCCGCCGGATTGCCGGCGCGCCGCGGTGATGACGCCGAAATTGGTTTCCTTGATGCCCTCTTCGCCGTTTTCGATCAAAACTCCGATGTTGGCCATGCTTATCAGCTCCTGTCTCTATGCAACGGCGGATGACGCAGCGCCTTTTCAACATGGGGGGTTAAAAAACGTTCTCCTTTTCGACCAGCAGACGGACGAGTTGCTCGACCTTTTCACGGGTGGAGCCCTCCAGAATCAGCGCCGGGCCTCTTTCGGGGGTCGCTTCCAGCGCGAGAATCTCGGTGCAGCCCTTTCCGGCGTCCAGGTTGAACTCACCGACGGGGATCACTTTGATCTCCTTTTTCTTGGCCTGCAGGATCTCCGGCAGCTTGGGGTAGTGGGGCTCGTTCAGACCGCGCGTTGCGCCGATGACGCAAGGCAGGTCGACCTCCATGACTTCTCGGCCACCGCCCTCGATCTCCCGCTCGACCACGGCGCTGCCGCCGTCGATCGTAAGTTTCACCACGTCGCTGACCACCGGCAGCCCCAAGGCCTGCGCCAGCCGGTAAAGGGTCTGCATGCCCTCGCCGTCGACGGATTGCTTGCCGGCCAAAACGAGGTCCGGTGCGCCGTCGCGCTCGATGGCCCTCTTGAGCGCCAGGCTGGTGGAGCGGCAGTCCAGGAACTGGGTATCGGTTTGGATCAGGATCCCCCGGTGCGCTCCAAGGGCCAGCGCGGCGCGTATGGAAGCAGAAGCGGCTTCTTTGCCGACGGTGACGACCACCACTTCCCCGCCGCCGGCCTTCTTGACCTGCCGCACCGCCTCCTCGATGGCGTATTCATCGTAAGGGTTGACGATGAACTTGCAGGTCTCCGAGAAGCCGGTGCCGTCGACCGTGGTGATCCTGGCGGCGGTGTCGGGAACATGCTTTACGCACACATAAACGCGCATCGGTGAAACCCTTTCTCGTGAAGTGGCAACGCTTCAGGCACATCGGCCGCGGCGAGCCGTTCGCGCCCGTTTATAGAAATCGTAGTGGGTTTTTATATCCGAGTCAAAATACAAATTTTCATTTTTTATAACCCCAGGTTATGCTATGCCGATAGGCTGTTCGTTGGAACGAATGAGCGCCCATGAACCTCAATCAGCTAAAAATCTTTTATCTCGTCATTCGGCGCGGAAGCCTTACGGCCGCGGCCGCCGAGCTCAACATCACCCAGCCGGCCGTCACCAAGGCGATCCAGCGGCTTCAGGAACATTACAACGTGCGTCTGGTCGAACGTACCGGCAAGACCTGGATGCCGACGGCCGTGGGAAAGGCGCTTTACCGGATCGCCGGCCGGATCTTCCAGCTGGAAAACCAAGCGGAAGACAGCCTCCGCAGCTTCCGCGAGCAGGGCGGGCGACGGCTGCGGATCCTGGCCAGTGAGACGTTCGGGGGCTACTACCTTCCGGAGGTGATCAACCGGTACCAGCGCCGGTATCCGGACATGACGGTCGTGGTGGACATTTTGCCGAACGAAAAGGTGGTGGCGTGCATGGAGTCCCTGGACAACGACGTCGGCTTCATTTCCGACCCCATCCGCCAAAAGAACCTGATTGTGCGTGAAGTGCTTGCCGAGCGGTTGGTCCTGATCGCCGCCGCCGGCCATCCCCTGGCGCACGGCCGGCGGCTTCAACCGCGAGACCTCGCCGGCCAGGCGATCATCATGCACGAACAGGGATCGGCGGTGCAGAAAGCCATGGACGAACTGCTCGGCCGAAACCGGTCGAGTGCATCCAACCATCTTGAGTTCTCCAACAACGAAGCGATCAAGCGTGCCGTGGCGGCCGGGGCCGGAGTGGCGCTGATCTCCGAAAAGGTGGCGGCCGAAGAGGTCCGTACCGGCCAATTAAAAATCCTGAATTTGGCGCGTCCTCCGATCCGACGCTCGTTTTTCATGGTGTTTCACAAGCGGAAACATATTTCACACGCCTTGAAACGTTTGATGGAGATGATTGACCAATGGGCCGCGGCAAAAAATTGATCTCACCCGTCAACCGGGCGGCCGGAAATGCCGCCGGACATCTCCCGGACGAAAGGAGGCTCTAAGGATGAACCTCAATCAGCTCAAGATATTCCACGCGGCCGTGAAGGCCGGCAATTTGAGCACGGCCGCCGGGGAGCTTTTCATCACCCAGCCGGCGGTCACCAAGGGCATTCAGCGGCTCCAGGAATACTACGAGCTGAAGTTCATCGACTACGTGGGGAAAAAGCTCGTCCTGACCGATGCCGGCGAGGTGCTGTTCAAAATCGCTGAGAAGATCTTCGACATGGAAACCCACGCCGAGGAGAGCATTCGCGATTTCCAGCAGCGCAAGCGCGGCCGCATCCGCATTCTGTCCAGCGAAAGCTTCGGCGATTATTATCTGCCGGAGGTGATCATTCCCTTCTGCAAGGCCTATCCGCTGGTGCAAGTGTCGATGGACATTCTGCCGACGGAGTTGGTTGTCGAAAATACGGCCAGCCTCAACTGCGATGTCGGCTTTATTTCCTACCCCGTGGATCACGAGAAGCTGGTCGTGAGAGAAATCCTGGAAGACGAATTGGTCATCATTGCCCCGGTGCGCCATTCGCTGAAGAGCCCCCACACGCTGTACCCGCGCGACCTCGATGGGCAGTCGATCATCATGCACGAGGAGGGTTCCGCGCCCCGCCGGGCGATCGATGAGCTGATCCAGCGCCAGTCCGTCAAGGTCAAAATCCCCCTGGAGCTTTCCAGCAACCGCGCGATCAAACGAGCGGTGGAGCATGGCATCGGCATCGCGCTGATTTCGCGCAAGGTGGCCGAAGAAGAAATCGAAGCGAGACGCCTCATCGCTTTTTCTCTCGCGGATCGCGCCATGACGCGTAAATTCTACCTCATCCGCCACAAGGACAAATACATTTCGGAATCCCTCCAACGGCTGATGGACATGGTGGCCCAATGGGCCGCCGGCATCGAATGAAATCCGCTCGCGCCCGACGGGTCGGCCTGTTTTCTTGCCGGAGAGATAAAACCGTCTGGCGCTATCCTCGCGGGCGTTGATTCGAACGGCTGTCCGCGCGCAGGTGAAACCACGCGCGCTGCAGCGCCAGTATGGTCAGGGCATCGGTGATCTCGCCGGAAACGATCATCTCCATCAGACGCTCCAGGGGGTAGATCCGGGTGCCGATGATCTCATCCGGGTCCAGCCGGACACGGGCCGGCGATAGCCCGCGCGCGAGAAACAGGTGGATGACCTCGTCGGAGTAGGCCGGCAGGATGTGGGTCCGACCCAGTTCGATGAATTCCGCGGCCGTGTGCCCGGTCTCTTCCTCGAGCTCGCGCCCGGCGCAAGCCAGAGGCGACTCTCCCGGCTCCAAGGTCCCTGCCGGAATCTCCAGGAGGTAGTCTCTCACGCAGTGCCGGTACTGGTGTTCCATCAGAACGCGGCCGTCTTCAAAAAGCGGCACGACGGCGATGGAGCCGGGGTGGCGTACCATGGCCATTTCGGTCCGCCGGCCGTTGGGCAAGGTGAGCTCCTCGGTCACGAAGGCGAAGTGGCGGCTCTGATGAATTTCGGTGCGGCGATGAATGCGGGCTTGAAGGGGAGGGACGGTTTCGGAAGTCATAAGCGGGCAAAGCCTCCTTCCAGCGGACTGCCATGGGCCGAGGTCGAAAAGGGGGTTCAGGGGGCGTTCGGTTTACCTCGTGAACGAATCCTCCGCCGGCCGGCGCGGCTTCCGGTTCCGGCGCAGATTCGATTAACGGGGAATGTATCTCAAATGAACCGCGAAGTCGATGCACAGGGCGATGAAGCAGGCCACCGGCGGTGTCAGAAACCAGCCCGTGAAGATGCCGTAAAGCGTCTTGCGCTTGATGGTGTTGACGCCCCGGACGAGCCCCACGCCCAGCACCGCGCCGACCACGGCCTGCGAGGTGGAGACCGGCACGCCCATGATGGTGAAGAAGTGCACGGTCAGCCCTTCGGCCAGGATCACCATCAGCGCTGAAAAGGGATCCAGCCGCACCAGCTTGCTGCCCACCGTTTCCATCACCTTCCGGCTGTAGGTCAACACCCCCAGGCCGATGCTCAAACCGCCGATCAGGGCGGCTTGAAAGACCGTCAGCGTCCCGGCCCCGACAAACACCGCTGTCGTGTTGGCGACATTGTTCGCGCCCAGCGCATAGGAGGCATAGGAGCCGGCGAGGATCAGGCCGGCCCGCAGCAGAAAGTCGGCGCGGATGACGCTCAGCGGCAGACGATTGTAAACAAACGCCAGAAGTTTGTACAAAACCGCGCACACCGCCACCGCGCCGATCGGGGTTCCGAACCAGCAGACAACGATTTTGCCCAGGCCGGTCAGGTTGATCTCCTGGTTGAAAAACCCGATTCCCAGGATGGCGCCCACCGCCGCCTGCGAGGTGGACACCGGCAGCCCGAACAGCGTCATGAGGGTCACCGTGACGGCGGCGGCGACCGTGATCACCACGGCCTGCTCCAGGTCGATCTGCGTCAGGCCCGCCAGGGTATCGATCCCGGCCTGCCCTTCCAGCAGGGCCCCGATCAACACGAAGAACGCGCACAGAACGGCGGCGGTCCTGAACCGCACCATGCGCGAGGCCACCGCCGAGCCGAAGCAGTTCGAGGCGTCGTTGGACCCCAGGGACCAGCCCATGAAAATCCCGCCCAGCAGCGAGAACATCAGACCCGCCTTTTCAACGTCATGATGTTGACGCGCTTGGAGACCCGGTCCGCCTGATCGGAAATCTCCCCCAGAGCGATGATCAGCTCCTTCAGCTGCAGCTTGTCGACCTTGTCCAGGTCGGAGTCGAACACCTTGGTCATCAGGTTGCGCTCGATATGATCGCAGTGGCTCTCGTTGTGGTCGATCGTGGACATCAGGGCCCTAATGCCCTGCCGGTTCTTCATCAGCAGGTCGATCTGCTTGATCATCAGCTCGCAGCTCTCCACCGAGAGGCGGATGAGGTCTTTCACGTCCGGCTTGATGATCTCCGGGAGCTTGAGCTTCTGGGTGCGGATCAGATGCAGGATCAGCTCGAAGATGCGCGGGATGCTGTCGACCTGCTCCAGCAGGTTCATGATGTCCTCGCGCGACTCCGGGATCAGCGCCCGGCTGTACATGAGCACATTGATCTCTTCCTTGATCTCATCGGCCTTGGACTCGAACTTGTGGGTCTGGTCGATCAAGAAACCGAACTCCCCGCACAGACCTGCTTCCAGACAGGTCTCCATCGCCTTGACGAAATGCTCCTGGGTCCGGGTCAGATTCTCCAAATACTGGTAGATGAGAGTCTCAAGCTGCTGCTCTTTCTTGAAAAGAAAGCTGAACATGGCTGGCTCCGGGGAGGTTATCTGTCGTTGCTGTTCGAGTGGTGATCGGTCTCCAGGCGGCAACGCAGTGGATTCCAGAGCTTGATTGTATGGTAAGCTCTGCAGAAGTCAAATTAATATTTCTTATCGTGACAATAACTTTTAATCGCTGCGGGTCGAATCCACGGCAGTTCGCTGCCGTGACTTCGATCGGCCGCTTTGAGCCAATACCGGGCGCCTCTCGGCGCGGCGGGGTGGTTGTTTAGCAATTGACAACCTTGCGGTTGTTGTTTAAAGGAGAATCCACGTCCGACACCCATGAGACCGCTTATTCGAAAATCCGGAGGCTGAGTGAAAATACTATTAGGATATGATGGGTCCGAAGTGTCCAAAAAAGCCCTCGACATCACCAAGCGCTACGCCAAAGTCTTCGCTGCAGAGACCTGCGTGCTCACCGTCGTAGACGGAGGCCAGCATGCCGTGCGTGAGATTTACAAGAAAGCGGAGAAAGATCTGACCTACGCCAAGAACTCGATCGTGGGGGACGGCATTGCCTGCGAAGCCAAACTCTCCGCGCAGGGTTTGGAGCCCGGGGAGGAACTCGTCCAGTTCGCGCAGGAAAACGCCATTGACCTGATCCTCATCGGAATTGAGAAGCGCTCCAAGGTCGGAAAACTGCTGTTCGGCTCCAACGCCCAGTACGTGATTCTCGAGGCGCCTTGCCCGGTCCTGACCGTGAAATGAGGCCGGCATCGGGAAGGCTGCTGCTTCAATGCAGCAGGTCCAGCCCGAACAGATGGTCAAGCCGCGTGATCACCGGCACATCGGCACTCCCGTCAGGCCAGTGGCGCCTGACGCTTTCGTGTTTCAACCACACCGGGTTCAATCCGGCCCCCCGGGCCCCGCAGACATCGATCCGCCAGTCGTCGCCGACATAGACCGCTTCGGCGGCGGCCACGCCCAGTGCTTCCAGGCACTTTTGAAAGGGTGCCGGATCGGGCTTGGGCGGGAGGCCATTTTCACCGGCGACCAGTATGACTCGAAAAAACTTCTCCAGCGCCGGGAATTCGCGGATGCGGTGGGCTGCGGAAGCCGGCTGGCCCTGGGTGTTCGTGATCAGGGCCAGTTGAAAACGGGTGTTGAGGGCCTTCAAAACGCCGGTGGCCTCGGGGAACAGGAGGGCTCGGGCTTTCACCGTATCCCAGTAATCGGTCTCCCAGCGCTCCAGCAGAGCCTCGTCGGGCTCCAGACAATAGTAGTGATAGAGCTCCCGCCACATGGCCGGCCGTGAGAAGTTCGACCGCGCGTGGAACTCCCGGCGGACCCGGCGGTAGTGGTCGATGAATTTCTCCCGGATCGACAGCGCAAGGTGCCCGAAAAGTTTTTCCTGGGCGTCCCTTTCGGCCTGCCGGAATCCCTCGGCGGAATCGACGAGGGTCTGGCCGAAATCAAAAATGACGGCTTTGATCATTTTCGCCACGCCTCTTCGCGGATGCCGGCAGCAACGGTGCCGGGGCGCAGCCTTGCGTGCGCCTGTTTCGAAAATGAACCGGAGAACCGGCGGCGGACACCCAGCGAGAGGCCGCTGCCGGTTTTCCGGTCTTAAGGCTCGGCCGGGCGCTCGGCCCGCCCCGTGAGTGGTTAATCCCGTCCCCACTTCTTCAGGTAGTCTTGGAACAGCTCCTCGTCGCTCGGGACGAATTCCTTGATGGGCAGGGAGACCAGCGTGTAGTTCAGAAAATGCCTCCAGTTGACATTCTCGCTGGTCATGTTGCCCGCCCAGGTTCCGCCGCCGAGGGTGTCGGTGAAGGGCAACCCGGCGCCCCAGCCCCCGCTGTTGGCGGCGGTGTGGCCCATGTTGCAGACCACGCGGCCGACTTTGGCCCTCAGCGCCATCTTCACCCGGCGCTCGTCCAGCTCGGTGTGGATCGAGACGGAATGCCCTCTGCCCGAGAAGTCCAGGATCTTTTCCAGGCGGTCCAGCATCTCGTCAAAGTCGCTCCACTTCCACACGGTCAGAACCGGCGAGATCTTTTCCCCGGAGAAACGGTCTTCGCGGCCGATCTTCTCGCCCACGACCATGAGGAATTTCGTGGTCTCCGGCACCTTGAGGCCGGCCAGATCGGCGATGAATTTGGCATTGTGGGCGACGATGTCGCGGTTCAGGGTCTTTCCGTCCGGCCACATGCACTTGCGCAGGGTCTCGCGCTCGGCGGTGCTGCACAGGTAGCCGCCCTCTTTTTGGAGGCACTCGATCATCTTGTCGTAGATGCTCTCGTGGAGGGCGACGGCGTTTTCCGAGGAACAGGAGGCGGCGTTGTTGGCGATCTTGGAAATCATGATCTTGCGGGCGGTCGCCTGGAGATCGGGCACCGTCTCGTCCACGAAGGACACGACGTTCCCGGCGCTCACCGTCTGGGCCGGTTTGCCGGCAGAGTAAACGACTTTGACCAGGGCCGCACCGCCGGTGGCCACGGCAAAGTCGCAGTGGGCCATCAGCTGCTGGGTTTTTTCCTGGCTCGTGTTCTTGATGCACTGCAGCAGGTCCACCGGCGCGCCGATCTTTTTCAGCGCCTCACGGCCGTACTCCACCGTCAGGTAGGAGCTCTTCTGGGTGCGGGGGTGCGGGGAGACGATCATGGCGTTGCGGGTCTTCAGGGTGGACAGCCCGATGCAGCAGATGGTCGACTCGGGGTTGGTGCAGGGGACGACGTCGGCGATGACGCCGATCGGCTTGGCGTACTTGCGGACGCCGCGGGCCTTGTCCTCCTCCACCAGGCCGCAGGTCCTGATTCCCCGCTGGTCCCAGAGGGTGCCCAGGGTCTTGGTCTTGATCTTGGCGAGCTTGTCCTCGTAGACGCCGATACCGGACTCATCCACGGCCGTCCGGGCCAGGACTTTGCGGATCTCTTCCTTCTGCCA